>JAWCMS010000001.1:0-400615 GCA_038849525.1 Candidatus Pacearchaeota archaeon
ATATTTATGGAGGAAATGGTGGAAATGTAAATATAATAAATTCTGCATTGAATTTAACAAACATAACTATAAATCTTGCTGGAGGAGATGGATCTGAAGGGCGTGGATTGAATGGACTTCTTAAACTTAATAATACAGAAATTTTTGCAGATAGTGGAAAAATCAAATTCTTTTATGTAGAAAGCAAGAATACTTCTTTGAGAGATATAATGAACATTTCAAGCAATCTGATTGAAGTTGATTCAGACAATTATCCTGACTACAATGTCTCTGCAAATCTGACTTTATACAATGTGCCTTCATTCAGCAATCCGATTGTACTGAGAAATGGTATTGAGTGCAATCAGACAACTCAACCATCATGCTATCTTTTCAGTTATGCTGGAGGAACAGCTGTTTTCAATGTTTCAAGCTTCACTAATTACAGCATAGGAGAAGGAGCTTATTGTGGAGATGGAATATGCAACAATGGAGAGACATGTTCATCATGTCCGAGCGATTGTGGAATATGTCCTCCTCCAAGGTGCTCAAAGCCATGGCAATGCACTGCATGGCAACCTGATCCTTGTTCTGGAGGAATGCAAACAAGAACTTGCTCTTGCGAATGTCCTAATCCTTCTGATTGTTATGGAGATAATTCTGAAAGTAGACCTTGCCCAACTCCTTGCACTGATGAATGTAGTCCTTTGGGAAAAAGAGAATGTTTAACTGATAAAAGTTATAGAGAGTGTGGAAATTATGACTTAGATAGTTGTTTAGAATGGTCTTCTACTGTATACTGTGCTGAAAATGAAAAATGTAATGCAACAACAGAATCATGTGTAGCTTGTCAAGAAAACTGGATATGCGAGGATTGGGGAAATTGTAAGCTTGTTGAAGGAAAAATTGCAAGGCAAAGATATTGTTATGATGCAAATGGCTGTGGTACTAATTACAGCAAGCCTTTGACGATAGAAGATTGCTGCTCTGATTATACACCTCCTGGAAGTTGTGCGACAACAAAACCTAAATATTGTCTAGCAGGAACTTTAGTTGATAAATGCTTAATATGTGGCTGCCCTATTGGAGAAAATTGCAATTCAACAACAGAGAAGTGTGAGCTTCCAGAATGCATTGACGATAAAGATTGTCCGATAGGATTTGAATGCAAGGATAATAAATGTGTGGCTGAAGAAGCTGAGTGCGTTAATGATTCTGATTGTCCTGCAGGAAAATACTGCTGGCATGGAATCTGCAAAAATTTAGAGATCTACAGACCTAGCGCAGAAATTTGTGTTCCTGATTTCAATTGTAGCGAATGGACAAATTGTACAATTACATATACATTAGAAGATGTACTAAAAGAAGAATTAGCATCTGGAATACAGGAAAGAATCTGTATAGATATAAATAAATGTAAGCCTGCAATAATTGAAACAAAAAGTTGTGTTCAAGCAATTCCAGTAAAAGTTGAAATGGAAGAATTCTGTTTGGAGAACTATACTAATATATATGATGTAATTACAGGAAGCCTTGTTTCCAGAATAAAAAAGATAGAAGAAAATCGTTTAAATATCGATTTAGGGAAAATAGAGAAAGAAAGAGAATGTTTCTATTGTAAAGATGGAGTTAAAAATTATGATGAGATTTATATTGATTGCGGAGGAAGCTCTTGTCCTATATGTAATTTAGATAATTATAAAGAATGGAATAATGGAAGTGAAATTGAATTTATGCTGGAAAAAGGAGATAAGATATATTTCAGTATTAATGGAGAAAGACATGAGCTTGATGTTCTTGATGTTAAAGATATCATTTATCTTGAAATAGCTTCTCTATCTCCTTTCGAATTGAGAATGTCTGAACAAGAGGCTGTAATGCTCGATATAGATAAAGATGGAAAAAGCGATATATTAATCAGGTTAGAGAGAATAGAAGATAATAAAGCAATTGTTACAATGAAAAAAATTGTAATAAAGCCTGCAATGCTGCCTACAGAATATGGCAAAATAGTATTGTTGATTGCTCTAGCTCTGCTTATCATATTAGCAATTAGAGTTATAACAAAAGACAAAAGACTTATTATTGAAACAAAAAAAATGAAATTAATAATACCTGTTCCTAAAATTGAGCAAATTAAAACTTAAATAAAAAGATATTTAAATTATTTTTTATATATAAAAATAAAAAAGAGATTAGATGAATAATCAAAAAACAAACAAAAGAGGTAAGTTTAATTTAATAATTCTAGTGGGTATTATTTTAATGCTTCTTCTGATATTCAGAATTGAAGTCACTACTTTTGTTACACATATTCTTAATTTAGAAAGCAATATTGCAAATGCAGTTTGTGGTAATGATATTAAAGAAGAAGGAGAGGAATGTGACGGAAGTGATTTAGGTGGGCAAACCTGCACATCATTACTAGGAAAGCAATGGACAGGGACACTTGCTTGTTATGGACCGGAATATGGATATGGATATGGAGAAGAAGCATGTAAATTTAACATTTCAGGATGTTATAAAGAGATTATTAAAAAATGCTCTGATGCCTGTTCTTCCGGAGCTAAAGAATGTTTAACTGATAAAAGTTATAGAGAATGTGGAAATTATGACTTAGATCGTTGTTTAGAATGGTCTAAAGAAATATTTTGTGAAGCTGGAAAAATTTGTAAAGATGGTGAATGTATCTTATATTGCGATGATGAATGTAGCCCTTTAGGAAAAAGAGAATGCCTAAATAAGAGTTCTTATAGAGAGTGTGGAAATTATGACTTAGATAAGTGTTTGGAATGGTCTTCTTCTATTGAGTGTGAATTCGGAAAAGTATGTAATGCTGCTACTGGAATCTGCTCTATTCCAGAATGCCAAGAAAATTGGATATGTGAAGAGTGGAAGGAATGCAGCCTCATTGATGGAAAATTAATTAAGCAAAGAAATTGCTATGATGCAAATAGTTGCGATACTCAATTTAAAAAGCCAAAAACAAGTGAACTGTGCAAACTTAATGAGTATGTTTCTTGGACAATAGGAGAAGAAATAGATTTAACTTTAACTGAAAATGAAGAGATATTATTTACTATTAATGAAGAAGAGCATAGCTTAAGAATAATTGAAATAGCAAACAATACTGTTTTAATAAAGATATTCTCACCTTATGATATAAAGTTGAGCGAAGGAGAGGCTGTAATGCTCGATATAGATAAAGATGGAAAAAGCGATATATTAATCAGGTTAGAGAGAATAGAAGATAATAAAGCAATTGTTACAATGAAAAAAATTGTAATAAAGCCTGCAATGCTGCCTACAGAATATGGCAAAATAGTATTGTTGATTGCTCTAGCTCTGCTTATCATATTAGCAATTAGAGTTATAACAAAAGACAAAAGACTTGTTTTTAAAAGAAAAGAAATGGAATTAAAGATTCGTGTTCCTTCATTTAAAAAAATTAGCAAAAAAGAGAGAGAAATCGAGCTAAAAAAGAAAAAAGCAAAAGAGGAGCTTAAAAGAAAAGAATTAGAAAAAAAGATTAAAGAAGAAGAGAGGGAAAAAGCTAGAAGAGAAGAAGCTAAAATAAAAGAGAAAGAAAGAAAAGCAATAGAAGAAATTAGGAAAAAAGAAGAGGAATTAAAAAAAAGAGAAATGGAAAGAAAAAAAGAGGAAGAAAAAAAAGCCGAACTAATAAAAAAATATGAAGAGAAAATAAAAGAAGAAGCAAAACGAAAAGAAAAAGAATTAAAAAAAAGGGAGAAAGAAATAAAGAAAAGAGAGGAAGAATTAAAAAAAAGAATAAAAGAATCTGAAAGAAAAGTCAAAGAGAAAGAAAAACTTATGGCTCAAAAAAGAAAAGAAATAGAAGAAAAAGCAAAGAAGTTAGATGTTAAAAAAATAAAAGAGGTTGAAAAAAGGATTAATGGATTTAGGATAATAACAAAAAGAAAACCTCAAATTGAAAAAGAAGAATCTTTTCCTGTTATAACAACAAAACCATTCTTGAAAAAATAAGAATATCAAAATAATTAAGATCTGATTCTTTGCATAATGAATCGAGAACCTGTTGATGAAACTATTGCTGTTATAATAAAACCTCTTGCATTTGCTCTGAAAACTTGTGATATAGGAACTTTTGCTTCTTTTGAAAATTTTTCTATTACATCATTAATCTCTTTTTCTGTAAGTTTAATATCTGTCACGAAAGTATGAGATTCTTTTTTAATTTTTATTGGTAAATCTGCACCAGCGCATTCTATTAGGTCAATTGTTTTGTCCATAGTAAATTTTGTAATTTTTCCAATATTGAAGATCTCCTCTTGCGATGGCTGTTCTTGCACTAGCTTTTCTTTTATTATTTGTGTCTGAGGTTTTGGAATAATAGGATAAGTAGGGAAAGTTCTTTTTATTAGAAATTCTGGCGCTTGTTTTTTTTCTTTAGGAGTAAGTTTTTTTGCTGCAAGAATCAGATGCTTGGTGAGTTTTTGCAGAGTTTTTGCATCCACTCTTTTTTTAGTCTTCATTGTAGAAAGATTATTCTGGATATCTGTATTCCTTAGGCTTTATTGAGGATTCAAGTAAAAGAATTCCTTTTGCTATAACTTTATTCTGTTCAAGAAGCTCATCAATTTTTCCTTTAAGCTCTTCTAAATCTTCTTTCTTCACAGCTTCTTCTATCTTTTCTGCAGAAATTGTTTTTGTTGCTTCTTTAAAAAGTTCAAGCAATTCAGAAATATCAGAAGAAAGTTTTTTTAAATCGGCCGCTAAGTTTGTGACAACTTTCTGCAATGCAATATTGTTTTCGATTAGCAAATTAAGGGTAGACTTCTCATCCTCTATTTTTTTCATATTTTTATTAGGAGAAATTAACTTAAAAAGCTTATGATGCATACTGTATTTAGATTAACGAATGATATGGGGCCAGAGGGATTTGAACCCCCATCAATCGGTTGCTCCCAAACTGCTAAAAATTTAGTTCATTAACTGGAGCCGATTATACTACCATTGTACTATAGCCCCATAATAAAAGTTTCAAGAAGAACTATTTTAAAAAGATTTCTTAATTAATAATTTTGCATCTTTTATTTCGTTATACGAAATACTACATCCTTTGAATTTTGCCGCAAAGAATAATGCATCTATGGCTGTCTCTGGATCTGTTGGAAGTTCAATAAATCCTTTTTTGTATGCAATAAATAATAACTCAGAAGAACGCAAGATGTCAAATCCCTTGAAAAATGATAATTTTGCTTTATCTACCTTTATTTGTGTATGCAATTTTTTTTCTAAAAGGTCTTGCAGATTTTCTGGTTTTTCGCTAAGTATTCTAGCAGTTCTTTCGTCTATTGCTAAAAATACTTTATAGTCCTTGCTTAAAATTTTAGCAAGTGCAAAACAGCTTGCTTCCCCTTCATGCAGGATTCTTATTTTTTCTGTATCTGCAGAGAAAATAGAATTACCTATAGCCACCATATTTTCAGTTTCTTTTTCTAACTGATTTGGTTCTGAAATTTCTAGGATATTTTTTTTCAATAGATTTGAAATAAGCAAAGCTTCTAACTCAAAGCGTTTTTGTTTTATTGGGATGTCCACTATTTCATGTTTTATTTGCGGAGTAATAAGAAATTTTCCACCAAATGATTCTTTTAGATGCTGTAAAACACTAAGAAGATTATTCAGTGCGAGAGTAATTATTGTAGATGAATCAAAGATTAATGCTTTTGGTATCATTTGAAAAACCCCATAGCTTTTTGTAATCTTTTTTCTATGTTTAAAGTTATGCTTAGATCCACATCTGCAATGCCTGTTCTGCCGGAATATTCTGCAAGCTCAAATAAGGTTATACCTAAGAGAGCAGCAGTTCGCTCCATTGAGACACCGTGTTCATATATTCTTGAAGCTTTTGAAACCATAGCCCTGCGAAAAACCTCTTCCACATGCCTCTTGAAATTTCCGGAAAGCTTTTCGACTACTTTTCTTATAGCCATCAAGTCATCCTGAAATGCTGAAACTTTGTCTTTTTTTAGATCATTTATTGCTTTGTTTATATTAACATTAACCGTAGAGATAAAAAAAGACCAGTCTTTATATTTGTCATAATCTGGCCTTGCAAATATTTTATAGAATGCATAAATTATTACAGCGATTATTATGCTATTTATATCTTGGTAAATAGAAGCTGAATGAATAGTCCTATTACTTAATTCTTTAAGTAGAACAACGTTTTTTTCTTCTATTGCCTTTTTTGTATTCTCAAGAATATAGAGAATATTCTCTTTTTCATGTATTAGCATAATATTAATGAGACAAATTTATTTAAATACTTTACAATATCAGTATTTTTATAGAAAATTTAACAAGAATATAAAGATGAAATGATAATATTAGACACTAATTTTTTAATTTATTTGTTAAAGTATAAAATAGCACATCAACTTGAAGAATTAAAACATGAACTAGCTGTTCCTTCACAAGTAATATATGAACTTGAAAAAATCTCTGTAAAAGGAAATATGAAAGACAGAGAGGCAGCAAAACTTGTACTTACACTTTTGGATAAATGGCATATCAGAATACTTGAAGCAGAAGGAAATGCAGATGAAGCTATTGAGTTTCTTGCAAAGAAAGAAGGAGCAAAAGTAGCTACAATGGATAAACTTCTTACGAGAAAACTAAAGAAATTAGGAATTAAAATAATAAAGATAAGGCAAAAAAAACATTTTATCGAATATTAGCAAGGAAAGATTTAAAAGGCAAAAAATTTTCGTAAATTTATGTTCTATATAACTGAGATAGAAGATTATGTGCGCGTATCTCCCGAATTATTTGCTTTACCTGTTGATGAGGCCATACTAAAGCAGTTGCAAATAAGCTATAAGGGGGTTGTAAATAAAAATCTTGGTGTTGTAATAGCTGTTCTTGAAATTGTTGATGTAGGTGAAGGAATAATAATCCCAGGAGACGGTGCAGCTTATTACAAATGTTCTTATAAGATATTAAATTATATTCCTGAATTGCAAGAACTTGTTTTCGGTGAAGTGACTGAAATTACAAATTTTGGGGCATTTATAAACATAGGTGCAATAGAAGGGATGATTCATGTAAGCCAAACTATGGATGATTTTGTCAGTTTCAGTAAAAGTAATACGCTGATAGGAAAAAATTCTAAGAGAAGCTTGAAAAAAGGGGATTTATGTCTTGCGAGAATAATCGCAGTTTCATACAAATCGGAACAGCCAAAAATAGGACTAACTATGAGGCAGCCAGGACTTGGTAAGATTGAATGGATTGTAGAGGAAAAGAGAAAAGGTAGAATAAAAGCTATAAAAGAAGCAAAAGCTGAAGATAAAAAAGCAAAGGAAGAGAAAAAGAAGGCAAAAGAAAAATGACAATAAAAAAAGTATGCAAAAAATGCAAAATATTTGTGGAAGGACAGCAATGCCCTGAATGTGGGGGGAACCAGTTCACAGAGTCATGGAAAGGCCGTGTTTATATTTTCAAGCCTGAAGAAAGCGAAATAGCAAAAAATATGAAGATAACCAAAAAAGGAATGTATGCAATAAAAATAAGATAAAAAAAATAATAATTCTAAGATGGAATTAAAAATAATAAAAAGCGAAAAAAAACCATTGCTTGAAAGAGAAGAATATATAGTAGAAATAGTAAACAGCGTTGCTCCCTCAAATATAGAATTGAAAAAAATGCTTGCTGAAAAATTAAAAAAAGATGAGAATTTAATATTAATTAAAAAGATAAATCAGCAATTTGGTACACAATATATAAATGCAATATGTTATGTTTATTCAAATCCAGAATCAATTAAAAAATTTGAAAGGTTCAAAAAAGATAAGAAAAAAACTGAAGAGAAAAAATAGATGATAAATTATTAAAAAATAAATACAAATGGCAAAAGAAAAATTAAGCAATAGATGGGAAAAGTACAAGAATGGCAAAGCATCTGGGAAGTTTTGTCCGAGATGTGGGCCAGGTATATTCTTAGCAAAGATGAAAGATAGGATGTACTGTGGAAAATGCCATTATACAGAATTTATCAAGGAATAAAGTTCTATAATTAGCATAAATGAATACGCAGGGCCATAATCTAAAGAGAATATAGCTAATCTGCGATTTTAATGAATTTTACTAAACATTAAAACCCTTGAAGAAGCCATCAAGCGAAAAAAAAGTTGCTTGATAGCTTCATTCCGGGCAAAAAGAGGTGATGTTATTATATAGTAGTATCAATATTTAAATCTTTCGGTTGTAGTAATTTTAGAGTGACATCAAGACTTTAAAAGTATTATACCTTTAATAAAATAAAAATGAAATTAGAGAATATAAATGGTAGCGAAATCATGGCAAATTCACAAAACAATACTGATAAAATAGGCAATAAAGAAGTTTATAATCTTCTTATCTCTCGTGAACTAAGTTGGCAAGCTATAATTCTCGATTTAATAAGAACAGAGCAGCTTGATCCATGGGATATTGATTTAATTCTTCTAACACAAAAGTATCTTGAAAGAGTTCATGAGCTAGAAGAAGCAAGCTTCCATGTTTCTTCTAAAATTCTTTTAGCTGCTGCAATCTTGCTAAGGATAAAAAGCGAAATGCTATTATCAAGGTATATTAAAGGTCTTGATGAGATTCTATTCCCTTCTTCTGAAAATAAAGCAAAACAAGAATTCACATTTAATCTTGATGATGTTTCTGAGTTATTGCCTAAATCTCCTTTACCTAGAATGAAAAAAGTAACTTTAGATGAATTAATGGCTGCACTTAACAGGGCGATGACTACGGAGCATAGAAGGATAAAAAAGGAAGTTGCACTAAGGCATGCTCTAACAAGATTTGATAGTTATCTACCAAAAAAAAGAGTAAATATAAGAGAAAAAATAAAAGAGATTTATGAAAAAATAAAAATGTTCTTCTTAAATAATAATGAAAAAATGACATATTCGCAACTTGCAAAAACAAAGGAAGAAAAGCTAAATTCGTTCATGCCAATACTTCATCTAGACCATCAAGAGAAAATTTCACTGGAACAATTAAGACATTTTGATGAGATTTACATTTATCTTAAAAGTCATTCTATCGACGAAAAAGAGTTTATACAAAAAATAGTTGAACAGGAAAAAAATATAGATAAAGAAAAAAATGAAAAATATTATTGAATTTGTAAATAAGTAAATAACAAAATAAATTTAATAAAATCTTATGAAATTTTTTTTAACTTTTCAATTAATTGCTTTTCAGAAAGTATCTCTTCTTTTCCTGATTTCATATCCCTTAGTTTGACTTTTTTTTGCTTTGCTTCATTTTCTCCGAAGAAAATAACATAAGGAATTCCTTGTTTGTTAGCATATTCAAGATTTTTTGAGATACTTCGCTGCATTAAATCGATATCTGTATTGATTTTCGCTTCTCGTAATTTAGAAGCTATTTCGAGGGCTTTCTCGAAAACATTTCCT
Organism: Candidatus Pacearchaeota archaeon; assembly: GCA_038849525.1. Lineage (GTDB taxonomy): Archaea > Nanobdellota > Nanobdellia > Pacearchaeales > JAHJTO01 > JAWCMS01. Next base: position 9,441 of record JAWCMS010000001.1, read on the forward strand.
ATTGGAATAATGAAAATATCTACTACTGTTTCTTTTAGTTTTATCTTCTTTTCTAAAAGCAGGGCATCGTAAATTGTATCAAGTCCAAAACCTACACCAACAGCAGGAATTGTTTTTTCTATGCCCATAAACTGACCAATCATCTTGTCATATCTGCCTCCTCCAACAAGAGAAAGTTTGAATTTTTCACTCTTTAGAAAAGTTTCAATAACAGTTCCGGTGTAATAGTTCAAGCCACGAGCAAGACTTGGAGAGAATTGTGGTTTAACATTAAAAGCACTACAATATTTCAGTAGCTCTTTTATTTCATCCAAGCCTTTTTTAGCTTCATTTATTTTTTCAAATTCCTCAATGCTAGCTTTTTCGATGAGCTCAAGAACTTTTTGAACTGCCTTTTCATTTATTTTTTTCTGCTTAATTTCTGCTAATACCCCTGATTTACCTATTTTTTCTAGTTTGTCTATTGAGATAAGAGTTGACATTTTTTGCGCCTCTGGAATGCCTGCATATTCAAGTAAGCCATTTAAAAAGTTTCTATTGTTGATTTTAATTATAACATCCAAACCAAATTTTTTGAATACAGAATCTATTACTGCTATAATTTCAGCATCCGCTGCTATGCTTTCAACGCCAATAGTATCAACGTCACATTGCCAAAATTCCTTATAGCGACCTACTTTTGTTGGGCCGTCTCTCCATGCCCTGTCAATAATATAGCGCTTGAAAGGCTTTGGAATCTGGGGATTCATTGCTAAAACTCTCGCCAAAGGAACAGTTTGGTCGAACTTTAGACCAAGCAGTCTATTTGCCCTATCCTTGAACTTGTAAATTTCTTGATAAGCCTCGCTTTCTTCTGTTATTCCTCCTTTCGCTGTAAGAGTTGAAAAGAGTTCAAGAGCAGGAGTTTCTATAGGATTGAAACCAAAATTCTCGAAAGTTGTGATTAAAGTATTCACTATGTAATTTCTGATTATTTTTTCTTTGGGCAAAAAGTCTCTTACGCCTTTAGGTTGATTCATCATTTTATACCTTCCGATGAAAGGCGGTAACTGAGAGTCGAACTCAGGTCGTCCGGGCCACAGCCGGACATTCTAACCGCTGAACTATTACCGCCATACCGACATCTCTCATTAAGAAAGCATGAATTAAAAAACTTATCTTTACGCTGAATAATGTTAGCCAATATATTTTGAATAAGAGTTATATTAAATCTTAAAGTTTTATTAATAAAGGCACGGCTAGAAAAATCTTCAGTTATGAACAAACACCTTTGCTTGTGCCATGATATTATCAAAAAAATGAGGTATTTAAAATTAACTATTTGAATGATTTACTCTCCATTTTCGGCTTTTTATCTACAACAGGTTTTTTTAATGAAAGATAAATAAGTATCAAAAAAGCTACAACTATAATAAAATGTATGGTGTAATTTGGAATAGGAGGAGCCATTAATTCTATGGAAGGTATTGTCGCTTTTTTTGTTGAAATGAAGAGTATTCCAAACATAACCAAAATGAGAGGAATAGGCAATGGATTTAAATCTTTGATAATATGTTCTAAAAGTGAACCGCGATGAAATATCTTTAAATGTTTGTTAAACATCTCTTTTGCCTTTTCTTTGTCTCCATTAGTGTCATATAATCTTTTAGTAGCCATATAATCTCCATCTTTTTCAGCCATCCTAGCGGCATTCTCAAGCTCTCCTGCTTCTTCGTAGCAGTAAGCTGATGTTTCGAAATCTCCTTTAGCTTCATAAGTCTTTCCTAAGTCAGAATAAATTCTTCTAGCTCCTCCTGTAAATCCAGCTTCCCTAAGCATTCTTGCTGCTTTTATTCCAAGTCCGAGATTCATCGCAGCGTATGCGACTCTTACTAAAGCTGTTTTTTTATTCATTCCGCTTTTTAGGTACATCTCAACGCTCTTGTCAAGACCTTCTTCAAATTTAGAATAAGCTTCTGCTGCTCTTGAGTAATCTTTTATTTTTTCAAAAAGCTTTCCAGCAAGGCCATAGTTATTCTCTTCTAAAGCGCGTTCTGCCTTACATTTAATACCCTCTTTTTCTAAAACCATCTGGATTTACTAAGAATCAGCTATTTAAAAATGTAGCAAGGTAATTTGCATTGAAGATGAAAAAATGAGAAACTATCTTTTTAAATATCTTTTTTATAAATTAATTTGTCTTCCCCTTCAGAATAAAAGTTTTCTATTTTTGCTATTAGTTTATATCCTAATTTTTCATACATATGTCTTGCTACTAAATAATTTTCAGAAGAAGAAGTTTCTAAAATTATTGCTTTCCCCCCTTTTGCTTTTACATCTCTTTCCATTTCATTCATTAATAATGTACCTATGCCTTGTTTTTGAAAAGAAGGTAGTACAGCTATCCAGTAGAGATCATAAAAACTATCCGACAGTATGCTTTTATCATAACAGATAAAACCTAGAATATTACCTGAAGATTCTACAATTTTTATGTTATAATTTTTCAGATTCGAAAGTTTTTCATTAATAACCTCTCTAGCAATTTTAACATCCTCTTCCTTAAAAACTCCTTGGACCTTTACTTCATCTAATACCTTGAAGAGTTCGTTTAATAAGTTATTATTTAAATCCTTTATATTAAAAAAAAGGTTTTTATTAATATTTAGTCCTGGTTTTAATTCAAGATTAGGATAAGGAAATTGGTCCATCTTTCCATTTTTATTAAAAACTTATTTAAAAAGCTTTCTAGGTATTTATAAATAATATATATAAAATAAATTAAAGAAAGAAAAAGAGTTAAGATTAAAAAGGTAATGCCCCCACTGGGATTCGCACCCAGGTCTTCGCCGTTCTCCTTTTGGATTCAAACGAGAGGGCGACATCTTTGGCTACTGGACGATGGGGGCTTTAATAAAAAGAAAAAAATGATATTTTTAAAGTTAATCAAGAACAATTTTGGATGCTAAACTCTTTATTGTTGAGATATTGTAATAGTCCTTAAACTTATCGAATATGTGGTTATAAAGTTTTATTTTATAACCAAAAGATTTTAAGACGCTTGGATGATTTATGGATTTAATTCTGTTATCTTGTATATCTTTGTCCCTATCATAAAGCTCAATACTGTGAAGCACATAGTTTAGAGGTATTTTACTGCTTGCGAGTATCTTAAGAGAAAGATCAAACAAAAGTTCTGATTTCGATGCAAATAAGAAAGTTCCGTAAAAAGGAAGCCTAAAGGGAGGAATAGAATTCACAGGTATCTCAAATATTTTTGAATTTCCTTTTTTGTATACTTCATTACCAATACGATAAGGAGATAATGGTGCAAAACTTGTCTTAAAATTAACCATAGATGCATAATGTTTAGAGTTTTTTTTATTTAAGCTAAGCATTAAAACGCTTAAGGGATTAAAAAGAGTAGGAAAAATAGAGGAATCATAAAGATAGTCTCTTTTCTCAAGTATGCTTATCGTTTTTCTATCGATATCCCATCCAGGAGCCCGAAATCCTACTGGCTTAATTCCAGTAGATGCTCTAATGATATTTTCACATTTTGCTATTTCTTTTTCTTTCATATTAGCAGAGAGATTGGAAAAACTGAGAAGATGGCTAAAGGTATGATTTGCTAATTCATGTCCTTCGTCTACCATTCTTTTTAAAAGCTCTTTATGATACCTGCTTTTTATATGACTTCCAATTATAAAAAAAGTGGCTTTTATTCTTCTTTTTTTGAAAAAATCAAGATATCTTGGCAGAATCAGTTTGTATGTAATGTCTCTCTCGCTTATTTTTTTGCCATAAATATTCTGATAAAATAAATCTAAAGAGTCAGTATCAATACTTACTGCACCATTTATTTTTTTTGTCATGAGCATATGAATATCTTACACCTTTTATGTATTATGGTGAAGTTTTTAAATTATTAAGGACATATAATATCTATGAACAAGTTATCTATAATAATTCCATGTTATAATGAGGAAGAATGTTTGCCACATTTATTTGATAGATTAAATATTGTTATATCAAAACTAAAGAAAAATTATTCTGTTGATGTTATATTTGTCGACGATGGCAGTACTGACAAGACTAATGAACTATTACATAAATATTACGGAAAAAAAAGTAACGTTAGGATAATAAAACATAATAAAAATAAAAATCTTGGAGCTGCCCTTAAAACTGGCTTCAGATACGCAGCAGGAGATTTTATTGCTACATTAGATAGTGACTGCACTTACAATCCAAAATTAATTTTAGAAATGATAAAATTAATGGATAAAGAAACAGACATTATTACTGTATCACCTTACCATCCAAAAGGAAGAGTTAATAATGTTCCTCGTTACAGGCTGTTTTTAAGCAAAACAATATCATGGATATACAAAATACTACTAAATCAAAAAATATATACTTATACTGCAATGATGAGAATCTACAGAAAAAATGTAATAAAAAAAGTAAGGTTTAAAGCAGATAATTTTTTAGGAGTTACTGAAATAATGATAAAAGCTATTTTATATGGTTATAAAGTAAAGGAATTACCAGCTGAATTAAATGTAAGAAAATATGGAGTCTCAAAAATGAAAACTTTAAGTGTGATAATAAATCATCTTGGAATGATAGGTAAAATATTAGCATATAAAACTTTCGGAAGCAAAATATGAAAATAACTACTATTTTAGGAACAAGGCCAGAGATTATAAAGTTTTCAGCTCTGATTCCGCTACTTGAAAAAGAATTTGATCATCGATTAATTCATACAGGACAGCATTACGATTATGAGATGGATGGTTTATTTTTCAAGGAGTTGAAATTAAAAAAACCGGATTATAATCTTAAAGTTGGTTCATCTAACCATGGAAAGCAGACTGCAGCAATGCTTGAACAAATAGAAAATATACTGATTAAAGAGAAACCAGAGATTGTTATTGTACAAGGAGATACAAATAGTGCTTTTGCAGGAGCAATAGCTGCTTCAAAAATAGGTATTAAAATAGCTCATGTTGAAGCAGGTTGCAGATCATTTGAAAAAAAAACACCTGAAGAGATAAATAGAGTAGTAATAGACCACATCTCAGATATTCTATTTGCTCCGGATGAGAAGGCATATGAACACTTAGTAAAAGAAGGGATTTCTAAAAACAGGATTTATATCGTTGGTAGTACAATATTTGATGCATGTTTAAGAAATAAAGAGTTTATCGAAAATTCGAAAATCACAGAAAAGCTTGATTTAACTAAAGATAATTTTATTCTAGTAACACTACATAGAGCAGAAAATACAAATGATACTAAAAAACTAAAGAGCATAATAGATGCATTTAACATAATAGCAGAAGAAATTGATGTGGTTTTCCCTATTCATCCAAGAACATCTAAGATTATTAAAGAAAATGGAATAAACCTAAACAAAAAGATTAAGCTAACCTCCCCTCTGGGATATATTGACTTGTTAAAGCTTGTCAGTTCTGCGAAGGTAATAATAAGCGATTCTGGAGGATTACAGGAAGAAGCTTTCTTTTTTAATATCCCTTGTTTAATAACAAGAGAAAAAACAGAATGGACAAGATTAATTGAAATGGGAAAAAATTTTCTTGTTGGATGTAAAACAGAAGATATAGTTAAAAAAACAAAAGAGTTTATAAAAAATGATTTATATTTAAAAAGAGTGAAAGCTATTAAAACTTTTTTTAAAAAAAGTGCATCAGAAAAAATTATTGAAATATTAAAAAATTATAAAGAATGATACATCCAACAGCAGAAGTCTCGGAAAAAGCGAAAATTGGCAAAAACGTAAAAGTATGGAATAATGTTCAGATAAGAGAAAATGCTGTAATAGGGGATAATTGCATTTTAGGAAAAAATGTATATATAGATTGCGGTGTTAAAATAGGAAGCAACGTGAAAATAGGAAATAATGTTTCAGTTTATAATGGTGTAACAATAGAAGATGGGGTAATGATTTCTCCACATGTCTGCTTTACAAACGATAAATTTCCAAGGGCGATAAATCCTGATGGAAGTCTTAAAAAAGCAGGTGATTGGAAGATAGGGTTTATAACTGTCAAAAAAGGAGCTTCGGTAGGCGCAAATAGTACGATACTTCCAGGAGTTACCATAGGAAAATTTGCAATGGTCGGAGCAGGCAGTGTTGTTATAGATAATGTACCAGATTATGCCCTCGTATATGGAAATCCTGCAAAAATATATGGTAAAGTAGATGAAAGTGGCAATATAATTGAAACTCTTAGCAATAACGATAATTAGAAAAATGAAAAAGATTGCCATACTCGGCGGGGGTATAACAGGACTTGTTTCTGCTTTTAGATTATCGCAAAAAGGATTTAAAGTTGAGGTTTTCGAAAAAGAAAAAGTTCTTGGAGGGTTAGCAAGAAGTTTTAATTATAAGAATTATAAGATTCCTATTTCCCCACATCAATTTTTCAGCGATGACTTTAATATCATTAATCTGCTTAAAGAACTTAATTTAAAACCATATTGGGGTAATGCGTCAATTGCACTTTTTTCAGCAAAAGACCAAAGAAAGAAAGTTTATCCGCTTCTTAAACCAATTGATCTTCTGAAATTACCTTTACTCTCATTTAAAGATAGATTAATCTTAGGGATTTTTTCATTTAGATTATTAGTAGACAAATTTTTAAAAATTAAATATGATTATCTTGATAAAATTAATGCAAAAGAATGGTTGATAAAACAAACAAACTATAAAATATACTCTACTTTTTTCGAGCCTTTATTGATAAATAAATTCGCTGTACCACTCGAAAAATTATCTGCTGCATGGCTTGCAATGCAACTTAGAGAGACTATAGGAAAAGGTAGTAAATCAGGTTATGTTGAAGGAGGTTTTCATATACTTATTGATAGACTAAGAAGAGAGATATTAAAAAGAAAAGGTTCGATACATCTCTACTCCGAGGTAATAATGCTCAAACAAAAAAACAACAAGATAATTTCATTAAAATATAAAAAAGAAGGAAAAATAAAAGAGATGAAAGTAGATTATGTGCTCAGTACATTTGCACCTTCTATTCTTGCAAATATAACTTCTTTTCCAAAAGAATATAGTGATAAGATAAAAAGAATAGAGTATGCCCCCTATATTGGAGGAATAATGATTTACAGGAAGAATATAACTAAAGAACATATAACTTACATGCTTAACTCAAGTATAGGAGCATTAAATGAGTTTTCAAATTTCTACAAGAAGATGCCATTTAAAATTATGTATTTTTTTAAGTATACAAATATAAATGATAGGATATGGAAAATGCCAAAAAGTAAAATTAAAAAAATTTTCATTTCATCTATCAAAGAAATCTGTCCTAATATAGAGTATGATGATTTTTTTGTATTTAAAGAGAGATATTCTTCCCCTATTTACGAAAAAAATTATCTGCAATACCAACCAAAAATAGAGACCCCTTTAAGCAATCTTTATATGGCGGGAATGTTTAATATTCACCCAAAAATGAGAAATATAGACTCTGCGGTTTTTGCAGGAGAAAAAGCTGCAAAAATTATAGAAAAAATTTAAGATGAATTTTAAAAAAATTATTAAAGTTATAGAAATTTACTACAGGATAATATTCATTGCTTTTTTTATTTTATATCTTTTATGTATTTTTTTTAGCTTTTTTTCAGTTAATGCAAGATTAGACCATATAGAGCTTGGCTGTATCGACAAACCATTGATTCATGATGATTACGCTACTCATTTTGCTTCGTCTATAAATTCTGTACATTTCTTTATGACAAAATTTAGATTATGGGGATATGATCCTTATCATTCAGCAGGATATCCAAGTGGGATTATTCTTTCTATGTCGAATCATTGGGCTATTCTATTTAATATATTATTTGGATGGATTCTTGGAGATATTTTAGCATTTAAGATTGCTGTGTTTTTGGCATTGTCTATTCTCCCTATTCTTGCACTTTATTCTGCAAAAAATTATGGTTTCGGAAAAATTAATTCTCTAGCATTTTCAATAGTTTCAATGGCATTCGTATTCGGATTAAATGAATCAAAAAAAATGATTGTGTATGGGATGTATGGATATCTACTTTCAGTATTCTTGTCTTTTTTTGTTTCAAGTATATTTCTCAGGTACATAAATACTCAAAAAAATATAGATTGGATTAAGTTTACTCTTCTTGGTGCATTTGCTTTTTTTGTTCATCCTTTTTCAGCGATCATATGTACAATATTATGCACCCCAATATTCATTTTGAATATTAAAAAGATAAGTATAAAGACATTAATTAAAATAATATTGAGTATAGTTATGATTATTCTGATAAACTTAATATGGTTGCTGCCAACGATTCAATTTAAAGATTATATCACAGAACCATATCCTTACTATACAACTTATGATTCTTTAACAAGATTTATGCAAAATACAGCGATACCTTTAATTATAATATTTATTTTATTTTTTGTTTTTTTATATTCCTCCCTTAAAAACAAGAAATTTTTTCTTGCTATCGTATTTTTATTTACGTTTATTATACTTTTTGTTATATCCTTCTTTGGTTCACAAATAGGAATGCCTACAAACCTTTTTCCTGGTAGATTTATCTTACCATTAGTATTATTATGTTTGCTTTCTATATCTTCATTAATACAAAAAGCATTAGAAAGAAATAACTTAATTCTTTTGATAATTTTTATTATTCTTCTTGTTTCTTTTGCTCCCTCTCCGATGAAGATAATATGCGGTTATGATAATCAAGAAAGTGAAGCGAATAAAATATTAGATTTTATAAAAATGAATACATCAGAAAATGCAAGGATACATGTACAAGATAGTCGAAATAGTCCTTATTTTGGAAGTCATTTTACTGCCTTAATCCCTTTAGCTACAAAGAAGCAGATTTTAGCTGCTCCTTTTTCATCTACGTCTTCCAAATCTGATTTCACCCAATTTGTTGATGACCAAATATTCAATAAAAATTTAACAGGTACTGTAAATGTTATATCCCAAAAAAATTTGAGTGATTATCTTGAGATTTATAATGTTAAATATTTTTTGATTTATAGCGATAATGCAAGAAAATTTTTTGAAAGTAATAATAGAATGGAAAAAGTTTTTGATTCTGGTAGATTTGCTATCTATAGTTATCTTGATTCAGATGAAAGTTTTTGCTATAGATGTAACGCAACAGTGAAAGCAGATTACGATATAATTGAAGTTGAAAATGCCCCATTAGGCAATGTAATACTAAAATATCATTATATAGATACTCTAAAAATAAAACCTGAAAGTCTAAAAATAAAACCTATTAAACTACTTGATGACCCTATGCCTTTTATAATGATAGAAAACAATAATGAATCAAGATTTGTTATTTATAATTAATTCTTTAAAGTTACATATTACTATCTGAAACAAATGAAAAATGTTTCAGAATAATTTTAAATCTATATTTTATAAACCTTATTTCCTTTGTGAACTTGTTCGGGAACTAACAAACCTATTTCATCGCCTTTTTTGGCCTCTTTAACTGGTTTTCTGTTTATCTGCATACTTTTAACTTCAACTTCTATTTCTTTTTCTGCGCTTTTGATTTTTACCTTATCACCTATTTTAAGTGGTGCAGTAAGTTTTATAGCTGCAGCGCTTACATTCTTGAAATAGTTTGTTACTTCACCTATTTGTTTTTCTGCCATAAAATTTAGTATAATTAAGGATATTTAAGCTTAATGAATAGCTAAATAGCCCCGGGCGGATTCGAACCGCCGTCCCAGCCTCCAGAGGGCCGGATCTTTGACCGCTGGACGACGGGGCTGTTAAGTGAATAAATTAATAAAAGCTTAAAAGCTTTTTCTTAAAATTAGGTTAAATATTTAAAATCTAAATCTTTTGTTTTGCTATGAAAAAATTAATAGCTATTATTATTATCATTCTTTTAATTGTGGGAATATTTATTGTTGTAAGCAATAATTTTAATTTAACTAAAAAAAGTGATAGCAGTGAATTTATCAGAGTTTATTCAGGCTGGATTAGTAAAGTTACAGCAAATATAGTAAAAATTGTAGGGTATGCAATAAAAATGGATTGGCTGCCAAAATAGCTTTAATTAATAGTGTTATATTTATTCTTTAACAGAAACATAAATCCTGTAACCCGATTTTTTTGCTATCTGCTTTACATTTCCAAATATTTGTAACATTTTTTTCTCTAACTCTTTTCCACCTATTTTATGTCTAGCAACCATTTGAAATAATCCTTTTGATAGCAAATGGTCTTTGCTTTCCGTTATCATTTTGATGCACAATTCTCTACCTGCTGATTGTGGTGGATTAAGAAGAATAGAATCAAATTTTTCGTTTATATTTTGAAACAAATCTGAATGGATTACAGAAGCATTTCTGATTTTGTTAAGCAGAATATTCTCTTTCGCAAGCATAACTGCCCGTTTGTTTATATCACTCATGATTACATTTACAGAAGAATTAGATTTTGCTATCGCTATCCCAATAGCACCATAACCACAACCTAAATCGAGAATTTTCCAATTATCATTAATTATTGCTTTATTAGCAAGTAAAAGAGTACCTTTATCAATTTTTCTTTTTGCAAAAACTCCTGTACCTGTGAAAAACTCGAGAAGGTTTCCGCGTATATTTGCAGATATTTTTTTCTTTTTAAAAAAAGAAATTTGATTTTTATTATAATAATGAATCATATTTAAAGAAAGTAAGAAACCTTTTTAAAATAATTTCTCTTTGTGATAACATGCCCTTGTAGCTCAGTAGGTAAGAGTACGTCCTTGGTAATATAAAAATGACAAAACCTAAAAGGACGGGGTCGCGAGTTCAATTCTCGCCAAGGGCTTTTTAATAAGAAATAAAATAAATTTCTGATTTTAACATTTTTTCATAAAAGTCTAATTCCAATTTTTTTTGTTTAAAGCCATAAAAAGCTGTATCAAAACCGTAAAACATCATAAACCATCCTAAAGGCTCAAATAAAGTAATAAGAATATCAGTCAAAATTTTTTCTCCAAGAAAATAATGAAATAAAACCCCGATAAACATAAACAAAAATCCTCCTCCTGCTATTAAAAAACCATTATAAAATGTTTTTTTCATCTCTTTTTTAGATTGTTCATAATGCTTCTTAAAATGCTCCCTAAGCCTTCTTTTTATCTGGTTCTCTTCGGATTCTTTTCTTAAATCTTTTGGAACCAGAAATCTTAATTCTATTTGGCCTGAAGCCTTATCTCTGCTTGCTCTCTTAATTTCATCAAGAAAGTCAATTGATAAAGCTCTCTGTGTATAAGGCCGTGGATCAAAATCAGAAAAGATGTCATCATAAGAGTCAAGCCATAATGCTATCTCAGACATGCTAAGAAGTTTTTCTTTTTCTAATTCTAATTCTTTTTCCTCTTTTTCTTCCATAAATCTTTTTTGTTAATACAAATAGTTTTTTATTAATGATAAATATAATGCAATAAAAGATATAAGATTTATAAATATTCCTGACTGTTGATTTCTATGGAAAGCTGCCTTTTAAAATTAAAAAAAGATTATGAAAAGTTAAGGCAAAAATATAAGCTACCTTCGTTTAATGAGTTAAATGAAGAGTTTGAAATAGAAAAACTTCAAGAAAGAGAAACAGATTTTTTGCTAAGGCATATAAGAAGAGCAATGATTGAAAAGATAGCCATCATTCTCAGGTTTCTTGAAGTTCTTGTAAATCCCGCTGAAGCACAGACACAGCTTTATATTTTTTCTGTGATGAAAAGTATATCGGCAGAAATGAAAAAAGATATCGAAAAAATTTATAAAGAGATGACTATGATAGAGCTTAGCTCCTTAAGTCTTGATATTGATTATAATGAAAAAAATGAAGTTAGGTTCATAAAAGAAATAATGGAAAAATGGCCTAAAATCAAAAAAGAATTAAAAGAAGTAACAAACAAACTTGGAGTTGTATGGACTCATGAAAAAATGCATACAGGATACTTTGGATAATTTAGTTTTCTAAAAAATAAATTTAATAAAATTTAAAAATATCAATTTCGAAAATAGAAACCGGAACTTCTAATTTAAAATTGCTAAGAAGCTGTGGTGAAATTTCACCTATTATTCCTATATCTTTTCCTTTGAATGTGATTTTGCCAGTCCTTCCTTCTATAAGGCTTTCATGTTGCATTTTTTTAATTTCAAATTCCATCCCGAGCATCTTTCCTAAGTATTCTAAAATTTGCTTTGCTTCTGTAAAGTTTCCAGGAGCCAAAGCTACAATCAGCTTATCTTTTTCCTTTACTCCCGACTCTTCTTTACTATCTAGTTCAAATATAGTTCCAATTTCAAATACTTTTTGAGGATATTCTTTGTCTATATTTTCTGAAAGCACTTTAAGTGTTGAAAGCAAAAGAGAGGGTCTTAAAATTTTATAATCGCTTTTGCTTTCTTCAATTTCTATAAAATTTTTCAAACCAAATTTTTTCGCATCTTCTTTTGTTATCAAATGAAGTGTTGAAAGCTCAAGCATTTCCATACCTATAAGAATATTTGCGATTTTTCTTTTAAGAATTTCTTGTTTGTTTTCTTCTCCTATTGTAGATATCGAAGGAATCTCTGGTTTAAAGTTTCCATATCCATAAGATATAGCTATATCTTCAATAATATCTACTTCATGCATTATATCTGTTCTCCACGGAGGTATCAAAACAGTATTATTTTTGTATGAATACCCCATTTTCTCAAGTAATTTTGCAATTTCTTTTTCATTTAAGTTAAGCCCTAAAAGCTTATTTGTATTTTCTATACTCAACCTTATCTTTTCTGGATTCATGTCTGGAGTCAATTCATTTTTTCCATAATCAAGATTCATTTGATAAATCTCTCCATTCATATCAGCAAGCATCGTTACGATTATGTTCAAGGTTTTTTTAAGAATCTCAAAATCAAAGCCAGAGCATTCTACAAAAACTTCTTTTGTGTTTTCTGTTATCTTCCCTGTTTTTTGGGAATTAATAATAGGGGGCATGCTTAATATTTCACCTGTTGAATCAACAAATACTGGAAATAAAGATTTTCCTTCGAGTAAATGTGCATACTTTCTACCTGTAGGATGTTGCTCTAGAATTTCTATTCCATTCATTTCTTTTTTAGATTCTAATGGAATGAATCTAATATCTTTCGGGGCTCTAGCTTCAAATCTAATTGGCAACTTTATTTTCTCTAAAGGATATATTCCTATCGCTACTTTTTTTCTGTTTCTTCCAATAGTTGAATGAAGTTTTTCTTGAATGTCTATTATTTCTTTTATTTTTTCATCATTTAAATTTAGATTTTTTACAATGGCACATGCTGTAAAAGGCCTTACATTCTTAACTGAAGTATCAATTTTAACTTCAAAATTTTTTTCTGGAGTATGTAGTTTGTACTGTTTTTGTTTTTTTCCATAATATACATTAAGAGCTCTTAGAATTCCTGATTGAGAGAGCATATCTGGTCTATTAGGGGTAACTTCTACATCGATTGTATCTTTTGAAATTTTTTCTACTCCAAGCCCAAACATACTTAGTTCATTATTTATCTTTTCATCACTAAGATTCCCAACTATCTTTTTTATTTCTTTTTTATTTAATGTGACGATTGCCATTATCTATCCCAAAATTTTATTTTTCTTAATTGTTCAAGATTATTCTTGTACAATTCTCGTAAATCGTTTATCTTATAAATCATCATTAACATTCTGTCGAATCCTGGTCCCCATGCCAAAACAGGAATAGGTCTACCAAATAGTGGTTCTGTAACTTCTGGCCTGAATATGCCCGCAGCAAAAACTTCTATCCATTCTTTTTTTTCTTCATTCCATACATCTCCTTCAAGACTTGGCTCTGTATAAGGAAAATAATGTGGTCTAAACCTTACTTTTTCATATCCCATTTTTTTCGCAAATTCTTTCAGATACCCTAATAAATGCCTAAAGTTTGCATTTTCATCAATTACAATTCCTTCTGTTTGATTAAATTCAAAACTATGCTTCCAATCTATAGTATCATTTCTAAAACATTTTCCAAAAGCAAAAAATTTTGCTGGCAAATCTTTCTCTTTTAATGTTGCAAGAGTATGTGCTGATAGTACTGTTGTATGTGTTCTTAAAACAACTCTTTTTGCTTCTTCTTCTTTCCAGTGATATCTCCAACCCTTACTCCCTGCGACACCTTTTTCATGAGCTTTTTTTACTTTATTAAAAAATTTGGGTAATTTTCCCTTTATCCCTTTAATATAAAAAGTATCATGTATCTCCCTTACAGGATGATCTTGGGCAGTGAATAAAGCATCAAAATTCCAAAAACCTGTTTGAACCAAACAACCTGACATTTCTTTGAATCCCATTTCTGTCCAAATTTTCCTTCCGTAATCAATAGCCTGATTAACAAAATGCCTTTTTCCCCCATAAATCTGTGGAACTTTTGATTCGATATCATAATGCCTAAACTTCTTTCCTTTCCATGTTCCCATTCTAAGCATTTCAGAAGTAATTGATTCGATCAAGCTAGAAGCTTCTTTGATTTTTTCTGTGTGCTTAAGTAGTTCTTTGCCCAAGTTTGTTAACTGAAACTTAATTTTTTTTATTTCTTCTATCCTAATAATGTCCTTTCTTTTTTTCAAATTTTCAAGAGCGGATTTCTGTTCGTTTTCAAGAGTATAAAAATTTAAAGGCAGTATTTCAAGTAATTTTTCTTCTGGAAATTTTTTTCCTATTTCTGACTCTTTTGCTGTAAGTACTATCATACCATCAACAAGCGAAATAAGAGCCTTATTTTTCAACACTCCTAAAGCAATACTAAATTCATTTTCACTCAGTTTTGATTTTTCTTTTGCCTCCTTTAATGTCATTTTTTTATCTTTTTCTGATGCAAGAGCATTTAGCAATCTTCTTTCTGGAAGCTCTTGCTTTAAATAAATGGCTCCATTGTCTCCTAAAGATACAATTTTTTCTGATTCTAAACTAAGCTCAATTATTTTTTTATTTGCAAGATATTCAAGAGCTCTTTTAACAGCTGTTTCATCAAGCTTCACTGACTGAGCTATTTTTCTAGTATCATCTAAATGCAAATACTGTAGTACGATACGTTCATTGGGAGACAATTGTTGAATAATAGATTCTACATCTTTATTCATTTAAGTGAAAGAACTCAGATACTTAAAAAGTTTATCTATATCAAGAAATAATATAAAATTACTTTTTTATAAGTTTAAATTCATATTTTTTTTCTATACAGTTAAAATAGTTGTTTATTGCCTTTACTAAATCAATGTATTTATCATCTAAAGAAACTCTATTAAGAGAGTCTGCATCACTTTCAAGATTGCACATTCCATAGGGCGCACCATTTTTGTAAATAATTTCTTTTGTCAAACTGTCAAGCGTCTGATACATCTCCTGTTTTGCCTTACTGATATCTTCATTGATACTTATTATTTTTTGTGTTTTAGTAGCCATTTTATTTGTCTTCAAGTTTTGATTCAAGATCTTTTTTCTTTGAACATTTCATTAAGCTTATAGAGAGGTTTTTAGCTTCCAATTTCTTTTCCTATATAAACGCTTACTGAGTATAATATGTTAAATAAGACTTTTTTTATGGATAATCTTAAAGATGTAATTTAATGTTATTTTATATACATAATTTATTTTTAATTTTTCCATGCATTATTAAATAAAGATATTATTGTATTAATAAAATAAGGTGAATTTATCCAGATTCCATAAGCATAATCATCATTTGTAGAATCTGGAGTAAGCATAAATATCATTTCATTATCAATAATATAAAATCTTGAAGAAATATTAGACTGTTTCACTTCTGCTTTCAAATCTTTAGTTAGTGATTTTATTTCGTCTTCATTACCATTTACCATTATTTTTACTTTAACATTTTTCTTATTTAAATTTTCTAAAACTGATTTAATCCATCTCTCTTTTGCCAATGCAGATGCTGTAGTTACAATCAATACATTTTTTTTTGCTTTTAATATTAAATTTTTAATATGATTATTCAAATTTGTCCTACCCCTAATCATCCCTGATAAATCTTCTGGTTGTATTGGCTCTATTCCTTGCCTGTGTAGCTGTAAAAGCTGCTTGTAATCTTCATTATCTTTTATTGTAGCAAGTAATTTTGCTTTTTCCTCTGCTTCTTTTAAGATATTTGTTTTTAGTCTCTCAAGAACAACAGATGGACTAACGGCAATATATTTTACTGGTTTTCCAAGTTTGAGAATTGCAAAACCCTGCTTTTCAAGAGATTCGAGAACATCGTATGTTCTTGATCTAGGAACATTTGATATTTCTGCTATTTCTCCTGCTGTTGCAATTCCTTTGCTCAACAAAGCAAGCCATACTTTAGTTTCATAGATATTAAGATTAAAATGCTCTTTGATTCTCTTCATTAATTCTGGTTTGATTATCATATTAGTTTAACTCCTAGCCCACACATAAGAAATGCTAATCCAATCTTGCTAGTTCTTTTTAATGATGCGTCTAATTTTATTTCTAAATCTTTAATTTTTTGATAGATATGTTCTTTGTCTATAATCATTTTGATAGATTTTTACTACTTTTTATAATAATAATCCCTATATAAACCTTTCGTTTGATGTCATTTAGAAGGAGTAACAAAATCTTATTCGTTTTTAAGAATACATTTGTTTACATCAGCTTGATTCAAAGATTTAACTTTTGCCTGAAAATCCTTAAGAAATTCTACTGCTTTCTCAGCAAATACCTTTTTGACTTCTGAGCTAAGTATTTTGCCTTTTTTGTATTTGTTTTTCAATTCGGCAGACTCATTTTCATTCAAAAAGAATTTTGATAGATAGAATATCGAAACATCTTCTTCTGGCTTTCCGCCGTATTTTCTATGCTCTTCTATAGTTTTCGCACCTCCGCTGTATGCTTTATTTATCTTTTTAATAACTATTTTTTCATCGTCTCTAAAAAAAATCGCATTTGCCCTTGATTTTGACATTTTCTCCCCATCCAAACCAGGTAAAAATCTTATATGAAGGACAGCTGGTTTGTTATAACCCATTCTTCCGGCTATGTCCCTGCATATTCTTAAATGAGCATCTTCATCAGGACCTATCGGAACTAAAACATTACTTATTCCAAATTTTTCTTGAGGAAATAAAATATGGGCTGCTTGAACTGCAGGATAAAAAAATAATCCCGGATTGTCTTCCATATTATAGCCATAAGTCGCTTTTATTTCAGACAAAGTAACATGTGTTGATAGTTTAATTGCTAAATTATAGATGTTTGTATAGATTTGATCTATTATTATATAAGTCTTTTTTGTGTCGAAGCCGTAAGCAATCAACTCTCTTGCGAGTTTCATAGAATTCTCAAGCGCCTCTTCCTGCGTTTTCACTTTTTTAGATACATAACTTTCATCATCTGAAATTGGAATGAATATAGGGATTCCATATTTTCTCTGAAAGAATAAATTAGTGTCAAAAACTGCCTTATGGCCCATATGTATTGTTCCAGAAGCATTTAAACCTGAAACAATAGCACATTTTTCTCCTTTTTTCAGTGCGGAGAAAAACTTATCAAAATCTCTGTGTGAGTATATTAAGCCATTCTTAAAAGTGTAGAGATCAGGTTTTTCTTTTAATTTTGATACTAGCTCTGCCCCGAAAGTTTCTACTAAGTCAACATTCTCTTTAGGTATTTTTTCTAGATCCATAATTATTCTAAAGTTGAAATGTTTATAAAGCTTTTTTAATTTTAAAGTAAAAGGAAATCAATTGTTAATTAAACTAAAATGAAACATGAAATCAAAATCACTTGTTTGCTTTTATTGATGTTCTTAGTTACTCAACTAATAGGATTAGTTGTGATAGATGTGTATTCTCCGAAAACTATCGAACAAGTTGTAAATGGGACTCTTGCTAATGTAACAATAGAAAAAGAGATTCCTTATGGAATGCAGCCTCCAAAAGCCAAAGCTGAAATTTCATTTGCGAGTATTATTGTTTCTTTAGCAATTGCAATTTTCATTTTTGTTTTATTAATGAAAGTAAAGGCAAGAAGTCTGATAAAAATATGGTTTACTTTTGTTATTTTCTTGACTATATCTATTGCACTTACTGCTTTGCTAACTAAAATATTTCCTCAAAGTATTATTAGAATGGATATTATTGCGTTAATTCTTGCTATTCCTCTTACTTTTTACAAAATATTCAAGAGAAATGTCTTAGTGCATAATTTTACTGAATTGCTCATTTACCCTGGTTTGGCAGCAATTTTTGTTCCTTTACTTCATGTATGGAGCATATTAATCCTTCTTATACTTATATCTATTTATGATATATGGGCTGTATGGAAATCTTCATTGATGGTAAACCTTGCAAAATTCCAAATTCAAAAAATGAAAATATTTACTGGATTCTTGATTCCTTATTTATCTAAAAAAGATGCTATAATATTAGAAAGAGTTAAAAAAATAAAGATTAAAAAAAATCGCATAAGAGCATTAAAAAAAATTAAGATGACACTTGCGATTCTTGGTGGAGGAGATATCGTCTTTCCTCTTATTTTTGCAGGTGTTATCTATAGAGCTTCAGGATTATTGCCTGCATTAATGATAAGTTTAGGAGCAACTTTAGCATTGCTTCTTCTCTTTATTTTTTCAAAAAAAGGAAAATTTTATCCTGCTATGCCATTCATAACTGCAGGATGCCTCTTTGGCTATCTTATAGGATTTATTATTTAGATAGACAAAGTAAATAAAAAATTTTTAATTTTTAATATTCTAAAAATAATTATTTTAACCTTACAGTCTCAAGATTTCTTGGAGCAACTGTCTCTACTCTACACATTTTATATAAAGAGCTAGCTAAATCAAGACATCGTGATTGTTCCCCATGATTTATGATTATTCTTTTTGGAGAAGGAGTGATATTATTAATAAATGCAAGTAGCTGATTTCTTCCTGAATGTCCTGTTAAACCATCTATCGAATAAACCTCAAGATTGATTTGAACATCTTCTTCTTTTCCGTCAGGATTTACTAATTTTACTTGTTTTAATCCTTCTTTTACTTGTCTCCCTAAAGAACCCGCACCTTGATAACAAGTAAAAATAACTGAATTTTTTTTACTTCCAGCCAACTCACGAAAATATTCTACGCTTGCACCACCGACAAGCATTCCTGATGTTGCAATTATAATGCATGGTCCACCCTCGAAAACTTCCTGCCGTTCTGCCGGTGAACCAATTTGTTTGAAAATATCAGATGCAAAAGGATTTTCGTCACGGAAAATTTTGCTTCTTATATTTGAAGAAAGAAAATTTGGATATGCAGTGTGTATTGCAGTGATATCCCACACCATTCCATCGATATAAACAGGGACTTTTGGCAGGCTACCATTCTTTATTGCTTCTTCTATGATTAACATTTCTTCTTGTCCTCTCCCTACACCAAGTGATGGAATTAAAGCCTTTCCTTTTCTTTCTAAAGTTGATTTTATTGCATTAATAAGCTGTTCCTCTGATTCTTTTCTGCTTGGTAAAGTGTTTTCTTTTCCTCCGTAAGTAGACTCTATTATTACTGTTTCTAATCTTGGAAACATCGTATCTGCTGCTTCAAGTAATTTTGTATTTCCATATTTCATATCACCTGTATAAAGCAGATTATGCAAACCATTCCCAATATTAAGATGAACCATTGCTGAACCGAGAGCATGTCCGGCATTGTAAAAAGTAAGTCTCACATCTGGCGTGATGTCAGTAACAGAATTATACTCGAGACAGATGGAATGCCTTACCATCTCTTTGATATCGGAAGTAGAAAACAATGGTGCGGTAGCTTTTTTATATGCAACTCCAATAAAATCAAGAGCAAGCAAAGCAGCAATGTCACGTGTTGGAGTTGTCATATACACTGGCCCACGATAGCCCATTTTATATAAATAAGGAACAAGACCTGCATGGTCCATATGCGCGTGAGTTAAGATTATAGCATCTATTTGCTCAAGATCAAATTCTGGAACATTAAGATAAGGAAACTTATCTTTATTTTCTTGGGCAGCTGCGTCGATACCGCAATCAAGGAGGATTCTAGATTCAGGAGTATGGAGAAGTAAACAGCTTCTGCCAACTTGCCTTCCTCCTCCAAGAAATGTTACTCTTACCCATTCTTCTTTTTTCTCTGGACTCCATTCCTTATAGATTTTTTTACCTACATCATTTAAAAATTTTCGTCTATAAGTATTATTTTCATATAAAACCTGCCTTATAGCATCAGTAATTTTGCTTTTTATCGAAGAAGATCTTTGAATCTGTGGTGTCCATAGAGTTTCTTTTCTAATTTCTTTTAAAATTTCTCCCTTTTTGCCTATAGCAAGCCCAGGCTTTTTGGCTTCTATTATTACAATGCTTCTTTTTACATCAAAGATTAAATTAGTAATCTCGGCTTCCTCAGGAACTAAACCCTTGATAAAGTTTTCTGTTTTTTCCTGTGAAAGCAAAATTTTCTCATCTGCCCTTAATTCTATCCTTTTCTTTATTTTGTCAACTATTTTCCTTATGCTTGCTTCGCCTTCAAGAAAAAAATCTTTATTATCTGTATAAAGGACTATATTAGCTGCTTCAAAGTTTGCAGAACTAATTACATCTTTTGGCAATTCTACTAGAATATCTTTTAAAATGTCTGTCATCTTTATTTAGAATATTTTTATCAACAAATTATTAAACAAACATAATTTATCATTTATATTTAATTTTTCAAATAATCTAAAATAAATCAATAGAGATTATAATACAACTTTTTCTTCTTTTATCTCGCCAACCCCGTTTTTGTCTATAACTACTACATCTATACCTTCTCCTACTGTTGCATCTCTTTTTATTGCAGTAGTAATTACTTTTAATGCTAATTTTTTAGCTTCTTCTATTGTTAGATTTGGTTTCCACTCATTATCAAGTAAACCCAAACCTATTATTGAACCGTAAGCACCTGTTGTTACAAATTTTTTTTGTTCTGTTACAGTGCCATCTGGATAGACATCATATAATGAAAAACCCCTATTATCTTTTCCACCAAGAATAAAAGCAGAAACTCCTAGAATTGGTGAGAATTTTCTTATATTTTGATAAACTATTGTTGCGAAGAGATTTGCTGCTTCTTTTACGCTAGGAAGCTTTTTAGTTTTTATTCTTTTAAGCTCTAACTCTGCTTTAGCAAGTTTTAGTATCATCTGAATATCAGAAACATTGCCTGCAACAGTTATAGCGATATTGTCAGTAAGCTTAAATAGCTTTTCTGCATTTTTATTTATAATTAGTCCTTCTCCTGCAGATCCTCTTTTATCAGATGCAAGAACAATACCATCTTTGCAAACTATTCCAACTGTACAGGTGCCTGTTTTTGAAACACTAATTTTTTCTTCATCCATATTAGAAACCTTCTTTTTATACATTTTAAAAAAGATAATCTATTTATAAATTTTTCTCTATGATTATTCACCTGTAAATTCATTTAATGAAGGAATTTCTGTATTCAAGTTTCTTAGTTTATTATATTCTTTAGCAATAATCCAAAAGATTAATCCAATACTTTTATTACTTTTATTATTGCAAGGTACAATTAAATCAGCGCCTGAAAGAAGGTTATTGGTATCACAAAGTGCGATTAGTGGAATATTTATATGAGATGCATCATTCATTGGATTTTTATCTAGCCATGGGTCAATCACGAACATAAGTTTTGGTTCAAAAAAATCATTCAAATTAGAGTTTGTTATAATACCGGCAGGATACTTTTTTGTGAATACTCTTATTCCAGTAGCTTTGTTGAATGCATTCAATGCATTCCAACTAGCTTCTCTCTTTCCTGCAATAACAATTTCTTCGGGGCGATAGTTTGAAAGCAAAGAAATTACAAGCCTCAACTTTTTATCTATGAGATTTGTATTGAAAATAGCTAAGCCGTCAGCTCTCCTCTTAAAGACAAAAGGCCTCATATGAGCTGTAATTACTTTTGTACCTAAATGAATTCCTGACTTAACATATTCTTCCAAAGGAACAAGAAGCTCTTCTTTTTCCTGCTCTTTTTTTCCTGCTTCTTTAATTTGGTTTGATACTGATTTGTCTTGCTTTTCTTCTTGATTTTCTTCTGTTTTTTTCTTTCGTGGCATGTTTTATGAAAAAATAGTCTCTTTTTAAAGGTTTTGAAATTATTTATTTAAAGAAAACTATTTTCCTATTTCTCTTTCTATCTTTAGCAACTTATGTAATTTTGCAAATCTTTCCTTTCCTAAAATTCCTGTTTTAATGTATGGAATCTGCCATGCTACAGCCAAGTCAGCTATTGTTGAATCCATAGTTTCACCTGAACGATGAGAAATTATTGTTGTAATATTATTCTTCTTTGCTACATCAACAAATTTTTTAGTTTCAAATAAAGAACCATTTTGATTTGGTTTTATAATAGTTGCATTTATTGCCTTTTTTTCTATAGCTTTTTGTAATCTTTCAGAATTAGTACATGTCAAATCATCAGCAACTATTAATGTTTTGGATTTAATTTTAGAAGTTAATTTTGCAAAATTTTCGAAATCTTCTTCATATAGAGGATCTTCAATATAAAATAAGTTATATTTTTTAATCAAATTGAGAATAAAAGATATCTGCTCTTCAATTGTTTTTTCAGATTTCGGATTATTGTATATATACTTTTTTCCGTTGAATAAAGTTGATGCAGCTATATCGATTCCTATATCTAAGCGTATATTGAATGTTTCTTTTATCTTTTCTGAAACTTCTAACATTATCTCTAAAATTTTTTCTGTTTCAAGTGTCGATGCAATTGCTCTTTCATCTGTAAGTTCTCCTTTCCATAATTTATCTCTCTCAAGAATAAGTCTTTTTGCTTCTCTATATGCCTTCAAATTTATGAAATATGCATCATAAAAGTGTTTTGTTTTTGGTATAAATAAAAATTCCTGAATATCTGTCTTATTTTCTGATTTAATATGACTACCACCCCCTATGCAGTTTCCTATCGGTGTTGGCAAAATTTTAGATTTAGGATTTAGAAAATGCCATAATTCATCTTTTTCTGACAATGCTATTGCTTTAAGGATAGCTGCCTCTATAGCAAATACTGTATTTCCACCAATTATGCTCCAATTTTTTGTCTTGTCATACTTCCTTAGCAAAGCTTCAAATTTTTCAAGATCATTGAATGATGAAAATGAAATCTTTTCAGTTATTAATTTTTTCAAGATAGCATTTGCAAAAGAAAGACTAAATTCTATACCTTTATTCGAAAAAGGCTCTACTTCATGCTTTCCGCGAGATTTTCCTGTAGGAGAGCTTGCAAGTACTTTACCTGCTTTTGTTTCGATGATAACTGAAATTGTCTGTTCGTTTCTTGAATTCAAAATCTTTACAGCTTTTGCATTGACAATAAACATAATATTAAATAAAAAAAGAAATACTTAAATTTATTCTTTATTCAATTTCTGTTTCTAAAATTTCTTCTTCTGTTTCTTCCTCTTCTTCCTCTTCTTCTCTCTTAATTTCTTTTGTTTTTTCTATCTCCTCTTTTTTTTCTTCTTGAGAAACTTCTTCTTTAATTATCTCTTCTTCCAATTCTTCTGCTAATTCTTCTTTGGCCTCTTCTTTTGCTGGAAAAGGTCTTTTTACAGTTATAGGAAGAACACCTGCATTAAATTCATACTCTGCAATTTTTAAAGGATCATAATTCATCTCTTCAAGTTTTTCTTTTGGAATATTAAGTAAAAGAGGAGCATTCATTGCAAGCTGCAATGCTCTTGCTCCTAAAATTCTTGCTTTTTCATATTTTGTGTATTTCTCCATGTCTATTTTTTTATTTTTTGCTCTTTATTAAATATTTCTTTTAATTTTTTATAATTTTTGAATGCACTATCTATTATGTGCATTGTTTCATCTAATGTCAGAGGTTTATCCCCTCCTTTCTGCAAAGCATTGATAAAATCCTCTTTTTTTTCTGTTGATATCGCTACGGTTAATCTTGCCTCACTTGCCTCTTCTTCTTCTGTTACAGGATCTAGAATAATGTGTTTTCCTATTTTATAGAATGTAAGAACTAAAGGCATTTTTTCAGTTAATGGAAGTTTTTTATTTGTCATTTCTCCAAAAATAACTTTATCATTTTCTAACTTTGGAAAAACTGTCCGAGATAATGCGGCAACAGCAGCCATTGCACTCGCATCTATTAGATTTCCTGCATCATTTATGGGATAGATATCAAGATTTACTATCCATACAAGTTCACCTTTTCTAATACATAATTTTTTTAAATCTATATAACCGGACTCTCTAATTCCTCTATCTACTATTCTTGCAAGCTCTACTGATTCTATACTCGGTGGTCCTGGTTCGAATTTTTCTGATGCCATTGGTGAAAGCTCTACTGTAGTAACTAGCACCCCTGAATCTGGGGAATCTGTATAAGGTTCGCCAACACTCATTTTAACTCCTGCAACAACCTCTGTTTCTCCTATTTTGACTTTTGCTGAGCCTTCTGCATTTTTTGAATAATCAAGTTCAATTGAAATAGGTCTATATTCAAGTAATTCACGCTTGTCAAAACGCTTTCCTTTTTCAAGATATTCAACTATCCGCTTTTTTGTTAGATTTGATATTTCCATTTTTTTAAATTTCTTTTAATGCTTTTTTCTGAATTTCATATATTTTTGAACATGCTTTTTTTGCGGCATCTATCGCCTCTTTCAGCTCTTTTGCGCTAACTTTTCCGTCAAGCTGCAAAAGTGAAAGTTTGTTTGAACGAAGTAAAAATGCCATTGGAATGTCAGAAACCATTTTTTCTCCATCTTCTTCATAATCTTCCTCTTCTTTTGTTAAGTCGGTAACTACTGTTCCACCAACGTAACCTATGCTAACTGCCCCGACTAAATCAGTCATAGGAATACCGGCATGCGCCAATGCTAACGAAGCAGCATTTATTCCTGCACACCTTGTTGATGCATTAGCTTGTAAGATATTTATGAAAACATCGATAACTGTATTTGGGAATGAAGATAAAAGTAAAACTGGTTCAAGAGCTTTTTTAGTTACATGGGAAATTTCTATGCTTCTTCTTGCAGGACCTGGTTTTTTTCTCTCAGGAACAGAAAAGGAAAGCATATCATAATAAACTCTTAAAATTCCTTTTTCAGGGTTTTGTAGGAATACTGGATGCAAAGGTCTTGGACCGTAAACTGCTGCGACTGCTTTAGTATCTCCAAAAGCGAAATATGCTGAACCATCTGCTCTTGGAACTACATTGACCTTTGCTTCTATAGGCCTCATTTCATCCGCTTTTCTTCCATCAAATCTTTTTGTATATGTCATTTTTTCTTATTTTTTGATTTTTCCAGAAAATTTTTGATAAAATCTGTCAAACCTTCTGTAAAACTCTTTTCTGTTATAAGCTTAATTGCTTCTTTGGCAAGAAGTTCCTGCTCAACATCATCTCCTTTTATCCAAATTATGCCATTTTGGCCGACAACAATATTACAACCTGTTTCCTGTTTTATAAGATTAATCATACTGCCCTGTTTTCCTATAACCCTTGGTACTTTTGAGCTGTTAATTTTTATTATCAAGCCATTTTCAATTTTATGTAATCCTTTGTCTCTTGTTGTTAAATCAACACCTTTAGACTTTACAGCTACTACTTGTGCAATTACCATGTCTCCAATACTAAAAATTGTAGATAAATCTTCTCTTTTGCTTATAAATCCTCTACATTCCGATATAGGCAAAAAAGCTTTATAAGGAGAATTTATATCCATAAGCCAGCCGTTGAAAGTTATATCTTCAACTTTTCCAATTATTATATTTCCTTTTCTTGGTAGATAAATTCCTGATAAAGGAATTATTTTTACAAGTCTTCCCTCTTTATCGAGTAAACCAAAGCGTGTTGCAATTATATCTTCACCTTCTCTTTTTGTATTTTCACCTGGTAGAAACGATGTACCTGAAGCTACTATTTCTCCTGGTACTACAATTTCCCTTTTATTTTCTTCACCATTCATTTCAATAATAACTTCATTTTCTCTGGTTTCTTTTTCTGTCATTTTTAAATTTCCTTTGTTATCGCAGCTCCGTGAGTAATTGAGTTCAATTTATCATAAAACTCTGATTGAAGTTTTGTAGGAATTTCTACAGTGCATGATAAAGAGCCATCAGAAAGCCACTCTTCACTCAAAATAAAATCTTTAAGATAACCATAAAGTTTTCCAGTATATATTGAAGGAATCTTTATTGTAAGTCTTTTTGTTGCTAACTTTATTGGCATGATCTTTTGTATAAGTTTTAAGATAGCTATTGCTTGTTCTTCTGCCGGCTTTGACTCATCTATTTTTGCTCCTACCTGTTCTATTGCATTTTTTATTCTTTCAGGAGGATATGGAATTCCTTTAGGGTCTGAACAAGAAGATGAAAGCCAATCGATAATCTGCTTGTACTTTATTTCTCTTACACTTTCTTTGTATGAAAGAGGAAGCTGCAGCTCGCCTTCTTTGATTATTTTTTCAGCTATTTTGTAAATATCAGTTGTACCAAATACCTCTTCAAGTTCTTCATTTTTTACTTTTATACCCTTTTTTATATCAGAAAAAATTCCTGGAGATTCAAGAATATTAAGAATATTTCCCTTACCTGTCTTTTTTAATTCCAAAGCCTTATCTAAAAAAACAAGAATCTCAAAATGTTTACCATGTGATTTTATTCTTGCAACTACTAGATTTTTTTTACTATCTGAAAGAAATGTTTTTTCCATCTTTAATAATTTAATTTATTTAAGAAACCTGCGGAGTTCATCTCCGACAAGTCTTTTGAATTTTTTATCCTTATCAATATAAGCTGCTTCGAAGCGATTAATATCAAAGCTTTTGCCTAGAAGTTTTTTGAAAATATCAAGTGACAATTTTATGCAATTTTCAATATTAAAATTTTCCCTATAATCTTTTCTTAGCATTTCTTTTATTTTTTCATCATTTTCACCTATGGCTGTTGCTTTAAAACCAAAATAATTTCCTGTAACATCTGTAACAAAAAGACTTTTGGTTTCATCTTCTACACCAGCAAATAACAGTGCAACTCCGAAGGGTCTTGCTCCACCATATTGCGAATAAGCTTGTTTTATATTCGCAATTTCTTTTACTAAAGATTCTATATCAACTGGAGAATCATATGTTACCCTATGTTGTTGAGCTATTAATTGCGCTCTTTCCAGCAAAACTCTTGCATCACTTAAAATTCCTGCTGCTGTTGCTGCAATATGGCTATCTATCTCAAATATTTTAGCTGAAGATTCAGGAACCATCAACCTGTCTTTTATCCTTTTATCTGCTATGATAACAACTCCATCAGTAGCCACTAGCCCTATAGAGCTACTTCCAAGCCTTACGGTTTTTTCTGCATATTCTACTTGCAAGAGATGACCATCTGGACTAAAAATAGCGCTAGTCCTATCATAACCCATTATTTGATGCTGCATTGGCATTTCCATTTTTCAACAGAAGTTCATTAATAACTAACTCCTTTTCTTCTTTCCATTGTTAGAAAATAGATACAATTTTTAAATCTTTGCTTTTATAAAAAATGAATATTATTTTATAAATTTCTCTTTTGCTTTTTTTAGTGTTCCTGATATTCCAATAGTCTTTATATTATAAAAGATTAATGCTGTTTTAATTTCATTTGTGTATTTTCTATTAAAACTTAATATTCCTATGTCCTTTTTTGTTTCGATTATCATAGGAGAAGCTTTTGCGATACCTAAAATACCTAAAAATTCTTTCAAAGCTGTAACTACTTTTTCTTTATCACCTCGAAAAACAAGATAGTGCTTTTCTTCTTTAAGAGAAGGTAATAATTTCAATTTTATTTTTTTTATTTTAGTCATCTTATTTTTGATATGCACATTCCCTTTTCACAGAAACAAGAACCTTGACCACAGTCAAGTGTATTTTGAACGCATTCTGCTGTGCAAACTATATCGGAACAGTTTGGAGCTATTTCTTTAGGAACACATTGAGTTGCATGACAACAACTTGCAGGAACACAGTCGGAATCATTGTTGCACTGATACCCTGTTTTTTGAATAAAAATTATTGTTACTATTAATACAAGTACTGTAATGCTGATAAATAGATATGGTTTCATATAAATCAAAGAAACATACAAGTTAAAAAGTTTTCTTAAAAAGCAAGGATTATAAACCATTTTCTCCTTTATAAAATTGTAAATAGCTAATAAAATGTTAATAAAACTGCATGCAATTGGGGGTTATGATGAAGTTGGTAGAAATATGACCTGTCTTGAACTTGAAAAAGATGCCTTTATCTTCGATTGTGGACTTTTCCTCCCACCGATAGTAGAAATGGAAGATAGCATGAAGGCAGCATATAATGAAAAGATGCTAAGAAGTATAGATGCTGTTCCAAATGATTTGATTCTAGATGAAAGTGGGATAAAAAATAAAGTTAAGGCTTTATTAGTAACTCATGCACATCTTGACCATGTAGGGGCTATTCCTTTTTTAGCATCAAGATACCCTAATGCTGAGATTGCTTCTACGCCATTTACAATAGAGGTACTTAAAACTTTGCTAAAAGATAATGAAATAAAATTAAAAAATCCATTGAGAGTTGTAACTCCAAATTCTAGCTTTAAGAATAATGGATATAAAATTGAATTTATTAATATTACTCACAGCACTATACAAACAGCTATGATTGCAGTTCATACAGAAAAGGGGGTTATTCTTTATGCCAATGACTTTAAATTTGACAATTCTCCAATACTCGGAAAAAAGCCAAATTATGAGCGGCTTATTGAACTTGGAAATGAAGGGGTACTTGCATTAATTGTTGATTCCCTTTATTCTGGTGATGAAAGAAAAACACCTAGCGAAAAAATAGCAAGAGATTTATTAGAAGATGTTTTGCTTGGAACAAATAACAAAGATGGATGTATTATAGTCACTACTTTCTCTTCCCATATCGCAAGGCTAAAAAGCATTGTAGATTTCGGCAAACAATTAAACAGAAAAATAATTTTTCTTGGAAGATCGTTATATAAGTATGTAAGTTCTGCTGCACGACTTCGACTGGCGCCTTTTGTGAAAGACATTGAATTAGTAACCTACGCTAATCAGATTAAAAAAAAGCTTAAACAAATAGAAAAAGAAAGAAATAAGTGGCTTATTGTATGCACAGGACACCAAGGCGAGCCTGATTCTGTACTTGATAAACTATCAAGAGATTACTGGCCATTCAAATTTTCAAATAAAGATCATGTGATATTCAGTTCAAGAGTAATTCCTTCACCAATAAATATAGCAAACAGAAGTAGAATAGAGAAAAGACTAAAAGAAAAAGGAGCAAGGATTTTTACTGATGTCCATACATCAGGACATTGTGGTAGAGAAGACTTGAGAGATTTAATAACAATGTTAAAGCCAAAGCATATTATTCCTGCCCATGGCGATTTGGACAAAAGAACTCCTTTGGCAGAGCTTGCCGGAGAACTTGGATATAGGCTTGGAGAAACGATACATCTTTTGCAGAATGGGCAAGTTTTGAAGATTGATTAGTTTAATAATATAAACATGACAGAAGAAGATATTCAAGATATTATTGTTGGCTTAAGAAATGCACTTGAAAGAGGATATAATCTTGAAAAAGCAAAATTAACTTTTATTAATGCAGGTTATAAAAAAGAAGATGTTGAAGAGGCAGCAAAGTCATTCGGAGAAGAAAAAATAAAAGCCTCTCTTTCAGCAATTCAACCAAGAATTGAAAAATTTATTAAAGAAAAACCTCTTCCAGAAATTCCAAAAATTGAAACAAAATCACAAAAGAAAAAAAATTTTATAAGAATAGTAATAATTTCAGTTGCTGCTATTATATTTCTGTTGATAATTTTCCTGCTTGGAGTAAGATATGTATTGAAAACAGAGATAATTAAGCTACCTTTCTGATCACAAATGAGGATGATTTTTAATGGATTTGCTATTGTGTATCCATTATAATAAATTTAATAAATTAAAGTTTTTTCTTGAAAATAAAGGTTAAGGACAAAATGAAATTTGCACACATTGCTGATTGCCATCTTGGAGGATGGAGAAATCCTGAATTACAGCGACTTAATCTTAATGTATTTGAAAAAGCGATTGAAGCATGCATTTCTGAGAAAGTAAATTTTGTATTAATAACTGGAGATTTGTTTGACAATGCAATGCCCTCTATCGATATTTTAAAGGTAGCAACAGAAAAACTCAGGAAGTTAAAAGAAAAAAATATTCCCTGTTATATAATTGCTGGCTCTCATGATTATTCTGCATCTGGAAAAACATTTTTAGATGTGTTGGAAAAAGCAGGGCTTTGTGAAAATATAGAAAGAATAGACAAAGATGAAATGCAAGTTTTAGAAAAAGAAAATGTTATTCTTGCTGGGATTTCTGGAAAAAAATGTGAATTAGAAAAAGAATTGATAAAAAAAGTAAAAGTAAAAATAAAGGGAGACAAACTAAAAATTCTTGCACTACATACAACAATAAATGAAAACAAAATAAATGAATTTATGTCAGGAATAGACGTCGAAGAACTACCAAAAGGATTCGATTATTATGCACTTGGGCATATTCACAAACCTTTTAATATGAAAATTGATGGAAAATTAATCATTTATCCAGGACCTTTATTTCCAAACAATTTTTCTGAACTTGAAGAGCTTGGTAATGGAGGATTCTTTATAGTTAATGAAAAAAATAAAAATATTGAGATAGAAAGATACGAAATAAAAGAAAAAAATATATTTCAAATAAATGTTAATGCAGATTGTAAAGCTCCTGAAATAATAACTTCTGAGATTGTGCAGAAATTAAAGCATGAAAAAATTAAAGATAATATAGTAATGATTAAAATTACAGGAACTCTTGCGATGGGGAAAACTTCTGATATTAATTTTTTGGAAATAGAAAAAGAGGCAAAAAAAGGTGGATGTTATACGCTCTTAAAAAATCTTTCAGGACTCGAAAACCCTGAATTTAAAATTAAATCAGAACTAAAATCTGAAAATGTTGAGGATATTGAAAAAGAGATTATCTCAAAGCAAAAAGGAGAGTTTTCAAAATTCTCTAATTTATTAATTAAGTCGATGATTATTGAAAAGCTTGAAGGAGAAAAATCAGAAGCTTTTGAATCTAGATTAATGGAAGAATTTTCAAAAATCATCGGAATAAAAATATGAAACTCAAAAAAATATGGCTTGAAAATATAAGAAGCTACAACAAGCAAGAAATAGAATTCCCTTCTGGTTCACTGTTACTCTCAGGAGATATTGGTTCTGGAAAATCTACAATACTACTCGCAGTAGAATTTGCACTTTTTGGATTATTAAAAGGAAGATCAGGAACAGGATTATTAAAAAATGGTAGAAATTCTGGGACAGTAAAATTAAATTTTGAAATCGACGGCAAAGATATAATTATTGAAAGAAAACTCAAAAAGATCAGAGATTCTGTAAGTCAAGATAAATGCAGATTAAAGATAGATGGAGAAGAAAAAGAAATTTCGTCTAATGAGGCAAAATCTAAGATCCTTGAATTATTAAACTACCCACAAGAGTTTATGAATAAAAATCCTATTCTTTTCCGTTACACAGTTTATACTGCACAAGAAGAAATGAAAAATATTCTTCTTGAAGATTCTGATACTAGAATGAATATATTAAGGAGAGTTTTTGATATTGATAAATATAAGATAATAACTGAAAATATCAATAAAATAACATCAAGATTAAGGAGTGAGATAAGAAGTAAAGAAGGAATCATTGCAGATTTAAACTCAAAAAAAGATGAATTAAAAACTAAAGAAAATGAAATGAAAAAGATAAAAGGGGATTTAGCAGTTGCAAAATCAAAGCATGATGATATTTTAGCGATAGTTAAAGAAAGAAGAAATAAACTTGATGAAATTGAAATTAAGATGAAAGAACTAAACAGCTTAAGAACAGAATTTGCTAGAAAAGAATCTGAAATTATAGAGAAAAAAAATGCAATAAAGAAAAGCAAAGAAGAAATTGAAATCTTAAAAAATCAGATATCGGTTTTAGAAAAAGAAATAAAACCAATTGAAGTAAAAAATTTTTCTGATGAGATAAAGATAAAAGAGCAAAATTTAATGGAGAATGAAAAAAAATTCATTGAAATAAATAAAAAAATTGCTATACTTGAAACAGAAAAATTAAGAAATGAAAAAATTTCGTCTGAAATTGCAAAACTTGGAGAATGCCCGACATGCAAGCAAAATGTGCCAGAAGAACATAAAATAAAAATAAAGAAAAAATCTACTGATGAAATTTTAAGAATAAATTCTGAAATAATAGAGAGTATAAAAGAAAAGGAAGATATTTTGAAATCGGTAAATAAAATCAAAGAAGAAATTGCTATTCTGAAAGAAAAAGAAAAAGAAGCTTCTATAATAAAGATAAAGATGGAAAATCTGCGAGAAAAACAAAGTAGAGAAAGAATGCTAGCTGATTTTATTGTTCAAGAAGAAATAAAAATTATAGAGAATGAAAAAGTTTTGAAAGATTTATCTGAAAGGATAAAAATTCTTGCTAACTCTGAAAAAAATTATATTACTGTAAAAAGTCTACTTACAGAAGCAATTGAAGAGGAAAGAAATCTTGCTATAATAAAGGCAAAGGCAGAAAAACAAATCGAAGGAATTGAAAAAGCAATTGGAGAAATTCTAAAAGAGATAAGCGAAAAAGAAAAAATAAAAGAAAAGATAATATATCTCAAAAGGCTTGAAAGATGGCTTTCTGAAGATTTCCTACAGATTGTTTCAGAGATAGAAAAAAATGTAATGATAAAGGTACATTATGAATTCTCACAGTTGTTTAAAAAATGGTTTTCAATGCTTGCCGAAGGACTATCCGCGAGGATAGATGAAGAATTTAAACCAATAATAGAACAAGATGGTTATGAAATAGAGTACGACTATTTATCTGGAGGCGAGAGAACAGCTGCTGCTCTTGCTTATAGGCTCGCATTGAATCACACAATAAATTCTATAATGTCAAACATTAAAACAAAAGATTTACTGATTCTTGATGAGCCTACAGATGGCTTTTCATCTGAACAGCTAAATAAAATGAGGGACGTTCTTTCTGAATTAAAGGCTGAACAAATTATTATTGTCTCTCATGAACAAAAAATAGAAAGTTTTGTTGACAATATAATAAGGCTTGAAAAAAAAGATGGAGTTACAAATATTTTTTCAAGTTAGAATCAGAATAAATCAAGCTGGACTGATTTAATTGAATCAGGTGCAGCTAAATGCTTCTGCTTTAAATTTCTTATGAAAATTTTGCAGTTTTTGGCTGTTTTTTTCCCTTTAAAACCCATTAAATTATAAAGAAAATAGTTTAATGCTTCTTTTTTATTGTTATAATAGATTATCGAATCAAATTTTATATTTGTAATATGAATATTATTTTTGTAATAATTTTTAGAATGTTTTGAACAGTAATATTCTGAAGCATTTAGCTGAAAATCTCTATATTTCTTGCCGCTATATGGATTTGTTTCCCACTTGTAAGGGGTATGAATTTTTTCTGCAGGATTATTACAATATTTACAGTTTACAATTGGGACAAAATGATTTAGCTGATTAATGACATATGAAATATCTTTTGCTAATTGATGATTACTTCCTTGCCAATGTTCAAGAATTTTCTTTAGATGCTCATATCCGCTATAGCTAGTCAATGCTATTTGTGCTATATTTTTTC
Organism: Candidatus Pacearchaeota archaeon; assembly: GCA_038849525.1. Lineage (GTDB taxonomy): Archaea > Nanobdellota > Nanobdellia > Pacearchaeales > JAHJTO01 > JAWCMS01. The sequence goes on from JAWCMS010000001.1 coordinate 43,289, forward strand.
CTTTATAAAAACCTGATTTTAATGTATAATTCATTATTTTTGGTCAATAAACTGATTTATTTTGTAAATAGCATTATCTAATTTTTGACTAACTGAAGATAAAATATTGTATTTTAAATAATCGAGAGAGGTTTGGATTTTGTTCTTTTCAATATATGCTAAACCTAAAGCAGTAGCAAGCCCTATTGCAAGAGCAAGTTTTTTGTAATTAAATTCTCTTATTTTTGGTATTTTTTCAGGTGATTGAATTTTTGCATCAGCTTTATATACTATCCCGTTGCCATTTAGATTCTTTGGAATGCTTAATTCTTCATATAACTTTATTCCTTTTAATATTTCTATAATTTTTTCTTCATCTGGTGTCATTTGAGGAATTTCGAATTTAGTGCTATAGAAATTTTCTTTAAGAAGTTTACTAGCTTTTAGTTTATTTGAAGATAAATCTGTCTCAAGGAAAGCTTCTCTAAAATCTGGATGAGGATATTTCAAAAAGTCTACTTCTCTTTTGGCTTCTATCTTTTTTTCTTTACATTCATATATAACTTTGGAGTCTTTCAATAAATTTAAGGTTCCTTGACTAAGATCGTTTTTAAAATGTTGTATTATTTTTTCATTAAGGTTAAAATAAGTTATTTTAGCTATAAGATCTTCTTCGTCAATGTTTTCAGGATTAACATAATTAAGAGCGTTTCCAATTGCATTGGCCATTTTCCAAGGAGGAGAATCTACTTTAGCTCTTTTTCTATAATTTGCAGATAAAGAATCATCTGTTAAAATTTCTAAAATAGTTTCTATTTGAAGTTTTGTTAAGTATCTTGTTCTTGTTTGGAATTCATTTATAGTCTTTTCTATATCTGTTTCAATATTTTTTACAGTAGGAATAGAAGTTGATGCTTGAGCAGATGATTGTAAAGGAGTAATTGGTATAGTTACTGAAGGTTGAGATATAATTTTTATTTTTTCAAATTTTGCATCTTTAATATTAAAGCAACCTGTTTCTGCATTATAGCTGATAATGCCTTCTTTTCTTAAAGCAGTAAGTCCGGTTATAACTGCTTTTGAAAGTTTATCAAATTTGTCACCTTTGTAATTTTCACGACATTTTTCTAAGTAAAGAGGTAATGAAATGTCACGAATAGAATCTATACTGTTTAAGGCGGATGTTATGTTGGAATATAAAGAATCTTTTATGGCAGAGACTATAATAGGTGCAATTTCATCTGCTGGAAGATCTAATCCTTCTATTTTATTTAAAAATTCCTTGATGTTCTTTATACTTTCTCCGTTAATATTTTTTATTTTCTCTGCCTCTTGAGTTAAGGCATTTTTAACATCATTACAAAGCTCTTCTAAAGTTCTTTTTTCTTTAGTTATCATTTTAATTTATTAAATTTTCCTCCTAAAATCTCTGGATTATTAATTCAATTAATTTTTCTTCTTCACTCTTTTCTCTTGGAGTAATAACTATCTTTGGAGTATAAGGTACTGGTTCTGGTCGATATAATACTGTTTGAACCATATGCTTTATTTCAGCCTTAGCTGCCAGAGCAGTATTTGGCTCTTCATCATATTTGTCAGTTTTCATGTTATTTTATATATTGCAATATATTTAAATCTTTCGTTTTGTTATCCCTATGAAGTGATAAAAGGAGAAAAATCTGTATAGAAATTGCACATAAAGTAGTAACGAATGCATTTCTACAGAGAGAAGAAGAAAAGAAAAAATGAAAAAGATAATTAGAAAAAAACTCTTAAGCAAAAAATTTATAAATCATCTTTTTTTAAGAAAAAAGTAAAAATGTCACTGAATGAGTGCCTTAACATCGCTAAGGTATGATGTACAAGAGGCAAGCATTTAGTGCAACTACAATTCTAATTTTGCTAACATTTTTTGTTAGCCGGCTTTGTAATCAATTCTAGTTTATCCTGCTAGAGGTTGCGGCTATTTGGATTCTGCTAAGCCATGCAAGTTTTCTCTCGCAAGAGGGAAGCGAACTGCTCAGCAACACGTAGCTAATCTAACCTAAGATCGAGAATAACCTCGGGAAACTGAGGCTAATGCTTGATAGAAAAAAGTTTCTGGAATGAGCTTTTTTTGAAATCGTAAGAGTCTTAGGATGAGGCTGCGGCCGATTAGGTAGTTGTTGAGGTAACTACTCAACAAGCCAATGATCGGTAAGGGCCCTTAACGGGGGTGCCCTGAGAGGGAATCTGAGACACTATTCCCAGCTCTATGGAGTGCAGCAGGCGAGGAAATTTTCCAATGTCCGCAAGGATGAGAAAGGAATCCAAAGTGCTTTCATTTTTATGAAAGCTTTTGTCTACTGTAAAAAGGTAGGCGAATAAGGACTGGGCAAGACTGGTGCCAGCCGCCGCGGTAATCCCAGCAGTCCGAGTCGCAACCACATTTATTAGGTCTAAAACATTCGTAGCTTGCTTTGCAAGTCCCTTGTGAAATTCTATTGCTTAACAATAGAGCGTGCAAGGGATACTGCATCGCTAGAGACTGGAAGACGCAAGAAGTACGCTTGAGGTAGCGGTAAAATGTTTTAATCTCAGGCGGACTAACAATGGCGAAGGCATCTTGCGAGGACAGTTCTGACGGTGAGGAATGAAGGCCAGGGGCGCAAAATGGATTAGATACCCATGTAGTCCTGGCAGTAAACGCTGCATACTAAACATTGTGTTCTCCTTGAGAGAATGCAGTGCTGAAGCGAAGGCGGAAGTATGCTACCTGGGGAGTATAGCCGCAAGGCCGAAACTTAAAGGAATTGGCGGGGGGGCACTACAAGGGGTGACGCGTGCGGTTCAATCAGATTCTACACCGTGAACCTCACCAGGAGCGACAGCAGAATGAAGGTCAGTCTGAAGGGCTTACCAGACACGCTGAGAGGAGGTGCATGGCCGTCGTCAGCTTGTGCTGTGAAGTGCCCTGTTAAATCAGGTAACAAGCGAGACCTGCGTGTGCAATTGTTACTTGGAGAGAGAACACATTGCACAGACTGCTCCCGTAAGGGAGAGGAAGGTGCAGTTCATGACAGGTGGTATGCCCCGAATCCCCTGGGCTACACGCGCGCGGCAATGCTGCATACAATGAGATGCAACTCCGAAAGGAGAAGCTAATCCCCTAAAGTGCAGCTCAGTTCAGATTGAACCTTGTAATTCAGGTTCATGACGCTGGAATCCCTAGTAATCGTTTTTTAGCAGAGAACGGTGAATGAGTCCCTGCTCCTTGCACACACCGCCCATCAAACCATCCGAGTCATTTTTAGATGAGGTTCGAAAGAAACGAATCTAAATATGATGAGGAAGGTTAAGTTGTCACAAGGTATCCGTAGGGGAACCTGCGGATGGATCACCTCCTAAAAATTGTATGTTGCAAATTAAATAGACAAAAAAATAAATCTCATTCAGTGAAGCATTTCATCTTGTCTCTTGTAGGGCCTGTAGTTCAGTGGTAGAATGCTTCCCTTGCACGGAAGAGGTCTCGGGTTCGAATCCCGACGGGTCCATGCCATATGAAATTTTTCATTGGCAACTTAACGAGTTAACACTATTCAGTGCATTTTTACATTGTTCCAAATTGAAACAGATTTGGAATAAGCTGAGTGATAATCACAATGAAGAAGAACAGTTCGCAACACTAGGTTGAATAAATTTTTTAAGCTGCTAGACGGATAGCTTGGCTTGGATAGCGAAGAAGGGCGTGGCAAGCTGCGATAAGTCTGGGGGATCTGCACGCAAGATTTGATCCCAGAATTCCCGAATCTGAAACAGTTCCGAAAGGAAGTTCATTAAGAACGCTAACGGGAGGAATTGAAACATCTTAGTACTCCCAGGAAAAGAAAATAAAAATGATGCCGTTAGTAACAGCGAGCGAAAGCGGCACAGAGCAAACCGAATCTTTTTTCGAAAGAAAAAAGAGATGTGGTGTGAGTGCACTCCTGGGCAAACAATTTCAAACTTCTCTGGAAAGAGAGGCCGTAGAGAGTGATAGCCTCGTAGAAAAAGTTTGTATGGAGATTGCTCACAAAGAGTAACGTTTCCTGGATTGGAAGCGTGAATATGGCTCAACTAAGAGCTAACTCTAAATATATGTCCAAGACCGATAGCGTAATAGTACCGTGAGGGAAAGCTGAAAAGTATCTCTGGCGAGAGATGAAAAGAACTTGAAATCTAGCAGTTATAGGTTGCTACGGCTCTTCGGAGTTGTAGCGTACGTTTTGAAGAACAGGCCAGGGAGTTGTTGTAAGTGGCAAGATTAATGTAAAGTAGTCGTAGCGAAAGCGATTCTCGATGAGAGAGCGTATGAAAATGCGTCAGTCACTTATAACGGACCCGAATCCGAGATGATCTAGCCCTAAACAAGATGAAGCCTTCCTAACGGAAGGTGGAGGTCTGAACAAGTTCTGTGAACATGCGTTTTGATGATTTGGGGTTAGGGGTGAAAAGCCAATCTAACTCGGTGATAGCTGGTTCCTATCGAAATATACTCCAGTATAGTCTAGTCTGTTTTGCTTGCGAGGTAAAGCGACGGATTCGGCATGCAGATCCTTTTGGGTACGGTGCCTTTTCCAACTCTGAACTTGCAAGTCAATAAGACTGGAAACAGGGCTGCGGCGTAAGGTTGTAGTCCGAGACCCGAACAAGGGAGACTGTGGTTAAGGTCCTTAAGTGCTTGCTAATTGTTATTAAAGAGTGTCTTGATCCTGAGACAGCAAGGAGGTAGGCTCAGAAGCAGCCATCCTTTAAAGAAAGCGTAACAGCTCACTTGTCGAGGATTGAGGCCTCGAAAATGGACGGGACTAAGCAAGCCACCGAGACCAAAGCTAATCTCGAAAGAGATTTAGGGTAGATAGGCGTGTTAGTCGCGCAGAAGTATTTTCGAGAGAAAATATGGAGCGACTAACAATGAAGATCCTGGCTTTAGTAGGATCGGTGTTTCGTGAGAACCGAAACTGTCGTAAGAGCAAGGGTTCCTCAGCACTATCGATTAACTGAGGGTTAGGCGGTGCCTAAGTGTTTCCTTAACTGAGAAACACGAAAGGACAGTCTGTTAATATTCAGACCCTACCAATAGATGATGATAACTTGAAAGTTTCGGGATATGCAAATCTCTTCGGAGACTTTATGAAGAAACTCAGGGAGCGTAATGCTAAGATCTGAGTGAATTCATAAGGAGTAATTTTGCAAAATCCTGGAACCAGTGAAAAATCAAGTTTTGAAAATATTGGTAGCCGTACCAAGAACCGGAACAGGTGCTCTGGCTGAGAAGGCTAAGACATGAGAGGTCAAACTAGTTAAGGGAATTCGGCAAATTGGTTTCGTAAGTTCGCAAGAAGAAATGCCTGTCTTTGTAAAGCATTGACAGGTCGCAGTGACCAGGGTGGTCCAACTGTTTATTAAAAACGTAGCTAGTCGCTAATCCGAAAGGATGCGTACGACTGGTGATGCCTGCCCAGCGATGGTGTCTCAAACATCTTTACAAGGGTGCTAAGGCCCATCTAACGGCGGGCCTAACTATGAGGCTCTTAAGGTAGCGTAATGCCTTGTCATCTGAATGGTGACGTGCATGAATGGCGTAATGAGACTGCCACTGTCCCTAACTAGAACCTCCCGAACCAATCTTTCTGGTGAAAAGACCAGAGACGCCTAGTGGGAAGCGGAGACCTTGTGGACCTTTACTGCAACTTGTTATTGTGTCTTTATGATTGTTACATAGCGTAGGTAGGAGCGTAGATGTCGAGCTTTGGCGTAGACGGAGCGACAATGTGAAACTACCTAATGATCATGAGGATGCTTACCTCGAAAGAGGGACAGTGACAGGCGGGCAGTTTGGCTGGGGCGGCACCCTGGCGAAAAGATATCACCAGGGCCCAAAGGTAAGCTCAACTACGTTGGAAATGTAGTGAAGAGTGCGAAGGCAAATGCTTGCCTGACTGTATTCTGTAAAGAGAGGAATGCAGACTCGAAAGAGGGGCTTAGCGACCCTTCGTGCTGTTTTAGTGGCAGCCGAATGTAACAGAAAAGGTACCCCAAGGATAATAGGGTCGTCGCGCCCGATAGTCCATATTGACGGCGCGGTTTGCTACTCCGCTGTCGGCTCTCCCTATCCTGGCCGTGGACAGGCGGCCAAGGGTGTCGGAGTTCACGCATTAAAAGGGATCGTTAGCTGGGTTGACAACGTCGCGAGACAGTTGGCATGATATCTACTAGGTGTGTTGTTGTCTGAGTGAAACGATTTTCTAGTACGAGAGGAACGGAAGTCGGAAGCCTCTGATGTAGCAGTTTTCGAAAGGAAGGCTGCGCAGTCACGCTTTGGGGGATAAGAGCTGAACGCATCTAAGCTCGAAGCCTTTCGCAAAAAGAGACAACTAAGGCCGTCATAAAACATGACGTTGATAGAGTTGCGGTGTAAGTGCAGCAATGCATTCAGCCGGCAACTACTAAAAGCCTCACTTAAAAATTTAGAGTGTTTAGCGAACTGTTCTTCGATTTATTTTTTAATAAAAAATGATAGAAGAAAAAGAAACAGAGTTCATGAAATTTATTGAAAAACATAAAGAATATCCTGCAAGCAGTATACTAGTTAATTATTTAGATATGCACACCAAACAAGAGAAATCTGAAGATGATATATTTAGAATTATAGAAAAAGAAAAGATTCCTGAGTATATTGCAATGATTAAGAAGATGACAAAAGAAAATGAAAAATTAAATAAAATTAATTCTAAAGAATATATTTGATTAATTTATTTTGTATTATTTTGTTTTTCTAAAAGAAAAAATTTATAAGCTTCGTTGAGATAGAAAATAAGTAAGTAGCGAAACCGACTTACGGAGTCGCAGCCCAAAAAGGCAATTACTCTTTAAATATGAGTAAGCGATTTCTGAGGAAGGTCCGCCCACCATTTGCGATTTTCGTTTCGCAACGTAAAATAAAATCGCATAATATGGCCAGCTTCGAAAGAAGCATGCTGTGAGGCATAGCTCCATAACAGAAACGACACAGCTTATAGGGACAATGATATTCAGGCTAAAGCCAATAGAAAGTAGTAAAAGTAGTAATATTTTCTAAGCTTTAGCAAAGGAATTGAGATTCCTATAAGAATTGATGAAACGGATGTCTTGGCCGGTGCAACTTCCAAAAGGAAGGCTTAGTAAAATGTCGGAACATTTTGTCTGCATTTAGTTGCAGGAAATGACAAAAGGCGGCCTAATCGCTATGCTTGAAAATCAAAAGATTTTCAGCACGCCAGAAATCTTTATGATTTCTGTGCGCTTACTTTTTTATTTCTATAAATGAAATTTGTTGCTTATACCACAACCTTTAAAAGTAAAAATTAATTCTTTTCATTTAAGATATGGGAAGGTAGCTCAGCCTGGGAGAGCACATGGCTGAAGAAAAATATAAATTTTATTCGGATACCATGGTGTCGGGGGTTCAAATCCCCCCCTTCCCATAAGAAGGATTTAAATGAAAAAGGAAGTAATAATTTTTCTTTTGTTTTTAACAATGTTTATAACAGGAATTAACGGGTGTATTCCTGAAAGCAAAATTGAAAGTATAAAAAATGCTTGCATAAATGAATGTCAAAAACAAATTAATGAAGGAAAAAACTTGTCATCAGAATGTCTTCTAGATCCTATTGCTGACACTGATTGGGTTTGTGATGTCGCACATTCTCCAAGACAAAGCATAGACAATTTACAGGAAAATCAGTGCAAAAGCTGGCAAAATGGAACAGCAAAACATTTTATCGAAGTAAGTCCTGAATGCAAGTTTATCAGAAGTATTTAATCACTAAAATTGAGTTAATTTTTCCTTAATAAGAAAAGTTTTATAAATTGGATTTAATTAAGAATTGTAGGAAAAGAGGAGAAATGAAAAACATTCTAAAAAGTAAGAAAGCAGCAATAGAGATGTCAATGACAACAGTAATTGTTATTGTTTTGTCTGTAATTATGCTTATTTTAGGATTAACATTATTAAGGACAATATCATGTGGTGCATTAAGAATAGCATCAACAACTTTAGAAGGGGCACAAGATGAAATCAATAAGTTATTTGGAGAAGAAAAGGGGCAGGAAATAGTATGTATGGGAACGAAGCAAACATTTACAATAATTCCGAATAAGTATAATGTTGTTGGTTGCGGATTTAATCCTGAGGTTGTAACTAATTATAATTATGAATATGTTATCGTAAGTGCAATTAGCGGAGGGAGGGACATTACTGCTGAAGTGAAAACATGGATCCCTGAGAGACTTTCAGGAACAATTACAGCTGCCCCGGGAGAAGTTACGTATGCAACATTTGGGATACAACCCCCAAAAAATGCTCCAAGAACAATTATTGTAATAAAACCAAGGATTAATGGAATCGATAAAAATATGATGAGATTTGAAGTTAAATCGGTTGGTTGGTTAAGTGAAACTATCTGCTGAGAAAATATTATAGAATTTTTTCTCTATAAAATTTCTATAGTAAATTTTTTGAAAGATTGAAAAAATGTTGAATTTTAATATAACGATTATTAAAATCAAAAGAAATAAAAAGTAAAAAATGTAAGATTAAAAAATGTTAAAACTTTACAATACATTAACAAGAAAAAAAGAAATCTTTATTCCTTTAAAAGAAAAAAAAGTTGGATTTTATACTTGTGGGCCCACTGTTTATGATTATGCACATTTAGGGAATTTTAGAGCTTATATTTGTTCTGACATATTAAAAAGATATTTGAAATTTTTAGGTTACAAAGTAAAGCATGTTATGAATTTAACTGATGTTGATGATAAAACAATAAAAAGAAGTAGAGAAGAAAAAATTTCTTTGAAAGAATTAACAGACAAATATGCAAAAGCATTTTTTGATGATTTGAAGAAGCTAAATATAGAATATGCTGATATTTTTTCTAAAGCAACAGAGCATATCAAAGACATGATAAAACACATAAATCTACTTCTACAAAAAGGATTTGCTTACATAAGTCAAGATGGAAGTATTTACTATGATATATCAAAATTCAAAGATTATGGAAAACTTTCTGGAATAAAAGTAAAAAAACTAAAAGCAGGAGCAAGCCAGAGAATTAAGAAAGATGAATATGAAAAAGAACAAGCAAATGACTTCGCACTTTGGAAAGCATGGACAGAAGAGGATGGGGATATTTTCTGGAATGCTGAATTTATTGTAGATGGAAATAAAAAAATAATAAAAGGGAGACCTGGATGGCACATAGAATGCTCTGTGATGTCAACAAAGTATTTAGGAGAAAGTTTTGATATTCATTCTGGAGGACAAGATTTAATATTCCCACATCATGAAAATGAAATCGCACAAACTGAGGTTATAACTGGAAAACAATTTGTTAGATATTGGATACATAATGGATGGCTTTTGGTCGAAGGGAAAAAAATGTCTAAATCTCTAGGAAATTTTTTTACTTTAAGAGATTTATTAAATGAAAATATCAGTCCAAGAGTGATAAGATATGTACTTATGTCAATAAACTATAGAGAACCGCTTGATTTCACTTTTGAAAAAGTAAAAGCTGCTGAGCAAACTCTAAAAAGAATAGATAATTTTTTAGAGAGACTTGAAGGAATAAAAACAAAAACAGAAGTAAAAACTGCAGATATTTTAATTAAAGAGCTTAAAGAAAAAATTATTGAATCAATGAATGATGACCTTAATGTTGTACAATCATTTGAGGCAATTTTCAATTTCATAAGAGATATAAACAATCTTATTGACAAAAACGAAATTTCTAAAAAGCAATCCAAAGAAATAATTAATCTATTTAAAGAGCTTGACAAAATTTATTGTGTTTTAATGCCTGAAAAAATTATTATTCCAAAAGAAATTCAAAAATTAATTGATGAAAGAGAAAAAGCAAGAAAAGTAAAAGATTGGAAAAAGTCAGATGAGATTAGAGAAAAAGTGAAACAGCTTGGATTTTGGATTAATGATACACTAGAAGGGCCCAAAGTAACAAAAATTTGAAAAAAATAAAAAATGACTGAGTATAAAATAACAGTAACTCCTGAAGAGCATCTAAATCTCTTAGAGATCTCTGAAGATCAGAATTTTAAAGTTCATAAAGAAAAAATGATTATGATGGGAGCTCACATGCTTGCACTTATTGAATCTCATCCTGAAATAATGAAACATTGGATTTTTGGAATTGATGCTTCATTAAAATCATTTGTAACTTTAGAAAAGAAAAAAGAGATTATAATAGATCTCGAACAGATAAAATGGGATAATCCAATTTACAAATACAGACTCAAAATGTTTGAAGAAGGGAAAGAAGAACCGGCTGTGAAAGGATTTATCTATACAACAGATATAGAAGAAGTATTTAGGTATGAAGCTGAAAAGAAAAAACTAGAATTAAAAAACAATAAACCAAAAATTACAGACTTGGAAGTATATAAGAAAATTATTTCGCCTTACTGCGCAAACCTTCATATAGACGAATCTTTATATAAAGAAAAGTATGGAGAAAAGATTAGTGGAATGATTGTTTTGTTCAAAGAGATTGGGAAGCTGTATAACTATCTTGCAAAAGATTCTAAAACATATATTTATTCTGGCCAAAGATATGAGTCTTTTTTAACATCAATAGATGATGAAAGCTTTGAAATTATCGGAGAAAAGAGTGAGACAAAGACATTCAAAGGAATAGAGTTCACTAATCTTGAACTTCTGATAAAAAATTCTGGTGGGCTTATTGCAAAAAGCACAGTCATTGTTTCAGCATTTTAGTTAGGCTTAAAAAGCCTTTTTTTCTTTTTAAGATATGGTATTTGATTATAAAAAATACAGATGGTTTTTCACATCTTCGGGAACATTAGTAATAGGTGGAAAATCGGACTCTCAAAATGAAGAGGTGATAAGAGAAGCAAAACCTAACGAAGTAGTTTTGCATACAAAATCTCCAGGGAGTCCATTTTGCATAATAAAAGAAGCAATCGAAGAAACATCTGAAGATATTAAAGAAGCTGCGATTTTCTGCGCCTGCTTCAGCCAAGCATGGAAAAAATCAAAAGGAAAACCAATAGAGGTTCATGTATTTTCAAGATCACAAATAGAAAAGAAAAAAAGTATGAAAAAAGGAACATTCGGAATCAAAGGAAAATATAAGAGTATTAAAGTAGAACCAAAATTATGGTTAACATTTCAAGAAGGAGTATTAAGAGCAGTCCCTTTTGAATCTGATATTGCAATGATTACTCCTGGAGAAATGAAAAAAGAAGCAGCAGCACTTGAAATTTCAAAAAAGCTTGAAATTCCTGTAGAGGAGGTAATGTCTGCATTGCCTGCAGATGGAATATCAGTCAAATGGTTGTAACTTTCCAACTTGGCAAATCTAAAATAAATGATAATTTTATTAATGGAATAAAGACAAGCTTTAAAAACCAAGATATAATTAAAATTAAAGTGCTTAAAACACAGACAAGAGATAGGCAAGAAATAAATAAAATTGCCGAATATATTGCAAAAAATATAGAAACAGAAGAAAAAAGATATAAGTGGAGAGTTATTGGATTTACAATAATTCTTAATAAGTTTAGAAAAAATTAGGAAGAAAAAAAATGGAAAAAACACTATATGATATTGAACCTGGAAAATACGTAGAAGCTTTAGCAAAAAAACTTGGCGAAAAAGAGTTTCTCGAATTTTTTGAAATGCCTACATGGGCGTATTTTGTTAAAACATCTGCAGCAAGAGCAAGACCTCCAGCAGAAAGTGATTGGTGGCTGAAAAGAGCTGCAAGCATCTTAAGACAAGTTTATATTAAAGGAGTAATAGGAGTCGAGAAATTAAGAACAAGATACGGGGGAAGAAAAGACAGAGGAATGAGGCCAAAAGAATTCAGAAAAGGATCTGGTAAGATTATCAGAACAATTTTACAACAGGCAGAAAAAGCAGGGCTCTTAGAAAAAGTTAAAGATAAAAGATCAGGAAGAAAATTAACAAAAAAAGGTAAGCAGCTGCTCGATGCAGTTGCAAAAGAACTATGAATGAAATAAGTAATGAACTTGAAACAGAATTTGAATTAGCAAAAAATTTGAAAATTATAGAAAATGTCGCAAAGTTAAAAATGTCTAAAGAAGCGATTGTAAGATATGGAAATTTAAAACTGGCGCATCCTGAAAAAGCAATAAAAATAATATCATTTATCGCAGAAGCTGTTCAGCAAGGACGGATAAAAGAAATAATTACAGATGAACAATTCAAAGAGATACTGATGAAAATATAGTTTCATTAATTGTCAATTTTAAAAAATATGAATAATAGTAAAATAACATCAACCGCCTAAAAATATTATATAGGCATTACCTTTAAAACACATAAAGAGCATACAAAATAAAAATGGCGCGCTATAAATCTTTATCAAAAAAATTAAGATTAGGAAAGCAAACAAGAAGGACAAGATGGGCTCCTTTCTGGATTTCATTAAAAGCAATGGGAAAAGGAAAGAAGATACATCCTTCCAGATTTACAAAAATAAAAAGAAACTGGAAAAGGCACAAGCTTAAACTAAAGCCAAGAAAGATAAAGAAGTGGTATAAAACCCACTAGAAATAAATTAATAATTATATCTACGTTGTTAAATGTATAAAGATCAATATTAACTTACTAAAATAAACATGGTAGAAGAAAAAAAACTTGAGAGGGAATATATTATTCCTCTTAGAAAAGAATGGTTAAAAGCTCCAAAGCATAAAAGAGCGAAAAAGGCTATTCGTGCTATTAGAGAATTTTTAGCAAGGCATATGAAAGCTGAAATAAAGGATATTAAAATAGGGAGATGGCTTAATAGAGAAATATGGGCAAGAGGCATAAAAAAGCCGCTTGGAAAAGTAAAAATTAAAGCAGTAAAAGAAGAGGATATAGTGAAAGCAGAGTTAGCTGAACTTCCTGAATATGCAAAAAAGATAGAAGAAAAAGAAAAAGCAAGGGCTGAGAAAGCTAAAAAAGAAAAGGAAAAAAAGGAAGAAAAAGAGATAAAAGAAACTACAAAAGAAGAGATTAAAGAGGCAGTAGAAGAAAAAGAAGAAAAGGAAAAAATAATACATAAAGAAATTCCAAAAGCAGAAAAAGTTATTACGGGACCTGAAAAAGAACCACATAAAACAAAGCCATTTAGACAATCATTAAGAAAATAATTAAAGTGTATTTCTATAAAAAATACTATGGTAAATATCAATGATATGCTAAATGCATCTTTTATTAATATAGATAAACCTTCAGGGCCGACATCTTTTGAGACTGTAGAGTTTATTAAAAAAATTTTACAAGTTTCAAAAACATCACATTCAGGAACCTTAGATCCAAAAGTTACTGGTGTTTTAGTTGTAGGAATAGGAAGAGCAGCTCGGCTTTTGAGATTTCTACCATCTGACAAAGAATATGTAGGGGTGATGTGGCTGCATGAAGATTTTCCAGAAGAAGAGTTAAAAAAAGTAGCAAAAAAGTTTATAGGTAAAATAAAACAAATTCCACCAAAACGTTCTGCTGTAAAAAGGATTGAAAGAGAAAGAGAAATTTATTCTTTTGAGATTCTTGAAAAAGAAGGTAAGAAAGTTTTGTTTAAGGTTCACTGTGAAGCAGGAACGTATATCAGAAAATTGATTCATGATTTAGGAGAACAAATAAAAGTAGGAGCACATATGCTTGAATTAAGAAGAACTAAAGTTGGGCAATTTGATGAAAAAGATTCTGTTACATTATATCAACTTCAAGAAGCTTATGATGAATATAAAAAAGGAAATTCTGAGAAATTATTAAAGATTTTTTATCCTATAGAAATTATCACAAAATACCTTCCTAGTTTTGAAATCAAAGAAGATTCAATAAAAAGAATTTTAACTGGCTCACCTGTTTTTAAAGGCTTCTTGAAAAATGAAGAAAAAATAAAAGATTTGAAAATTGGAAGTTTTATTGCACTTATGTACAATTTGAAATTAGTTGGAGTTGCAAGAATTGTACATGAAGGTATGATGATTGCTGTGCCGGAAGTCGTGTTGAATTAAGCATTAAGAAACAGGGTATTAAATCTCCTTCCCATAGAAAATATTGTATTTTGTTCTTGTTATCCTACAATTAATTTTTTTCCCTGGTTTTGCAAATGTTTTGACTGAAATTATTCTATCATGGCTTGAGCAAAGTTTTTCATTTTTAAATTTTCCATCACATACTACTAATGCCTGAACATAATCGCCTTTTTCAAAAGGTTTTTTTAGAACATTTGCAACTTTTATTCCGAAATCCTCTCTTGAAAGCTTAAGCTTAAGATTATATTTCTTTTCAAGAATTTCAAGCTTTTTGTAAAACTCTTCGAAGCTTATTGCTTTTGTAGGTATTTTTCCATATTTGTATTCAAGAAAATTTTGGATGCCTATAAATGGAACCTTCTGAATTGTGCGAATTTTTTTTAATTCTTGAGAAAATTTTATTATTTCTTCTATATCTTTATCATTAACGCCTTGCATCCAGACCGGTGCAAGAAGAATGTCGCACTTTTTTGCGATATATTTACACATTTTTTTAACGTGTTGAAAAGGATAAATTGCTCCTGCTATTTTTGTTGCTGTTTCTTCTGAAAAGGCATTCATTGAAATATTAAATCTTGTCAATCCTGCTTTAACAAGCTCGTCAACTTTTCGTTCAGTTAGAAGTGAACCATTAGTATCTATCGAAATAGTCTTCACGCCTTTGATTCTTTTCAATCCCTTAATCAAATAGGCTAAAGGTGAATAAAGCAATGGTTCTCCCATTGCATTAATGTGAATTTCTAAATTATTTGTTTTTGTTCTTTTCAGCTCTGCAAGCTTTTTAATTTCCTCAATAAAGTAATCTGCTGAAACAACAAAATCTCTCTCTCTTTTTGATAAATCAACCGAACAGAAAATACAATTAAGATTACAGCCCGTAATTGGACGAATTTCAATTATATTTGTATTTCTATCAATTATTCCGAAATATAAAGAACCTATTAAAGGCAAAAATCCTTTGTAAATATATATCACTTTTTTCCCTAAAAAGTTTCTCAATTCTCTAAGTTTTCTATCAAGCAGATTATTAAAATTTCTTTTTACAATCTCCTCTTTTCCTTCAATCTCAAGATTTCCATCCTTTACTTTAAATTTTCCAAGCTTTTCAAGCTCATTGTTCTTAATTATGAAATAAAAATTTTGAAGGAAGATTCCTCTAACAAAATCTTTTTCTTTTTGAAATTTAATGTCTTCAAATTTTAAAACTACCATAAAGAATTATAAATAGAGAAATATTAAAAATTATCTATAAGAAAAATGGAAGAATTAGAAAAATCTCTCGAAATGATAAAATCAATATTTTCTGATATAGTTAAGGAAGCTGAGATGAAAGTCGATGCAGGATTTTGCCCTTACGGAAATAAAGAAAATATTTGTACAAAACCAGAAATAAAATGTAAAGACATTTTTTATAAGTCTAGAATCCCGTATTGTAAATATAACATAAAAAAGCAAGAATTAAGTCTTAAATCAAAGAATATTTAAACTTATTAAAATTTTGAAGAGCATGGCAAGAGAAGAAGAGATGATTAAAGAGAGGATGAAGAAGATTGATGAACTAAGAAAATTAAAGGTAAATCCATACCCTTATTCTTATGACAAGAAAAATAATGCTTCTGAATTGCAAAGCAGGTATACAAAGCTCAAGCCTGAAGAAAAGACAAAAGATATTGTAAAGGTAGCTGGAAGAGTGATGTCAATAAGGCTTATGGGAAAGATTAACTTTGCTTCGCTTCAAGATGCAAGCGGAAGAATACAAATTATAGTTGAAGAAGGAACTGCAGGAAAAAAACTTGTCGAATTTTTTTCAAAATATGTCGATTCAGGAGATTTTATTGGAGTTGAGGGAACGATTTTAAGAACGAAAAGGGGAGAACTTTCGGTAAATGTAGAAAAAATTGAAATTTTGAGTAAAGCAATTTTGCCTTTGCCTGAAAAATGGCATGGTTTGCAGGATATCGAAGAAAGATACAGAAAAAGATATATTGATTTGTTTATGAATCCTGACGTTAAAAAAGTTTTTGAAACAAGAACAAAAATAATCCAAGCGGTGAGAGAATTTCTTAATTTAAAAGGATTTATCGAAGTCGAAACTCCTCTACTACAACCAGTCTATGGCGGAGCAAATGCAAGGCCTTTCATAACCCATTTACATGAATTGGATTTGGATATGTATTTGGCAATTTCTCCTGAGCTTTACTTGAAAAGATTAATTGTAGGCGGATTTGAAAAAGTGTATACTATATGCAAAAATTTCAGGAATGAAAGCATAGACAGAAGCCATAATCCTGAATTTACAATGCTCGAGTGTTATCAAGCTTATGCTGATTATGAAGATATGATGAATTTATATGAAGAAATTTTTGAATATGTTTTAAAAAAGCTCAGAATGAAAAATGAAATTGTCTATCAAGATAAAAAATTAAATTTCAAAAGACCTTGGTCAAGAATAACGGTGTATGATGGCTTAAAAAAACATGGAATTGATGTTAAAAAAATGTCGGAAAAAGAATTATTTAAAAGATGTAAAGAATTAAAGTTAGATGTTGACGTTAAAATGCCAAAAGGTATCTTGATCGCTGAACTTTCAAAAGCTTTAGTCGAGCCTGAATTAATACAGCCGACTCATTTAATTGACCATACAAAAGAAACTACTTCGTTATGCAAATTAAAAAGAAATAACCCTGAATTAATTGAAAGAAGCGAACCTTTCATTTATGGAATGGAGATTGGAAATATTTATTCTGAGTTGAACGACCCTTTATTGCAAAAAAAATTGTTTGAAGAACAAGAAAAAATAATGAAAAAAAGAGGGATAGTTCATCCTGTAGACAAAGACTTTTTAAATGCTCTTGAATATGGGATGCCTCCTTGTGGAGGATTAGGATTAGGTATAGACAGGATGGTAATGATATTAACAAACTCGGCTTCGATAAGAGATGTAATTTTATTTCCTTTTATGAAGCCGAAAAGTTAAAAAAAGAAAAAATAATAATCAATAATAAATTAACATGAAAAGCAAAAATCATCTTGTGATTAGATTTAACTTGAAAAAAATATTACCTGAAGATATTCGTCTGGGAAGTAAAGTTCCAGAAACTTTAGATAAATTAGTAGAAGAAAAGATAAAGCAAGCAGTAGAGAGAGCAAGAGCAAATAAAAGAACAACAATCTTGCCTCAGGATATATAATTTTGTTACTTTATAATAGTAACAAATAAAAAGGTTTATAAATTCAGAATTCTTTAATGTATCATGACAGAGCTTGAGAATATTATACGCGAAAAAGGTTACAAATATATCGAAGCTACAAAGCCTTATTCTGAAAATCTTATTAATTATGCCAGAGTATTTGATGAATTAGCTGATATTCTAAAAGAAGGAATAAAAGGAAAGAAAGTAATAGATATTGGTTGTGGAAATCCGTTAAATGCTGAAAATTATGCTAAATTTCTTATGGATGAAATCGGCGCTGAAAGTTACACTGGAGTGGATGCTTTTATTAATAACGATATAGAAAGAGACAAAATAAAATTCATAAGGAAAGATGCTTTAAGCTATCTTTCAAAACAATCGAATGAATCTGCTGTCGTTACAGCCAATGGAATTCTTGTCAAAGAAGTAATCTCTGATGAAAGATATATGAAAAGCCTTATTAAAGAAATCTATCGAATCGTTCCAAGAGATGGGATTTTTGTAGCGGTATGTGTTGACGAACCAAAAATTATTGAGAAACAAGGATTTAGAGATACATTTTCAGGAAACATATCTCATTCAATAAATATCTATAAAAAGCAATAATTTATATATATTTATTTAATTTTTACATTATAAATAATAAAAAAGAGGTTTTTAGATATGAATAAAATAAAAGGAGCAAATGCTGAAAGAGAATTATTGCATATGCTTTGGAGTAATGGATTTGCATGTATAAGAGTTGCTGGAAGCGGTTGTATTCCAGAGCCTTCTTGTGACTTACTTGCAGGAAATGGAATTCTTAAAACAGCAATAGAATGCAAAACTTCAAAAGAAAATAAAAAATATTTTGAGAAAAAACAAATTAATAATTTAAAAAAATTTGCTGAGAATTTCGGTTTGCAACCATTAATTGCAATAAAATTCAATAGAAAAGGATGGTGGTTTATTTCTCCAGACAAGCTAGAAGATACAGGAAAAGGATTTGCGATATCTCTTGAACAAATAAAAGAAAGAGGATGTTCTTTTGAAAGACTTATAGCCGAACATTAGTAAAGCTTATATTTTTTGTTTATATGATTATTTTATGGGAAAGGAAGCGCTATTCTGGAAAAAATTAAATGATAATAATGTTCAATGCCAGTTGTGTCCTCGCAATTGTATTATTAAAGAAAGAAAAAGAGGAAATTGTGGTGTAAGAGAAAATCAAAAAGGTAAGCTTTATAGTCTTGTATATTCAAGACCTGCATCTGTTGCTTTAGATCCTATAGAAAAAAAGCCGCTTTATCATTTTTTTCCTTCTGAAGAAACTTTAAGTTTCGGAACTGTAGGTTGTAATTTGCACTGTCTTTACTGCCAAAATTTTGAAATTTCGCAATGCAAGCCTGAAAACATTAAAGTAGAAGAAGTAAAACCTACTCAAATAATAGAAAAATGTAGGTCAGTTAAAAGTAAAATTATTTCTTATACTTACACAGAACCTATTATTTTTTATGAATACATGCTTGATACTGCTGAGCTTGCAAAAAGAAACTTTTTAAAAAATGTAATTGTCAGCAATGGATTTATTAATCCTGAACCTTTAAAGAAACTTGTTCCTTTTCTTGATGCTGCGAATATTGACTTTAAAGGAAATGACAGATTTTATAGAGAAATTACAGGAGCATGGTTAGAGCCTGTTTTAAAAACACTCGAGGAATTAAAAAGAAAAAAAGTATGGCTTGAGATAACTAATTTGATTGTCCCAACGCTGAATGATTCTGAGAAAGATATTAAATGGATTGTTGATTGGATCGCTGATAATCTTGATTCTGATGTTCCACTTCATTTTAGTGCATTCTGGCCAACGTACAAACTTCAGCATCTACCTTCAACTTCTTTGAAAACACTAAGAAAAGCAAGAGAGATAGGAATGAAAAAATTGAATTATGTTTACACTGGAAATTTGCCTGACAGCGAAGGAAATAATACTTATTGCCCTAGATGCAAAAAAGCTGTAATTAAGCGAAATGGGTTCTGGGTTACTGAAAATCTACTGAAAGATGGAAGATGTCCTTGTGGAGAAAAAATTGCAGGAGTTTGGAAATGATGAAAAAAATAATTTTTTTCTTTATTTTTCTTATTATTTTAAACTCTTCTGCTTTAGCTGTAAGTATAAATGAAGTTAAATCAAAGGGCATAGAATGGATTGAAATTTGGAATAAAGATAAAATAATGCTTAATTTAAGCTTATGGACTATTCAAGACAATAGCACAGACAATCCAGATACATTAAAATGTGAGATTGAAAACTGCTCTCTTGAGACTAATGTAGAATATTTCTTGATATTAGGAAAGGCTGTAAGAATAGAGAACATAACTTCTGAAGATGTAGTTTATTTTTATACTGATGACCAAAAAATAGGCAATGGATTAAATGACAATGGAGATATAATAATAATTAAAGAAAATAATTTAACCATCAGCAGTATAAGTTATGGAATAATAGAAAATTCTTCTCTCAGCTTCCAGCTTGTCGGAGAAGAGTTGTGCGAAGGAGTGCCAACTCCTGGAAAAGAGAATAAATGCATTGAAGAGTCTACAGAAAAAGAAATTAAAAAAGAAGATTCTATAAATAATGAAACAACAATTGAAAAAATTGAAAAAGATGCTGAAATTCTTGATGAAAAAGATGATACAAAAAATGAAAGTGATAATATTACAAGAATAATTGCTAATCAGACTAATACTAAAAAAACATTAACAACGCAGACAATCAAAGAAAATATGACTTCTGAAAATGTAAAGATAATTTATCAATCTAAAAATGATAAAATAAAAGATGCAACAATTTACTTATTAATGGGTTTGCTTATTTTGCTTGTTATATACATAATTAAACGCAAGATTTAAAACAATAAAAGTTAAAATAAAAAGATGACAAATGTGAATATTAGAGAGAAAATAGAAGAAGGGTGGATTAGATGTATAGTAATAATTGAGGTTCTTGGAAAGCCGGCAGAATATTTAGACAAAGTTCTAAAAAAAGCAATCGAAGAGCTTGAAAAAGAAAAAAATATTATTGTTATAGAAAAAAAATTCAACGAGCCAAAACCGATAGAGAAAATGTTTTCAACTTTTACCGAGTTAGAACTGTTAATAAAAGATATGCATACCTTAACAGAATTTGTTTTTGCTTATATGCCTTCTAATATTGAGATAATAGAACCAAATGATATAAAATTTGAACTAGTCAGTGCAAATGAATTTATTAATAAATTAATTGCAAGGATACACCAATATGATGCAATTGCAAAAAGAATAGGATTTGAGAATAAATTGCTTAAACATAAGTTAGAAGAGCTTGGAGAGTTACCAGAAGAGATTAAAGAGATGGATAAAATATTAGAAGAAACAAGAAAAAAAGCAGAAAAAGAAGCAAAAGAAAAATAAACTTTAGATTATTGATTAAACTTTTTTTCTTCTGTTTCTATTTCTCTAAAAGGCATTTTTGACTCTTCTTTTATTTTTTCAAGAACTCTTGTAAGAGCAGGTTTTTTGGGCTTCCGCAGTTTAAGAAGGACAAATAAGATAACTATGATAATAGCAAGAATAATCATTATTATACTTATTGTTTTCATTGATACTTTTTCTTTTACTTGAGATTGCACACACGTTCCAAGACAACATTCTCCTTCTTTTGTTATTGTCAGATTTCCTGAACAAGAATAACCAGAACTACAAATTTTTCCATTCAGTTCAGAACAGGATTTTTCTGAAATAACTTGCTGTTTTGCAGAAATATAAACAGGAATACTTACCGACTGTCCTTTTGATTCTGCTATTATCTGTCCTAAATAATCAAAAGGATATTTTGATTTAAATTTGATTGTTAAAGTTTCAAGTGAATTAGGTTTCAGAGTGATTGAAAGTGGGATTTCTTCGATAACTTCGGAAAGACCCCAAATCGCAAAATCTATAGTTAATGGCTCTGATGCAAGATTTCTAATAGTTATGTTAACTTCATGAACTTCATTAATATTTATTGTTTCATTAATCTCAGATTCAAGAAATTGAAAATTTGCTGTTTTCAAAGTTTTTTCAGATACTGTTTGATTTATAATATTTGTTTTTGTTCCAAGAGGAATAATAACAAGAGGAACAGAATAGCTTCTTTCTACATTTTTGAAGTTGTAAGTTATATCAATAGAAGAAATTGTAAACTCTTGAATCTGTGGAATTGAAAAAGTTAACGGTAAAGTTGTTTTAGGGGGCAAGATTATATTTTGTGAAGCACCATAAAAAACTGCTTTAAGAGTGACTGGAAAAATGCCTTTGTTTGTAATTTTAAAAGTTATATTTTGCATAGGATTTGCCTTTATAATTCCCTGTTCCAAAGAAACAATAGGTTCGATTTCATCTGAAAAAACTTGTAAAGCAAGTGCTTGTTCTTCAAAACTAAAATTATCAAGATTCTCTCGTATCCAACTTTTTGCTTTTGCATTTTCTATTGCTTTAATTGCTGAAACAGTCGCTGAAACACTTGAGATATTTGAAATTGTCAATGAAAAATTGCTCCAGTAACCTAAAGGATGCTGGTTATTCACCAACCATTCGTTAAAATCTGGCTTTTTTGTATAAATATAAGCGTAAGCTATTTCTTCTGTTGTCTTTGCATTTTCAACAAGCCAAGATTCTGCTTTTGTGTCCCGAAATATTTGCAATGCATACGCTGTCGCTTCTGCATTACACTCGCTTTTATAAGTTTTACCCCAACATTTTTTATTATTTATTATTCCTAAAGAAAATTCATGAACTTTACCAAGATAGGTATGGGAAATTTTTGCGCTATTGACATTACAATCTAACGAAACATTAATTATTTCAGCGTCAGGAAAGTCAAGAGAAAATTCATTTATGCCTAAAGGAATCGATAGTTCTTTTACTTTTTCATTAATTGTCAAATTACATTTTTTTTCTGAATCTGATTCTACAACTAACATCCATATTCCATTATCGACTGAATTTTGCGAGTCGAACAGCCAATTTTTTGCTTTTTCTGTATTATTACCTAAAGCGAGAATAGCGAGAGATGTTGACTTGACAGTACAGACAGGAGAAGGCCAACATTCACCTGTTCCTTTTTTTAAAAGAGCATTTTTGCCCTCCGCTGTTAACTCTGGAAAATTAGTTAATGCAATAAGCGCTAAAGAAAGCTCATCTGAATTTAAATAGGCTGATCTAGTTCTGACTTTGTCTGCAAGCGAAGAATAATAATATTGAAGTGGTTTTTTTACTGTGAATGAAATTTTTTTACTTTCTTCTTTCAATGTTTCATTTTCTCTGCATATGACTTTTGCAACAGAAAGTTCATTTAAACCGTATTTTTCTGGAATATCAAAAAAAACAATCCATTTATTCGCAGCTATCTGCTCTAATGAGAATATGGGAAAATATTCCTTTCCATTACAATAAAAATAAATGTTATTATAAGTGAGAGGTTTTATTAGATTACCAGTAATTTCTACTTGGAAAGTTTCTCCTGCGAGATATAGTGTCTTTGCTGTCTTTATATCTAAACATTGCGCTGAAATTAAAGGGATAGAGAAAATTAAAAAAATAAAAGTAAATAAAAAGTATAACTTTTTCATGCTAACCTCTTTTTACATAAGCAGAATTAATGATTAATAAATTTATTTCTTTTCTTCTGCTAGCTTTTTTAATTTTTTTAAAGTTTCATCTAATTCTTTCGTTTCTTTTCTGACTAATGGTTTTGTTGGTTGTGGCTGTGATTGTATTGCTGCTTGTGAAGGTATCTGTTGAGAAGGTTGTTGTATTAATGGACGGATTTGGGGTTTATAACTTGAAAGGGTAGTAGGAAAAAGAGATTTTTTAATTATTGGTTTTTTGAAAAAACCTTTTTTATAAAGAAAAAATGCGCCTGCTGCTAATGCAAGAATGATTATGATAATGATAAAAGGAAGAATATTTGTTTTTGATTTACATTTTTCTGAACAGCAATAAGAAGTATCCGAAGCTGTAAGCCATACACCTTTACATTCCTGTTCTGCAGTACACTTAAATCCTTTCTGTTCAGAGCATGTTTTGACAGGTATACATGTTGCAAGACAGCATTCATCGGTATCGAAGGCTTTAACTATATGTTCTGAGCATTTTTCATCTAAGGAACAGATTTTACCTCCTTTTTGAGAACATGTTTCTGTGCAATCATTATCATTGAAGTCTATTTTGCCATCGCCATCATTGTCAAAATTATCATCACAAGTTAATTCCTCGGGATATTCGCATCTTTTTTGTATTCCTGTAATAAGAGTTATCCATTCTCCCCTACATTCTCTTTTTATGCAGTCATTAGAAGTTTTGCATTCTACTCTTGCACCTTTTGGTTTACAGCATATTCCTGATATGCAGGAATAATCTGCCTGCTCTTCATCTTCAAAACAAGAGATTCTACATACATAATCATAAACATCTTGGCATTCATTACTTGGCAAGATTCTTTGGACAGAGGGCCATACTAATGAAAGAATTAATGATGTATCCCTTAGTTTAGCAGTTGTGCCCCACCCATCTTTTTGTTCATTAATAAGCCATTCTTTTGCTTTTGTTATATTATCTGAAGAATAATCCTTAAGAGCATTAATTGCAAGAGCAGTATCATAATATTTGCCAAATCCACCTACATCCGACCAGTAGCCTTCTTTACTTTGTTGAGCTAAAAGAGATTCTGCATATTCTGTTTTTGACGTTAGTAGATAAAGAAATGCATCTGCCATAAATTTCTGATTTTCTTCTTTTTGGTCAATAAGATAAGGAATTAAAAAAGAATAATCATTGCCTGTTTCTTTTAATGCATAAGCAGCCCATAATGTTGAATCATAGTTGCATGCTATTCCTTCTTTCAAACAAACTGTTCTTATCGCAACAGTTGCAGAAGTTGGAAAGCTTTCTGAAGGCACATACAAAATGTCTTGATGTTTATAAGGCAAAGAAACTACAGATGGTTTAGTGCATGTAATATCAAAGGATTTATCAAGACATGTTTTTGAA
Source organism: Candidatus Pacearchaeota archaeon (assembly GCA_038849525.1). Classification (GTDB taxonomy): domain Archaea; phylum Nanobdellota; class Nanobdellia; order Pacearchaeales; family JAHJTO01; genus JAWCMS01. Next base: position 67,600 of record JAWCMS010000001.1, read on the forward strand.
ATTTCAAGCCAATAATTGTCATTTGTGAGGCTTAAACAGGTCGGTGTTGAACCAGACCAAGAATAAGTTTTGTTTTTATAAACATTAAGATTGTAAGTTTTTGAATCATAATTAATTGTGCAATTTGTCTCATATTCTGAATCTATCTGCAAAAACCATCTAATTCCTGTAGAAGTATACGCTGCTTTTCTTTCGAGCAACCATGAAACAGCAGAGTCTGTATTCTGTCCAAGCCTATTTAATGCTAGAACTGCAAAAGCCGTGGATTTTATTTTGCATGTTGGGGATGGCCAGCATTCTCTGTTTTTAGACTTATTTAATAAAGTATTTTTTCCTTCTGTTGCTAATCTATCATCATATGAAAGCGCAAAGAGAGCAAGGGAAATATCGTCTGAAGAGAGAATATTCCATTTTCCATCAACCTGATTTATTAACCATAAATTTGCCTGTTGAACAGCTTTTGTTTCCAAAGTTTCATTTATCTCTGCAGATGTCAGAGGAATTAGAAAGGTTGCCAGTAAAAGTAACAACAAAACCCTCTTTTTCATTTTATTTAAAAGGAAAAGAGATTTAAAATTCTTTCTTTTTTATATTTTATAAAAAATGAATATCATATTAAAAGATGTGCATTTTGTTGGCTGTAAATTGCTTAATAATTAACAAAAGCTAGTCTTTAACTGCTTTTTTAAACCTTTTTTCGTGCTGACTTTTTTTCATTTTGTTCCTGCTCTTTTAACTTATTTTTCATAAATATATAATTCACAGGATTTTTTATTTTTTTACAGAAAAAGTCAGGATGGCAGATTCCTAATTCTTTATATCTTGAATTTTCACAATTTGGTGGAAGCATCGTTTTGTGTTTGAAAGTCCAGTTTAGCTGTGAAAGAATGTAACCGCTCCTTAAAGGCAAATAATTAAGTTTGTTCCATCCTTCTATTTTTTCCTTTATTTCATGCTCTGGAAGGTTTATAGAGCGCAAAAAATTAAGTAAAATAAATAATGCCCTCTTTCTGCCATCTTCTTTTATACCTTGCAAACAATTTTTTATGCATGGTGGATAAGTTTCTGGAGAAACATCTTTAATTGTAATTATTTTTGCAGATTTTTTTTCTTCTTCTTTTTTTGTTTTTTTGCTCCAGTCAAGAGCCTGAATCACAAGCTCTTTGGCTTCATCTTTTTTTGCTTGAGGCAAAAATGATTTTGGATATACTCTATCTGGCTTTGCCCATCCAGGGCTGAATTCATCTAACTGCTCTGGTTTAATTACAATACTTACCAATCCTGATTTTTCATTTAAAGAATATGGTGCGCGGAATAGATGTCTTGGAGAAACAAGAATCATATCTGGAATTACTTCCTTCGCAAAATCTCCCGAGACTTCTATTCCTTTTATATAATTGTTTTTTTGTAGTTTGCTCATTTCATCTGACAGTTTATTTTTAATAAATGCTGAAAGATATTGAACAATTATCCTTGGTAATTCTGGAAAAAGAATCTCTGTTCTTATACCATTTATTTCTGAAGGAAATGCACTCCATGGAACTCCTATATGAAATCCTTTATTTCCAGAATATTTTATCCCAATACTTGAAATATTATGAAATTTTAACGCTTCAATCATCAATTTTGCTGCTATTTTGCTATAATCAAGAAACTTGCTGTCTATGTCAATAATCAAATCCCATCCTATTCTTAAAGAATCAAATTCTTCTTTTGTCATGTCTGTTTTTAGTTCTAGAGGATTGCTCCATAACTCTTCTGAACAGTGAAAAGATGTAACTCCCTTTTCTATCAGCCCTTGAAAATCATTTTCATATTCTAAAGTATCTGGGCGTTTGCCAAATCTGCCATTAAAATTAAATGCAACTTCTCTTTTTCTTGAGAACTCAAGTAAAGTCTTTTGAATGTCTTTTCTTGAATAATAAGATCTTGCTTTGCTTATAATATTCATAAAATTTTTTATCTTAATATTTTTAATAATCTTTTGATGATTGAGTATATAGTTGTTAATCAATACAATAAACCTTAAAAATAAGAAGAGATAGATTTCTCTGTTAATTTCCAAAAATGTTACTAAAACTTGCTGATCCAAAATTGCTTACAGACTCTATAGCTATAATTTCTGAATTAGTAACTGAAGTAAGAATTAAAGTAAACAAAGTAGGATTGAGTATAATCGCTGTTGATCCTGCAAATGTAGCTTTAGTATCATTAAAAATTCCTCATTCGTGCTTCACCCATTTTGAATCAGAAGAAGAAAGTTTATGCGTGAATCTCGAAGATTTTAAACAGATATTAAAAAGAGCAGAAATTGGTTCTACATTAATACTCGAGAAAGAAAATAATAAATTAAAGATAAGCATAGAAAATGAAATAAGAAGAAATTTTTATCTTTCGCTAATAAATATTGAACAAGAAGAGAAAATGATTCCTGAATTAGAATTCAATGCTTCAGTTGAATTGGCATCTGAAATGTTTAAGCATGCAATTGAAGATGCAGCTGTTGTTTCAGATGCGTGTTCATTTGAACTTGGAAAAAACTTTATAATAGAAGCTAAAGGTGCATTAAACGCAACAAGAACCGAATTTTCTAGCGATGAAGCGAAATTTAAAGGGGAAGCGAAAGCAAAATATTCTCTCGAATATTTACAAAAATTCATAAAAGCATCAAGGTTTTCTGACAAAGTAAGTCTACAATACAAGACTGATTTTCCTCTGCGTTTAGATTTCAGAGGAAATATAGACATGACATTTATTCTTGCTCCAAGAGTTGAAGAAGATTAATCCTTTTTGTTATTTAAAAATTTAAACAATTATGAATGCCTGTTCATAATATAGTTTTAGTATTTATAAGCAAGGTTTATAAAAACAAAAATCCTCTAAAAAACATCTAAAAACAGAGGAAAAAATGTTCAAAAGAGGACAGATTACTTTATTTGTGATTATAGCTATTCTTCTTGTTGGTGCTGTAGCTATATTTTTACTTTTTCAGCAAGGAATAATAAAACCTTCCGTATCTCCAGAAGAAGCTGAGAAAATCGTTGCTTCTGAAGTTCAACCAGTAAAGGATTTGATGATTAGATGTGTAAAAGAATCTTATTTTGATGCTTTAAAGAAAATAGGCATGCAAGGAGGGTACTGTTCTCCTGTGCCAGTAAAACATAATCAGATTGGAAATTATTCTGTTCCTTATCTTGTTGAGAAGTCTGGAGAGAGATATATTAATAATATTCTTTTGCTTGAAGGAGATGGGATAACGATAGAAAAAGAAATAGAAAAATGTACAGACATGCAAAAGATAATGAAGTGTATTAATAATTTTAAGTCATTTAAAGATGTAGATGTTAAAGCTAGCAGAGATATAAGAATAAATACAAAATTCTTTAATGGAAAGATTATTTTAACAATAAATTATCCTTTAACAATTTCTAGAGGAAGTGCAAAGACAACAATAGAGGAAATGAAACTTGAAATAAAATCAGGACTGCAAAATGTCTATAATGCGGTTATAGAAATAACAAATTCTGAAATAAAGAATCATGATTTTAATATCAATGAATTTGCAAGAAAAAATCTTTTTGTAAGCATAGAAAGGCAAGGAGCGCTTGAAGGAATTTATTATTATTTAAAAACAAAACCTCAGCAAGAAGATGAAGAATCTTATGAATTTAATTTTATAGTTGAGAGATAAAATGAAAAACCTAAAAATAAAATTAATTGCATTAATTTTTTGCTTAATGCTATCTCTAACAACAGTGTCTTCAGCATTAGCTCTACAAATTCCTTTTGATGTTTTGTCTAGTGCTAATGCCCAAACTCAGGGAACATGCATAATTGACAATTCCAGAAGATATTTTTGCAATGAAAGTATCCCTGAAAGTCAATGCTATTTGTTTAGGGCAGGAAGAAGCGTTGATGAAGTAGAAGAATGCAAGCTTGGAACTTGCGTGCCTCTGGAAGAGGGCAGATGCATCAGCAATATAGAAAGAATAAAATGTGAATATAATAATGCTGGAAAGTGGTATTCTTCGGCTAAAGAAAATGTCGCTGATTGTAATATAGGATGCTGTGTTGCTCCGAATAAAGCAAGTTGTGAAATGGAAGAAAAAGCAAGCTGTGAAAAAAAAGGATATAACTGGAGTTCTAAATCTGAGGAAGAATGTAAACTAATTTGTGGGGCTGTCGAATACGGATGCTGTAATGAAGCTGGAGTATTTACAAACAAGCACAGACAGGAATGTAATGGTAGGTTTTATGGAAATGGAATTTATTGTTCTCAAGTCATTGGTTCTGGTATTCAAGCTTGTAAAGACATAAGGCCTGGAGATGGAAGCACTGATAATGATAAATATGATTGTTATTGTTATGATAGCTCAGGAAAAAGAGAAATGATTGCCTCAAGCGTAAAGCATGTAACAGCTGAAGGTGAAACAAATATCGGAAGCGGTGATTGCAATGAAAATGAAATCTGCAAAGATAATGATGGAGTAATGGGAGAGCCTGCTTACTGTGGTTCAACAAGCTGTATTGATTATTGTCCTAATTGCGAGCCTTCCAATCTTAAAAATGGGGAGTCGATATGTGCAAATGTTAACCTTGGATTTTTCAATCCTGAAATGAGAAGCAAAGCACTACAGAATTGGATAATAATGTGTCAAAATGGAGAAATAAAGGTAGATAGTGGATTTGATCCACAGGCAAAAAGAGAGAAAATATGTATTGAAAAAATAGAAAACGGGTTAAAGACAACAAAAGTGATTGCTAACAAGTGGGAAGAATGCCAAAAATGCGGGGATAATGAAAAACTCTTGGATATTTTAGGGTATATGCCTATAGTTGGAGGCACTGCTCTTTTTTTACTCCATTCTATTGGAATAGCTGATGCCTGTCAAGGAGATTCTGGACTTAGAATTGGAGATAAATGTTCTGATATGGGAAAAACAAATGTAGATGGAAAGACAATACAGATGTGTGACGGAGGCAGAGGAGAATTTGGAATACTGGGATTAACTGCAAAAGATGAATATGACCATGACTTATGGGCTCCTATAGGTTCTTGTAATCCTATTTATCCTCCTGGAAGAGATGATACTTGCAACAAATGCGGATTTGGAAATGGTGGAGATCCTCTGACAAATCCTTGCACAGAAGAAGAGTGCAATCATCTTGGAGATTGTCAATTTTATCCTGATGAGGGAATTTTATCACAAGGAGTCATGACTGCAGGAATGACTGCGATTGGAACAGCTGTTGGATTTTACTCAACTTGCAAGATTGCTGGTGCTTTGGGTTGGGGAGTATGTGAAAATTCTGCTGCAAATCTAATGAAAGAAATGTTCTCAACAAATCCGAACATGTATTATTGGGCACTGTATTCTATAGCCATGCAAATTACTGGGGCAGGAGCAGCTCAAGCGAATATAAAAGAACAACATACAGAATTGACTGAAAATTCTAAGATTCCTTTAAGAAATGGAATAATTGTTGCAAGGGCTGTTGAATATTCTCCTACATTGCTGTTTGGCGATGCAGTAACACTGGCAGCTGATGTGCTTTTACTTAAAAATAAAGGTTTTAATATTGAATATAAGGGAAAAAAATTAGGAATAGCGTCTGAAAAATTAAACAAAATTCTTAATGTTGTTGGAATTTTTGTGAATATCTATTATGCAGGAAGAGCTATGAATACAGGAAAATGCAAGGCAGAAAGTCCTTATTCTTGGGATGAGAAAAAAGAATTAGGACTTAGATGTGAAGATTGTGGTTGGGGAGAGGGACAGCCTTTCTGTACAAGAGAAAGATGTAATGTTCTTGGGGCAGATCCTTCTCTTGGAGACAGAGCAACATGCATTTTCATTCCAAAAGATGGAAAGGCATATGGAGAATGTAAAACAAAAGCTCCAGATGATGTAACTGCTCCTGAAATAACTTACCTTAAAATAGAATATTTTGATTCGACAAAGAAAAAAATCAGCGAAGATTCAAGAACACCAAGTATAAACAGAAGAGAAGAGCTGCCTTTTAATACAACTTACATAAAAATTTCAGTGAAAACAAACGAACCTGCAAAATGCGCCTACTTATTGCAAGAAAATGAAAGAATGACTGATTCAAATTTCTTAAATGACAGTTACTATCCTTTAGAGCATGTAACTGATTACTTAAATTTTTCAAGAAATATTTTGCCTGCAACATTTACTTATTATATAAAATGTAAGGATCCTGCAGGAAACTCGCAGTCACCTGAAGATGACAGATATTTTATAAGATTTAAAGTGGCTGGAGGGCCTGACACTGTTGCTCCTATTCTTGAATATATTGACCCTCAGGCATTTATGCCTGAAGGGACTAAAACAATCAATCTAAAAGTTCTTGCTTATGATAGCAATGGTGTAAGTGAATGCAAATACTATACTGACACTACTGAGAACATAATGACAAGGCAAACAGGACAGAGATGTATGACTTCTGCTGAAAACAAGTGCGATATGTTCACTGCCCAAAATGTTTTGTTGAATTGTACTGAATTTACTTTAGGAAATACTGAAAGACTTGGATTAACAGGCGAGAAGCTGCAGGCATTCCTTAGCCAGCAGAAAGAATTTAGAGGAACAAAAGTCTGTCCTTTAACAATAAAATGTAAAGATAGTAAGGGAAATGAAGCTGAATTTAACAATTCAATAACAATAACTTCTATGTTTAATTTGACAATTTGGGATATAACAGACAAATATGACAGAACTCCTATATTCAATGTTTCAACTTCAAGAGCAACTGTATGCACTTATGAAATAAGCAATAAAAAATATGACTTTAATGATCCTGTATACGGAATAAAAGAGCATGTTATTGAACATAATGAAACTTTGTTGCCAAGAAATACGCCCTACAGAATCACAGTTGAATGTAAGGACATAGCAGGAACAAAAAGAAAGGAATCAAAAGATTTCACTGTCTTGCTTGATTCAAGTCCGCCTGAAATTGTAAGAGCTTACAGCGATGGAATGATTTTACATATAGCAACAAATGAAAAGGCAATCTGCGTCTTCTCTACAAAAGACTGCAATTATGAATTTGATGAAGGAACAGGAATGCCTGAAGCAAGAACAATTCCAGAAATAACACATGAAACAATATTCAGAAAGGACATTTCTTATTATATAAAATGCAAAGATGAATGGGAAAATAAGCCTGCTGGCTGTACAGCAATAATAAAACCTTATGAAATTGCTACTATCTAAAAATTTTTTTCTATGTAGATAAACAAAAGAATTACAACAGAATCGCTATTTTTCAGAAAAATCTATGGTTGATAAACTAAGAAGATGTTTTGCTGGAATTAAAAAATGAAAAATCAATCTTTCCAGGCAAGTATGCCTAAAACTATCAAGTTAACTATTGGAATTATCATCAATATACCTAACCATCCTGGCATACTTCTTCTTTCAGATATCTTCCAGAACCAAAAGGCCATTACTGCCAAGAAGACAATTCCGCCAATTACCGGTATGAAGTAAAGCAAAATTGCAAATATCTGCCACCAAGGTTGTTCTGCAATTTGAATTATTAACCAGATATTTACGACAGGAATCCATGCAAGCCATGCGTTTTCTGTTTTTGTCTTTTTCGCTATTGTCATCAATGCTAGAGAAGTATAGACATAAATGGCTATTACAACAATAGCTGCAAGAATCATTATTGTAAGACCCATAGCAGCTAAAGCACCCAATCCCAATATTTCTAGAGGTCCAACCATCTCAGCCTCCTTTTAGATTATGAAAAAAAAACAATATTTAAATTTAACTAAACGTTAAGTATTAAAAACTTGAAAAACAATAAATTAGAATGAAAAAAAGAGGGCAGATTGAAATTTCATTTCAGCTAATCTTTTCTTTAATTTTGATTGCGACATTTATTTATGCGGCAATCTATGGAATAAGATATTTTCTTGAGACAGCTGATTTGGCTAAAATAAATTATTTCAATGCCGAACTGCAATCAAAAGTAGAGACAGCATGGCTTTCTACTGAAATCTCGCAAGATTATGAACTTTCGCTTCCTACAAGAATAAAGTATGTATGTTTTAGCCAACCAAATGATTTGACTTTAGCAAAACTAAAAGCGGCAAATATTCCTGAATGCGCAGATTTTGAAAATTATATAATAACTTTTAGAGATATGAACATGTTTTTTTGCCCTGCAGAAAAAGTCTGGAAGATAGGAGCTCCTATTTACATTTACATTAACTGCAAAGGCAAGGACTGTTTACAATTTGAAAAAACACCTTACTGCATCAAAAACGAAAAAGGAAAAGTCAAAATTAAACTAGAAAAAAATTATGGTGAGACAAAGATAAGGCTGTCTTAATAGCATTAAAGTTAGATTTAGTGTATTTATATATGATTTAAAATAGAAATAATTCAATAATTAAAAATGAATAAAATAAAAAAACTCAAGAAAGCACAAGGAATGCAGTTTAGCTGGATTTTCGCATTAATCATTGGAGGAGTGATATTATTTTTTGCAATCTTTTTCTCAGGAAAACTTTTTCAGTTAAAAACTTATGAAGCAGAAGCAGAGCTAACAAAAAACTTAGACATTTTGCTAAACCCTTTTACTTCAATAAGCTATGCAGAAGTCACTTTAAGCAAGCCCATTAGCTTAGCTAAAAAAACAGAGATAAACTTTAGCTGTAATTCTATGGATGATTTACAGACAATTTCAACAAAGATAGGAAAAGCAGAGTCGTTCAGTTATAACATAAGAAATAAGTATATTTTTTCTGAAGATTTCAATACAAAAGAATTATGGGTTTTTGCCAAACCTTTTAATATGCCGTGGAAAGTTGACGACTTGATTTTTGTTGTTTCTAAAGATTATTGCTTTGTAAATCCGCCTGAAAAAATAAAAAATGAACTTTCTAATTTAAATGCAACATTGATAAAAGTTGTTTCTGACATAAGAAACTGCAAGCAAGAATCAGCAAAAGTATGCTTCTCAGGAACATGTGATATTTATGTTAATACTGCCAGTAGTTATGTAAAAACAAAGCAAGGCAGCTTTAATTTTTTAGATGATTCAAGCATGTATGCAGCTATTTTTGGTAGCAAGCAGTACAGCTGCAATCTTGAAAGGTTATTTAAAAGATTAGAAATACAGACAAATATCTTTTTGAAAAAAGCCGATTTATTATCTGCAAGAGGATGCTATGAAGCTGAAAAAATCAAGCCTTCATTAAAAAAGATGGAAACAGCCGTAAAAGCAAGAGATTATATGAATATTAAAACAACAGCTATTGAAATTGAAAGCAATAATCCTGTTTTATGTCCTTTATATTAAAATGACAAACATGAAAAAAAACATTAAAAGAAAAATATTACATCAGAAGAAAGCACAGGTAAAAATACAGGAAATGGCATTTGTCCTACTTGCTATTGCTTTACTTGCGATTATTGCATTCATATTTTTTGTAAAATTTCAAGGAGAGAATATAGCAAGAACAGCAGAGATGACAAGACAGCAAGAGGCATTGTCTTTGCTTGGCAAGATAGCAGCTTTACAAGAGCTAAGATGCTCTAAAGGGGAAATATGCATAGATGAAGATAAAGCTATTATTGCAAAGGATTATGACCTTAAGAATATTTTTCAGGGAATAAACAAGGTTGAAATAAAAAGGATTTATCCTACTGGAAATAATATAATAATTTATCAGTCAGGAAAAGGAAATCAAAGCGTATCAACCTTTATTAGTTTATGCAGGCAAGAATCTGATTGGAATTGTGGTATAGCTTTATTGGAATTATGGTACCAAAAATAACTAAAAACAAAAAAGGGCAAGAAGAGATAATGGGATTTATATTAGTTGTAGTAATGGTAGTTGTTATAGGAATAGCCTTTTTGTTTTTCTTTACACCAAGAGCGCAAGAAAGGCAAGACTTGGAACTGCAAAACCTTCTTTATTCATGGCTTTCTGTTACTATAAACGGCAATGAGATTAAGGAAACAATAAACAACTGTTTTTGGGCTTGTGAATTAGATTTTCCTGTCAGCATACTTGACAGTTCAATAAATTACAAATTTGGAGATAGTCTTAATGGTTACAGTTTAAATATTACAGGAACAGCAGAGTTCTATTATGAAAAAGGCAATCTTACAGGCAATTTAAGAACAGCTGTTATTCCATTAAAAGACAATGAAATAAAACTAAGAGTATATTTTTCCTGATAAATAGCAATTATTAAAACGAACTTATCAAAAATTAATATTTATCTGTAAGCTATCTAAATTAAGAATGGGCATTAAGCTTTTTCTTTTTGAATCTTTTTTTTCTGTTTTTACTAACTTAACAATGTTTAAATGTTCAAGTACTGAAAGATCTTTTCTGACTGCCTTAAAGTCTCTTCCAAGATGCTTTGCGAGAATATAAACAGAAGAAGGCTTTTTTTCTTTTATTGTATGGATTATTTTTGCTTTTTCATTGCTTAAAATGCTTCTTACAATTGGAAGTTCAGTAAAAATTTCTTCTTTTGAAAATAAATGAAATAATACTGAAAAAGCATTTCTTTCTGGCTCTAATGAGATATTTATTATGCCTTCTCGCTTCTTTTTTTCTGTCATTTTAGCTTATTTTTTTATATACTGTATATATTGGTTTAATACTAACATATATATAAATCTTATGTTTTTTAGTTATAGGATATTTTATATTATATAATTATATTATATATGATAAAAAATATATAATATTAATCAATAAAAAATTTTTCGTCGATAAAATTTATTTTTTGTTTTATTAAATGGTAGTAACATAATATTTAAAAAGAAATTGAATATTTCAGCCTGAAAAAGTTCGTATTTTTTAAAAAAAACAGTAAAATTTATAAACCAAATTTTATTAATTAAGACGTAGGCCAGAAATTATTATTTCTGGTAGGGATCCCAGAAAATTACACAAACATTGGCCTCGTATATTGTTGAAAGGAGGTTAGTGAACATGAAGTTTAGCTTTAAGAAGATAGCACCAATATGCGCAGGAGCTATTTTACTAGGCTCTACAATAGGATTTGCAGGAGCAATGGCGCAAAGTGTGAGCTATCCTAATGACTTTGCAGATGCAGTTGTTGTCATAGGCTCTGCTGGAGTAGCAGACATGGCAGCAGCTAACAATATTGCAGCTGATTTAGGAAAGCTTACAACTGGAGTTGAAACTTCTGTAAGCCAAGGTTGGCTTGTTAAAAAGGCAGGAGAAAAGTTGAACTATGGAGAAGACATCTTTGATATTGATAGTAGCATAGGTTCAGATGAACTTCCTGACTTGCTTGCAGATGGTGTCTATAAAGAGACAAAAGGAAACACTGATAATGATGTCAATTATGAACAATACATTGACTTCACGAACAATGGAAACTTACTTGATTTCACAGTAGATGATACAGTAGATAATGAACCTGCTGGTTCGTATCTTAAACTTACAAAAGGCACCAATGCATTTACATACAGGCTGAAATTTACCGACAAGGTAAAATTTGATAATTCAAGTTCAACAACAACAAAAGAGGATTTTGAATTATCAAAGTTGAAGATGCTTGGCACAGAATGGACAATAATTGACGCTACAAGTTCTGGAGGAGCTATCAATAAGCTTGTCTTAATGGGTGGAGCAGCTACAGCAACACTTAAATCTGGAGCAAAAACAGATTTGATTGTTGGTGGAAAAAGCTACTCAGTTGAAGCTACTGTCTATAGTGGAAAAGATCTTGGAAAAGCTTCTTTCGTAATAAACGGAGAAGAGCTTACAATAGACGAAGGCTCGACAGACGAGCTTTCTGATGGCACTGTAGTTGGAGTAACAGAAATTTCAACTTCTCAAAAAGAAGCAACTCCGGATATTGTAACTTTCTATCTCGGAGCAAGAAAACTTGTTCTTGAGAATGGAGAGCCGGTAGAACTGAATGGAGAGGAAATTGACGGAAGCACTGTTGCAATAACATCAAGTAACAAAGAGCTTTCTCAAATTTCAATCTCATACGCGCCAGATGAAGATGACGTCTTTATTGGTGTTGGCAAATCCTGGACAGACCCTGTATTCGGAGCAATAAAGTTTGTATTTGCAGGCTTAGAAAAGAATACAGAAAAAATAGAAGTATCAACAAGTGCTGATAAAGGAAAGCTTAAAGTCAAAGACACTGCAGGAAACACAATTGAGATACCGTTTATCGACAATGACACAAATGTGTTCCTTGGAGATAAATTAGTACCTACAAACACTGCAACAATTTCAACTGGATTGGGCAATTTGATTACCCAGGATGGAGGTTATTGTACAGGCAAGTCATCTCTTGAAGACTGCGAGAAGATAAAGTTCTTAGCAGTTGATTCAAGCGGAGAAGCGAGGATCATAGAAATAAAAAACATCGACCTTTCAAAAAGTGAGATAGACTTCTATGACGTAACAAAAGGCTTAACTATTGACAATGTAGCCTTTGTGAATGGAACAAATGATGCGCTTGACGTGGGCTTTATGGAAATAAACATAAACATTAGCATAGAAGATAGATCAATTGTTCTGAATGACATAAACAAGTATAACGTAAGCGGAGCATTCCAGACTTCTTTAGAAGGAAGCCTGAACTTAAGCCAAAGTGGTAAAGTTGTAAGAATACAGCTTTATCAAGAAGATAACAGCCAGATAGCAGAATTCAATATAACTGTTGAGAGTGATGGAGACATGATTGTTGACAACATCGATGCAACTCTTTATGACATTGAAGAGGATTCTGACACCCAGGTTGGTATAGACAAAACTAAATGGGGTGCATTATTTACATGGGACAGTGAAGATAAAAATAGCTTAACAATAGAATATCCTGAAGAAAAAGTTGTTGCTAATGTCTATGTCGCACCTATAAGCGCAATAGTTTCTGGCGGTGGAATTGTGCCTGTTGTCAAAGATACTGAACTTGGAGACCTTAAAGCAACTAAAAACTTAGTTGTTGTCGGAGGTTCAGCTATCAATAGAATAGCTGCAGAATTGTTGAAAGTAAGCTTCCCAACTTACGGAACAGATGCTGCATGGCAATCTGCAACCGGAGTCGGCCCTGACATGGCTATAATCAAGCTGTTCTCAGGAGCAGACAAGACATTTGGAGCTGGTAATGTGGCTTTACTTGTCGCTGGTTACGAAGCTGCTGATACACAAGCTGCTGCTAAGTACTTGATAACAAATCCAGGTGCTGTCACAACAAAAGTTATAAAGAAAACAACTGCGGGAACCTACGCTTAAATAAGGTTTTTTAATTTTTTCTTTTTCTTTTTTTATTTTTTAATTGTACTTTAATAATAATTATTGAAGTATTAATTCCATTATAACAAGGTTTTTAAGGCAAAAACATCTTTTTGGGTTATGCAAGAAAAAAGAATTGAAGAGGAAAACGAAGAACAAAAAAAGCTGAAAACAAAAAAACTTGAAAAACAAATAATCATTTTGTTTGTTGTTCTTGGAATAGTTTTTCTGTCTTTTTTGGCTATTTATGATATTTTTAAGCCAAAGCCTTATTTTACGTTTTCAGGTTTTACGGTATACAAAGCGACAATTAAAGGCTCTAATACAGTATTTTATTTAATTCCTATTTCTGGAGGAGGGGGCGAAGGGCAAGTTATGTTAAGAAATGATCCTAGAAAGCTAAATGTGTCTATAGAAGTTAATGAACTTTTTTCAGGCATAAAAAAGGTATGGATAACAGTTAACTCTGAACTAAGCTCTGATGCTATTCTTGCAGCAAATGATTTAGGGATGTTTACATCAAGAATAGGCTTAAACACAGATTTTGCGCTGACAAATTCCACAACAGACTATCCTGAGATAACATGCGAAAATGCAACAAAAGAAATAAGAGTTTTTTTGCTTGATATTGGAAATGAAACAAAAGTTTATGAACAGGAAAACTGCATTATTGTTCAAGGCAGGAATTATGAAGAGTTAATCAAAGCAGCTGATGCCTTAATAATGAAATGGCTTATTAGAATTAGAATATAATAAAATTTTCAACCAGCCAAACATAAGGATTTTAGCATGATTCCAAAACTGCAAACAAAGGAAGAAAAAGAAAAAAGAGAAAAAAGGTCAAGGCTCATAATGACTATAGTTGTTGTTGTAATTCTTGGAGTATCTACAGCGGCTTATGCTTTAATGGAAACACAAACAACAGAAACAAAGAAATACAAAGAATTTACTTTTTTCAGGACAGATGAAGGATGGAAACCTAAAAAAATGAATTTTGTTACATCTTACTTGCCGCAGGATGTTGAAAACATAAGCATTTCAGGCAGTTTGAAATTAGATGATTTTACTGAAAATGCTTATATTGTTGCTATCAGCAATTATGAAATTACTGCTGCAAACGAACTTTTGAAAGTTTTGAGAATAAAAAAGGCAAATATTGCCTGCCTACCCGAAAACGAGAATGAAACTTTTTGTGCTGATTTTCCTATAAAAGATTGCAGAGATGCTGCTATTGATAATGGAATAATAATCTTTTCTGAATCAAATGAGACTTCTGTTTCTTATGATAATTACTGCCTTCAGATAAGAGGAAGTAAAGAAAATTTTATTAAAGCTGTTGACAGGATTATTTTCGAGCTTTACGGAATAATAAGTTAAATTTTATATCTTTATTTTCTTAAAGTCGGAAATAAAGGGTATTTCTTTTATTTCTGCAAACTTAACAGTAAAAATCCATATTAAAATCACTAAAAGTATAGAAACAGCATACCATAATATAAAATGGGCAGTATTAAAAAAGATTGAATTATTTATCAAAAGAACTGAAAGAAAAAAAATCCTTAAAATATTTATCAGCAGAAAAATTCCACAATCAGCAAGCAATATAAAAATTCTTTTTTTAAATTTTATTTTTGCTGTAGAAAAGTTTAAGATAAAAAGCAGAAAATAGGCAGAACCTGCAACGCATGCATTTATTATTTCAATTTCAGTATTATTTGCAATTATAATATTTTCAATTATTGTAGTTTTATAAAAAATGCTTAAAAGGATATATACAGAATAAATTGTTAAAGGTGAAAAAACAAGATAAAAAATATTTAGAAATATGCCAAAAAAAAGCATAAGAGTATAACGAAAGATAAGATCCTTAAAATCCATGATTAATTCATTCAAGCAAAATATTTAAAGATTCTTTTTCTGAAGAAGATATGCCAACAAAGAAAAAAAATAATGATTATATGATTTATTTTTATGGGATTCTTTTTATAATTTTGTTTTTAATAGTACTACAGTTTGATTCAAAAATTTTAGAAGTAATCATTGGACTAAGAAATAATATACTTGACAAAGCCATGTTAATGATTACATCAAATAATATGCAAATAGCCCTCTTATTACTAGCAAGCGGTATAGTTTATTTAAAAAACAAAAAGAAATTGCTGCATTTATGGTTAAGCGTAGCGATTTCAATAATGCTTTCAATTCTTCTGAAGATAATTATTGCTAGGCAAAGACCGTTGATTGAAGGTATTTCAACAATAAGTAACTTAATTAAAGAATCTTATTTGACATGGGATTTCAGCTTTCCATCAAATCATACAGCCTTTGTCTTTGCAATGCTGCTTTTCATGCCAAAGAAATGGTTTTGGTTTTGGCTGATTATTGCAATAATAATCGCATTTTCAAGAGTATATTTGGGATTACATTATTTATCTGATGTTATTGCAGGAGCTTTTTTAGGATTGTTTGTTTCCCATTTAATTATTAAAAAGATAAAATGAAACTCGAATTAAGAAGAGCAATAATGCATTCTTTAATATGTGGTGTTATAATATTTGCTTCTTTAAAGATGAGGATAGTATGGCATCTTTTCTTTTTGCTTATTTTTGGATTGATTATTTCAATCCTATCATTAAAGTATAAAATTCCTGTAATAAGGGAGTGCTTGAAAATATTTGAAAAGCCAAGATATATAAAGACATTTCCAGGTAAAGGAGTTTTATTTTTAATTGCTGGATGTCTTTTTGTTCTAAAGTTTTTTTCTCAAGAAATAGCGCTTGCTTCTATTACTATCCTTGCTATAGGAGATCCCGTATCGCATTTAGTCTCTGGGAATTTTAAAGAAAAAATTCTAAAGAAAAAAAGTTTATCTGGATTTATACTTAGTGTTATGCTTTCTTCTATTACCGCTTCAATATTTGTACCTTTTGGCTATGCTTTAATAGCTGCGATAGCTGCAATGATATCAGAGATTTTAATTATAAAACTTGGAGAAGATCCTATTGATGATAATATAATAATACCTGCTGTCGCAGGAACAGTTCTTTATCTGCTGATAAATTATATCTAAATATCAACTGAAGATTTTACAGAACCAACAAAAGAAATCGTCTTATAAAAAGGAAATTAAGCAGATTTTTTTCCTACCAATAAAAGTATTATTACAATAATTATTGCAATAATAAGGGCAGCGTCTATTATAACCCATGTTGGATTATATTTCATTTGGAATTTTATTTGGTCTATTAGTCCAGACGGCTGAGATGACTGTTGTACATTAACAGCCACTGTTTTTGATTCTGAAATTCCGTTATGCTGCACATTTACAATAAGATTATGGGCACCGATAGTTGTTCCTGATTTTGCAGTCAATTTTATTATTACTTCTTTCTCCTGCCCTGAAGTTAAAGCTATAGATGATGGAGTTATAGAATTTATATTTGCCCAGTCAGCGCTTGCGCTTATAGTAAATGTTTCTAAATTGTCTCCAGTATTTTTGATTTTAATTCTGACTTCAGATTCTATTCCAATAATTGCAGTTGAAACTTCTGTAGTTATTGTCTGGTTTGAAACCAGCATCTGGCAATTTCCTAATACCTTGAACATATAAATTGTTGTTTCTACATCGCCGTATATTTCATCATCTTCATCATAGTCATAATAAACATTGAATGTTGCTGTGTAATCACCTTCTGTCAAATTTTTTGGAATCTTTAGTGGGAAATTGAGCAGAGACTTGTCTCCTGAATCAAAATTATCTATTACTATTGAAACAGGTGTTCCACTGATTTCATTTATTAAATACTCAATTTTTATCCTCTCTTCATCTTTTTTTCCTATATTAAGAATACTTCCTGCTAAAGTAGTTGATGTTCCGCATGATACATTTGCAGGCATATTAACATTAAGAACAAGTTCTCTTGACTTCTTCTTGATTTCTATAGGAATTACATTCATTTTAGAATAAAGTCCTGATTGCATGCAGTTGTCTTCGTCATCATCATTGTATACTTTGATGTAAAGATAATAAATACCTTCGTCTATATCAGCAGGGACTGTCATATTAAGAGTTACTGATTCTGTATCATCTGCGTCTATCTTAATACTTTTCTTAACATCTGTATCATCAACTTCACTGTTTCCTCTAATAAGCACTGCTTCTATTATAACTTTTAAATCTTCTTCGTCATCAAGATTTTGAATTTTAAGCTTTATATCAAAAGATTCGAGAGGTTTATATGTCTCTTTTTTTAGGTCATTCTCGTTCTTTATTTCAACTACTCTTATGGGTGATGTCTTGTTGCTTCCTATGCCACAATAATCATAAAGAACATTGAAGTTTGTTGAAGATGATGCTGTAAAATTCTCTGTCCCATTTGTTCCTGCTGCTGTTAAGGTTACTGTATAAAAGCCTATATCTGAGTCTTCTGTAGTTGTTATTGAATAAGTCCTAATTATAGAATTATTTACTGCAAGATTGCTAAATGATTGTGATTCTAAAGGCACTATATTAATATTAGAAGATGAAAGATTAGACACTATAAGATTTCCTGAAGTAATATTTGATTCTCCATTGTTTGTTATGTTAAAAGTTACAGAGGTATTTTGTCCAGGATAAACATTTGCAGGCGATTTGATAACACTCACACTCAAAGCAAGAACAGCATTTATTGACAAAACCATTAATGCAATTAATGCTATAAAAAAAACAATTTTATTTTTCATTTTGTTGTAATTTTAAAATTAAAACACTATTTAAGCTTTTCTATACTTTTATTCAAGTTTTTATATTCAGAAAGATTTATCATATTGGAAATATCGAAAATCAATCCAGGACATGCTGTATTAAGCCATGCATCAATTTGAAAATTCTCTAATTCTTTTTTGTCTATCGTATCAGAAATAAAAAGAAAAACTTTTTTTTCTTTAAGTTTATTCTTTAATAAAATAGCTTTTTTCAATTTAAATTGTCTAGGTTTTGTTGAGATAATTATACCTATTTTATCTGCAAGTAAAAATTTTGATATTGCAGCTTTTCTTTTTTTCTTAATATGCTGTGAGTCAATTTTTTCTAGTTTATTATTTATTATTATATATATAGGCTTGTTAACATTGAGAGCAAGAGATAAAGGATGAAATTTACCAGATGAAATAAGCAAAAAGCAATCTATATTTTTTTCTATTTTTAATGCAGAAGAAAAATTACATCCTGTAATCTGGCCTCCAAGAATAACTTTTTTTCCCTGTTTTTCAAGTTCTGTTTTTATCTTTTTTGCTATTTGTTCAAATTGAATTGTATAAAGTAGACCTACTTTTTGAGGAATACATGAAAAATCTAATTCTGTATTTTCAAAATGCCTTTTTTTTGCTTCTATAAATAAAGTTTTCATGATTTAGGATTAAAAGACAAAAAGACTCTGACAATTACTTGGAGTTATTAAATTTTCTCTATTTTTTCTATTTTTGGAGGTTCTGCTTTGTATATTTTCGCAAAAGAAGGAGTTGCTATAAGAATATTTTCACCGAAACCTGCTATAGAACCTTCAAGAGCATCTATTGTTTTTTTCAATTTTGCAATTGATCTTTTAAGTTCGATAACATCTTTGTTTCTTAGTTGTTTGATATCTATTAAAGCAATTGTGTATCCTTCCCTCAATACATCCAAGATTACATTTACATCTTCAAATGACTTAAGAACAAATGGTCTAATGATTATTTTTGCTTTTTTTCCTATGTCTCTAGCAATGTCTACCTCTATATATTCTTCTCCAGAAGGTTTTTCTTTTGACAACAGATCTTTAATTTTCTCTATAAAACTCATTTTTTTAAGATTGTTTATTTCTTTCTTAAGTCTTTAACTTTATAAATATTTCTATTCTCAATTTTAATTTGTCTTATTTTGTATCTGCTAAGATTTCATCACGTAATTTAGATATTTTATTCCTCAAAATTGTTTCCTGCTTTTCAAGATTCTTATTTCTCAGCTCAAGGATTTCTTTTTTGCTTTTAAGATCTTTTTCTAATTCGTCTTTAGATGTCTTAAACATTATTTGCCCAATTATTTTGTAAACATCTTTGTCAGAAGTTTTTAATTCCTCAAGAGCCAAATTTGTTTCATTAAGTTCAAGAAGAAATGCCTGTCTTTGCAGCAAAATATTCTGGAGACTTTGCTCAGAAATCTGCAATTCCTGGATTTTCTTTGCTGTTTCCTGTGAAATTTTTTTTTCTGTTGTCATACTATGGACTATACAGCTTTTATCTTTACTATTTTTGTCCTTGGCTTAAAAAATATCTTACTTCCACATGCCGGACACACAAAACGCTTTTCTAGACTTTTATGCGAAATTTGCTTTCCACAAAAAAAACATTTGTATGTTACCATTTTTTATTATTCTAAATAATATGCCCCCCCAGTAAATTTTTTATTGCATTTTTTGCATTGCCATATCCCTTTTGCAATGCGTTTTACTTTTTGTTTCTTGCAATAAGGACATTTTTGTTTTTGTCTTTGTCTTTTTTCTACTGCTACAACCGACTCTCTTATTCTCTTGCCGTATCTTACTCCAAATCTTCCTGCTGATGCAACTTTTTTTGTCATTTTGTATTGTTAAGGAAAAATTTCCTTAGTAGGGAATGACTTATTTTTCTTTGGCATGGGGCTACTGCGATTTGAACGCAGGTCACAAGGTCCCAAACCTCGTAGGCTAACCAGGCTACCCCATAGCCCCAAAATCTCTTAATAAATTATGACATTTAGCTTTAAAATTTAACTTTTTTCTTTCACAGTAGCTTTTGCTGTTGTAGTAGGAGTTTTTGGTACTACAGTAGGGGCTTTTTCTGCCGTAGTTTGTGGCGTAGCAGTTGGAGTAGCGGCTGCTTCTTTTGCTTTCTCTTCTTCTTCTTTCTTTAGCAATTCTTCCTGTTTTTTCTTGATGCCTTCAAAATATTCTTTCAACCGATTGAGTTTTTCTTTATCAGGAATTGTTTTTAATTGATTTATTTCTTTATCATAAAATCCTTTATTAATTTCTTCTATTACTTCTTTTGGTTCTTTATTTTCAACTAAAATACCTAAAGAGACACAAGAACCAAGAACAGTTTTAACTGCTGATTTCAAATCTTTTTCAAGCGCTCTTTTTGTTTGTGCAATTTTAATTATTTGTTCTATCGCTGCATTCGCAACTTTAACTTTCTTAGAATCTCCTGTACCTTTTTCAATACCAAGTTCTTTTTTCAAAAGCTCAGATACCGGCGGAGAAGAAACTTCAACCTTAAAGGTTTTTGTTTTAACGTCTATATCTAAGATAACTGGAACTTTTATTCCTTCAAAGTTTTTTGTTGCAGCATTAACATCAGAAATAATCTTGCCCATGTTTAATCCTAAAGGACCTATTTTTTGGGCTATTGCAGGACCAGGTTTCATATTTCCTCCTTCTACTAATAATTTTATTATCATTCTTTTTTCTCCTCACCTTCTTCTTTTTCTCGCCTTATAACCCTTATATTATCTAATTTTACTGTTATTGGAATTGGAACAGTGGCTTCAAGCAATTCTACAACAACTTCTTCTTTTGCCTTATCAATTCTAACAACTTTCGCTTTCTCTTTTTTAAATGGTTCTGCTATAATTTCTACAATATCATTTTTTTCTATATTGACTGCAGTAACTTCTGGAATTATCATACCTTTAATATCTTCGTAATTAACTGTTTTTGGTAAAATGCCTTTAACATAAGAAAGATTGTATATTGCTTCTTCTACTGTTTCTCTTGAATCTGCTTCTAACAACAGATAACCTCTTAATCCATGTGGTTTTGCGATAGAAAATACATTTAAAGAGTTTTTCTCAACTCTGTCTACTATTAAGTCAAGAACTTGATCTTCTTTATTTGTTGAAACTTTTAAGATTAAAATCATTTTTCAAATTTTTTAGCTTAAGAATCTTATAGCTGTGGACACCAAAAATCCAACTAAGCCTATAGCAAGAATCCCTATTGCTGAAGCTTTCGCTATTGTTTTGAATTCTAAATTTGTAGGTTTTTTTGTTACAACCCATACTCTCTTGCATTTAAGCAAAAAATCCTGTAATGAGATAAATAAAGACATATTTCTCCATTTAAGATGATTAAAGAGAAAAAACTAAATTTTTAAACCTTTTTATTTATTATGTGTAATATTTAAATAGGACAAGGAAATTAGTTTGCATATACTAAATTTAAATTTTAAATAGTTTATTCCTCAACAAATTCTATTCCGAGCTCTTCACTTAACTCGCGAGTTTTTTTGTTTTTTGTACTTTCACCTGGGCCTAAAATTTGTGGTGATTTAACACCTGTAACAATAAGCATAACTCTCAATGTTTTTTCCATATCTTCACTTATTTGAGCTCCCCAAATAAGTTTTGCATCAGGAGAAAGTTTTTGAGAAATAGTTTCAATTACTTGCTTTGCTTCTTTTAGACTTAAATCGGTTCCTCCGATGATATTCACTAAGGCTCCAGAAGCGCCTTGGATATCTACATCTAATAAAGGATTATCAAGAGCTTTATTTACTGCTTCTTGTGCTCTATCTTGAGAATCAGATTCTCCAACTCCAATTAATGAAACCCCGCCGCTGCACATTATCGCTTTTATATCTGCAAAATCAAGATTTACTAAACCCGGTTTTGTTACTAATTCAGTTATTCCTTTTACAGCATTTGTCAAAATTTCATCAGCTATTTTGAAAGCTGTATGAATTGGTAGTTCAGGTGCAAGTTCTAACAATTTATCGTTTGGTATAACAACTAAAGTATCAACAAAGCTTTCTAAATTCTCAAGTCCATACATCGCATTTTCATATCTTTTGTTACCTTCGATGCTGAAAGGTAATGTAACAATACCGATTGTAAGAATTCCTGCTTTTCGTGCAAGTTCTGCAATTACAGGGGCTGCTCCTGTTCCTGTTCCTCCACCCAAGCCACATGTAATAAAAATCATATCTGCACCTTGAACGCGCTCTTTTAATTGATGTTCAGATTCACGGGCAGCCTCTTCTCCTATCTTAGGATTGCTTCCAGCACCATTTCCTTGAGTCAATTCTTTTCCAATAAGAATTTTATCGTCTGCAGAGGTATAAAGCAAATCTTGAGCATCTGTATTCACGGCAATTGTAATAGCTCCTTTTACTCCAACTTCTTTTATCCTAGTAATAGTATTATTACCTGAACCACCAACTCCGAAAACCCTTATTTTAGCTTTTTGTTTATTTACAATATCTTCTAACTCTTTATCAATAGAATCCAAATTACTCATCTCTTTTATTGTTAGTTCAGCCATCGTAATTAAGTATAAGAATAAAAAAGAACTTTATAAATTTTAGTGTATCTTATAGATTACTTTTCTTTATATTCTATATCTAAGTTAAGAAGCTCTTTTGTTTTCAATTCAAAAGTTTTATTTTTTTTCATTTTTTTATCTATGTTTATTACTGCCTTGTTATTTTCTATTTTTGTCTCTACATTTCCAAGAAAAAATTCTGCTAGAGTTTTTAGCTTTTCTTCTTTGTCTTCGATAAGACGTAAAACCTTAAATTCATAAACTACTTTTTTTCCCGCTAATGGAGAATTAAAATCAGTTATTACTCTCCCCCCCGAAACTGAAATAATTCTAGCAAGAATACCATCTACATTTAAAACTAATCCAGGATAAGGATTAACATTTTTTTCTGTAAATACAGACAAAGGTATTACTCTTATCAGTTTGGAATCTCTTAAACCGAATGCTTTTTTTGGCTCCAATTCTATAGAATACAATTTGCCGACTTCCTTACCTTCGAGTGCTTCATCAAAACCTTCAGGAAGCATTTTTTCTCCTATACATAATTTCAATGGTTTGACTTCTTTTAATCCAATTTTTTTTGCATCTTTCTCGATTGTTGTATCGAAAATTTGTCCTGATTCTTTGATTTTTCCTGTAAATTCTATTTCAATAAAATCTTTTTTCTTTAACATTAAAGGCAAAAATAAAAAAGATTTATAAATGTTATTTCTCAAAATATATTTATGCCTCTAAAATCTATCACTGCTCATGAAGCAAAACCAGGTACTTATATTTTAATTGATGGTGTTGCATGTGTTGTTAAATCTGTCGACATAAGCAAAACAGGAAAGCATGGAGCAAGTAAGGCAAGAATAGAAGCAATTGGAATAATAGATGATAAAAAAAGAGTTCTTGTTAAGCCGGGACATGAGAAATTTGAGGTTCCGCTTATAGAGAAAAGAAAAGGACAGGTACTTTCTATAGAAAATGAAAATGCTAATTTAATGGATGTTGAAAACTTTGAAACATTTTTAGTATTTATTCCAAATGAATTAAAAGAAACGATAAAAGAAGGATTACAAGTGGAATACTGGAATGTTGAAGGCCAAAGAATAATAAAGAGGGTATTATAAAAAATGGCGAAGATACCTGCTGCTCAAACAAGATTGTTTAAAAATGTATTTGTTTGCAAAAAATGCAAAACGAAAATAAGAGCGAGTGCTATCAAAATAGCAGAAAAAAAAGTGAAATGCAGAAGATGCAAAGGTAGAGCATTTAGACCAATTAAACGCAAATGAAGTTCATTTATTATGATTTGATTTTTCTTGTACTATTCAGTATTATAGTAAGTATATTTCTTTACAAAAATAGAAAAAAGCTTAAAATAGAATCTAAAATTTTATTGCTTTACAAAACTTCTTTTGGTTTAAATTTTATAGAAAAAACAAGTTCTAAAGCACCTGGAATTTTTAAAATACTTTCAGTTCTTTCGATAGTCTGTGGTTATTTTCTAATGCTTGGAGGAATTTTTTTGCTTTTGGAAACAATAAGATTAATATGGACATCTGTTATTGTTCCTAAAGTTCCACCATTAATGCCATTAGTTCCTTATTTGCCTAATTTATTCAAAATAGAATTCTTACCTCCATTCTATTTTACTTATTGGATAATTTCTATAGCGATAGTTGCAATAGGCCATGAATTTATGCATGGGGTTTTTGCAAGATTTTATAAGATAAAATTAAAATCAACAGGATTTGGATTTTTAGGGCCTTTTTTGGCAGCATTTGTTGAACTTGATGAAAAGATAATGGAAAAAAAATCAGTTAAAGCGCAACTTGCAGTACTTTCAGGTGGCTCTTTTGCAAATTTAGTAATAGCTATTTTATTTTTCTTTATTTTAAATTTGTTTTTTGCTGTTTCATTTAGCCAAGCAGGTGTTATTATCCCACAATTAAGTATTGGAGAGGCGACTATTCCAAGCTATATTATGGTTTCGGCTAATATAAGTGAATTTACTTATCAAGATAATGCTATAAACCTAACAGAACTTAAGCTTGAAAATAAAACAGAATTTAAACTTGAAAGAGAAGGTGAAAATTATTATTTAACAAAAGAAATTTTAAGTATCACTCCAGAAAATTCTTCTGTTTTAATTGTTTATGCTGATACTCCTGCATATCGAATGAAGATAAATGGAACGATACGAAAAATTAATGGAAATGAAATAAAGAATATGAGTGATTTTCAATATATTCTAAAAGAGTACAAGCCAGGAAATAATATTTCTTTAGAAACAACAGAAGGAAATTATACATTTGAACTTGCAAAAGATCCTGCAAATGCAAGTAGAGGGATTATTGGAATAGGGTTTCCTCAGGAAACTAGAAAAAGAATTCTTGTAAGTTTTTTTGAAAAAATTATGACAAAAAAAGACACTTTTACTTATTATGCTCCTAAAGCATATTTTACAATATTCATTTATAATCTTTTGTTATGGATACTTTTAATTAATGTAAGTGTAATGCTAATTAACATGCTTCCATTTTCAATATTTGATGGTGGAAGATTTTTTTATTTAACATTACTTGGACTAACAGGCTCAAGAAAAAAAGCAATAAAAGGATTTAAGATAGTAAATACATTAATTCTATTAATATTTGTAACTCTTATGTTTGTCTGGATTCTAAAATCTTTTTGATTGTTGAGACTTCTTGCAAGATATGATTTCCTTTAAGTTTTTAAATATATTAAGAGTTTTAAAAAGAAGGGCCTCTAATTCAATGGTAGAATGCTTCCCTCGCAAGTAAGAAACAATGTTTCTTATCAGTTTAAGAGAGCGGAAGATGTTCTGGGTTCGATTCCCAGGGGGTCCATAATTAAATAAAATGAATCGAAAAACAAAACAAATTCTTGAAAAACAGGGCTATGCTATTTATGGGGACTTAGCTATACAAATCTGCAGATGGACTAAAAAAAGTCTTTTAAATAAAGGATTTTGCTACAAACAAAAATTTTATGGCATCCAAAGCCACAGATGTTGTCAGATGTCTCCATGTGTCATGAATTGTCATAATCGATGCCTTCATTGCTGGAGGCCGATTGAATTGAATGAGGGTATCAAAATGAAAGGAAAAATAATGAAACCTCAAGAGATAATAGAAAAGTGTATTGAAATGCAGAAAAAAATGATTGTTGGTTTTAAAGGAAATGCAAAAACAAATATAAAAAAATATTCTGAAGCGATGTTTCCAAATCAATTTGCAATTTCATTGTCTGGAGAACCTACCATTTACCCTTATTTAGGTGAGTTAATTGAAGAACTAAAAAAAAGAAAAATAACATCATTTTTAGTTACAAATGGTTTAAATCCCGATGTTTTGATAAAATTAAACAAAAAAAATCAATTACCTACTCAATTATATCTTTCTATGATTGCTTCTAACAAAAATTTATATGATAAATTAATAAGAAGCCAGCTGAAAGATGCATGGAAAAAGTACATGAAAACAATAAAAATATTTCCAAAACTAAAAACAAGAAAAGTAATAAGAATAACCTTAATAAAAGATTTGAACATGTCGGATGAGCTCTTAAAAGAATATGCTAAAATTATCAAAATATCAAAACCAGATTTTATTGAAGTAAAATCTTTTATGTCAGTTGGATTTTCAAGACAAAGATTAGGATATGAAAAAATGCCAGTTCATAAAGAAATAAAAGATTTTTCCAAAAAACTGGCAAAATTAACTGGATTAAAAATTCTTAATGAAAAAAAAGAATCAAGAGTTGTGCTTCTTGGAAAATCAAAGAAAAATATAAAGATTAAAAAGATATAATTTTTAAGTTATTTAGAACGATATTAAAGTTCAATTATTTTTCCTTCATGGCCTGGATTAAGAATAATTGTTTCTCCAATTTTATCGGTTTTGCCTTCATTTTCATGAATATGCCCACAAATGCAATAAGCTGGTTGGTTTTTTTCTATAAATTTGCGTATTGATCTTGAACCAGAATATTCATTATATATTTTATCAAGTTCTGTCTTATATGGTGGCTGATGAGTTACAAGAACAACAGAATATTTATGGTCCTGTAATTTTAATTTTTTTATTGATTCTGCAAATTTTTTTTCTGACTGTTCAAATTCTGCATGCTTTTTTGTAAATCCTCCGCCACCACATCCAATAAAAAAAACATTACCAATAATGAAATGCTTTAAGTGTATATCTTTTATTGACTTGAATTCTTTTGAATAAACATAAATTTCTTCAGGGAGTTCATGATTTCCGGGGATAATTAGAAAAGGAATTCCAATATTAAATTTTTTTAATATTGTTCTTAAACCATATGAAAAATTTGAAATGTCTCCAGCGCATATTATTACATCTGGCTTCCCTATTTTTATTTTCGCCAATAGTTTTTTAATATATTTTGGCTCACCGTGAATATCTGTAAATGCAAAGATTTTCATTTTTATTATATATTTTAATTTGCAACTAACTATTTAAATTTGTTTTAAATCATGTTTGGAATGGTTGAAATATTTAATACAGATTTATGGTCACAAAAAGAAGATAAAAATATTATTCTTTCATCGACCCAAATAAACACCTATATAGGATGTACTTTATCATATTATTATTACAAAATTGCAAAGATAAAAGTACCTCAGATGCCATATATGGTTTTTGGAGCAGCATTGCATCAAGCGATTGAAGATTTTTATAAACTTAATTTCAAGTCTATTGAATCTTTTTGTAGTTATTGGAGATTCCTTTGGCATTATAAAATAAATACTATTGAAAAAGGCAAAGAAAAGAAAAAAACTAAAATTCCAAAGAATCAATTAACCTTAGACATGGTAATAGATGATACTCCAAGAGAACAGAAGCCTCTTATAGAATTTGGACAAACAAAAAAGAAAAAGGAGATATTATGGAAAAATAAATGGGCTGAAATAAAAGCTTATAAAATTGCTGGTGAAGAGATTTTAACAAAATTTTGGTATTTTGCTCATCAAAATCCTGAACCTATAATGAAAGAGCAAGAATTTGAAATAAATTATGAAGGGCATGATTTAACAGGAATATGGGATAAAATTGATATGAAGAATAACGAAATAAGAATTATTGATTACAAATCAGGATTTAGTAAACCTGAAAAAAATTCTATAGAATTTAGGTTTATGCCTCAGCTAACCCTTTATGCTCTTGCTTATAAAATTATTTATGGAGAAGAGCCTGGAAAAGTTGGAATTCATCATTTAAGAGAAAGTGAAGAAATAACTAGGGAAATAAATCCTGGCGAGTTTGAGGAATTCACGAGTAGATTAAAAAATACTGCAAGAAAAATAAATAATGGCGAATTTTGGAGATATCCTGGATGGCATTGCAAATACTGCAATTATCCATATGTATGCCATAAAACGCAGTTTAGAAAAGGAGGCAAAGAGATAATCATATATGATGAAACACCGGAATGGAAAGCGTGGGTAAGAAAGCTCACTAAAGACAAAAAGGTTATTGAAAGAGAAATTGATACAAAATACCTTTCTGAAGAAGGTAAATTAAGATATGTCCACAATACAGATAAAAATAAATTAAGTATAGAAAAAATTTAAAAGAATATTATCCCGTCTTTTGTCAGTGCAGTAAATTTTATTCCAACAGGCATATCTATTAGTGCAGAGATAAGGGCCATATGTTCTTTACCTGTTCCTGAAGCTATTGATAAAGCGACTTCCATTCCAGAGATTTTTCCTCGCAATTTTTTTAAGAATTCTTCTTTCAATTCTTTAAGAGGTAAGCTTAAATCAACTGAGATAAAATCTGCCTGTTTTTCGGAAATAAATTTTTTAGCATAATTATCCCCTAAAAGAATTATTTTCTCCCATTCCCCTCTTTTTATGAGGCCTGCAATTTGACCCCATGTTCCTTCTCCTGAAGAAAGAAGTGCAATAAATTCCATATACTTACTTTCTTTTTATTTTTTATAAATATTTATATAATAAAAAAGTAACAATAGAAGAATTTAAGAATTATATTTCATTTTGCAAAATATGACAGATTTTCCTCTAACTGAGATTACATTAAGGAAATATGAACCCCCTTATGATTTGAATAAACGTGAATTAGTAAAAAAGATTTGTCTCTCTTTAGGATTATTACAACCTGGAGACTCTAGAGATGTTATAGTTGATATTTTGCTTGTTCTTCTTGAGACTAACAAGACAAAAAGAGCACTTACTTCTGAAGAAATTAAAAAGAAAGTTATTGAATCAAGAAAAAATTTTAACTGTGAAGAAAAGGGGATTGCTGAAAGTAATATTCGAAGGCAGTTAAAGAGATTAAGAGATTTACTTCTTATAGAGAAATCTGAAAATAAGTATAGAATTGCTGAATTTCAACCATTGAGCAAAATTTTCGAAGAAAAAGTAAATAATTTTCTTATTCCTTCTATAACAGCAAGGATAAAAGAGTATCTAAAAGCCATAGAAAGTTAATTTATCTAATTATTTGTTTATAAAAACATTTAAAAATACGTATTTCTGAAAAGGAATATCCGTTTGTACTACCATTTCGTAAAGAATATAGGTAGGAGGTTAAAATGGATTTTCTGAAAGCACTGGGAGAATTAAGAAAAAGCGAAAAAAGAAAGTTTAATCAAACAGTAGACTTAATAATAAATCTGAAGAATTATGATTTAAGGACAAAACCTATAAATCTTTTTGTCGAATTGCCATATCCATTTAAAGAAAATAAGATTTGTGGTTTTTTAGAAAATCCTACATCGGAAATTGATAGAACTATTACAAAAGCAGAACTTTTAAGAATAAATAATAAAAGAGAGATAAAAAAAATCGCAAAGGAATACGATTTCTTTATTGCGAGTATAAAATTAATGCCTCAAATTGCAACTACTTTTGGTAAGATATTAGGGCCTTTAGGGAAAATGCCAAATCCGAAATTCAATGGTGTTTTGACAAAAGAAGAACCTTCTATTATTAAAGATGTAGTTTCGAAACTAAAAAAAATGATAAGCATAAGGCCAAAAGAAATCAGCATTAAAATAGCAGTAGGAAAAGAATCTATGACTAACGAGGAAATCAATGAGAATATTAATACAATTTATAATGCATTATCAAATGTGATAACTAAGGAAAATATTAAATCTGTCTTTTTGAAGTTTACAATGTCAAAACCTGTAAAGATAAAAGTCTAAAATGAAAACTAAAATAAAAAAACCAAATAAAGAAGTTTCCGTAAAAAAGAAAGAATTATTAAAAGAATTAGTAAATCTTATAGATAAAAATAGGACAATAATTATTTCTTCAGCATTGAATATTCCTTCTAGTTTATTTCAGAAGATAAGAAAAAACTTGCGTGAAAAAGCAATAATAAAAATTGTTAAAAAAAATTTGGGGGTTAGAGCATTAGAAGATAATAAAAAGCCTAAAATAAAAGAAATGCAAAAATATGTAGAAGCAAGTACTGCATTTATATTTTCATCGTTAGATCCTTATGAATTAGCTGCTCTATTTGCAGAAAACAAACAACCTACATTTGCAAAAGCCGGTCAAATTTCTCCTATAGATATTACAATAGAAAAAGGACCTACTGATTTGCCAGCTGGGCCTGCAATTTCTGAATTGTCAGCAGTCGGATTAAAAGTAGGAGTTGAAGGAGGTAAGATAACAATTAAAGAAACAAAAACTTTGGTTAAAAAAGGAGAAGTAATATCAAAAAATGTTGCTGATGTTCTCCAAAAACTTGAAATAATGCCATTCACAATAGAAATTTCAGTCTTGGCTGCTTACGATTCAAATGATAATAAAATTTATACAAATATTATAATTGATAAAGAAGGTTTCCTGAACAAGTTAAAAGAATGCTATTTTTCAGCATTTAATTTCGCTGTAAATATTGGATATGCTTCAAAAGAGACTATAAATACTATATTAGAAAAAGCAGAAAGAGAAGCTTTAACAATACAAAATTTATTATCAAAAACACAATAAAAAAATAAAATGGAAAACATATATGCGGCACTTTTGCTACATAAACTTGGAAAACCAATAGAAGTGAATGCTATAAAGAGGATTATAGAAGCTGCAGGGGGGGTAGCAGATGAAAGTAGCATCAAATCGCTTGTAGTTTCTTTAGAAGGAGTTAATATAGAAAAAGCTCTCGAAGAAGCAAAAGCTATGCCTACAGTTTCAGTATCTCCTGCTACAGGAATAGTAGAGAAGAAAGAAGAGAAGAAAGAAGAACCAAAAGCAGAAATAGCCGCAGAAGGACTTGCAGCACTCTTTGGCTAATTAAAATCAGAAAGCCAAAGAGTCGAAAGCTTTTAGAGAGTGATATATTTAGTTAGAGAGCTTATCTATTTCAAATTGTTTTCTAATTAACTTTAAATAATCACAAAATTTTTTATTATTGTGCCCGGATGGCCCAACGGTACGGCGCAGGCCTTGAGAGCCTGTTTCCTTCGGGATTTCCAGGTTCGACTCCTGGTCCGGGCGTTTCTAAACATTTAAAATCTATATAATTATTATAATAACATGAAAAAAGTGGATGATAAGGAAAATAAAAAAGAACAGAAAAAATCTTCTCCTAGAACATTTGTAATTGCTCTTGCACTAATAAGCATTATAGGATTTATTGGGATTATTAGTGAAACTATGTTTAACTATAATATGAAAACTATTGTTGAGTCGTCATGGATAATTATACTTGGCATAAGCATTCTAATTAAGACAAAATTATCAAGATTAAAATCTTTAAAAGAAGGTTTAAGTAGTACAAATTTTCCTTATTTGACTAATCTTATAATTGGCTTAATAGCAGTTATATCAGGAATATTGAGCTCACCTTTTTTTAAAATAACTAATCCAGCATTCCATGCAATAAGAGGGATAATAAGTATAATTGCAATAGCGGTTATAATAATCGAAACATGGATAGTCAAAAAAGAAGATTAGACTAATAAAATTGGCTTTAGTCTTTGATAGACTTTTTTTGCAAAATTTAATTTTTCTTTTGTCTCCGCATAAATTATCATTAAATTCTGATTTT
Source organism: Candidatus Pacearchaeota archaeon (assembly GCA_038849525.1). Taxonomy (GTDB): domain Archaea; phylum Nanobdellota; class Nanobdellia; order Pacearchaeales; family JAHJTO01; genus JAWCMS01. The sequence goes on from JAWCMS010000001.1 coordinate 99,258, forward strand.
TTTCTATCTTGTCATTCAAATGAACATGTAAAAAAACTCCTGCGGCTTTGTCGGATGGACAGCCTGCTGCCCTTGCTATTGCTGATATTTTTTTGTTATCAATCTCTTTAATTTTTCCACTTTTTTCTGCTTTTATTGCAAAAGATAATTTTGCTAGCTGAAGTTTTTTGTTTATGTCTTTTAGTGTTCCACCTTGAGCTTCTATTATATGCTTAAATTTTTGATAAGCCATTCCTGATTTTAATATCTCTGATGCCATCTTTATTCCTTGCCCTTTTTTCGCTTTTCCAGACATCTCTAAAAGTAATGAAGAAAGATAGAGAGCCTTTTTTTCTAAATCTAACGGTCTTGATTTTTCTTGTTTTAATACTGAAAGAACATCTCTTGCCTCAAGAACAGGTCCTATGCCATTGCCTATAGGCTGGGAACCATCTGTTAAGACTGCTTTAATATTCAATTTAAGAATTTTTGCAATTTTTTGAAATCTTTCTTTTAGCCTAACTGCATCTGATTTTGTTTTTACTTTTGCTGAGTTTCCATAAGGAATATCAAGTAAAACACCTTTTGCTCTTACAGCAAGTTTTTTTGCTAGAATAGAAGCAATAAGTTGCGCTTCTGGATCGAGAGAAAGAATCCTTTCTACTTGTATTATTTTGTCGTCAGCTGGCGCAAGTTTTAAAGCACCTCCCCATACCATACATCCATTTGTTTTTTGAATTATTTTTTTAATTTCTTTTATATCAAACTCAACATTCGCAAAACACTCAATAACATCTGCTGTTCCAGCTGCAGAAGTTATAGCTCTACTAGAAGTTTTTGGAATAATAACGCCTGCTGAAGAACAAATTGAAACTATTAAAGGAGTAGTACGATTGCCAGCTACTCCACCTATGCTGTGCTTATCATAAACAATATTATCTATCTCTAATTTTTTTCCAAATGAAACCATTGCTTTAGTCAAATCTGCAATTTCCTTATCAGACATACCGTGAATATAAACTCCTGAAATAAAATAGGCGAGTTCTGCTTCTGTCAAAGAATTATTTACTATGTCTGAGACTATAGAAAAAAGTTCATTACAACTTAATTTTTCTCCATTAAGCTTTTTTAATATATAGCAAATTGTTTTAGGTGGGGGAGCAATAGTAACTTCAACCGCATGACCTTTGCTTATATTTAATGCATTTATTATTTCAGAAGAAAGGGCTATTTCATTTTCTTTTAAAATTCCATTTGCGATATCGACAACTGCAATTATAGATTGTTTATTTTTTATTTTTATTCTTTCACCAACATAAACAGCAAGTTTTTTTGCTGTTTTCTCGTGCAATATTGCCACTGGTCTTCCAGTTGAAAGATTTAAAGATTTTACTCTAAGTAACATTTTCTCTTTTTTAATCTTCTTTTTTAAGCATATCTTTTAAATGTCCTGTTCTGTAAATTTCTAAAAAGATTATTAAATAATCTAAAATAATAGGGCCTACTATAAGTCCTATAAAACCAAAAAGACTGAATCCTCCTAGCATACCAATCAAAGAGATAGCATGTGTTTGTTTAGCTTTTCTTCCGACAAAATAAGGTCTTATGATATTATCTATATAGCTCACTATGATAAGACCAAATAAAATTAAGCCTATTCCTTCATTAATGTTACCTTTTATTATTAAAGATATCCCTACAGGCAACCAAATTACCCACGGACCTATTGGAAGAATAGAAAGAAGAGTAGCCATTAGTGTAAGAAGAAATGCTCCTTCAACACCAAAAAGATAGAAGCCTATACCAGCACATATTCCTTGTATTATTCCAACAGTTATTGTTCCATAGATTACTCCTGAAGTTATCTCTGAAAATCTATTAAAAAATTTATCTCTTGTTTCTTCCTTGAATGGCAATATGCTTTTTAAATAATCTATTATTAAATCCCCGTCTTTTATGAAATAAAACATCACAAAAAAGGTCACAATCAACTGAATTATAATGATTGGAAGATTGACAATTAAGCCTGAAATTGAATTTATGGTAAAAGATGTCAACTTTTCAAGCCCGGTATCTAAAAGAAATGAAATTTGTGTAGAAAATGTTGGATCTATGATTCTAACTAATATTGCTTTCAATGGGGCTATTATGTCTGTAGATTGCGTATATGAATAAAAGTCAAGAATTTGTCTTGCTGTTATTTGTAGAACAATGAGGGAAACTGCAACAAGAAGTATAAAAACAAGTATACTGACAATAAAGGCTGAAATAGTCTTGTTTTTTATCAATTTTTCAAGTTTCAAGTGCAATGGTCGGAAGATGTAAGACAAAACAAGAGCTGTAAGAATAGATGAAATAAAAGGCTTAACAATAAAAAAAGACACTATAAGTAAAATAATAAAAATGCTAAGAGTAACTATTTTTGGGATAGAGTTTTTTGGCATAAATTACGAAGGCAAAATTATTATATAAACCTTTTTAAATGATAATTAGGAAAAATTTAAAAGCGATTTAAAATAATAATTTAAATGATTTACTTTATAAAAAAAATATTTCAAGATAAAATAGATGAAACCGTACATTGGCGGTTTGTAAGATTTTCTAAAGGGATTTTTGAGAATAGAGCTATAATGAATGTTTCAAGAAATGGAAAAATAAAAATCTCAGGTACTTATGATTTAGTTAACGACCTAGTGCTTTTTGTTGCTAAAATAGCAAATAATTTACAGGTTTCTGGAATACTTATGATGAGAAGCGAAATAAAAGACCTTCGAGGAACAAGAAAAAAAGGCCTCTTTGTTTATGAGCTCAATCAAAAAATTAATTTCGAGAAATTGAATGATATCTTTAAAAATGCATTTGCAATATTACTTGACTGTAATGCAGAAGGAATTACATTAAAGACAAAAAAGAAATTACCAAAACCGAGCATAAAAGGGATTGATAAAATAGACGACAAATTTTTCACTATCCAAATGGACATTAAATTTTGGCCAGCTGTAAAAGAAGAATTTTTGTTTGACCTTCCTGAAGGTAAGAAATATAGAATAATTAATAAATATGAAATAACTGATTTAATCCTACCACAGAACGAAAAAGATTCTGAAAAATTGAGACTGCTCACGAAAAGAAAAGGAAAGGTAGTGAGAAAATCAATTATTGATGGTAGAGAAATAATTCATGAAAAGAGCTTTACCGCTTGACGCAAGATTTATAAACGAAATTTACGCAAGAAGTTTATAATTTGGGGATTCGGTAAAATGCTCCTATTTGATGAGAGATGGGAAAACTACATAGACCTAGATTTGGAAGCTTGCAATTTTGGCCAAGAAAAAGAGCTAAAAAAGAAATTCCTAGTGTAAACTGGAAACATTTGGAAAATGCACAAGCTAAAAACCGCCTTCTTGGATTTATAGGTTATAAAGCTGGAATGAAAAGTATTCTAGTAAAAGACAACACACCTCATTCTCTTACTAAAGGTAAGAACATAGTATTGCCAGTAACGATAGTTGAATGCCCCCCATTAAAAATATTTTCAATAAGATTATATAAAAATAAAAGAGTTGTTTCGGAGATTTTAGCATCATCGATAGAAAAAGAAATTGGAAGAAAGCTAAAAATTCCAAAGAAAGCAAAAAATGAGGAAAAAGATTTTGATGATGTAAGACTAATTGTTTATTCTTTGGTAAAAAGAACCGGTATAAAAAAAACTCCCGACATTGCTGAAATAGGTTTGAAAGGTAATGCTCAAGAAAAATTTGAGTTTGCTAAAAGTTTATTGAATAAAGAAATGAATATAGAGGATTTTTTTGATAAAAATCAGCTTGTAGATATTCATGCTGTTACAAAAGGTAAAGGCTTTACAGGCCCTGTAAAAAGATTTGGTATTTCTCTAAAACCTCACAAAACTGAGAAAGGAGTAAGAAGACCAGGTTCATTAGGACCATGGCATCCGGCAAGGGTAAATTTTAGAGTGGCTATGGCCGGTCAATTTGGTTATTTTACAAGAGTAAAATATAATAATAAAATAATAAATTTTGGCAAAGAGCCGTTAGAATTCCCACATTATGGAAAGATTAAAACAAGCTATGTTATGATAAAAGGCTCTGTTCATGGACCTACAAAAAGAGCTGTTATTTTGACAGCCCCATCAAGACCTACAAGACATGCAACAAAAGAAAATTATGAATTTGTGAGGATGTTATGACAAAAAAAACAGAAATAATATCTATAGAAGGAGAAAAAAAAGGTATTATAGAGCTACCAAAAGCATTTGAAAGCGAGATAAGAATTGATTTAATTAAGAGAGCATATGAATCAGAACAATCACTTTTAAAACCATCATATGGTTCTTTTCCTTTAGCAGGAAAACTTACAAGTGCACCTGGACAAGTTAAGCATGCAAGAGCAGGATACAAAGCGCACTATGGCTATGGAATTTCAAGAGTTCCGAGAAAAATACTTTCAAGAAGAGGTACAAGATTTTTTTGGGTAGGGGCATTCATCCCTGGAGCAAGAGGTGGAAGGGCAGCTCACCCTCCGAAAGCATATAAGAATTTTGAGAAAAGAATTAATAAAAAAGAGAGAAAAAAGGCATTCTACTCTGCACTTTCAGCACCTAAAACTATAGTAATAGAAAAAAAATTTGAAGATTTAAAGAAAATAAAAGAAATTAAAAATGCACTTGAAAAAATAGTTCCCAAAGAAAAGAATATTTTAATAATAACCTCAAAAAAAATTAAATCTGGAGATGGAATTAAGATAGTGCCAGTAAAACAAATTTCGATAAGTGATCTTGCACCTAATGCAATTCCAAGAAAAATTGTTTTATGGACTGAAAATGCAATAAAGGAAATAAAATGATATTAATAAAACCATTGATAACTGAAAAAACAGCAAAAATGATAGAATTAGAAAATAAATTAACTTTTATTGTAGCGAGAAAATCAACAAAAGAAGAAATTAAAAAAGAATTTGAATCTATTTTCGATACTCAAGTAAGAACAATTAATACTCAGATAAGAAAAAACCAAAAGATAGCCTTCATAAAGCTAAAGGCTGAAAATGCTGCTGTGAATATTGCAACAAAATTAGGAGTAATGTAAAATGGGTAAAAGAATAATTCAACAAAGGCGTGGAAAAGGAAGCCCTACATACAGAGTTAAAGAAAGAGCTTATACAATAAAAACATCTTATCCAAAAATAGAAGGAAAAGGTACTATATTGAAGTTAATAAATTCTAGCGGTTATACTGCTCCTTTTGCTTTAATAAAAGTTAATGATAAAACATTTTTTAATATTGCTACTGAAAATCTTTCTGAAGGTGATGAAATAGAAATTGGTGAGAAAGCAAAGATAAAAAATGGAAATATTCTCCCACTTAAAAACATACCAGAAGGAACAGACATATGTAATATAGAGACAAATGCATTTGGAGGAGGGAAAATGGTCAGGACAAGTGGCTCTTCAGCAAAGGTAGTTAAAAAAATAGGAAAAGAAGTTGCTATTCTACTTCCTTCAAAAAAAGAAATGGTTTTATCTGGAGAGTCTAGAGCTACAATAGGAAAAGTTGCTGGTGGAGGAAGAACAGAAAAACCTATTGTAAAAGCTGGAAAAAAATTCTTTTATTTAAAAGCAAGAGGTAAACATTATCCTAGAACATCACCTATAAAAAGAAATGCGGTTAATCATCCATTTGGCGGGGGAAGAGGAAAGAATATGGGAAAATCAAGCATAGTACCAAGATGGGCTCCTCCTGGCAGAAAGGTTGGATTATTAAGACCAAGAAAAACAGGGAGAGGAAGATAAAATGGTAAAAGAATTTTTATATCGGGGAAAAAGTTTAAGCGATTTAAAAAAACTTGACGTTCGAGAATTTGCAAAGTTTTTACCTTCAAGAAAAAGAAGAAGCGTTCTTAGGCAGTCAGAAAAAATAGAAGCATTTATAAAAAATTGCAAAAAGAAAATTGAAAAAAACAAGAAAATTAGAACACATTTAAGAAATATTATAATAGTGCCACAATTAGTTGGTTTAACTATCAATGTTCATAATGGTAAGGAGTTTATTCCTGTTGTAATAACTCCTGAAATGCTTGGTCATTATATTGGAGAATTTGCATTGACAAGAAAAAAAGTGGAGCATAGTGCACCTGGAATTGGAGCAACAAGATCAAGCGCAGCATTATCAGTAAAATAAAATGGCAGAAAATAAAACAGAAAAAAATGAAAAAACCATAGATTCAAAAGAAGCTATAGCAAGAGGAAGAAATATAAGAATATCTACAAAACATGCTATAGCTATCTGCAATTTCATAAAAGGAAAGAAAATAATGGATGCGATAGAAGAACTTGAAAAAGTAATCAAAATGAAAATGGCAATACCTATGAAAGGAGAAATACCACATAGAAAAGAAGGCTTTCAAGGGAGGTACCCGGTAAAAGCTGCAAAAGTTTTTATCAAACTACTAAAAAGTTTGAAAGCAAATGCAGACGCTAAAGGTATTGATTTAGAAAATGCAAAAATTTTTGCAAAGGCAGACAAGGCGTCTAGACCGCAAAGACCTGGAAAATATATTGGGAGGAGATTTAAAGGAACACACTTATTTGTTTCAATAAAATGATAGAAAAAAAAGTTATCAAAGCAAAAAAAGATGAATTTGCTATAAAGGAATTTGTCAAAGAAGAAATAGGAAAAGGAAAAATAAGCTCTATCAAAATAGAAAGAATGCCTATAGGAGAAAAAATAATTATCAAAACAAGTAAACCTGGATTAGTAATAGGAAAAAGAGGTGAAAGTATACAAGATTTGACAAATATTTTGAAAAAAAAATTTAATTTAGAAAATCCAAAACTCGAAATAACTGAAATAGAAAGGCCTGAATTTGATGCGCAAAGTGTTGCAGATGAAATTGCTTTAGCACTTGAAAGATTTGGCTCGAACTCATTTAAGATTATTGCATATAAAGTTATGGAAAAGATAAAAAAAGCTGGAGCACTTGGATGTGAGATAATACTTAGTGGGAAATTACCTAGCGAAAAAGCAAGAACATGGTGCTTCTCTTTTGGATATTTAATGAGATCTGGAGAAAGCGCTAAGCTTGTAGACAGAGCAAGGGCAGTTGCTCAAACTAAACCTGGAGTAATTGGTATAAAAGTCTCTATACTCCCACCAAATGTAAAAATTCCAGATAAGATTGAGGTTTAAAATGGCTATATTGAAAAATAAAGAAATTAAAGGAATGACTGATGAAGAATTAAATAAAAAATTAAAAGATTTAAGACTTGAATTAATAAAGAATAGTTCATTAAAAGCACAAGGTACATCTTTAAAGACAAAAGAGATTAAAAGAGCCATCGCGAGAATACTCACCCATATTAATCAAAAAACAATTAATAAGAAATAAAAAACAAATGGAGATTTGCCCAAAATGCGGACTACCAAAAGAAGCCTGTGTATGCGAGACGATAGCAAAAACAAAGCAGAAAATAAAAATTAAGCAAGTAAAGAAAAAATATGGGAAAATAGCTACAGTGATAAGCGGGATTGACATAAGAGATATAGATATAAAGAAGTTAGCTAAAGACTTAAAATCTGAACTCGCTTGTGGTGGAACAATAAAAAATGATGAAATAGAACTTCAAGGAGACCATGTGAAAAAAGTCAAAGAAAAATTAATTTCACTTGGCTTTTCTGAAGAGGCTATAGAATAAAATATTGGTAAAAACGCAAAAAGCTTGAAAGGTTAAAAATGAAAGAAGAAAAAATAAATAAAGTAGAATGTGAAAGAAAATGCCCTATACATGGTGAATTAAGCGTTAGAGGAAGGTATTTTAAGGGGGCTGTGAAAAAAATAGTAAATGGACAGAGGGCTGTTGTAGAATGGCAGCGAATCGTATATTATCCAAAATTTGAAAGATATGCAAAAACCAGGTCTAAAGTACATGCACACATTCCTAAATGCCTTAGAAATGGAATAAAGGAAGGAGATTATGTTAAGATAGGGGAGTGTAGACCTCTAAGCAAGATAATTCATTTTGTTGTGCTGTCAAAAGAATCTATAAAAAATAATTAAAATAATTTTCAAAAAAACTTGAAAATTTGAAGTTTTTAATATGAAAGCAATAACAGCAAAAAGAACAAAAGCACTGAATATCGGCACTTTATTGAATGTAGCTGATAATAGCGGAGCAAAGATTGCAAAGTTAGTAGCTATTAAGCATGGAAAAGGAGTAAAAGGAAGACAAATGGCGGCTGGAATTGCTGATCATGTAAAGGTAAGTATAAGGAAAGGAATTCCTGAAATGAAAAAACAAATATTTGATGCAGTTATTGTAAGACAAAAAAAAGAATGGAGAAGGTTAACGGGAGAAAGAATCTCTTTTGCTGATAATGCCGTTGTAATATTAAAAGACGAAAAAGGAGATCCAAAAGGAACACAGATTAAGGGACCTATAGCAAGGGAAGTATTAGAACGGTGGCCTTCTGTGGCAAAATTGGCAAATATTATCGTATAAAATGAAAGAAAAAATATCTAGATATAAATCAAGCGTTCAAGCAAGAAAACAAAGAAAATTTAGAGCGTTAGCACCGCTTCATTTAAGGAGAAAGATGATGTCTGCAAACTTAAGCAAAGAACTAAGAAAAAAATATTTGAAAAGGAGTATTCCTTTGATTAAAGGCGATAGTGTGAGAATAATGAGAGGGGAGTTTAAAAACAAAAAAGGAAAAGTCTTAAATGTAAACAAAAAAAAGTTAAAAGTCTATATTGAAGGAATACAAAGAAGCAAAAAAGATGGAACAAAAATAAATGTCCCTTTTGATCCTTCAAATTTACAGATTATAGAACTAAATCTTGAAGATAAAAAAAGAATACAAGCACTTGAAAGAAAAGGAGTCAGAAAATGAGTCATATAAAAAGAAAAGCTATGGAAAAAAGCTGGCCATTACCTAGAAAAGGTACCAAATACCTGCTAAAACCTTATCCTGGAAAGAAAAAAGAAATGTCAATTCCACTTGGGTTAATAATTAGAGATGTTCTAAAAATAGCAAATACAAGAAAAGAAGTAAAAGCATTACTCCACAATAATGAGGTTAAAATAAATGGAAAAATAGTAACAGAAGAAAAATTTCCACTAAGCATTTTTGATATTTTAAGTTTAGAAAAACTTGGAAAACATTTTAGAGTTATTTTTAATAAAAATGGAAAAATTATGATGGAAGAAATCAGTGAAAAAGAGGCTAATCTAAAAATATGTAAAGTCACAGGTAAAAAAATACTAAAAGGAGGAATTCAGCAAATAAATTGCCTTGATGGCAGAAATTTTATTTATAAAGATAAAGTAAAAATAAATGACAGTATAGTTGTAGATTTAAAAGAAAATAAAATAATAAAAATATTACCATTAAAACAAGGTGCGGATGTTTTTATTATAGGTGGGAAGCATATTGGTGAGAAAGGAAAAATTTCTGAAATTGACGAAAAAATAAAAACTATCATTGATGGCAAAAGTTTTGAGATTCAAGCAAAAAATATTTATGTAATATGAATCCTATGCAAAATTTAAAACTAGAAAAGGTAACGCTTAATTGTGGAACCGGTACTGATCCTACAAAACTTGAAAAAGCTTATAAGTTATTAAATATGATAACTGGTAAAAAACCAGTTAGAATACGAACATTAAAAAGAATTCCTGCATTTGGAATAAGACCTGGATTGCAGATAGGATGCAAAGTTACAGTAAGAAAAAATGCTATGCAGCTACTAAAAATTCTTCTTGATGCAATTGGGAATAGATTAAAAGAAAATCAGATATGCCCTGGTTATTTTGCATTTGGAATTAAAGAATACATCGAAGTTCCTGGAATGAGTTATAATAGGGATATAGGGATAATGGGATTTGAAGTATGTGCAACTTTAAAGAGAGCAGGAAAACGCATAGAAAAAAGAAAAATAAAGAAGAGTAGAATTCCAAAAAGGCATAGAATTACAAAGGAGGAAACAATAGAGTTTTTAAAACAAAATTTTAATACGGAAATAATTTAAAATGGGGGCTAGCGATTGGAGAAAATTATTAAAACAAATTGAGAACAAACCTGCGTTAATGAGAAGATTTTTGAAGTATAACAAACCAAAAGAAAGAAAGTATGGAGCGGCGAAAAAACCTTGTGTAAGATGTGGCAGAATAGGGGCCCATATAAGATCTTATGGTTTAGAACTTTGTAGACAATGCTTCAGAGAAATAGCTGAAGAATTAGGATTTAAAAAATATCAATAAAAATGAAACGTGATATAATTGCAAAAGCACTTAATGAAATAATGAATGCTAAAAGAGCTGGCAAAAGAATTTGTATAGTTCAACCTACATCAAAATTATTAATTGAGATTTTTGATATTATGAAAAGCAAAGGATACATTGAATATGAAATAGAAAAAAATAAATTTAATACTTTAAAAGTAGAATTGAAAAAATTAAATGAATGTGGAGTAATAAAACCTCGATTTAATGTAAAAATTAAAGATGTAGATAAATATGTAAGGCGCTATCTTCCTGCACGAGATATGGGTATAATAATTATTTCTACAAATAAAGGGCTAACTACAGACAAAGAAGAACTAAAAGCAGGGGGTTGTCTAATTGCATATTGTTACTAAATAAAAAATGCATGAAGATATTATAGAAAAAATAAATATCCCAGAAGGAGTTGAAGTTAATGTTAATTCTATTTTAACTATCAAGGGCCCAAAAGGTGAATTGAAAAAAAAATTTCCTGTTAAGATAGAGAAAAAAGATAATATGATAGTTATAGAAGCCAAAAAAGCTACAAAAAATGAAAAAAAACAAATCAAAACTGCAAAAGCGCATATAAGAAATATGATAAAAGGTGTTACAGAGGGTTTTGAATATAGGTTACAGATATGCTCAGCACATTTTCCAATGACTGTAAATGTCGAAAAAGATAAACTGTTAATAAAAAATTTTCTTGGAGAAACAAAAGAAAGAATTGCTAAGTTGCTTCCTAACACAGAAGTAAAAATTGAGGGAGATATAATTAAAGTAACCTCTGCGGATATAGAAGCTGCTGGACAAACAGCAGCTAATATTGAACTTGCAACAAAAATTAAAGAAAGAGATAGAACAAGATTTCAGGATGGAATTTGGATAATAAAAAAGGCAAATAAAGAGATAAAATGAAAATGAAAAAAAAATTTTTGAGAAGGGATTGGAATAAGATTTTAAGACTTGGGGGCAGAAGGAAAAAGCTAAAATGGAGAAGGTCGAAAGGAAGACACGCAAAGATAAGGCAAAAATGGAAAGGATATCCAAAAATGCCTTCCGTTGGATATAAAAGCCCGAAAATTTCAAGAGGATTAATTAAAAACAAAAAACCAATAATGATAAAGAATGTTTCAGATTTAGAAAAAATAAAAGATAATGAGATTGGAATAATCTCTGCTACTGTTGGTAAAAAAAAGAGATTAGAAATTGCAAAAAAAGCTTTAGAATTAAAAATAAAATTTGTAAATTTAGATGCTCAAAAATATATTGAAAAGATTAAAAGAGAACAAGAAAGTAAAAAAATTGAAGAGGAAAAAAAGCAAAAAGAAGAAAAAAATATTGATAATAAAAATATAGAAAAATGAAAAAATTAGATATGCAAAGAAGACTTGCAGCGAATATCTTAGGTGTTGGCAAAAAGAGTGTTGTCTTTAATCCAGAAAGGTTAGAAGATATTTCTAAAGCTATTACAAGAGCAGATATCAAAGATTTGATAAAAGAAAAGGTGATACAGAAAAGAATAATTAAAAAACAAAAAAGAAAAAGAAAAAAAAGAAAAAGAAATATCGGAAGTATTAAAAAAAGAATAAAAAGAAAAAAAGAAAGGTATATTGCTAAAATCAGAAAAATAAGAAGATATTTAACTGAACTCAAGATAAAAAAAATAATCTCTAGAGAAGAGTATCAAAAATTAAGAAAACTCGCCAAAGCAGGCCTATTCAAAACAAGAAGGCATCTTAAAGAATATCTCATAACTCTAGGTAAAAAAATTTCAGAGGAAAAATAATGAAGAATCTAATTAAAGTCCAATTTAAAAGAAGAAGACAATTTAAAACAGACTATTTAGCAAGAAGAAGGTTGCTTGAAGCAGGAAAACCAAGAATAGTAGTAAGAAAAACAAATAGATATATTATAATTCAATTAATAGAAAGCGAGGAAGCACAAGATAGAATTATTTGTTCAACAAATTCAAAAGAACTATTGAAATATGGTTTACAACCTACTTTTTCAATAAAAAACTTATCAGCAGCTTATCTTACAGGTTATTTATGTGCATTAAAAGCATTAAAAAAAGGAGTTAAAGAAGCAATTTTAGATATTGGTTTAAACAAATCAACAAAAGGCAGCAAGATTTATGCTTCTGTTAAAGGAGCAATAGATGCAGGTTTAAATATTAAATGTGCTGAAAAAATGTTTCCTGAAGAAGAAAGAATAAAAATCAATAAGGATATTTTGGAGGAAATAAAAACAAAATTCAAATATGGTTAAAAAAGAACCAAAAGAAAGTGAAAAAAAAGAAGAAAAAATAGTAATTCCAGAACCAATAGATGAAATTTCACAAGAAATAATCGAAAAAGTAGAAGAAGAGAAAAAAGAAGAAGAAAAAGAGCTTCCTATTTGGAAACCAAAAACCGAATTAGGGAAGCTTGTTAAAGATGGAAAAATAAAAGATATAGATGAAATACTAGAAAATGGAAAAAAGATTTTAGAATCACAAATTGTAGATACTCTCCTCCCAAATCTTAAAGTAGAACTTCTAATGATAGGACAAGCAAAAGGAAAATTTGGTGGAGGAAAAAGAAGATTTTGGAGACAAACACAACGAAAAAGAGCAGAAGGAAATGTTCCAAGTTTTGCCTGCTTAGCAGTTGTAGGAGACGGAAACGGTCATGTTGGTATTGGAATGGGTAAAGCACGTGAAACGCTACCAGCAAAAGAAAAAGCAGTTAGAAAAGCAAAATTAAATATTATAAAAGTAAATAGAGGTTGTGGTTCTTTTGATTGTTCTTGCTCTGATTTGCATAGTATTCCATTTAAAACAGAAGGAAAAGTAGGTTCTGTGGTTATAAGATTAATGCCCGCATCTAAAGGAACAGGATTAGTGATAGACGATGAATGTAAAAAAATAATGAGGGCTGTAGGAATAAAAGATATTTATAGTAGAACATTCGGACAGACTAGAACAAAGATAAATCTTGCTGTTGCGTGTTTCGAAGCTCTAAAAAAAATTAGCGAGGTTAGAAAATGATAGCTGTGATAAGAATAGCAGGAAGAGTTGGTATATCAAATAAAGATGAAAAAATATTACATAGTCTAAGGCTAAGAAAAAAATATGTATGTATTTTATTAAAAGATAAGAAAATACTTGAAAAAATAAAAACAAAAGTTTGTTTTGGAGAAATAGATAATGAAACTCTAGCTTTGTTAATTTCAAAAAGAGGAAAAAAGGTTGGAGGAAAGATGATACAAGAAAGTGCAAGTATAATAGCGAAAAAATTAGAAGAAGGTAAAAGTCTTGAGAGCATGGGAATAAAGCCTTTTTTCTGCTTACATCCACCAAGAGGAGGTTTTAAAAAAAGCACAAAACATCTTTACCCGAAAGGAATTCTTGGAGAAAATAAAAACATAAATGAAATTTTGAGGAGGATGATATGAGAAAAAGAGACAAACGTTCTAGGTTAAGGGGGAGAAGAACTTGTGGTTATGGTTCTAGAAAAAAGCATAGAGGAAAGGGGAGTAAAGGTGGAAAAGGGATGTCCGGCCTTGGTGGACCAAAAAGAGCATCTATGCTAAAATATTATCCTAAATGGTTTGGCAAAAAAGGGAAAGGATTTGTAAGCAAGAAAAAAAAGAAATTAAAAGAAATCAATCTTGATGAAATAAATAAAAAAATAGAAGAATTTCAGAAAAAAGGAATGTTAAAAGGAAATGAATTAAATTTAGAAGGATATAAAATACTTGGAGCAGGCAATTTAAAGCAAAAATTAATTATTAAAGCAAGCAAGTTTTCAAAAAACGCAAAAGAAAAAATAATTTCATCTGGAAGTATAATAGAAAGCAGTAAAGAAGAAAAAGAAGAGGGTGCTTAATAGTAAAATGAACTTTAATGATATTCTTTTTAATTTACCAGAAGTAAAAGGGCCTATAGAAAAAAAGATTTCTTTCAATGTAAAATTGAAATGGACTTTAATCATATTAGTAGCATTCTTTGTTCTTGCAAATATACCTCTTTATGGATTAACAGCAAACTCACTAGAAAGATTTGAATATTTAGCAATAATTCTCGGGACAGAATTTGGAAGCATTATTTCATTAGGTATAGGCCCTATAGTTATGGCTTCAATAATTTTGCAACTATTAGTTGGAGCAAAGCTGATTAATATTGATATGACAAGTCATGAAGGAAAAAAATATTTTCAAGGATTGCAAAAGATACTATCCGTTTTTTTCTGCCTTTTTGAAGCAACAATTTATGTTGTAATGCGTGGACTTGAGGCTGCTCCGGGAATGCAAGGTTTGTTGATATTTCAATTATTTTTAGGAGGGATAATTATAATATTAATGGATGAAGTTGTAAGCAAATGGGGATTTGGTTCAGGAGTTTCTTTATTTATTGCGGCAGGAGTTGGATGGCACCTTTTCACAGCAGCATTTGGATTTATAGGACCGCAAAATACAATAACAGCGATAGGAAAGGTATGGGTTTTCTTTTCTTCCATAGCTGCTGCTGACACTATCAATGCAACTGCTGCAGCTTCGGCGATTATCGCTACAATAATAATCTTTCTTATTGTAGTATATGCACAATCAATAAAAGTGGAAATTCCTCTTTCTTTTGATAGACTAAGAGGTTTTGCAATGAAATGGCCTTTATCCTTTTTTTATACATCGAATATTCCGGTAATACTTACCGCTGCACTGCTTGCAAATATACAACTCGCTGCAAGACTTATTGAAAGTGCTGTAGGACATCCTACTTTTCTCGGTGGCTTTACGCATGGTGTTCCTACAAGTGGGATAGCGGCATTTTTATCTTCTCCAGCTATACTAGAAAATATAATAAGGGGGAGTTTTACAGGCATCATGATTTTACAATCATTTGTATATCTTCTTTTTATGATTCTTGGAAGTATAATGTTTGCTGTTTTTTGGGTAAAAACAAGCGGTATGGATGCAAGTAATGTTGCTAATCAGATAATTGCTTCAGGATTACAAATTCCTGGATTCAGAAAAGATCCAAGAGTTTTAGAATCAATATTGTCTAGATATATAATGCCACTGACTGTAATGGGGGCTGCAACAGTTGGATTACTTGCAGCTACTGCTGACTTATTAGGAGCGTTAGTAAGAGGGACAGGATTACTGCTTGCTGTGATGATAGTATATAAATTATATGAGGAAATAGCTCAGCAACACGCATATGATATGCATCCTATGTTGAAGAAGGTCATCGCTGAATAAAAATGTTAAATAAACAAATCATAAAATATAAAATCTAATATTTTATACTAATAAAATGATACTTAAAGATTTTGTAACATCTATGCCATTGATTAGTATAATAGTGTTCTCTTTTTTAATAACCTTTGCTTTAACACTTGTTTATAAATTTCTTACAAATCAAGAAAGATTGAAACAATTAAAAGAAAAAACTAAAAAATTGCAGAATGAGATTAAAAATGAAAAAGATTCTAATAAACTTATCGAATTGCAAAAAGAAATGCTAGCACTCAGTACAGAACAAATGAAACATAGTATGAAACCTATGCTCTTTACTTTTCTACCATTAATTGCTGTATTTGCTGGCTTAAAAAATCTATATTCTGGAATTGGTAATATAATAGTATGGAATGTCAATTTGCCAATTGTAGGAACAGGAGCGGGCTGGCTTTTAAGTTATATTATATTCAGCATTATATTCAGTATGTTATTAAGAAAAATTTTAAAGGTATATTAAATGGAAAACAAAGAAAATCGTGAAAAAGAAATAATTGAATTTAATTTTTTAGATATGCAACTAAGACAGCTTGAACAGCAGGCAATGCTTTTAGAACAGCAGATTGTAGAACAGCAAAAAATAATTCTTAATTTAGATGAACTGAAAAAAGCAAAAAAAGGCCAAAATGTGCTATTTCCATTAAGTAAAGATATTTTTATTGAAGGAAAGATAGAAAATCCAGAAGAAGTATTTGTTAACATTGGTTCAAAAACAATTGCAAAAAAGAGTATAGAAGAAGCAAAATTAATAGAAGAGAATCAAATAAAAAAACTTATTGAAATAAATGAAGAAATAAAAGCAGAAATAGAAAAAATTCTTTTAAGAATTACTAAACTAGAAAAAAAATTAAACGGATAAAATCCATGGATAGACTTTCTTGACTTTTTTTACAAAATCTTTCGGCTTTAATATTCCTAGTTCTGATATAATCGCCTTAATATATTTTGCATCGACTTTCTCAAAAGCAGGATTTTTAACTTTGACATGTTTAGGCATTTTTTTCCATAGCTCTTTATAACTACGCATTTCAAGAATAACTTTTTTTGGAGAAAATTTCCATGAATTTCCTACTACATAAACAGGAACCTTATGATTATAAGCAATTTCAGCAAACATTCCAGAACCTATCTTATTTATTATAGAACCATCCGAAAGAATAGCATCACAACCTATTAGCACCATATTTGCCTGCTTTAATGAACCTCCTTTTTCAAGAGCATCTGCAGCAGCCAAATCTGCAATTGTTGTTACTTTTATTCCTGCTTCTGCAAGTTCTTTTGCTGTTTTTCTTCCTTGGAATAAAGGTCTTGTTTCTGTATTTATAACCTCAAATTTTTTTCCTTGTTTTTTTGATTCTTTTAGTATTCGAATAACAGCAGAAGAATGGCAATGTGTAAAAATGATTGAATTAGATTTAATTAAATTTGTTCCATTTTTTATATATTCTTTTCTTGCATAATTAAAATGTTGAAGAACATAATTTATACCAAATTTTTTCGCAGCCAATATCGAATTCCTTAGCAATGGTTCTGTAGGTCTCAAACTAAGAAGTTTTTTTATATTTGCCCCTTTCATTCTTAGGGCTTTTATTCCGGTAAGAGCCACACTTTCTGCCCCTTGTATTCTGACTTTTTTTATAGCTCTACATAAAGCATCAAAACTTTTATAAGTCATAATTAAAAATAGACTAGAATATATAAAAATGTTATTAAACTTTAAAAATATACAAATGTTTAACAAAAAATGTTAGAAATAATCCTAAACCCAAAAAAAGCAGAGAGAAGACCGTGGGAATTATTTTTTGTTGGTTTTTTCTATGCTGCTATTTCACTATTAATGGTAAACTGGCTTTTTGCTGGAAATCCAGTATTTTCTAAACATATGAGTATATTGGTTGTGACATTTACAGTAATGTTATCAATTCCATTTATGTATTACACAATAAAAATTGAGGAAGAAAGAGGAATATTTGAAGATAATAAGTTTACTCTTCTGAAAGGACATAGTAGAGCAATTAGTGCTTTTTTATGGCTTTTTTTAGGATTTTTAATTGCTTTTTCACTTTTTTATATAATTTTTCCTGAATTTGTTGGAAATAATTTTCAAGCTCAGATAGAACAATATTGCATTATAAATATGCCTTTTAGATTTAATGAGTGTGTCTCAAACGCGATAACTGCTAATGCGCTTAGTGTTGGTGGAAGTAAAATAATTGATATTTTGACAAATAACTTTTATGTTCTACTTTTTTGTTTAATATTTTCATTAGTTTTTGGAGCCGGAGCAATATTCATACTTGCATGGAATGCAACAGTTATAGCTACTGCGATAGGTATATTTGCAAAATCATCGATGACAAATATGCCTGCTGCTATATTTAGATATATGATACATGGGCTACCTGAAATAGCAGCTTATTTTATTGCTGCTTTAGCTGGAGGAATAATAAGTATATGTCTAATAAGATATGATATAAAAGACCAGAGATTCTGGCGAACAATGGCTGACTCTTTAAACCTTATATTGATATCAATCATAATTCTAATAATAGCTGCTTTTATAGAGGTATTTATTACTCCGAAAATTTTTTAGAAAAAGTTTAACAAAATTATAATCTTTTTAAAGAAAATGTTCTTATTTGCTTCTTGCAGAGAATACAAATCTTTATAAATTCTGTAATAATAAAAAAAATATGGCTCAGTTTATATGCTCTAGCTGTAATTATAAGTTTTCTAGTTTTAGAAAGCCTATGAAATGTCCTTATTGTGGAAAGTCAAAAACAGTAAATGAAGAGGCTAGTGCAGAAGACTTGATAAAAGAGGCAGATGATATGATTTCTGAAGGAAGACTTTAAGCCATCGGTATTAGATAAAAGATATCCAATTTCAGATATCTGGGGTTAATGTTTAAGAACATTCGAGTAAGAAGGTTTTTAAATTCATTTTCTTAAATTTAATCATGGATAAAGGCGAAGGGGAAACAGAAAAAATAATAATAGAAAGAAAGGAAAAATTTTTCAGTTTTATCAAAAAAAATCAGAATTTAATTTTTTATATTCTTTTAATTATAATAATAATTTATGGAGGAATTTATCTAAGAACATTAAATGTTTCCCAGTTAAAGGATGTTACCACAGGAAATTGGACTTTGGCTCCCGATTTAGATCCTTTTTTATTCTTAAGATGGGCTAAAGAAATTGCTGAACATGGTTCATTGGCTAAAATTGATAATTTAAGATATGTACCTCTAGGCTTCGATACTACAAGAGAATTAACTTTAACATCTTATTTCATATTTTATCTTTATAAAATAATTAAATTATTTTCTCCAAATGCAACAATAGAATATGCTGCAATAATCTATCCAATTATTTTTTTCTGCTTAACTTTAATAGCGGCTTTCCTTTTTGTAGGAAAAATATTTTCAAAATATAAAAATGCAAATTTGATAGCATTAATTTCAGTTTTATTCATCTCTGTAATCCCTGGCTTTATACATCGAACAGTTGCTGGTGTTCCTGAGAAAGAAAGCGCAGGAATTTTTTTTATGTTTTTAGCTTTTTATTTCATTGCTTCAACTTTTAAAGAAGAAAAAACAAAAAAAGCTATTTTATTTGGCTTATTAGCAGGAGTTTCAACTGCATTAATGGGGCTCGTATGGGGAGGAGTAACATTTCTTTTTTTAACTATAGCTTTAGCAACGTTTTTGATGTTCTTTTTTAGCAAATTTGAAAAAAAAGATGTTCTTGTTTATACTTGTTGGATAATAGGATTTACTATTTTGCTTATATGGTTTCCAAGATACGGAATTAATTTATTCACTTCAATTACGAGCGGATTTGCTTATTTTGTTTTTGGCTTGCTAATTTTAGATAGTATTATTTTTAGTACAAATTTAAAAATAAAATTAAAACTTGAAAAAGTAAAAGTACCTAAAATATTCTCATTTATTGCATTTGTTATTATTATTTTTATATTTATTTTAATTTTTGAGCCGAGTTTTATATCTCATTTGATAACAGATGCTTCAGATTATATCTTTAGGCCTTTTGCCACAAATAGATTTACTTTAACAGTAGCTGAAAATAATAGGCCTTTTTTTGACAGCTGGAAAAATTCTTTTGGAATTCCATTTTTCTGGATTTTTGTTTTAGGTTCTGTTTTTTTAATATATGAATTATTTGAAAAACTAAAATTAAAAGACAGAATTTTACTTACTGGAATTTATTTTTTAATGATTGTTGGAATGATTTTTTCAAGGTATTCTGAAAACAGCATAATGAATGGTAGTAGTATACAAAGTTTTATTGCATTTTTAGGCAGCATAGCACTATTTGTTATAACCATTCTTGCAATTTATTTCAGAAAAAAAGAGATGGATTTAGATAAGAATATTTTATTATTATTAGCAATATTATTTTTTGCAATATTTTCTGCAAGAGCGGCAATAAGACTATTTTATTTTATTTATCCTATTGCCCCCATAATGGCTGCTTTTGCTATTGTAAGAATATCAGAGATTGCACTTAAAACAAAAGAAGACATAGAAAAGATTATTTTATTGATAATTGCTGGAGGAATAATAATACTTTCATTAGTCGCGCTTTATAATTTTGCGCAGGCAAGCGAAGTAGAGGTAAAATATGCAACTGTTCCAGGACATTATCAGATCCAATGGCAGAAGGCAATGGCGTGGGTTAGAGAGAATACTCCTAAAGATGCAGTATTTAGTCATTGGTGGGATTACGGATATTGGGTTCAGAGTATAGGAGAAAGAGCTACTATCTTAGATGGAGGAAATGCTATAACTTATTGGGATCATCTTCTTGGAAGACATGTACTAACCGCAGAAAATGAAACAGAAGCTTTAGAATTTTTAAAAACACATAAAGCAAACTATCTTTTAATTGATTCTACAGATATTGGAAAGTATCCTGCCTACTCTAGTATTGGAGCAGATGAAAATTATGATAGGTACTCATGGATTTCTACATTTATTTTAGATGAAAATGCAATACAAGAAAAAAGGAATGAAACTATTTATGTCTTTAAGGGAGGAGCTTTACTTGATAAAGATATAATATGGAAGGACCATATTTATCCAGAAGGAGAGGCTGGAATAGGCGCTATATTACTGCCAATAAAAAAACTAAAAGACAATAATAGCGATTATGTTATTGGGAAATTTGGACAACCAAGTATAGTTTTGATTTATCAAAATAAACAGATTAATATACCTTTCAAATGCATTTATCTTGAAGGAAGCAAAATAGAATTTGATGAAGGAATCGATGGATGTTTCTACATAATCCCATCAATCTCGCAAAACAAAGTAATAAAACTTGGGGCAGGATTTTGGTTAAGTAAAAAATTGTTAAATTCACTGATGGTTAAGGTTTATTTGTTAAATGAAACTGAAAATTTTGTTTTGGAACATACAGAAAATGATCCTATAATAAATGAAATAAATTTAAATTATAACTTGAATCTTCCTGAACTTGTATTCCACAGCTCTGCTGGCTTGCTTGGGCCAATAAAGATATGGAAGATAAATTATCCTGAATTGATTCAGGAAAATTCTGCTTATCTAGAAATAGTTTATCCAAAAAAAGAGTTGTGGGAGGTTAAGAGATAAAATGTTTTTTATTGCTCCTGTAATTGCATTAATAAGTTTTTTAACTACTTTGATAGCTACTCCTTATTTGATAAGGTATCTAAGAAGAATAAATTTGGTTGTTAAAGATCAAAATAAGGAAAATAAACCATTAATACCCTTGTCTGGCGGTTTGGCTGTAATGGCTGGAATTTTTATGGGTTTAATGGTTTACATTTTTATGAAAGTTTTTATTTACCAAGATAGCTCAACTTTGCTTTATTTTTTCGCAGCGATAACAACTATTTTGTTGATAACTTTTATAGGGTTTATAGATGATAGCATAATTAAGAAGAATAAAGAAGCAAGTGCTGGACTTAAACAATGGCAAAAGCCGTTTTTGACTTTAATTGCAGCTATCCCTTTGATGGTGATTAACGCTGGAGAGACAACCATGTCTCTGCCTTTTTTTGGCCCTATAGAATGGGGCCTAGTTTACCCTTTAGTTTTAGTGCCTTTGATTGTGATAGTTGCTGCAAATATGGTTAACTTGCTTGCTGGATTTAATGGACTAGAAGCAGGATTAGGAATAGTGTATATAGGAATGCTTGGCATATTTGCGTTATATCATCAAAACTATATAGCTGCAATACTTTCGCTTGCAACTTTTTCTGCTTTGCTAGCATTTTTAATCTTTAATTGGTATCCTGCAAAAATTTTGCCCGGGGATAGTTTAACTTATTTGCTTGGTGCTGTTTTAGCTAGTATCGCAATTTTAGGAAATATGGAAAAAGCTGTCATGATAATTGCTATTCCTTTTGCAATCGAATTTTTTTTAAAAGCAAGAAGCAAATTCAAAGCCCAATCTTATGGATATTTAGAGAATAATAAAATTAAGTCTCTTTATGGAAAAAAAATTTATTCATTAACACATATTTTTACTAAAACAGGAAAATTTACTGAAAAACAAATTGTTATTTATTTAATAATAATAGAATTTATTTTATCTTTATTAATATGGGTAGTATAAATAAAACTTCCGACAGCCTAATTAGGGCAAGCATTGTGATACTTATTGCCTATGGTATTTTTCATGCAACTAATTTTTTTTATCATTTTTTTTCTGCAAGACTTTTAGGGCCGGCAGAATATAGCATAGTTGCTAGTCTTTTCTCAATAATATATATGATAAGCATAGGCAGCACAACCATTCAAAATGTTGTAACAAAATTTACTGCAGAATTTAAAGCTAAAAATGAAAATAATAAGATTATTTTTTTATTTAGAAAAGGAATGAAAAAACTTTCTATTTATGCGATTATACTTTTAGTTTTATATGTTTTAGCAAGTCCCCTAATTGCTAATTTTTTAAAAATTTCTTTAATTCCTGTGTTAATTTTGAGCCCTTATATATTATTGTCAATTTTAATTCCGTTTAATAGAGGAATTTTACAAGGGCTCCAGAAATTTAAAAGCCTTGGAATTAATATGATTATCGACGGAGTGGTAAAACTAATTAGTGCTTTAATTTTGATTTATCTTGGATTAAAAGCAAATGGCGCGATTGCAGCACCGGTAATTGGAACAGCAGTAGCATTCGCATTTACATTCCCGTTATTAAGATTCAACAATAAAATTTCAAATGTTAAAATAAGTTCAAAGGAAATTTATAAATTTACAATTGTTTCTTTTACTGCGCTTTTTTTAATAACTGCAATTTATAACATAGATATTTTTTTAGTAAAACATTTCTTTTCAGCTGAAATTGCTGGTCATTATGCTGCTCTTTCCTTGATGGGCAAGATAGTTTTCTTTGGGGCAACTGCTATAGGAATAACGATGTTTCCTAAAATTTCTGAATTAACAAATAAAAAAAGAATAGAGTGTGTTTTCAAAAAATCATTTCTATTTACATTTTTAATCACAGTAATTGTTGTGATAATTTATTTTTTATTTCCAAAATTATTAATAAAGTTTGTATTTGGTCAAGAATACTTAGATATAGCTAATTTACTTGGTTTATTTGGGATATTTATGTCTCTTGTTTCATTGTCTTATATCTGTATATTAAAAAAGCTTGCTATAGGGAAAAAGAAATTTGTTTGGATACTGCTGTCTGCTGTAATAATGGAGATTATATTAATTTCATTATTTCATAATTCTTTAAGCAAAGTAATACATATTCTAATTTTGATTAATAGTATATTGCTTATCTTGTTATTAAAATGAAATTATCAATAATAATTCCTGCACATAATGAAGAAAAAAGAATTTCGAGGACTTTAGAGGATTATGGGAAATTTTTTTCAAAAAGATATAAAAAAGATTTTGAGATAATTGTTATTTTAAATGGATGTACTGACAATACCTATAATATAGTTAAAAAATTTAAAAAGAAATATTCTCAAATAAAATATCTTGATTTTAAACAAGCTGGAAAAGGATTTGCAATAATTGAAGGTTTTAAAATTGCTAAAGGTAATCTTATAGGATTTACAGATGCTGATGATTCTACTAATGCAGAAGAATTTGAAAAACTTATAAGTAACATTAAAGACTATGATGGTATAATAGCATCAAGATATTTAAAAGAATCTGAAGTATTTCCAAAACAATCATTTAAAAGAATAGTTGTATCTAGAATTTTTAATTTTTTAGTAAGAATTTTGTTTAGATTGCCTTATAAAGATACACAACTTGGAGCGAAAATCTTTAAAAGAAGAGCAATAAAAGAAGTCTTATTAAAATTAGGATTAACAGAGTGGGCTTTCGATGTTGATTTATTATATAATTTAAAAATAAAAAATTTTAAAATAAAAGAAATTCCAATCAAATGGAAAGAGTTAGGAGGAAGTAAACTTGATATCGAAAAAATAAGCATACAAATGCTATTATCCATAATTCAATTAAGAATAATTCATTCACCATTTAAAAAAATTTTAAAACAAATACCTTTAATAAAATTTTTGTATACAATAACAAAATGAAAATAATTATAATCTCTCTTGCAGGAATAGGAGATACCCTTTGTGCTACTCCTCTTATAGCTGAATTAAGAAAAAATTTTCCTAACGCTGTAATTGATGTAGTAGTTATGTGGAAAGGCTCAAAGGATATTTTAGAAAATAATCCTAATTTAAATAACGTTTATCACTATAATATATTAAAGGATCTAACAAAAATAATAAAATATTTTAAGCTTAGAAAAAATAAATATGATATTTCAATAAATTCATACCCCCAAAGTAGAATTGAATATAGGCTTATTGCTAGTCTTATAAAGGCAAAGAAAAGATTAAGCCATATTTATGAAAATTGGTGTTTTTTAGATAATCATTTAATTAATCTTAAAATAAATGAAGACTACCATAGTCACCTTATAGAAAATAATCTTAAGTTTCTTAATCTCCTTAATAAAAAACAATTACTGAAAAACCATAGTTATCAGATATTTCTCAATAAAAAAGATATTGAATTTGCAAATAAAATTATTAAATTAAATAATTTAAGAAATAAAAAAATAATCGGTATCCATGTTGGTTCTGGGACAACAAAAAATTTAGCATTACGAAGATGGCCTATTAAAAATTATTTAGAGCTCATAACCTTAATCTTAAAAGATAAAAAAAATGTTGTTCTTCTTTTCGGTGGGCCTGAAGAATTAAAAGATAATGAGTATATTAGAAAAAAGATAAATAATGAAAGAGTAATAAATATCAAAACAAGCAATATTAGAGAAAGTGCTGCAATTATTAAACATTGTGATTATTTTATAAGTATCGATACTTCACTCATGCATATTGCAGCGGCAATGAAAGTAAAACATCAAATTGTAATCGAAACACCAACTTTTAATAAAACAGTAGAACCATATAAAAGGAGATATATTTTAATTAAGAACCCTTTAATTCATGGAAAAAATTTAGAATATTATAAATATGACGGAAAAGGAATAAAGATGGATAAAAAAGAAATAAAAAAAGTAATGAATAGTATAAAAGTAAAAGAAGTATTTAAGAAGATTGTATAAATTCATAAATTAAAGTATCTGGTTTCTTGTTTTCTTTATCTATGAATGATACATATACTAATTTTATGCTTCTATTATTTTTTTCTGGCCAGGAATATACCCATAGTGGAGATTTCTCCCAGATTGTAAGAACCATATATCTTGGCTTTAATTCTTCTATTTTCTTATTAAAATCAGATTCGTTATCTGGATAACCATAAGTTACTCGTTCGCTATAAAAAGTAAGTTGTGGGATACTTGAACCAAAAATAACATCGCTTTTTTTGCTATTCTCTTTTAACCATATACCTGCTTCTTTTACTCCAATATAACTATTAATTTTTTGGTTTATTATTAGTTTTGTATAGTTAAACATAGGATAAATGCCTACAAGAAGAAAGATTATGATAATTAAAACAAAAATCAATTTCCTATTTTTATCAATTATAGAAGCAATTTCTACCAAACCATAACCGATTATATAGAATACGGCTGGAAAGATCATTGCTATATAACGATCTTCAAAATGATTTATCAGAAGACCAAATACCAAAATTGGAATTATAATCCATAAAACCAATAACAACTTTGATTGCAAAAATTTTTTATTTTTAATTAAATCTATAGCAAAGATTAAATCATAAAAAAATAAAAGCCCTATTAGAAAAAGAATAAAAAGAATTGTATAAATATAATTAGGAAAATAAGTAATGTATTGCATTAATACAGAAAATTGATTAAAGCCTTGTTCTCTTCCCCCACCAAGTGTAAGCCTATATAATAGATTTAAAGGCCCACCAAAATTTATAACAGACCAAATAAAAATAGGGATGAGTAATAATAGTCCAATAAGACTTGAATATATTAAATTTTTTTCTTTTAATAATGAGAAACCTTTTATTAAAAAAAGATATACAAAAAGAATTATAAAAGTTAAGGAAACAGAAAATCTTATCATTGAACCTATTATAATTAATGGGATAATAAAAAAAGCGAATGTTTTCTTTTCTCTTTTAAGAAAAAAATAGATTGCTAATAATGAGAAAACAACGGCGGGCATATCAACAAGTAATCTGCACATATAAAAGATATCTAAGTAAAAAACAGAATAAATCAATGTTGCAATCAAAGAAATTTTTTCATCAAAAAGCTCTTTTCCTATAAGATAAACTAATAACACACCAAAAATTGAAATAAGTAACCACAGTATTTTTATGCCTACAATTCCTAAGCCCAAAATAAAGAAAAATGCAGCTAAAAATGGAAAAAATAGTGGTCTATATTTAAACCAACCAGTATCTGGAGTACCAAATGCAATATTTTTAGCTTTTATTATATATTCAGCTTCATCCCACCACAATGGTTGATTTAAAGTTAAAAAGAGATAGTAAAGTCTTATCCCAAAAGCAAAAAGTAATATTCCTATCAAAATTAAATTATATGGGTCTTTAAACCATTTTTTGAGGTTATCGTTTTTTTCTGAATTTTTAGTTATTTCTATTTTCATGTTATTTTTCAAAAAAGGAAATTGTGTTTAGCTGCTCTATATCTTTTTGTATATTAAAAGTATACCTAAAACCAAGATGCTTAATGCTTTTAAGCTAATTTTAGGAAAAAACATTATATTCTCTAAACTACCTTTTTCAGGCAAATTTATTTTTTTATCAAGATAATACATCTTACACTTATCCATATATTCTTTAACAAGGGTTTTTCTTCAAATTTAATTATTTTATTTCCTTTTGTATGAACAATGCCAGATGGACAGTTCATCTTACGGATGCAAATCGTACCTGTATCATATTTTATAAGCTTATTTATATTAACATCAGTTATATCATCAACATTTACAACTATTGCTGTATTATTTGCTATTTTTATAAAAGCTTTTTTAAGGCCACCTGCTGTTCCAAGATGTTCTTTCTCTATAGAAAATTTAATATTTTTATAACCCTTATTTTTTATATGTTTTATAATCTGGTTATGTTTATAGCCAATTGCAACCACTATATTTGTTATTCCAAATGAATTAAGCCATTGTATTTGGTAGTCTAAAAGAGTTTTTCCATTTAATCCTACTAAAACTTTGGGGATGCTTAATCCAAGTCTTTTACCCATTCCTCCTGCAAGTATAATTGCTAAAATATTCATTTTATTTTGTGGACATGATTCTATCCCACTCATCTGTGTATTCTTTCTTTTTGATTTTTATTTGATATAAAGCCGCAAGCCATATATAAAGCCTTACAAAAAAAAGAATTTTTGTCCAAAAAAGTTCTTTTAGGTTTTTTGGATAAGATAATGAAGAAATAATTCCCTCTTTTATTTCGTTAAAAAAAGATTTCATTCTTTTAATTTTGAAGCCATATTTGTTTAATGATTCATGACTTTTTACTGTTCTTATTTTTTGTTTGATAAAATCTTTAAGGTTTGTAGGATATTTCACATAGACTTTTGCTTCTGGAGCATAGCCGATCTTGTATCCTCTAAGCCAAAAAAGTATTGGAACTATTGTATCTTCTGCTACATCTGTAGGAAATTTTTTTATTATTTTATTTTTAAAAGCCCACAAGTAACCAGAACATTCTAAAAATTGCTGTTTTTTCCATCTTTTAAGCCTTGCAAGATGTGCTCCTGCATCACAAAGCAAATGCGCCCAATAACCAAATAAATTATTTCTTGAATTTTGAGGTACAGGTCTTCCTGTAACACAGCCTATTTTTGGATTTTTGAAGACATTAAGAATCTCGCTGACAGAATTTTCAGAGACATAAACATCTCCATCGCTTAAAACTACTATGTCTCCTTTTAATTTTGGTAAAATCCAGTTAATGGCATAACTCTTACCTTTTCCAGGATCTCTAAATATTTTTACTTTTTTGTATTTTTTTGCGATATTAATAGTTTCTTTGTCTGGAGCGCACACAATAAGCTCACATTTTTCTTTTATTTTTTGTCTTAGAAAAGATTCTATTGCTTTGCCTATAGTACTTGGCTCCTTAAATGAAGTTATGACAATTGATATCATTTTATTATTTGTCTAAGTTTATTTTTAAATTTAGACAAACAAAAATTTTTTGCTGAATTAAAAGCATTTTGCTTTAATTTAGAATTATCTTTTGATAGAATTAAGTCAATCTTAGATGCAAGATCTGTTGGATCATTGAATTCAAATAAATACCCATTGTATCCATTTTTTATTAAATCTCTTATAGCAATACTATCACTACCTATAACTACTTTTTTTCTTGCCATTGCCTCGATTAATGCTTGAGGCATTCCTTCTACTCGAGATGGAAGAATGAATATCTTTGCTGAATCTAATTTTTTAATTTTTTCTTTTAAATCATAAACTGGACTAGAAAATACTACTCTTCTTTGTATTTTCAATTTTTGTATTAAATTCAGAAGAAAATCTTTATAATTTTCTTCTGCAGGACCAACAATTTCAAATTTTACTTCTTTATTTTTTATAAAAGGTATCGCACAAAGTACAGTTTCTATCTTTTTCTTTGGAGAAATTCTACCTAAAAATAAAATTTTATTTTCTTCTTTTGATTGTCTTTTTAATTTAAAAAATTCATCTGGAATGGTATTTGGAATATAAATTATTTTTTCTTTTTTTGCTCTACATTTTATTAAGTAAGGAATTTCCCATTTACTTATTGCAATAATTCTATCAAATTTATTTAAAATTAAAGGCCCGATAAATTTATCATAAAAATTAACAATAAAGGTCTGTAATTTTGTTCTAGTTATATTTCCTTCAACAAATGGTGCATGTGTAACAAGAAATACTCTACAACGTTTTCCTTTTCTTTCCAAAGTTTTTTTTATTTCCAAAGCTTTTGTTGTATGAAGATGTCTATAATTATGAGCGATTATTACATCAGGGCTAAATTTTAAGGCTGCTTTTTCTGCTTCTTTTCTGAACCAATACATAAAACTTTCACCACCTAACTTAATATAAGGAAATCTCATTATCTTTACTTTTCCTAAATTCTCATATTGCTTTGCAATTTTATTACTTCCTTTAATAGCATTAGAAGATATTACCAAAACTTCATGACCTATTTTAGAAAACTCAATAGACTCTTGCTTAGCTCTTGTCCATACTCCACAAATGCCTGATGAAAAATTTGTCAGTTCTAAGATTTTCATCTTCTATCTAATAAGGAGTCAATTGCTTTTATAACCTCTTCGCTTGTTATGGCTTTCATGCATTCTTGAGTTCTTTTTCTGCAATAAACTTTATCGCATTCTGTACAAACTTCTGGATGGAAAATAACTTTAGCTGATTTTGAGAATGGAGTCCATAATACCTGATCGTCTTTTCCAGAAATTTGAATTATATTTGTACCAAGTGCTGAAGCAAGATGTATGACTCCCGTGCTAGGAGCAATTATTAGTCCTGCTTTTTTTATAAGATAAGCCAGCTCACTCAAAGATAATCGCCCGTTTGTTATAAGAATATCTTTCTTGTGCTTAGCAAATTTCTTTATATCCTCTGAGAATTTTTTTTCTTCATTGTTTCCTGTAAGAAGCACTTTCATCTTTCTTTTTTTAATAAGATAATCTGCAACAGCTGCATATCTCTCAGGAGGCCACCATCTTGATGGATATTTTATATTTGAAAAGCTAAATCCTGGATGGATTATTACATATTTACTAAGCTTAAGTTTAGAAATAATTTTTTTGCCTCTCTGCTCATCTTCTTTAGACAAATAAAATTCAAGCTTAGGATTTTTATTGTCTATACCAATTGTTCTAATTATATCAAGATTGCATTCAACAGCATGTTTTCTTCTCAAATCTAGCATTCTCCTTGTAAAGAAGAAATTAATTCCATCTTTGACATTTTTGAATACCCCTATCCTATAAGGAATTCCTGCCTTCATACACATCCAGCTTATTTTAGGAAATCCGGGCCACATTATGACTGCAAGATTATAATTTTCCTTTTTTATAGTATCTAGATTTTTGCTATATGAATCTTGATAAATTATTATTTTAGACAAGTTGGGATTATTTTTCAAAACATCCTCTTTTCCCTTTGAAACCATAAAATCAATATCTGTATTAAGCTCTTTCTTGAGAGCATGAATTACCGGGGTCAGAATAAGCAATTCCCCCATTGCTCCGAGATGTATAATTAGAACTTTTCTTATTTTTGATTTATCTATTCTTTTGAACTTGCTTGGATCGAATAATAGCCAAATTAAATAATCCGCTATTACAATCAGTTTTCTTAATTCATCTAAAACAAGGGTTGTAAAACTTTTCATATACGTTAAAAAAGATTATTATTTAAATATCTATTTTATTGCTTTTTTATGAGAATTGCAATACTTGAACCTTATATTGAAGGTATTGGTGGAGCGCAAAGAGTGATAGCCAAATATTCAAATTATCTAAAAGAAAAAGGTCATTATGTGGAGATTTTCACACAAAGATATGACCCTAAAACAGCATATGCTGAATTTAAGAATATTAAAATAACTATTCTTAAACTGAAAAACAAAATTTTTTCACCTTTTGTCTATCTTTTAAAAAAATTTAGAGGATTTGATTTGATAATTGCAAATGATTGGCCAACGCATTTTGCAAGCTTAAGAAATGATAATGTTGTATGGATATGCTATTCTCCAAAAAGAGATTTCTATGATTTAAAGAAATATTATCTTAAAAATTATCCTTTTTATGAAAAGATGTTAATTTTAATAAAAAACATCCTATTCAAATCAATTGATATACTTTCAGCCAAAAAAGCCAAAAAAATAATGCCTATCAGCAAGAATGTTTTAGATAGAGTTAAAAAATATTATAATAGAGAAGGAGAAATATTTTATTGTGGAATTGATTTTGATAGATATTACAATAAAAAGTATGGAAATTACATTCTATGTATCTCAAGATTAGTAAAACCTAAAAGAGTTGATATTTTAATAAGAAGCATGGGCCTTGTTAAAAGTAAAATAAAACTGCTGATTGCTGGAGATGGCCCTGAGATGAATAATCTAAAAAAACTGGCTAAAAACTATCCGAATGTAAAACTCTTAGGTGCAGTTGATGAAAAAAAACTAATTGAACTTTATGCGAATTGCCTTGCAGTAGTATATGTGCCAATCGATGAAGATTGGGGGCTTATTCCTTTGGAAGCTGGAGCTTCTGGAAAACTTACTATTGGAGTAAATGAAGGTGGTTTGAAAGAGACCATAATCAATAATAAAACTGGCTTTCTTATAAATAATATAACACCGGAAAAAATAGCTGAAAAAATAGATTATTTAGCGAAAAATAAAAAAATCGCAATAAAAATGGGAAATGAGGCTAGAAAAATCGCAAGAAAATTTGATTGGAAAATATTACTTAAATCTAAAAATTTATATAATGCTGTATTTAATAAACAAAATGGAATATATCAAAGAATTTAGGAAGACATATTCTAATTCTGGACTTGAATATAAGAAAAAAACTTTTTCTAGAATAGGCATTGTTTATAAGATATTGCCGAAAAAAATATTGCTTTTCATAGAAAAAAAGATGAAAGAACATGATTTTCTTGTACAAAAAGATCTATGGGAAGAGTTTAAGGGATGTGAAAGAGTTTTAGACGTTGGTTGTGGTTCAGGTCGCTTTCTAATGGCTGCTCCAAAGGGGTTGATATGCTTGGGCATAGAAATAAACCCCCATGAAGCTATCAAATGCAAAAAAGGTGGTCTAAAAGTAAAAGTAGGAAATATAGAAAACATTAATCTAAAAAAAAATTCATTGGATGGTATACTAATGTCGCATGTCATAGAACATTTAAATAATCCTATCAAGATTTTAGATAAATTGAAAAAATCCCTAAAGAAAGATGGGAAAATAGTAATTATAACTCCCAATTTTTCTGTTTGTTATAAGGAATTCTATAATGATCCTACCCATAAAAAGCCATTCACGAAACAGAGTTTATTTCGAATATTATACGATATAGGATTCAAAGAAATAAAAATTAAAAATTATTCAAGACATACAAATCTTTTAACAAGCTTTTTAGTGTTTTTTCCTAGATTAAGGATAAAAATTGAAAAAATATTAGAAAAATTTCATAGTCCGTACATGATCGCTATTGCAAGAAAATAGATATTTATTCCTGACTTTTTCGTAGAAATCAATTATCATTTTTGTTCGACTGCTCATTTTATATTTTCTTTACATAGCTTTTATTGCTTTTAAATAAGCATTATAGTCTTTTGAATTTAAAATCTGACTAAGATTCTTTAAGTTATTATAAGATATTGAAAATCCTGCATCCCCAATTATTTTTGAAGTGAATTTTAACTCTACTGGATTTATCACAGGTATACCTGCCTCAAAATAAGTAAAAACTTTTGTTGCAAAAGAAATATCTGTAAATTCTTTTCTTATCACTGAATTGTCTATAAAATTAATAATAATTCCATAATCAAACTTGGATAATTCTTTACTTAATTCCTTTCCTCTCAGGCAATCATGCCAATGAAAATGAATATTTGTTTTAGTAATTGACTTAAATTGTTCATTCATTTTTTCCATATAAGTATATGGAGAAAAAATATGAAGATGTATATTTTGAGAGGTTATTTTTTCTACAATATCTAAAAATGAAAAGTGGCCTTGTGCAATTAGTCATGGCCCACCTGCAAAAACAAGATGAAATTCATTATCCTTTTTTTGACAGCTTATTTTTTGTTAAAAGAACCATCCACATTGACTAGAATCCTTAATTTAAATATAACTTTAATTGTATTTTCATTCATTTTTATTTTGATTATTGGGTTTATAAAATTCAAAAAGCAGAATTGTATAAATTATTTTCAAAAGAAAAAGGAGACTATAATTGGGTTAATTCTTTTAATGAGTACAATAATTCTTTTCTTTGCTGTAAGCGAAATAGCTTTAAGGATAATATTTCATGGTCCTGAAAGAGTAATTGGTGTAATTCCGATGATTCGAGAATATCAAAAGTATTTTAATAGAATTAATAACAATAGAATGAGAGATATAGACTATACACTTGAAAAACCAGAAAACGTGATAAGAGTTGCGGTTATAGGAGATTCATTTGCCAAGATTTGTTCATGAGCTAGGAACACCAAAAGATGTTGAAAAATTTATTGATTTTCTGAAAAAAGGGGAGATTATACATAATTTTGTTGATATTAAAGTTTAATTGAATAAAATGATAAAGGCAATTCTATTTGATTTAGATGGTGTTTTAGTCGATGCTGTTAAATTACATCAAAGAGCATTTCTTGAAGCGGTAAGACCTTACAAAGAAATAACAGAGGAATATCATATGCAGTATCTTAATGGCTTACCAACAAAAAAGAAATTGGAAAAATTAGGATTTAATCTGGATATTATTGAAGAAATAAATAAAGCTAAACAAGAGCTGACCTTTAAGCTAATTCCAGAGTATATAAAACCTATTCCGCAGGTAATTAAAGTGATTAATGAAGTTAAGAAAAGAAAGATACTTTTTGCAGTATGTAGTAATTCGATAAGAAAATCGACAGAACTTTTACTTGAATATGGTGGAATTAAAGGATTTGAATTTATAATTTCAAATTAGGAAGTAATAAAACCAAAACCTGATCCTGAAATGTATATTAAAGCTATCCAAAGACTCAATTTCGAAAAAGAAGAGGTTATGATTGTAGAAGATTCTCCTGTTGGACTAGAGGCTGCAAATAAATCTGGGGCTTTAGTCTGTCAAATAAAAGATCCTTATGATATTGAAAAAGTTATATTATTTCTAAACTCTCACAATCAAAAATAAAATGATTATTTTTTCTCATAGAGGGTGTGGATTTAACAAGGAAGAAAATTCTATTGAAGGTTTTAGTGAAGCTTTTAAAAAAAATTTTTCATTAGAATTAGATGTTAGAAAAACGAAAGATAATTTTCTTGTAATCAGCCATGATGCAGATCTTAAAAGAGTTGGAGGAATTGACAAAAAGATATGTACTATAAATTATTATGAAATTAAGAAAATAATTCCGAAATTCTCAGAGGTATGTAAAAAAATAGTAGTACCTTATAGTAAAAATAATCTTATTGCAGTGCATTTAAAAACAAAAGAAAAAAAGATCATTAAAGAAGTTTATGCTGAAATCTCTAGCAATAATCTTGAAAGAAATTTTTTTATATTTGATATTTTAAAAGAAGATATAGATTATGCAAGAAATTTGAATAAAAATATAAAAATTGGGCTATCTATCGGAGAAAAAAGAGCTTCTGAAAGCGTATATTTGTGGGAAGATCTCAAAAACAAAAACTTTGAAATAGTATGGTAGGATGAATGGAATAATGGGTTATACAATCAAAAAAATATTGATACTCTTAAAAAAGCAGGAAAGATAGTTTATGCTGTCTCTCCAGAACTTCATAAAAATGAAAACCATCCTTATAGTAAGGAGTTAGATAAAATAAAAGAGTATTGGAAAAAATTAATTAACTTAAAAGTTGATGGAATATGCACAGACTATCCAAAAGAATTGAGGGTATTGGTTTATAAAGAAGGTTCTCTTTAGAAGAAAATGAAAATTGATGGTTTTGGAAAAATATATATAATTCATCATGCCCCTCTTAAAGAAAGAGGAGATTATCTTAGAAAACGTATAAAAGAGCTTGGTATTGAGGATATAGTTACTTTTGATGTTACTTATGAGAAAAAACCTTTAACAAAAAGAGAATATTCTTACTATGATTTTTCTGAAGAGGCTTGGAAAGATAGATTAACTGTTATTGGAAAAATATTGAAAAATACAAATCATCCTTTAAAAGAAAATGAAATAAGGGTTTGTTTGAGACATATCAAAATTCTAAAAAAAATAGCTTCTAAAAAGGATTCAAATGTTTACATGATTATGGAAGATGATGTATTAATCAATAATGATTTTGTTAATAGACTAAAAGAATTAATTAAGCAATTAAAAAATGTTAAATGGGATATTTGTTATGTTGGGAAAGGAGGAATGTTTATAGAACCTAAAGCAACAAATGGAAATTTATATATTCCAAAAAATAAATCAAGCAATGGTGCTTCTTCTTATTTACTTACTCCAACTTCGGCAAGAAAATTCTTAAAGTATATGAAAAAGTTTGCATTAGCAATAGATGGGGAATACGGCTATATTCAAAAAAAATATAATTTTAATGTTTATTGGGGGGTACCATTTCTAACAAGAGAAGGTTCTGTGGAAGGATTTTATCGTTCAGATGTAAGAAAAAGTTCCCTTACTCAAAAAGCCAATTTATTTTTAAATAAAATAAGAAATATTAATCCAAAACTAGCTAATTTTTTTGCATATTTGTTTTATTATATTTTAAAAATAAAGAATAAAATATTATATAACCATGAATAAAAAACTATTAAATATCGGATGTGGGACTGATATTAGAAAAGGCTACATAAATTTAGATATTGTAAAACTTCCTGGAGTTGATGTGGTATGGGATATTGAAAAATTTCCTTATCCATTTAAAGATAATACTTTTGACGAAATTTTTTGTTCTCACGTATTAGAACATGTTTCTGATCTTGTAAAAGTAATGGAAGAAATATGGAGAATTTCTAAACCTCATGCTAGAATAAAAATAATTGTCCCTAATTTTTCTGGATATTATGCTTTTGTTGACCCTACCCATAAAAGATTTTTTACTTATAGTACATTTGATTATTTTACAGGTGCCGGACTAGGTAAGTATTATACAAAGGCAAGGTTTAGAATAATTAAAAAAAGAATAGAAGATGATAAATATTTTAAAGGATTAAATTTTTTGGTCAATTTATTTCCCAAGTTTTATACCAGATTCCTTGCATTCATCTTACCAATGACTTTATTGAAATTTGAGTTAGAAACAATTAAATGATTATTATTTCAAAACTTTTTTTATTAATTCTAAGTCTTGTTTTCCGATACCTTTAAGAGCTATAATTGCTATAAAATAAACTATTGCTGCATAGAAAATTTCTATTATTGAAAACGGCCATGTAAAATGGGTTAATAATTGAAATATTAAAAGAGAAACGAACATTATTATCGATGCTATCAATGGTTTTACTACACTATTTAGCTTAATTTTTATGCCTATATTTTTTTTAGTCTTTTTAATAAGAATTATAAAATAAAAATATCTACTAATTAAGGTTGCTATAGCTACGCCAAGAACAGCCGCAGTTTCACTTATTCTTATAAGGTATAGAATGAAAAGTATATTTAAAATGATATTCATTATTGTTGAAATCATCAAAAGTTTAGCAGTTATCTGTGGTTTACCTTTAGCAGCAAAAAGCCATGATACCATTGGGCTTAATGTATATTCTACCATCAAAAAAGATATTACATAAAGAGGAATCACTGCTTGAAGATAGCTTGAACCATAGATAATTATTATGAAAGGTTTTGCAATCAACAAAAGACCAAAAGTTATAGGGAGAGCAAGTATTACAGAATATCTGAAAATTTTATTAAAAGCATTTTCAAGCCTTTCTCCTTTTAATTGTACAAACAATGGAAGAAGAACATTAGTTATTGAAATAAATCCTGTTAGTGCTCCTACGATTCCAAATGCGGCTTTATAGTATCCTATAAATTCAGACCTTACAAAAATTCCTAATAAAATTATATCAATGTATGAGAAGAAAACTCCTGTAATACTTCCGATAGTAGTATAAAATAAAAATTTAAAAATTTCTTTTTTCTCATTTTTACTTAATTGAGAAGTTTTCTCAATAATTGAAAAATAATATTTATGAGAAAAATAAATAATAATTCCTAATGCGACTATTGAAGCAAAAATTAAGCCTGCTATTGTTCCGACTACTTTATTTGTTATAAGATAAATTCCTAAAATAGCTAAAAATATTCTTAATATTTGATAAATTACTTCATTTATTGTAACATATTTAACTTTTTGAATGACGTAGAAAATAGATTCATAAAATCCTACAAATGTGTAAAAAATCATATAAATTGCGCAAAGTAAAAGAGGAAAAAATAAAGAAGGTTTGTTAAAGATATAATTAGAAAGAGGATAGGCAATCACTAATAAAATTGCAAATAGAATTAAAGTTAATGTCAATTTTATTCTTAAAAAATAATTAAAATAGCCGACAGCTTTTTTATTATCTTTTTTAAAAGCATCTGAAAGATATTTTACTAATGCTGTATTTATTCCAAGATCTGTAAATGTCATTATTAGAAACATTACAGAAAGTGCTAAACTATATAACCCGAATAATTCTGGTTGTAGTATCCTAGCAATTATAATTGTAAATATCAGCGCTCCAAATCTTGTAATTATAGATGTTAAAAAATTCCAGAAGCTATTTTTTAATACGATTTTTGTGAGACTTGATTTCTCAGAAATTATTGGTTGAATTTCTTTTTCTTCTTGCATTTTATTATTTTTAAGATTGTATAATAATATAAAAAACCTTTTAAATAAGTTTATATAAGAAAATTTAGAATTGTACATAAACAATTAGGCTAATATCTTTAAAGCAGTTTGCTTCTAATAAATTTGTTTATTCTATGATGAACATATTTATTTTTTCTTTGCCTTTATGATTTCCTCTATTATCTGATATACATTTCTAGAAATCTTCCAGTTAGGATAATCTTTTTTAAATTTCGACATGTCAGAATAATAACAAATATGATCTCCTACCCTATTTTTATCTATATATTCATAATTTAATTTTAACCCAAAATCTTTCTCAAGAATATCTATTGTTTCAAGAATAGAAATAGAATTTTGCTTACAGCCACCTAAATTATAGGCTTCCCCTTTTTTTGGATTTTTAATAAATTCTACAAATGCAGAAATTACATCTGCTGAATGTATCTGATCTCTCACTTGCTTTCCTTTATATCCAAAAATTTTGTATAGTTTTTTATTTACTGCACAGTTAATTATGTATGCTAGATAACCATGAAGTTCAACTGCAGAATGTTGAGGACCTGTTAAACATCCTCCTCTGAATATTCCAACATTTAAATTAAAATATTTTCCATACTCTTGCGCTAATAAATCCGCCGCACATTTACTTACTCCAAAAAGACTATGTACACAATTATCCAAAGACATTTCTTCTGAAATTCCTTCTAAAGAAATACCTTTCATTTCTTGGTTTTCAGAATATTCATATCTCTTTTCTTTCTCGATAAGATTTGCTTTATTAGGATTGTCGCCATATACTTTATTTGTAGACATATGTATGAAAACTTTTTCAGGATTTTTGATATATTTTCTAAATGCTTCCAACAATATTAGGATACCATTAGCATTAATTGTAAAATCCGTTATTGGTTCTCTTGCCGCCCAATCATGAGATGGTTGTGCAGCTGTATGAATTATAACATCTGGTTGTTTTTGGATAATTATATTTTCAATACATCTTTTATTTCGAATGTCTATCCAAAAATTTTCAAAATTAGAATATTCTTTGGTTAATGAAAAAATAACTTTCGAAACATCTCCTCCTTCTCCAAAAAATTTCTTTCTCATATTATTGTCAATTCCAATAACTTTACAACCAAGTTCACAGAAATATTTTGAAGCTTCGCTACCGATCAAGCCACCTGCTCCTGTTACTAGAACAGTTTTTATTTCTTTAATTTTCATAAAGCATTATTAAAAAGAATTTTTTTAAATATTTATATCTTTTAGAATATAATCCTTAAGATTATAATCTTTTTCTTAATACCTATAAAAACAATTTTAAAAAGAGAAGAAAAAAGTTTTTATAATATTAAATTTACTTTTACTTTTTTTCTTGTAATCTATGTCTTAGAAACTAAGTTATTTTATAATTGCTAAAATAAGTTTTAACTAAATCTCCATTGAAATTGAAAAATCTTTATTTTCAAGTTTAATATTTTTAAAAAGATCATAAAAAATATTCCTAAAAAGGATATGTAAAGTTTTGTTAGTTGAATAATCATTACATATTAAAATTTTATAGTATTAAGAACTGTCGATTCTAAAATTTCTTGATTATTATACATAGGAATCACTATTGTAAGTTTACATTTTATAATTTAATAAAATTCCTTCTTATTTTTATTCTTTATCAAAGTAATAATTAATGAAACTTTAAAATAAGGTGATTCTTTTAAGAAGAATATTTCTATCTGGTCAATAAAAATATGTAAAAGTATCCCTATTAAGATAAAAAAGAATATTTTTAAGTATGTGAATAATATCGCTAATAAAATCCAAAACTCAATAGTATGAAAAATAAACAATGCTTTTTTGTATTTTTTTCTTTCATTTATACTTAAACCTAAGTATTCTTTCTTTTTCTTAATAAACCATTTATATGCATTTTCAAGACTGAAATCTTTTTTTCTTAAGGTATAATAAAGATAATGATCAAAATCAATCAAAAAGGTTGAAAGAAAGAATAGTCCTAATTCAATATCGTTGAATTGGGTAGTTAATTTAAGGATTATTGTCACTAAAAATCCTATCAAAATGTGCCATTTTGGTAGCATTTTATTCTTTTATAATCTGTTTTATGATATCTGAAAAAGCAGGCCTTGTTATAAGTACTCCAATACAGATCCCGGCAATTGTTGTTAATGCAAAGCCTTTCATCATTCCTGCGCCTGCCCACCATAAAGGTATCATTGCTACTACAGTTGTTGAAAATGCACCAAAAATTATGCTGAATGCTCTTTTGATTTTTTCTTTCATACTATATTGGATTTTTTTAAATTGAGATTCGTCTACAATAATGATCTGCTGATCTACTCCGGTACCTATCGCTGCAATTATTCCTGCGATGCTTGCCAAATCTAGATTCCATCTTATTAAAGATGCAAATCCAAGCAGGATAAATATTTCACTGCATATAGTAAGCATTATCGGAAGAGTATAAACCATTTTTCTGTATTTTATAAAAATAACAAGAGCTACTGCAATAATTACTGCAAATGTCACATAAAACAAATTATTAACAAATTCTTTTCCGAGTAAAGGAGAGATATTATCTAATTTTACTATTTCAAGTTTGAAAGGCAGCGATCCTGTAATAAGAATGGTCTGAAGTTTTTTCATATTGGCTTCTGCTGCTTGATATGCCTCTTGTTGGGTCTTTCCAATTCCCGGTCCACGGATAGCAATTTGCGTTGCAACTTTTCCTTTCAAATCAGCATCTATCTGTAAAGTATCGACTTGTTTATCATCAAGGATTAAATCAAGATTTTTGCTTAGAATTCTCTCCCCAGAAGGTGTTAGATTTTCTTGTAATGTAGACGTGATATTTGCTTGCCTTTTTGCTGCTTCTTCGGATAAGTATATTACAAATTCAAAACTACAATAATATCCTTCTATAGTTTGTCTACACTCTCTTACTCCAGAACATGAAGCATCATTCCTACATACTGAAGTAATGTCTTTTCTACCACCAACAAAAACAGTCTCATTTCCAATTTTTGCTTCAAATTTCCCTTGTTGGGCTATTAATTCTTCAAGTTCTTTAGGAGAAACTCCTGCGACTTCTACAACCATGTAATTGTTTCCAGACAAATCAGAAGCTGAACGCACAGAAACATCAGCCACTCCATAAGTATTAAGCCTATTTTGAGTTACTTGGATAAGGTCAGCCATTTCTGTTGAAGAAAGTTTTCTTTCTGGTTTTACTAAAGCTTTTGCACCACCTTGTAAGTCTAATCCTGCTTTAAGATTTGTTTTTGGTATAGGAGAAACTGTAAAGTCTATCGAAGAAGTATAAAAGGTATAGTCTCCTTTATTTGTAATAATTCTAAGTTTTATTTTAGGTTCTAATTTAGTTTTTATTGTATTGAATTTTTCTATATCATTAATTAGCTCATTGTTAATTTTCTCTAAAGTCAAATTTTCTTCTATTCCGGCCAACAAAGCTACTTTTCCTACTTTGATAATAGTTAAATTTTCATCCACATCAAAGTCCAGTATGGGATTAGAATATTCAAACTTCTTTCCACTAGCTTCTATTGTCCAATTAATCGGCTTTAAATTATCTGATAATCTAGAAATTACTTTTGTATAATCATCAATTGAATTTATTTTATAGTCATTAATTGATTTTATTATTTCTCCTTTTGAAATTCCAGCTTCTGCAGCAATTGAATTTGGAGTAACTGATTTCACCAAGACTCCTGAATAGAAATAACCTGAAGGATTAATTGCTACAAGCGCTGCTATTAAAAAGAAGATTAATAATCCTATTTTAAAAGTAATCTTCATTGTGCTATTCCTCCTTTTTCACAATACCATTTTAGCAAAGATGCATTCATTAACCATGTCATGAGTATATCCGTAATCAAACCTATTAAAAGTATAAAGAAAATTTGCTTAAGAACAGGAGAGATAGTAATAATATAACCAACAAAGACTGCTACAAGAGATGTGAGCGTCATTGTCAATCCTGTCTTAAATGCACCAAAAATTTTATTGTTTAATGTATCTTCCTTTCTTTTTAAAACACGCATAGTTAAAACAATATCACTATCTACAGAATAGCCGATAAGCATCAAAAATGCAGCAATGCCTGCTGTTGAAAGATGTATTCCAATAAGATTAACAACACTCATTGGAATTAATATATCTGCAATTGCACATGTAATAACATAGACAGAAGGGATGCTGAATTTTATGTAGATTAAGATGAGAATAATGATTAAAACAATGGATAAGATATCTGTAATCATCCCTATATTTATAAAAACCTGCAGAATAAAAATAATCAGAACAATAAGTACTGAAATAGTCTTAAATTTGGTGTTTGTCCCGAAAATCAAAAAGATAGTTAATGACATGAATATAAATGCAAGGAACATCGCTTTAAGAAGCTCTTTGTAAAAAGATTTTGAAAGTGATTCGCCTGTAAATTCGATACTTGAGTTACTGTCATTAAGTTCATAACCTATAATACTTTCGACTATCTTTTTTAGCTCTTCAGGCTGTGCTTTTGATTCTATTGTCAGAGCAAGCTGCTTTCCAGTGCTAAAATCAGTAAGTTTTCTTATAGAAATATCACTGAGTTTTTTCTGAAGTGCATTTTTAAGTTCTTCTATAGAAAGACTTTCATTATAAATAGTTAAAGTTGTTCCACCTGTGAGAGAAACATCTTTTCTTACAAAATCTCCTGTTTGAATAGTAAATGATACTATGTAAATTAAAGAAAGAATAAGCATAAGGATAGGAATAATAAGCAAAATCTTGTAATTTTTATCATAAAAAGAATTTAAATCAAATGGTTTTTTTTCTTTATCTAAATTGGAAAAATTTTCTTCATTATCCATTTTAGAGTTTATGAAGAATGATTTAAAAAGATTTATATTATATTAATTAATTACTAAATTAAGCGCCGGTTGTCTAATGGTAGGACATCAGCCTTCCAGGAGCTCTCTTTACAAAAGAGATTTCGAAAAAACTCTTAAGAAAGCTGATTATCTGGGTTCGAATCCCAGCCGGCGCATGTTAACGGGCCCGAGAGGATTTGAACCTCTGGCCTTCGCCTTTCTCCTTTTTAAGTGATTAGATTAGGACGGCGCCGCTCTATCCAGACTGAGCTACGGGCCCAATAAAGAATAAGCTAATTTTTTAGTTTAAAAAGTTATTATTTTCTTTTCCAGAAAAAAAATTTTTTCTTTAGTTTCTTTGGTCTTACTCTGTGAAAAAGAGTTTTAATACCATACGCGGCTGCGGATTTTGATTGTACAATATCTGATGTAATTAATGTTGCTTTATATGTACTTGCAAGGCTTCTAATTAATGCATCTATCTCACCTGATTTTGCATATTTTATATGGCTCTCACTTGGGCGAGGACCTACAAATTTTACTTTGATGTTTTTATAGCGATGAAATTTTGCAATTTCTTCTAGTCCTTTGAATCCAACATCCTGCCCTTTATTAGCAAGATGTTCTAATTCTGCAATCGCAGCATTTGGTATAAGAATCGTACCTTTTATCTTGTTTTGTTTTATTAGTTTTGAAACCTTTTTATGGATTATTGCAGAAGTGTCCACAAGATAAATTTCTTTTTTTTGTTTTTTAGATTTATTATTCATATAATTAGCAGATATTTAGTATTTTTAAATATGCGGGAGAAAGGATTCGAACCTTTGAAGGCACTAAGCCATCAGCTTTCAAAGAAAATTACTATTTGTGTTATATGCTCTCTTGAGGCTGACCCATTTGACCGCTCTGGAACTCCCGCAAGTCTTACTAAATTTTGTGGAGTCCAAGCTCCCAAAGGGAACTCAGTTAACACAAAACACCGAAGTGTTCTAAAGTTATGCTGAAACTTGGACTCCAATTTTAAAAAATTTAAGTAATATTTAAGGTTTTGTATTAAATTTGTTTATTAGATAGATTTTATTTAAAAATAAGGAAAAACTTTAAAAATCTAAAGAATACAAAGATATTGAAGACGGCCATAGTAAGCAGGAAACACCCGTTCCCATTCCGAACACGGAAGTTAAGCTGCTTACGTTATAAACTGTACTCTCGAGAGAGGGGAAATTTATAAGTCGTCTTCGATTGATTTTCTATTGATATGACAAAAAATAAAGAAAAAATAATTGAAGAAATAAAAGATTTATTTAAAAAAGCAGAAAACAATCCAAAAGATTCACAGAAAATTATAAAAGAAGCAAGAAAAAAGGCTATGAGAGTAAACTTAAAATTACCTCTAGAATTAAGAAGGAAATTTTGCCATTATTGTAATTCCTTGCTAAAAGGAAGGATAAGACTAAAGAAAGGCAAAAAAGTAATTTTTTGTGAAAAATGTAAAAAATTCACTAGAATACCATATAAAAATTAAATATCTTTCAGAATTTTTTAAATTTACTAACTAATTCTAATAAGTCGACATGTCCTAGAAAAACAGCTCTGCAACAATATCTTTTCAATCCTAAATCATCGAGAACTTTTTTTACTTCTTCGCCTGCTGCTGTTCTTTTTTTAAATTCTTCCCATAAATGAGCAATTGGCTTACCGCATGTAAAACATCTTACTGGTATTATCATTTTTTATTTATTAATATTAAATTTTTTAATCTATTAAGGATTTATTAATGTTTTGATTAAATATTTTATAGTATATTTATCTATATGATTTTTGTCTTGAAGCTCTTGCTCTCGAATCGTTAGGTTTATACATTTCTTTTCTTCTCGTATCCGCAACAAGTAATGAACGATCATAAGCAAGATATGCTGATTTTAACTCTTGAGATTTTGTAAATGCGACGAGTGATTTGGCTATAGCAAGCCTTGAAGCTTCTACTTGTGCTTCTGAACCCCCTCCTTTAACATTAACATTTATATCAAAAGCTAACTTTTG
This sequence comes from Candidatus Pacearchaeota archaeon, assembly GCA_038849525.1. Classification (GTDB taxonomy): domain Archaea; phylum Nanobdellota; class Nanobdellia; order Pacearchaeales; family JAHJTO01; genus JAWCMS01. Next base: position 143,761 of record JAWCMS010000001.1, read on the forward strand.
TTTTAATGTATCTTCTGCTATCCTTATCGGTTCAAGTAATGTAAGTTTTTGAAAATAAGGAAAAATTTCTATTGGTTTTTTATTTACCCTGACTATTCCTGTTCCAGCTTTTATTGTTGCTTTTGCTATAGCAGTTTTTCTTTTGCCTGAAACAGTAATAGCTATAGGTTTTGCTTCTTTTTCTTCCTTTATTTCTTTTTTTTCTTTTGTTTTTCTCATGAAAAATTCCTCTTTGATTTCTTCTTAATTTAAATTTTCATTATAGTAATTCTTTTAGTATTTCCAGAGTAATGAAAGGAGGATTAGCTTTTGGAAATTTAATTATCTTTTCACTTTTAGCATATTGTTCTGGTGATTCATTAAAGCATTTGATAAGCTTAAAAGCTTTTCTTCCCCTTGCAATATTCCATGGAAGCATACCCCTAATTGTCCTTTTAACAATTTTTTCAGGAATTTTTGAGATATAAGGTCCTTTCTGACTAAAGCCACCTCTTGCTAGCTTTTTTTGATATGCTTCAAGTACTGCATGTTTTTTTCCCGTAATAACTGCTTTATTGCAATTTATTATAATTACCTTATTTCCAAGCAATGCCTGCTTCGCTGCAAAAGTTGAAAATCTTCCAAGAGCAGATCCTGCTGCATCAATTATTATTTCCTTCATTTTAAATTAATAACATAATGCCTTCTCCTTTTTTATTTTCTTTTGCAAGTTCCTCTAAACTTACAATTTTTGCAGTTTTCAGTTTTTGCCTTGCTTTTTCAGAAAATGAAAAAGCTGCTATTGTAATTGGCTTTGTTAATTCTCCTTCTGAAAGAACTTTTCCTGGAACTACTATTATTGAATTTGGTTTTGCAACTTTATCTATCTTGCTGATATTTACTTTAATTGATATCCTTTTAGGTTTTGCAAGATATTCAGAAACTTTAAGCCAAAAAGGAGATTGTTTTCTAAGAAAATTAATTATTCTTATTTTTTGTGGATTTGATTTTCTCCTTATTTTTTCTTTTAATTTTGTTTGCGATATCATTATAAAAATTTCTTATAAGTTTCTATGAATTTTCAGTTTATGCGGGGAAGAGGATTCGAACCTCTGTAGGCACTAAGCCATATGGTTTCAAAGAACTTTGTTCTTTGTAATTCATATAAACATCTCCTTAGCCATACCCGTTTGGCCGCTCCGGCATCCCCGCATTTTTTGGAAATATTCAAAGTTTGTTAACATCTTTATCTAATTCTTTAAGATTTTTTTTCAAGGCTTTAATAGATCCAATAAATATCTCTTTTGGGGTTATTTGCCCCCAGCTTTCTATTTCAAAGATAAAATCTTTATCTGAGCCTTTTATTTTAATTTCATTTTTTCCTTTCGCTATGCATGCTTCAACACAAGCATTACATAAATCACAGTTTAAAATATTTTTTACTAAAATTTTTCCATTGCTTTCAAAAACGTTTTTTGGACACGACTTTATGCACTCTTTGCATAGGTTACAATCTTTTCCAATTTCTATATGCGGATATGCCCTAAACCAAACTAAGCCAGGAGAATATTTTGCATGTTCGATTCCTTTACCTAACCTTGCCTCTGCAGTCAGTTCAAGCTCTTGATTTTCTTGTAGCAAAACAAGAGGAATATCAGGAAAAACAGGCTTTATTGTTTTACTTTTTAAATCGCCAGATTTTACCATACATGGACCTGTAATTTTTAATGTTAAAGTAGCTGTACATTTCATGCAACCTTTGCCATTACAAGTACACTCTTCTGGTAAGGTAAAAGTTTTATCTGATTTTAAAGGAATAAGACCTATTCTTAAAGCAAGCATTTCATCATAAAGTACAGAATCATTTTTTGAAAATTCTATTGTATCAACTGCAAGTATTGGAACTTCTTCTGAAGACCTTCTGATAGCATTTGCATATGTACAATTTATATCTTTAATTATAAAATTTAGTTCTTTATCATCACTTTTTAAAATTTCAATCATGCTCATACTCTTCTTCCTCGCTTACCACCTTTCGGCTTTGGTCCACCACGTGGTATAGGTGTAGTATCAAGTATATTTATTATTTTTAAACCTTCCTTTGCAAGGCTCTTTACTGCTGCATGCGCTCCTGGACCTGGAGCAGATGCTCCTGGTTTTGAAGAGATTCTTATATAAACAGAATCTATTCCAGCTTCTTTTGCAGCTTCTGCAATTCGTTTTGCACTAAACATTGCAATTGTAGGAGTAGCTTTTAACCTAGAGTGTTTTGTTATTTTCCCTCCAGAAACTTGCGCTATAGTTGTTCCAGCCATATCTGTTAAATGAAGGATAGTATTATTAAAAGTTGAATAAATATAAACTATTCCAGGAATTGATTTTTCAGGCATTTTTTTCCTCCGTTTTTTTCTTGATTCTCTGTTCTTTTTTGGTAATTTGATTTTCTTCTTCTAAATCAACAAAATATGATGGAATATTAACTATTCTATCTTTAACTTTTATATGTTTATGGGTTATCAACTGCCTAGCTTCTTTTGGTGTTCTGGCGAGTTTTTTTTGGAAAACTATTGTTTGAAGTCTTCTTTCTAGAATCGCTTCTTTTGTTAATGCAAGAATATCATCTATTTGTGAATTTTTTTTCGCAATTCCTTTATTTACAAGTCTCGCAATAAATTCCTGTTTTTTTTCTATTGGGGCAGTAATAAGTTTTCTCGCTTGATTTCTCAATCTGCTGAGATAATATTCTGCTTTCCAGATCTCTTTTTTATTTTTTAAGCCATATTTCTTTATTAATTGATTTTCTTCTTCTATTCTTGCTTTGTCAAATAACTTTTTTGGTTTTGAATATTTTTTATGTTGTTTTCGAATCATTTCTTCTCCTTTGATTGTGCGGCTGCTGTTCCTGGTTTTATTTTTGCTCTCATAACCCCCATTGTTGTACCTTTTCTGAAATGACTTTTTGTCCTCTGTCCACGCACAGGTTGTCCTAAGGCATGTCTCCATCCTTTATATGACTTTATTTTCTTCATTTTTCTTATATCAGATTCTCTTGCAAAATCTAAATCAGTAGTAAGAAGATGCTTTGACTCACCTGTTTCTTCATCTTTTCTTCTATTAAGTAACCATTCTGGAATGCTTGGAGAATGAATAAAATTTGTTATTTTCTCGATATCTTTATCGCTCAACTGTGCTATTTTCTTTTGTTTATCAATTTTCAAAGCATTGCAAATCGCATTTGACATCGCCCATGAAATTCCTTTTATTTTTGTTAAACCGTGATATACTGAAAAATTGCCAGGAATATCTGTAGAAAAAATCCTAACTAGAACTTCTGTTCTTTTTTTCTCATCTGGTTTTGTCTGAATTTTTGATAATTTTGCTTTATCCGTTATTTTTTCTTTTTCTATCATTTTTATGCAACAAAAAGTTTGTATTTTACCGTCTCTGTAAGTTCTTCCAACAAGCGCTTTTCTATTGTTTTTTTAGGATCTGGAATTGCTTTTATTCGCTTTTTTATATCTTCAAATGAAGTAAACGGCTTTTTTTCTCTTTCTTTCAGAACAGCTTGCATATGTTTTTTGCCAAATCCCGGGAGTAATTCAAATTGATGTACTCTTGTATTAATTGGTTCTGCCTTATTAAAAAAGTCTACAAATCTTTGTTCCTGTTCAGATACTACCTTTTGGACAAAATCTTGTAGTTCAATTTTTGCAGTTTCTGTAAGCTTTTCTTTTGGCAGTCTGCCAAGAATGTATGAAATTTTATCCCTCTTGCCAGAGCCTATGTAAATTTCTTCTTTTAGCTGTAAAGTTACACCTCGTCTTGGAACAAGTTGTAAAAGAGTAAAGTGTTTGGTGCCTATAGCCTGGGCTATCGGAATCATTTTTCCTTCCAATGGATAACCATTTGGTAGGAAGTCTAATACAATCGCGGTTTCTTCTTTTTCTTCCATTTTTATTTAATTTGTTTAATAACTCCGAGTATTGAATCAATTTCATCTTGTTCAAGTGAAATATCCTCACCAACAAAAATTTTCTTTAAGTCTTCTGCATCCTCTGGCATTAAATCTATTATTTTGGCTATTATTTTTGGATTTAGTTTTATTATATTAAGGTTCTGAAGGTTATTTTTTAATTTTTTTATTTGTTCTGGTTTAAGTTTTACAAAATTTTTCAAATAAGTTAAAGTCTCCTTTGCTTTTTGATTCTCTTCTATCTCATTTTTTCCAAGATTTTCAATTATTTCTTTTACTTCTCCTAACGTCTGAACTTCTGCCGATTTTATCATTTTTATGTAGAAAAAATTATGCTAAGAGCTTTTTTAAATGTATCTTTTGAACAATAAATTTTTTGTCTTTCCTGCCATCATTAATACTAACAATAAGAGACTTTCCTTGTTTCCCTATAACTTTTCCAGTTTTTCCCTGAAAACGAATAGGAAAACCGCAACGATAACTAAGATCTTTTACTAAAGCGACTTTATCCCCTATATTAATTTCTGCAAAAACCCTGCTAAGACCAAGTTTACCTTTTTGCCTAATTTTTTTGTGGGATAACATTTTATCTTTGATAGGTCAATTTATCATGTCGTTGCTCTTTTTTTATAAATTTTACAACAGCTGTATAGATTTTTTCGCAAACATCTGAGACTGCATTGTAAAGATTCCACTTCGTAACACTTGCTGTGAACCTTGTATTTTTATCTATAAAAACAACACCATTGATTTCATGCTTAAAACTTTTGCCTTTTTGATGTTGTTGTAAGGTTAATTTCAATTCTTCAAAGGAACATACTTCTGAAAGCTTTTTTATGTATGTCATAACTATTTTTTGAATTTTTTCTAGTTCTACAGGTTCAAGAACTTCAAAGCCTATTAAAGCAACATTTCCTTTAATCTTGATTTCTTTCTGCATAGAGAATAGCAAACCAAAAGCTTTTAAAAAGTTTTTTATTAGATAAATAGATGAGTATATTAAAAAATCTGCTAAAAGGATTTATTAAAATCTTTTTGGTTCTTACAATAATACTTTTCATTTTGGCATCGACAGGAGCTCATTTTACAGAAAAGGAAAATTTAAAGTATTTAATTCAAGAAATAATGGTTGAACAAATCGATAAAAACTATCTTAAAACAATAACCGATGAATTAAATAATTTATGTTATCAACATGAAAATGAGGTAATTAATAGATACGTTTATGAAATTAATACAACAATAAATATAGACTGCACTAAAATTAGTGAGGAATACGCAAAAAAGATATTCAAAGATTATGTAGTTGATAAAGAAATTGAAAATCTATATGCTCAAAAATGTACTGGATTTAAGTGTTTTGCAAATTTTTCAGCTGCTGCAAGCCAATCAGCGCATAGTTTTCTTAGAAAATTAGAAGTTGTTTTTGCAATTTTAGCATTAATTTTTGTAGTTTTGTTATTTTTATTGACAAAAAAGGTTTCTAATAAAATGTTTGCAATTGGAATTCCTTTATTTATCTGTGGGGTTCCTTATTTCTTTATTGAAACTATAAAGAAAAAAATTTTTTTAACTATCTCTAATGCTGTTATAATAAAAATAATTATAGATGCAATTTTTGATTATGCTAGCAATTTATTTTTGGTGATATTAATAATAAGCATTATTCTCATTGCTATTGGATTTATTATAAAAATAATTTTTAAAAAAAGCTAAAGAGAATCAAAAGGAGATTTAATTTTCTTTAACTCATCTGTTGAAACATGTGTATATATTTGGGTTGTATTAAGATTAGAATGACCAAGTAGTTCTTGGATGTAACGAATATCTGTTCCAGCTTCAAGAAGATGTGTAGCAAAGCTGTGTCTTAAAGTGTGAGGTGTAACTTTTTTTTGTATATTTGCTTTTTTTGTTGCTAATTTTACTATCTTTTGAATATTTCGCGTTGTTAAAGGTTTGTCTTTTGAAAATAAGTATTGATAGTTTGGATGTTTATCTATGAATGCTTTTAGTTCTGGAATTATTTTCTCTGGTATAATAAAAATCCTATCCTTATTACCTTTTCCAGATTTTATTATTCCTGTTCGGTTTTCTAAATTCAAATCTAAAATTTTTAAATTTACCAATTCTGAAACTCTTAGACCAGTAGCATAAATAAAAGAAATTATTAACTTCGACTTATTTGTATCTGCACTTTCTATTATTCTTTTAACTTCTTCTTTAGTTAATACCAAAGGTAGTTTTTTTTCCTTTTTTATTGGATGTATGTTAGCAAAAATTTCCTTTCCTAAAATTTTTTCATAATAAAATTTTAATGAAGCTAATGCAAGGGTGACAGTTGCTGTTGATTTTTTATCTAAAGATGCTATAAACTGTTTTATATCATCTAAATTAACTAAATCTGCAGATTTTTTTATAAATTCAAGAAATTTTTTGTTGAAAAAAAGATAATTTTTTATTGTTTTTTCTGATTTTCTTTGTAAACGCAATTCTGTTTCTAGTTTTTTTAGATCATCCATCTTTTTAGAATAAGAATATTAAACGAACTTGTTTTATAAATATTGCTATATTTTATATCTTATTCAATTAAAGCTCTGTTACTTAGTAAAATATTAAATGTCAATTATTAGTTGTAAGATCCACACTATTCAAAATTATTTTTTCTTTTTTTGAATTTCTGTTTCTAAATAAACTTGACCAAATAAAGAAAATGATATTACTCCAATAATAAAAGAGTATATTGCTGAGCCTACATAAGGAATCAAGCCCAGGATTATACTAAATAATATACCAATAAAGGCCATTAAGATCCAAGCAACAAAATATTTTCCAGTAAATGCTTTTTTAAATATTCTTTTAAACTTAAAAGCTCCTGAAAAATTATTTTCTTGTAAATAAGAAAGAACAGCTATTGGTATGACATAAATTGCAACTAAAAATAACAAAGTTGAAAAAATAATAAAAGGAATAGCGTTGATTAATAATGGCCTTAAATTATCTATTATGGGTGAGATCAGAGCCATCTTAGCTTCGTCTGTAGCAGCATTAGAGATATCTTCTAAAGACAGTAATGTTAATAATTGAACCATTAATGAACCTACTCCCACTATAAAAATAATTATTGCAGGTAAAAAATAAATTATAGAAATGAGAAAATTAAAAAAACCTTTTATAAAAAGATTACCAAAGTTTTTCCATTCTGGCATTTTTTTACTCGGCTTTGTTTTTCCTACGCCAGAACATTCTAATATAAAGCCTACAGCAAACCAGTTTATTATAGGGAGTATAGAAAAGAGTATTCCAATTATTAACTTTTTGATATCTGTAAAAGGCTTTTCAAATGCGCTTGTATAATCTACCATCTTTTTAAAAAAAGAAAATAGGGTTAATAAAACTTTTGTAAATAATTTTCAGAAAAAACGAGAGCATAGATGTTAGATTGCTTAGGAAAAATTGGCGTTAGCCAAGTCGAAAAGATTAAAAATAAGCAAGACACTCTATTATAGAGGTGATTCGCCTCAGACGATTTCTGAGATCAAAATGGTATATGAAGATAAAAACAAAAATGAAAGTTTATTCCATGCTACTTTAATATATTTAAAAATAGTTTCTGCAGGAACAGCTTCTGGAAATAAAAAACTTAAAGAGTTTCTCGAAAAATACGGTTCTTTTGAAGGAATCTATAATGTGTATAAAGGTTCTATGTCTATTGAAGATTCGTTAAAAAAAATAAAAGGGCTTGAAAACATAATAAACAAACTAAACAACTTGAATTTTGATTTTAAAGTTATTACAATAAAAGATATTAATTTTCCAGAACATCTTAGAAAAATTGAAAATGCAACTCCAGTATTGTATGCAAGAGGAGATTTAAATCTATTAAATAAAAAAAGCATTGCTGTTGTCGGCTCAAGGCATATTTATCCAAATAAGGACAGACAAGTTTATGAAGAAGCTTATGATGTCATGAAAAGGCTTGTTGAAAAAAAGTATGTAATTGTTTCAGGGTTAGCTGAAGGATGTGATACTATAGGACATATACAAACAATTGAAAATGGGGGAAAAACTATTGCTGTATTAGGAACTCCTTTGGATCAGTACTATCCTTCTTCTAACAAAAATTTGCAAGAGAAGATAGCAAGAGAGCATCTTTTAATCTCACAATATCCTATAGGAATCAGAACATTTAAATCTTATTTCACAAACAGAAACCATACAACAGTCTCTTTGGCAACAGAGGGGATTGTTGTGATAAAGGCATCTGACAATTCAGGAACAATGCATGCTGTAAAATTTTGTTCAGAACAAAAAAAACCAATTTATGTTCTTGCTAATAATTTTTCAAATAACTATAAGTGGCTTGAAATTTATAAAAATTTTATAAAAAGAGTTGATAAAAAATGAAAAAATATCTTTTTGATTTAGACAACACAATTGCAGACACATCAGAAATAAAAATATATAGAAAATCGGCTGAAGGAATGGAATATTTAGCAGAAAACATTGACAAATTTAATATATACTATAATCCTAAAATAACCAATCTTATAAACAAACTTAATGAAAAAGGAAAAATCAGCATAATAACAAATGCCCCTCTTAACTATGCAAAAGCTATTCTTAAAAAAGGAGAATTTTCTGAAAGCATTCCAATTTATTCGAACATGAAAAAACCTATCCCAACAAAAATTTATTTTGAGCTTAAAAGAAAAATAAATCCTAATGAAACAATTGTAATAGGAAATTCTCCAAAAGACATAATTGCTGCTCATGGATATATAGAAGATTTTGCAGGATATGAATGGCCAGAAACTTTTAATCTTCCATCAGCAGGAGTTATTTTTAAAAGAGAGAATGAAAAAATAAGACTCAAAAAAGCCATCAAGTTGAATAAAGCAGAACCTAATAAAATTCTCAAAAATACAGAAGATCTTGAAGAGCTTGTTGATGAATTTGAATCAGGAAAAATAACTTATCAAAGAAGGAAATCTATAGATGAGTATTTTTTCATTTCTAAGCAAGAACTTCCTGAAAAAGATATTAAAATTGAAATATTTTATCTTGGAAATTATTATCCGAAGGACAAGTTTCCTGATATGAACAAAAAAGATGCTTTTTCCCAACATCTTTTAAGGTTCAAAAGAGCTCAAGATTGCCCTATAGAGAATATAAATGATAGGATAATTGATAAATATTTTTTCAATGGACAGATAAGAGGAATCTATACATATTGGCATTCAATAAAATTTTTTCTTGAAAAAGCAGAAGACAGAATAGATGAGATGAATCTTAAAGGAAAAACTGAAGTGATAGCTTCTCCGAATTCATACCCTGAATACTGCTATGATACTGATGTTAATCAAGCATTTGCAAGAAAACTTAATAATGATTGCTTTAACATTTCTGAAACAAAAAGAATTGTATATAGAGTGTTTCCTAAAGAAAAACATTCGAGAGGCATTGAAAATCATCTTAAGACAATAGGTATTGAGAAGACAGCCTTATCACATATTCAGACTCTTAATAATATAATAATATTTGATGATAATATTACTTCAGGTTCTCAGATAAAAGCAATAGCTTATCTTTTAAGACAAAAATGTAATTTTCAAGGAAATATTTATGGCTTAACATTGGGAAAAACAGTTGGATCTATGCAATAAAAGAGAAATGATTAAATACAAAACATACTTACAATCTTTATGAAACTGACGAGAAAAGAATATTCCGTTCTGTATGAAATACATTCAGGAAGAAGCGATATTGAAAGATTATCTAAGGTTTTTAGTAAAGAATATGCCTTTAAAACAGTAAAAAAGCTTGAAAAACTTGGATTAATAAAAATAGTTTCTTGGAGAGACAATCCTTTATATGGATTAATGCTAACAGAAAAAGGTGAAAAACTTCTTCAGAGTAAAAAGTATATGAAATGGTTTATTGAAGAAGGAGATTAGCGTGTGACGGCGCGGCTCGCTTCTAAAAATACTTAAATATAAGCTCTGCATGGAAAAAACATGCCAATTTTGACGAAATCAAAATATGTTGACGGCTTGAAATGCCTGAAGTACTTGTGGCTTCAATATAATAATCCATCAGCCATTCCGGCTCCTGACGAATATGCCTTGTTTGTGATAAATGAAGGCCATAAAGTTGGAGAGTTTGCAAAAACTCTTTATCCTGATGGAATTGCTGTAAGCACAGAAAGCAATGATGAGAACATAAGAAAAACTCAGCAATTATTGAAATTGAGAAAGCCCCTTTTTGAGGCAGGAATTTCTATAGATAATTGTTATGCAAGAACAGACATTCTTTTGCCTGTTGAAAAAGATGAATGGGACATTGTTGAAGTGAAAAGTTCAAGTAGAGTGAAAGAAGATGAGCATATTCCTGATGTTGCTTTCCAGAAATATGTTTATAGCAAAGCAGGATTAAAAATAAGAAAATGCATTATAATGCATGTTGATAGCAAATATGAAAGAAATGGGAATATAGATGCAGAAGCCCTGTTTGTAAGAGAGGATGTAACTGAAAAAGTTGGCAAAGTAATCAAGGAAGTTCCAAAAAACATAAGGAGATTTTTTACTGTTATAAAAAGCAAAAAATGCCCTGAAATTGATATAGGAAATTATTGTGCTGATGAATTTGGAGTGCATGAAAATGATGCATTCTGGAAAAAACATCCTGACTGCAATATCCTTCAATTGTATCACTCAAAAGACAAGGAAGAATTATTCAATAAGGGAATATTGAGGATAAAAGATATTCCTTCAAGTTATAGATTAGATGCAAAGCAGCTTATACAGAAGAAATGTGATGAAAATAACAGCATTCATATTAATAAGAAGGAGATATCAAATTTTCTTTCTAATTTGCAGTATCCTCTTCATTTCCTTGATTTTGAGACTTATAATACGGCAATTCCATTGTATGACAAGCTTAAGCCATGGGAAAAAGTGGCTTTTCAGTATTCATTACATATTGTAAAAGATGAAAATGCAAAGCCATTGCATTATTCTTTTCTTGCAAAAAACAATTCTGATCCAAGAAAAGATTTTATTGAAAGCCTTGAAAAAAAGATTATGAAAAAAGGGAGTATAGTTGTATGGAATGCGGTATTTGAAAAAAGTATTCTTAAAAGCATTGCAGAGCATATGCCAGAATATGCAGTTTCTGTAAATGAAATAATTGGAAGGATTGAAGATTTGATGATTCCTTTCAAAGATTTTTCATATTATAATCCTAAACAGAAAGGAAGCAATTCCCTAAAAACAATATTTCCTTTGCTTACAGGAAGAAGCTATCAAGGATTAAATATCTCAGAAGGAGGAATTGCAAGTGCAAGATATTATAAAGCGGTTCATGAATCGATAAAAGAAAGCGAAAAAGAAAAAATTTTTGATGATCTTGAAAAATACTGCTCTTTGGATACAGAGGCGATGATTTTTGTTCTTGACAAGCTTAATGAGATTGCAAAGTAAAGGCAAGTGATGTGAAAAGGTTTAATCAAAAAATTTAAATTTCTTAATTTATTTGAAAAAATATCCAGAAAACTTATGTTTTCTGGCTTTACTCATGTGGAGGCATTCGTAAATGGTAAAAGAGTTGATAAGAATTGACTTGCCTGGTTTTGAGAAGAAGGATGTTGTTGTCAAAGTAAAAGATAATAAAGTATTTGTGAATGCAGAAAAAAAGCATCACTTTAAGAAAAAAGGAAAAAACTTTTATCATGAGGAAAGTTCTTATAGAGCAGTAAGTTATATGACAACAATTCCTAAAGGAAAAAAAGTCAAAACAGAATTTAAAAAAGGCAGGCTAAAGGTTGTTGCATAGAATTGGAAAAGTTATTTAAGTTTATCAATGAATTTTTCTATTGCTAACTTTATTCTGTAGTCTTTCTCATCTTTCAAAACAGATTTTCCTTCCAATTCAGAAAGAATTATCTCTGTAATCTTGATGTCATCATCAAGCTGCTTGTAATAAACATCCCATTTGACGCATCCCATGTCTTTGAAATCAGGGCAGTTATAAACAGAATATTCTTTTCCTGGATGAATGATGCATTTAGGATCCATAAATTCTGATTCATCCGCATCTTTTGCATATGAACTCATATGACTACAGGCAGGACAGTATGATTTTGAATTTCTCTGCATTTTCACTTTTTTAAGCTCATCCTCGAAAAATTCTCTGACTATTCTGCGCTTTATTCCAGGATCTGCTCCTTGTTCAACCAATGCTTCAATTCCTTCAATATTTCTTGCCAGCGCAATATCTCCATGCTTCTTTCCATTGTATGCAATTTTATCAATATTTCTTGCAGCCATTTTATAAAATTCATCATTTGATTTCTCTATTTTTTCTTCTAGAATAGTAGGAGAATCAAGATGTATCTGACTAATAATCGACATTTTTACATTAAATGCAAGTTTCCAGTACAAAAATGCGAGCCTGCTATTTTTCGATTCCATTTTATTCCGCAATAAACACAGAAATTTCTTCCATGTTTTTCAGCTTTTCTTTGATATAATTGTTTATTTCAGGACAATTATTGTTTATATAAAAAAGCATTTTTATGTTTTTCTATAAATCCTTCAATGTTTTTTCCAGCCTTTAATTTTTCAGCATCCTGCAGAACAGCTTGAATGATGTCATCTGCAGTTTTATTGAAATAGTTCTTTTCTTTTATTCTTATTGGATCTCTTAAAAACATAAATTCTAAGCCATAAAGAACAATAGGCTTCGGCTGATTCTTCATATTATTCTTGACATCTTTCTTGAAAACTCTATAATCCTGGTTTCTTATTGTTAAATAGTCATTTTTCTCAACAAACTCTGGATTCAGCAAGAGAATGCCATATTTTCCTCTCCCGTATCTTGAATCCTCTGGCTTTACTTCGAAATTTAAGCCTTTCATTGAGCATTTGAATGGAGTTGCATATTCCCTTCTTAAAAGATAAGCAGACTTTCCATCCTTATCTTTATGCTCAAGATTTATATTGTTTTTAAGAATATGACAAAAATCATTGATTATGTCATATTCATTTCCATAAAGAGTAGACTTCTGCTTGAATAAATATTCTGATTTTTTGATTGTGTTTTCAACTGCTTTAATTATTTTTTTCTTATATTCTTGAACGTCCTTAGCCATCATTTTTTCATTACTTTAGAATTTATAAAAGTTCGCTTAAACCTAAGATTATATATAAAAATAGCTTATATTTTGCATAAGAATAAATAATAGGCCTAAAGAAACAGGAAAATATAAAGTAGTTCAATTTTCAAAGCAGGATGAGCCTTATTTAAGATTTAGGAGGCAGGAGGAATATCATAATAGCATTGTTGAAAGTTTTGCAAAAGAGATTGAAGTTTCATGCAGGAAGGATAGAGGGATTATTGGAGAAAAATTAGTGCTTCCAGAATATTCTTCTTATAAAATAGATGGGATTCTGCTCTTATAATAAAGAAGAAAAATCAATGAAATTTTATACTGCCTATAAAAGCAAAAATTATGATATTTGAATAAATAAAAGACATTGAGATTTAGTAAAATTTATGGGAAAAGAAGTAAAAATTATCATAGAAGAATAATTTTTGAATTCGCCTAAGGCTTATTAAAAGAACTTTATAGGTAGCTAAAAAGCGTTTTTGCCGAAATAGGCCATTGATTTTGACCTTTCATCTCTTGTAGTAATATGATGTTTTGGTGGGCCTTTGCATTCATAGACTGAATTGCCAAAAGAGTCATTGCCATGATACTTGAGCTTTTTCTTATGTTCTGGGCAATATTTTGATAATTCTGAAAAGCTATCAACTCTTTTTTCAAGATTTCTTAATTTTTTTGCAATATTTTTTTCCATTTTTTTATGTTGTAAAATATTTTAGGTTTTGCTTAAAAATTTTAAGCGCTTAATTTTTCTTCTATTGATCTTGCTTTTTTTGAATTTTTTGGAATTATTTTTAATTTTGGGAATGTTTTATAAAATATTTCTAAATTAAATCTTAAGTATCCTTTTTTGTATGCTTTTTTGTAAGGCCATAATCCAAAAAAAGGATAACTTAATAAGAGATTATCATTGGAGTTTTCTTTAATTTTATAATAAATATCACTATAATCTGGCCATGAAATTTTAATATAATCACCAGGTTTTGCTGTTTTTAGTTGCTTTAAGGTTGTCATTTTCTTAAATTTTGACTTAGGTTATATAAATATCTTTCTTTAGAAGCTCTTAAAATTCAAAAAAACAATGGTTTTATGACTAAATATGGGTTCGTATAAGCATTCTTATGCGTACTTTATAGGGAAAAAGAATTTTGCTTAGAAGTTATTGTTGTGCTTTTGAAACTATCCAAATCCCAGCGACTGCAATTGCAGTTACAATTAATGCAGCTAAAACTTTTAGGAGATAAGAAGTTCCTGTCAGGCCCATGCTTGTAATCAAACTGTCAACTCCTGATTTTATTGCATCATTCCAAGAAAGAGCAATTACAAAAGCAAAGGCAGCTGCAATGGATGTAAGTACTTTTCCCTTGACTTCCTTAATAAAGTTTTTTGGTGTTTCCACCACTTTTTTTACCATTTTTTATTAAGTTTTTTCAAGTTTTTATAGTTTTCTTATATAGGCGGAAAGTTTTCAGCATTGCTTAAAACTTTTGATTTTTTTGTTCTTTATATCGCTTGTATTTTTTCCAAAGATGTTTTTCTCCAATATAGATACATCATGCTTCAATACCTGTAATAAGTAAAGAGCTGAGAAAATATGCTCCTATCTTTCTAAGTTTTCAGATTCAAAATTTGCTTGCATACGATGATAATAACTATAAAAAAGTTTAAATATTGAACAGGTGTTTAAATTTTATGATTTTTAATTTCTGGCCTTTTAAAAAAAGTAATGAGCATGAAACCTTAAAAAATGAGATTAAACAGGCTTTTTCTGCTGTTAAACAAGATATAAATAAAGCAGCAGAGTGGATTTCTCACTTACATACTAAAGATAAGCATCATGAAACTAAGTTTGAAGTTATAAATTCACGTTTATCGATGATAGAAAAAGATTTGGAAGAGATAAAAAATTTTATTTCTTTCTTTTCTACAAGGACTAATAGAGTATTGTTTAAACAGCTGTCTAAACAAGGACAAACACCTGTTTATAAACAAACAACTGTTGGTGGTGTTCAAACAGCTGTTCAAACAGCTGTTCAAACAGGTTTTTTAGGTAATTTAAGTGCAAATGAAAGATTAATTGTTTGGACCTTGTTAAATACAGATATGAAATTGAGCTGTGAAGATATAGCAGCAATATTAAATAAAGAGAGATCTACTATTAGAGGTCAAATAAATGCAATAAAACAAAAAAGTGAGAATCTTATTAGCGAAATTTCTGAAAACAATGGTAAAAAAAGATTTTTTATTGATGAAAAAGTGAAAGAAATGTTATTATCAAAAATATCTGAATCTAGGCGCCAGCTAAAGCTAAAGGCTAAGGAAAAATAAAAAAGTGAGGATTATTTTTTAATTAAAACGAACTTTATAGTTATAATTTAGTATATTAAACGAATCTTTTACTAATAAAAATTAAAAAAGTGAGAGTTATAGAGATCTAAAAATTTTTAAAAAATTAAGAAAAATAAATAAAAATTAAATAAAAAAAGAAATTTTTAATAAAAAGTGAGGATTAATTAAAAATATTCGGTTAAACGTAAAAAGTGAAAGCAAAAACATTTAATTAATTTAAAATTTTTATTAATTATAGCTTATTTCTTTAATTTTTTTTAGAATTGAACTCATTAAGACTGCTATTCGGCATCTGATTTCTTATTCTCAATAAAATGTCTAAAGTCGCTAAGTTCCTAATTTCATCAGGTATTTTTAGTATTGTGACCTTATTATTAAGTCTTTCCTTAACTATTGGGATGCCTTTTTTTATTATTTTTTGTACATAATCACGTATACTTGACTCAGAAAGGCCTGTTTTTTCTGAAAGAGTCTTGTAAGTTATTGATTTTTGACTTTTATCGACGGTAAATAAGATTTGAAAAATATAAAATTCTTGTTTTGTTAATGACCTAAAACGCATTTTTAAGTCATTTTTTAAATTGTTTACTAGTTCTGTGATGCTTTCTGTTTGTTGTTTAGATGTGTTGAAATATGTATTTGTTTGTTGGATTTCTTTGTCTATCTGTTGGATATCTGTTGGATTTTGTGTTGGAATATATGTTGGAATTTTATTTTGCAAAGAGAATTTATCGTCGATAATTGTTGAAAATATGTTGGTTGTTGGTCTGTCTGTCTGTCTGTCTGTTGGAACCCCTTTATTTCCTATGGAAATTTGCTGTATAAAGTTCGTTTTAATTTCTTGTAATTCTTTTTTAAGTGTAATTATTTGTTCTGTTAGAGAATCTATATCTCTTTTTACTTTTTCAAAGGCTTCTTTTAGTTTTTCTTCATTCATCTTATTTTTAAATCTATGTTTAATTAAATAATTTATTATAATAGAATGATTAGGTATAGGTATGATCTCTTTCATTATAATAAATCTTTTGCTTTTCTATAGTGTTATATGCTTCAAATGCTTTTGACGAAAGTCTCCATCTCAACCTTCTTGAATAAAGAACTCCATTAGGATTTTTATTTATACTTACAACAATCTTTTGACTTTCTAGTTCTTTTAAGACTTTTTTTGTAAACTCTTCATCCCGTATTATTTCAGATGCTATTTCTGAAGTAAACATAGGTTTAGGAGAGTTTCTATATAAAACAGCAATAATTACCTCTTTTATCTTATCTATTTTATCTTTTGAAAGTCTCATAAAAATAATTATGTAAACAGGGTTTATTAAATATTCGGTATACGGAAAAAATAATTTTATTTATTTTTACTATCAAAAGTTAAGTTTTTAAATAGTTTAATAAATTGATAAAAACCATGGAAATAGCTGTAAGAAAAAGCGAACAAGAATTATTAAATATTCTTGATCCTTTAGTAAGAGAGTGGTTTTTTTCTCACTTTAAAGAATTTTCAGAACCGCAACTCTATGGAGTAGTGCCTATCTATGAAAGGAAAAATATACTTATCTCTGCTCCTACTGGAGGAACTAAAACTTTGACTGCTTTTCTTTCTATAATAAATTATCTTGTTATTTTGGCAAAAAAAAATGAACTTGAAGATAAGGTTTATTGTATTTATACAAGCCCGCTTAAAGCTTTGGCAAATGACATTCTTGTTAATCTAATTAATCCTCTAAAAGAAATAAATGAAATAGCCAAGAAAAAAGGGATTATGCTGCAAGAAATAAGAGTTTCTGTAAGAACAGGAGACACAACAATAGATGAAAGACAGAAGATGCTTAAGAAGGTACCACATATTCTTATAACAACCCCCGAAACATTAGCAATAATATTAAATTCAATAAAACTTATTGAAAAGCTATCTAATGTTGAGTTTCTTATTGTTGATGAAATTCATGCTCTAGCAAGTAACAAAAGGGGTGTTCATTTATCACTAAGTATTGAAAGACTTAATGAGTTATCAATGATAAAACCGGTAAGAATAGGATTATCCGCAACTATAGCTCCTTTGAAAGATATTGCTAGTTATCTTGTAGGGTATGAAAATGGAAAACAAAGAGAGTGTTTAATTGCAGATATACATTCAACAAAAAAAATTGATTTGAAAGTTATAACCCCTGTTGAAGACTTGATAGATTCGCCAACTATAGAACAACAAAAAGGATTATATGAGCTACTTGATAAATTAATACAAGAACACAAAACAACATTGATATTTACAAATACAAGAAGTGCTACTGAAAGGGTTATTAATCATTTAAAAGAGAGGTTTCCATCTAAATATATTGATAATATAGGGGCGCATCACTCTTCTTTAAGTAAAGAATTTAGGTTCAAAATTGAAGAAAAGCTTAGAAAAGGAGAATTAAAGGTTGTTGTTACTTCAACAAGTTTAGAGCTAGGAATAGACATAGGGTATATTGATTTAGTCATAATGCTTGGAAGCCCTAAAAGTGTAGCAAGAGCATTACAGAGAACGGGAAGAGCAGGACATAGATTACATGAAGTAAGTAAAGGAAGATTTGTTGTTCTTGATAGAGATGATTTGGTTGAATGTGCAGTAATGTTAAAAGAAGCAAAAGAAAATAAGATTGATAGTGTTCAAATTCCAAAAAATTGCCTTGATGTTTTAAGTCAGCAGATTTATGGAATGGCAATATCAAAGGTTTGGCATGTAGGTGATATGTTAAGATTAATAAGACAAAGTTATTGCTATCATGATCTCAAAACAGAAGACTTCTATTCTGTTATTTCTTATCTCAGTGGAGAGTACGCTTTAAATGCAAGAAATGTATATGCAAAAATATGGTTCGACAGCAAGACCGGTATGATAGGTAAAAAAGGAAAACTTGCAAGAGCAATTTATATGACAAATGTAGGAACTATACCTGAAGAAAGTTTTGTAAATGTTATAATACAATTGCCTGTTGAAAAAAGAGATATGAAAATAGGGGTAATAGATGAGGGTTTTTTGGAAAGACTGAAAAGAGGAGATGTTTTTGTTCTTGGAGGGCATAAATACGAGTTTCTTTATGCTAAGGGTATGAACGCTTATGTAAATGCATCTGTATCAAAATCACCAAACATCCCTTCATGGTTCTCTGAGATGCTACCTTTATCCTTTGATCTTGCAATGGCTGAGCAAAGGTTTAGAAAACTGGTTGCAGAAAAATTTGAAATAAAAAAACCAGCAAATGAAATAATAAAATTTATTTCTAACTATCTTTATGTTGATGAAAAAACTGCCGAAATAATTTATTCTTATTTTTATGAGCAGTTTAGATATAGCAAGATACCACATCTTGAAAGATTATTAATAGAGTATTGGAATGATGGGAGGAAAAATTATGCTATATTCCACAGTTTATTTGGGAGGAGAATCAATGATGCTTTATCTAGAGCTTTGGCTTATGTTGTTGGAAGATTTGGGGGGAGAGATATAGAAATTGGAATAAATGATAATGGCTTTTATCTTGCTTCTCAGACAGAGATGCAGGTTGAAAGAGCAATCCATGAAATTAATAGTAAAAATCTGCGAGATATATTAGAAGAAGCTATTTCAAAGACAGAAGTCTTTAAGAGAAGATTTAGACATTGTGCCACAAGAGCACTAATGTTGCTAAGGAATTATAAAGGACATAGAAAAAGTGTTGGAAAACAGCAGATGTCTAGTCACTTTTTACTTACGGCAAGTCAAAAAGCATCGGCAGATTTTCCTATTTTAAAGGAGACTAAAAGAGAAATAATGAATGATTTAATGGATTTGGAAAATGCAAAATTAGTATTGGATTTGATAAAGGAAGGAAAGATAAAGATTGAAATATTAAACAAAGAATTGCCTTCTCCTTTTTCTCTTGGGTTAATAATACAAGGACATACAGATTTGATGAGAATAGAAGATAAAATAGAATTTTTAAAAAGAATGCATAAAGAAATAATAAAAAAGATAGAGTAAAAAATAAAAAAATGAAAATTTTAAATGATATCGAAATTGTTGATAAGTGTCTTTTAATAAAGAAAAGAATTCTTGTAATAGCAGATTTACACATTGGTTATGAAGAAGCATTGAATAAACAAGGTATTTTTGTTCCGAGAATGCAATTTAAAGAAACAAAAAAAGAGATTAATAAAGTATTTAAAAAACTAAATAGAAAAAAAATAGAGAATATAATTATAAATGGTGATTTGAAGCATGAGTTTGGTGAAATTTCAACACAGGAATGGTTTGAAACATATGAAATTCTTAACATCTTTGAAAAACATTGTAAGAAAATTATTTTGGTAAAAGGAAATCATGATACAATCTTAAAACCGATAGCAAAGAGGAAGGGATTAAAGATAGAAAAAAAGTATATTATTGATAATGAAATAGCAATAATTCATGGTGATGAAATTATTGAAGATAAAGAAATTAATAAATGTAAAATATTAATTATTGCTCATGAACATCCTGCAATTTCACTATATGAAGAACCGAAAAGTGAAAAATATAAATGTTTTTTACTTGGTAATTTCAGAAATAAAAAGTTAGTTGTTATGCCTTCATTTCTTCCAATTATTGAAGGAACTGATGTAAGAAAAGAAGAACTTCTTTCTCCTTACCTTAAAAGAGATATTGGAAACTTTAAAGTTTTTATTGTAGGAGATAAAACATATAAGTTTGGAAAATTGAAAAATATAGGATAAATTTGATGTTTAAACAATAAGTATTTAATTAATTTTTATTTTATTTTTTAGGCAGGTTGCCAGAATGGTAATGGGATGGTCTCGAAAACCATTGTCCGCAAGGACTTACAGGTTCAAATCCTGTACCTGCCGCTTAAATTTTTAAATTGTGATATATTAGAAAGAATATGAAAACAAGAAAAGGAATCGTAGCGATAATTTTTGTGAGGAATAAAGAAAAGAAATATTTACTTCTAAGAAGAAAAATGTATTGGATTGGTTGGGAGTGGCTTAAAGGTGGAAGAAAAAAAGGGGAAAAAGAAATTGAATGTTTAAAAAGAGAAATAAAAGAAGAGACTGGAAAAAATGTTGAAGAGTATATTGTTAAAAAAACTAATTATATTTTTTCTTTTAAATATGAAAGACCGTTTGTTCATGATAAAGAGTTATGGAGGGGGGCAAAAAACAGAGTATATTTAGTTGAATTTAATAATAAAAAGATAAAACTTGATAAGGATGAGCATTCTTCTTTTAGATGGGTAACAAGAAAAAAAGCCTTAAAAATGATAACGTGGGATGATCAAAGAAAGGTATTTGAAAAGTTAACAAAAAATCTCTAAAATTAATTTAACCTGTATAAGTTGAGGATTTCGATGTTTTTTCTTCTTCTGGCCTTATTATTGGGAGTCTTAGATGAGGGGGTAAATTGAAGTCTTCTTCTAGTTCAAGAGCTTTAATATTGCATTTATGAAAAATAGTATTAAATACACGAAGTTTTATATCAGATTCTAAAATCTTTTTCTTTTTCCATTCTTCAAGAATGCCTTTTGCTTCTTTTGGTTCGGCCATAACAAGAATAAATCCTCTAAAAAGCAATTCTGCAAGTTCTGGTTCGTAATTTATAGAATATTCAAAATCAAATTTCAGAACATCTTTATTCTCAACAAGCTTTATTTTTTCTTCTTTGACATCTTTTATATCAATCTTAGAAGAAACCTGAAATTTTCCTTTCATATCGTTTTTTCTATCAATTAAAATCTTTGTTAATGTAAATCCTACTATTTGCATAAATATAATGATAAAAGAACATTTTTAAATGTTTTTGAAGTTTATAATATAATAAAAATTTAGAATTATGCTAAATCTTCTTCACTTACAACTACAAAATCACCTATTGCTATAATTGCACTATAAGGAATAAGTAAATCATTATCTTTTGTTTTTTCTAACCCTAAAGAGAGAGCATAAGCTGTAGGTTGTGTAAGCATTAGATGTATTAATTCACCAGTTTTTATTTCAAAAGTAATATCTTTTACTACACCAAGCCTCCTACCTTCTTTTGTTACTACGCTTTTAGTAAGAATTTCTTTAAGAGGCTTTTTTTCTAATGCCATATTCTTTTATAAGTTAATTAATTTATAAATGTTTCTATTTTATAATGACTTTTTTATAATAAAGTAGTAAGAGCTTTAAAATTTAAATTTATGTTTAATTTGATATCTAAAATAATTTTAAAAATTCGTTTAATTTTTTAAGTGTCCCCTTCATTGCTTATGGAAATATAAAAAAATTTAAAAAGATTGTCAAAAATTTTATTTTCTTTTTTTATTTAATTTATAAATTTTTATATATTTTTATATTATATATTATAAATATATTTTTCTAATATATTTTTTAAAAATAAATTATCTTATAAAATAAATAAATATTTTTAAATTTTGTTTCCAATGGAAATATAGGTCTGTATTATTATTTTTCATTTGAAATATATTTATAAAAGGAGCTTTTTTTAAAAAATAACAAAAAATGTAAAAGGAGGCAAAAGAGGCTAAGGATTTAATAAATTTTATAATTTATTTTTAAGATAGCCTTTTGTTTTTCATGTCAATAAAATTAGACAAAATTTTTGATTCTTTTACTAAGGAAAGTATATTTAAAAATAAATTTATTCTTCAATCAAATTATGTACCAGAAGCAATACAACATAGAGATAAACAAATAAAACAAGTTGCATCAATACTTGCACCTTGTCTTAGATTAGAAAGGCCTAGTAATCTTTTTATTTATGGTAAAACAGGTACTGGCAAAACAATTTCAATAACTTTTGTTAAAAATGAACTGTTGAAAAGAGCACAAGAGCAAGATATTCCGTTAACAATAGAGTATATAAATTGTAAACTAAAAAAAGTTGCGGATACAGAATATAGAATTTTAGCAGAACTTATTAAAAAACTCGGTGGAAATGTTCCATCTACAGGACTCCCTACAGATCAAGTATACCAAAAATTTATTGAAATTGTGGATTCAAAAAAACAATTATTAATTATTATACTTGATGAAATAGATCAAGCAGTTAAGAAAATAGATGATAATTTTCTTTATAATCTTACAAGACTAAATTCAGAGCTTACTAAAGCCCAAATGTCAATTATAGGGATAAGTAATGATGTGAGATTTCTTGATTATATTGATCCAAGAATAAAAAGTAGCTTATCAGAGGAAGAACTTGTTTTTCCACCATATAATGCTTTACAATTAAAAGATATTTTAAAAGAAAGAGCAATAAAAGCATTTAAAGAAAATGTAATTGGAGAAGGAGTTATAGAAAAATGTGCTGCATATGCTGCACGTGAACATGGTGATGCAAGAAGGGCATTAGATTTATTAAGAATAGCTGGAGAGCTAGCAGAAAGAGATGGAAAAAATATTGTTTTATTAGAATATATAGACAAGGCAAATGAAAAAATAGAACGTGATAAAATTTTTGATGTTGTTGCAACACAACCAAAACAATTTCAGCTTGTTCTTATGGCTATTATAATTTCAGAAGAAAAAAAAATGGAACAAATTTTTACTGGTGACATCTATAATATTTATCAAGCTTTATGTAATAAAACCTCTACTGAACCACTAACACAAAGAAGAATAGGGGATATTATTGCAGAATTTGATATGCTTGGGATAATAAACGCAAGAGTAGTAAGCAAAGGCAGATATGGAAGGACAAGGGAAATTAAACTTGCAATTCCATCTACCATTCTTGACAAAATAAAAGAAATGATAAAAGATTCTTTAGGTTTAAAATGAGTATTATTAAAGCCTTTTTACAAGAAGGAATCCTTATAGAACCATCACTTTTAGAATTTTTTAAAACAAATCAAATAAGTTATAATCTCATTGATGTTATAAAGAGTCTTAATATAAGTTTTTTATCAAAAGATGTATTATTTCAAAATAATGAAAAAATAAAATTCTTTTTAGAGAGTATTAAACATGGAAAAAATGATGAAGAAAAAGCGTTGATAGAAAAAACAATTGAGTGTTTGTCTATTTTCAAAAAAGAAATAAAAAATGAAACAAAAGAAAATAAAATTAAATTTAAAATTCTTGAATCATGGAAAAT
Organism: Candidatus Pacearchaeota archaeon; assembly: GCA_038849525.1. Classification (GTDB taxonomy): domain Archaea; phylum Nanobdellota; class Nanobdellia; order Pacearchaeales; family JAHJTO01; genus JAWCMS01. The sequence continues at coordinate 167,347 of JAWCMS010000001.1, forward strand.
TCCAAGTAGAAAAATAAATGTTGATGATTTTGTAAAATATTTCAAAAATAGACTTGTTATATTAAAAACTGCTCTACAAGAAAGAGCTGAACTTGTAAATTTAACTGCAATAAATAAAATATCAAATCAAAAACAAAATAATATAAGTATTATTGGAATCGTATATGAAAAGATAATTACAAAAAATAAAAATATAATTTTAGAGATAGAAGATTTTACTGGAAGAATTTCTGTTCTTGTAAATTTTAATAAGGAAGATGTTTATAAAAAAGCTGAAAAGGTACTGCTTGATGATGTTATTGGTATAAAAGGAAGTGGAAATTCCGAACTTTTATTTGCAAACGATATCTTTTTTCCAGATGCATTTATACCAAAGAAAGAGGGTGATAAAGAAGATTTTGCCGCTTTTATTTCAGATATTCATATAGGTTCAAGTATGTTTTTGGAGGATGAATTTTTAAGATTTATTAATTGGTTAAACTTAGAAAAAGGGAGCGATGAACAAAAAGAGATAGCTAAAAAGGTAAAATATCTTTTTATAGTAGGAGACACAGTAGATGGTGTAGGAGTTTATCCAGGTCAAGAAGATTTATTAAAAATTAAAGATGTAAAAGAACAATATATGAAATTAGCAGAGTTTTTAAATAATATAAGAAAAGATATTACAATTTTTATGATTCCTGGACAACATGATGCTGTAAGAATTGCAGAGCCACAACCTCCAATAGATGAAGATTACGCTCCAGAACTTTATAAAATAAATAATCTTGTTTTATTAAGCAACCCTTCTATGGTAGAAGTTTGTGGAAGAAAAATTTTACTTTATCACGGTGCAAGTTTTCATAATATTATAGATGGCATTGAAGAATTAAGACTTGCAAATGCACATAACAATCCTTCTAAAGTGATTAAAACAATTTTAAACAAAAGACATTTAGCACCAACACACGCATCAACAGTATATATTCCTACTAAAGATACAGACCCGTTAGCAATAAGAGAAGTACCTGATGTTATTGCAACAGGAGAGCTACATAAAGTAGATATTGGTTTTTATAACAATATTAGAATAATAGCTTCTTCATGTTGGCAATCTCAAACACCCTTTGAAGAAAAAGTTGGCAATTTATCTGAACCATGTAAGGTTCCTATTTTGAATTTAAAAAATAATTCAGTAAAAATAATGGATTTTTCATAATAAAAACATGCAACAATATTTTAAAGAAATAGAGAATAAAGTAAAGGTTGCTTATTCGATAGCTGGAGAAGCAAGAGCGAAAGGCTTAGATCCAGTGTCAATAGTAGAAATACCTCTGGCTACAAGTTTGGCTGAAAGAGTTACAGGATTAATTTCAACAAAATATCCTCAAGTTAGAAATTCTGGAATAGAAAAAAGGATTAAAGAACTAGAAAAACAATATGGTTTTCTTGACTCTGCTATTTGTTTACAAATTGCAGAAGAAGTTGCTAAAGAACGTTTTTGCAAATTCCAAAATATGGAAGAAGCATTAGATGCAGGAATAAGAATTGCATTTGCTTATATAACTCTTGGCGTTGTATCATCACCATTAGAAGGATTTACTCATTTTAAAATAAAGAAAACAATAGATGGAAAAGATTATATGGCTGTTTATTATTCTGGGCCAATAAGGTCTGCTGGTTCAACTACAGCTGCTTTTTCTCTTTTAATTATAGATCATCTAAGAGAAGTTTTTGGATTCGCAAAATATGATCCTACTGAACAAGAAATCAAAAGAATGATTACTGAGATATATGATTATCATGAAAGAGTTGCTAATCTACAATATTTACCTACTGAACAAGAAATATATTTTATGTTTAAGAATTTACCTATACAAGTTACAGGGGATCCATCAGAAGAAAGAGAAGTTTCAAATTACAAAGATCTGGCCAGAATTGAAACAAATAAAATTAGGAATGGACCATGTCTTGTTTTAGGGGAAGGGCTGGCACAAAAATCTTTCAAAATTTTAAAGAGATTGAATCATCTAAGAGAAAAAGGTTTTAAACTAACGGATTGGGATTGGTTAAAAGATTTTACTGAATTACAGAAAAAATTAATTGCCGAAAAAAAAGAGAAAGCAACGGGAACTTATATACAGGATATCGTTGCTGGAAGACCTGTTTTTTCTCACCCCTCTAGATCTGGAGGATTTAGGCTTAGGTACGGAAGGGCAAGAACATCAGGATATAGTGCTATTGCTATTTCTCCTTTAACTATGGTTCTATTGAATAATTTTATTGCTATTGGAACACAAATAAAACTAGAAAAACCAACAAAAGCTGCAGCAGTAACTTCTTGTGATACAATAGAAGGTCCTATAGTAAAATTAAAAGATGGTTCGCTTGTTAAGATTAAAGATTTAAAAGAAGCAAATGAAATAAAACCTTATGTAGAAGAAATAGTTTATTTAGGAGATATATTAATTTCTTATGGGGATTTTTTGAATAGAAATCATATTCTTCTTCCTGCAGGATATAATGAAGAGTGGTGGTATGCAGAATTATTAGAAAAAGATAAAATAGAAGCAGAAAAAATAAACCCTTTAGATATAAGTCTTGATAAAGCAATAGAATTAAGTGAAAAATATGAAATTCCTTTACATCCAAAATACATTTTTTACTGGTCACAAATAAATTACGAATTATTTTTTGCAATGTTAAAATGGCTTGAAAAAGCAAAAATAATAAACGGAAAATTAATTCTTGATTATACTGAAAAAGAAAAAAAAGCAAAACGCGCTCTTGAATTGCTTGGAGTAGAGCATAAAAAAGAAGGAGACAAATTTGTTGTCGATGAAATAATAACAAAAGCATTTTTTTTGAATTTGGGTAAACGTATAGAAGAAATCAACGAACTAATAAGACAACCAGAACAAAGAGAAGGAGTTCTTGAATTTATAAATTCTTTTTCTAAATATAAAATCAAAGATAAAGCAGGGACTTTTATAGGTGCGAGGATGGGTCGACCTGAAAAAGCAAAGTTGAGAAAACTTGTTGGTTCTCCACATGTTTTGTTTCCTGTAGGCGAAGCAGGAGGAAGAATGAGGAGTGTACAAGAAGCTATGAAATCTTATGTCGAAGCTGATTTTCCTATTTATTTCTGTGATAATTGTAAACAAGAAACCATTTATTTTATTTGTGAAAAATGTAATAATAAAACAAGGAAACTATGTTACTGTCCATTATGTGAAAGAATTGTAGGTGAAAATTGCCCTCAACATGGGGGGATACAAGGAGGAAAAGTTAAAACATTTATGCAAAAAAGAATTGATCTTAGTTATTATGTAAATAGTGCTTTAAATTATTTGAATATCCAGAAAACTGATATACCAGAATTAATAAAAGGTGTTAGGGGAACAAGTTCTGAGGAACATATACCAGAACATATAGCAAAAGGAATTCTAAGAGCTCAGTTCTCACTTAATGTAAATAAAGATGGAACAATAAGATATGACGCAAGTGAAGTTCCGATTACACATTTTAAACCAAAAGAAATAGATACTGAAATAAAAAAATTAAAAGAGCTAGGATATACAAAAGATATTTTTGGAAAAGAACTAGTTGATAAAGAACAAATTTTATGTTTGAAGCCACAAGATATTATTCTCCCTTCATGTCCTGAAACTCTTGATGAAAAAGCAGATGATGTTTTTGTAAATATTGCAAAATTTATTGATAATTTGCTTGTGAGATTTTACAAACAAAAACCATTTTATAATGTTAAATCAAGAGATGATTTAGTAGGACATTTAGTTGTTGGAATTGCTCCACATAACTGTGCGGGGGTAGTTGGAAGAATAATAGGGTTTAGTAAGACGCAAACTTTTTTGGCAAGCCCATATATGCATGCTGCAATGCGTAGAGATTGCGATGGCGATGAAGCTGCGATAATGTTACTTTTAGATTTACTGCTTAATTTTTCAAAAAAATTTTTACCTGCACATAGAGGAGGGACACAAGATGCACCTTTAGTTTTAAATGCAAGAATAAGAGCTTCTGAAGTTGATGATATGATTCTTGATATGGATATTACAAAAAATTTACCATTAGAACTTTACAAAGCAGCTGAAGAGTTTAAATCTCCAAGTAGTATTAAGATTGAAAACATTGGTACTAGGCTTGGAGAAGAGGAAAAAGATGCAAATGTTTTCGAGGATTTATGGTTTACTCATGATACTTTAGATATCAATAATGGAACTATTTGTTCTTCTTATAAAACACTTGAAACAATGCAAGACAAAGTAAAAGCGCAGATGGAACTTGCAGAAAAAATTCGGGCTGTAGATACAACAGATGTTGCAAGGCTTGTTATCGAAAGACATTTTATTCGTGATATTAGGGGAAATTTGAGAAAATTTTCAGGACAGCAATTTCGCTGTGTTGATTGTAATACGAAATACAGAAGGCCACCTTTGACTGGCAAATGTTTAAATTGTAATGGAAGAATAATATTCACAATTGCTGAAGGTTCTATTGTTAAGTATCTTGAGCCTGCTCTTCAACTAGCTGAAAAATATAATATCTCACCTTATCTTAAACAAAGTTTAGAATTAACAAAGTCTTACATCGAGAGTATTTTCGGTAAAGAATTAGAAAAACAGCAAGACTTAGAAAGGTGGTTTTAATTAAAATTACAATAAAAAATACAAGATAACAGGAACAATTAAACAACCCATAAGATGCATTCTTTTAACACCTGAATTAATCGCAATAATGCCAAGAGCAGTTGATATTATCAAGACAAAGAGTGAAAACCATCCTGAAATCAAGACGGACATTATAATTAAAATAATTAAAATTACAAAATTCATTTTTGTGTAATCTATTTTTGAGACATATTTTATGAATATTTTTACAAAGAAAATTGAAAGAAAAACTGCAATTGAACCTGAAATTAGCATTATAATAAGAAGAAGTGAGAGATGGGTTAGTGTTATCTCTTCAAGAAATTTTTGTATTATTATCCCTGTTCCACTTCTTGCTTTACCTATTATATACAAAGCAGCAAAATTAAGCCCTAAAACAAGCGTAGAAATAGAGCCAAGTAAAAACAAGAAGGCCCTTTCATCTTCTGTTTTTTTCATTTGTGAGCCAAGAACTGCTGCTTGCGATGAACCTAATCCTGGAAGGAATGCACATAAAGAAGATGAAATAACTGATGATGGTAAAATCTTAAAAACCTCTTTTTTATCAAATTTTTCAAATATTATCTTTTGCTCTGGCAATTTTGTCTTTTGGTTTATACTTGTTAAAATTGTTGAAATCCCAAATAATCCTGTAAGCAATGGAAATAAAGGTTCTTTTATTAAATAAAAATTCAAAGTAAGAATTCCAAGAATTCCTGCAAATAAAAAAATGGTTAAAGCAAGAAAAGGATTTTTTTCTTTTATTATTAAAAATATAGAAGCAGCAATAAGAACAAAGGGAATAAGAAAATTTAATGTTTCATAAATATTTGGAAGAAAGATTATAAATAAAGGAACTAACAAAAAAAGAAGAATTATTCCGATATAACAACCGAAGGTTGTGAGCATTATAGCTTCATAACCCTTTCCTTTAAGTAAAAGTTTATGTCCTGGAAGAATAGACAAAGCAGTAGATTCTTCTGGACAACCTAAAAATATCGAAGGGATAAAATCAATGAATGTATGCACTATTGCCATTGAAACAATAAAGCATGCAACAACAATTGGTGATGTAATTGAAAGCAATAATTCAGAATTTACAAAAAGCAATAATGCAACGAGATTTATATGAATTCCCGGAGCGATGCCTGTAAAAGTGCCTGCAAGAATACCAAGTAAAAGAGCAAGCAAAATCTCTATTATCATTCCTTATTTATACCTTTGTTTTATTGATACTTTGGTTCATTAAATTTTTTAAGAGTTTGTAAAATCCATAAAATATGATAACAGATATCCCTAATAATTTTATTTTATAGACTATATCTTTTCTGATTAAAAAATTTATACAATTAATGAGAGAATTTTGATTATTGCCTATAATTGTAAATGCATTAACTGTTCCAATTAAAGAAATAATCATTGATAAAACAGCGAGTAAAATAAATAATCCTTTTTTAATCTTTGATTTTTCTATATCTTTTGATATTCTGCCTAAAGGTAAAAGGCAAAGAAGTATTATTGTTGCAAACCATCGCACTCCAAAAGAATTACCACTATAATTTGTAGTACGAATTATATAAAAAATTATAAACATAAGTGAAGATAAAAGGATATACAAATAATATTTTGTATAATAATCTTTTCTTTTAAAATTAATAGCTAAGGCATAGACAGAAAAAAGTAGTATTGGTGTATAAGAAAAAAACCCTCTATTTCCAAAAATCATATGAAATGCATAAATTAATAAATCTTTAACATTATTATGCATCGCAAGCCCACACATGGTATTTTTGTTCATATAACTCCCAACATAATTATGGAGTTCTTCATTTATTGAAGGAGGGATTATACTCCCTGAAGTATAATAGTTGATAAGAAAGAAAATAATTGTTAAAGGTATGGCTGCAAGAATGAATGTTATTTTCGATTTAATGTTTTCTTTTCTAAAAACAATAAAAAAAGCAAATGGAATAAATAAGAATGTTACGGTATCTATGCTTCCTGCAAGAGACATTAAAAAACCAGCAATTATAACGTGTTTTAAATTTTTTAATTTAAGAAGAAAATAAAAACTAATCATTAATAATGCGCCACTTATTACATGGTTATTATAAACTGTAGAGTAGGGTAATATCAAAGTTCCGGTACCAGCAATAAATGTAAGTATCTTAGACCATTTTTCATCTACTTTCATAAGTCTTAATGATTTATAAAAATAAACAAGTCCCAATGCAGATATTACTCCCACTGTAAGTAAAGTTAGCAAATAATACGTCATTGCATAATGCTTTGAAAAAGTGATACCAAATAATTTTAAACCAAAATAAAGAATTGAAGAGTAAATTGAAAGAAGAGGGGGTTTGTCAGAATAAAAATGACCATTATAAAAATATTTATCACCAGTACCATTAAATATTGAATTGTCTATTGCAAGAGTATTTCTTTCTACTATCGATTCAATAGTAGCCATTCTTGCTTCATCATTCCAGCTGGTTACTTTTGTTTCTGTCAATAAAGAGAAAAGAGCTAAAAATAAAATAAAAATTATTAAAACATGTTTTTTTTCTTTTATAGCCATATTCTTAGAGCTGTATCGAAAGATTTAAATACTACTTATAAAGTGTTATCATTATAAAATGACGACTAATCTTATTAAAAGAACATTTAAAGAAGCATATAAACCATTTATTCTCATAACAGGCCTAACTTTCTTGACAAATTTTGCTAATGCAAAAGAAATTAACAAAAGTAGCGATACTATTGTTAGCAAGAGTAACGAAGATGATTTTAATCCGTATGTCTCTCCAACTGGAAAATACACAATTGATTTTTATTTTGACTTCGAAGGTTTTTCTTCCCAAAGTAATGATTCAAAAGGTAATTTTTTAGGATTAAATCCTAAAGCAGAATTTTTTGGTAGAATGAATCTACCAAAAGGGCACAATTTATATGCATCCGCAAACATAGCCATCCAAAATAATGGGGGTAGTATAACTCATGAAAAAACAGAAATAGCAAAACTTGATATTCTAAACAAAGAAATTTCAGCAATTTTAGGATATTTTTCAAGATATGGTATTTATGGAGGATTAGGGTACCATATTAAATCAAGAGATGTAGATGTAGGAGGGTGGTTTGGAGATGTAGATCATAATGAACAGATAACTGGTTCTGTCTTAAACTTAGGCTATAAAAGCAAGAAAGGCGAATTAGCTTTTGATTGTCGTTATAAACATGAAAAAGGGAATATTGAAGATAAACTAAATGATCAAATCAATAAAGAAGATATTTCAGGTAGTAATGAAATTTATGGAAAATTTAATTTTGTTGTTGATGAATGCGACTTATTTTTTGAATTAAGTAAAGAAAGTTACAATAATGGAACAATAAATACTTCTATAAAAGGAGGTATTTATAAAGAGATTAGTAAAAATTTGAATCTCGGTTTTACTACAGGGCATACAACAACTAAAAAAGACAATTACAAGGATAATCACATTCATGCTGGGCTTAATGTAAAATATAAAACACAGAAAATAATAAAATGAAAAAGTTGATTTTATTTTTGTTTAGTATTACGATCTTAATAACTTTGGTTTTAGCAGCTTCAATAACAATAAGTCCCGAGATCGCATATAATAATGATAATTTGATATGTAGTGTAAGTGAACATCCGAATGCTTATATTTACAAATGGTATGAAATAAACAACTATATAAAAACAGGTTCTGTTTTAGAAAATGAATATACAGCAGTAGGTTCTACTTATGTCTGCAAGGTATTTTTGCCTCCAACTCCTTGGACAAATGAAATTTATGTTGGAGAGGAAAGCAGATTTATTTCTGCAACAACACAAATACTAAATAATCCTCCAAGTATTCCAAATCTCAATCTTACTTTAGGACCTTATTATGCCGATTCTATTATTACAGCAAACGCTTTCGGAAGTTTAGACTCTGATGGCCCTCAAAATGTAACTTATGAATATAGGTTTGAAGTTAATGGTTTAATTGTAAGCGATAGCAATACTCTTAATTGCTTAGGGGTTTGTACAAAAGGAGATAATGTAACGGTTTATGCAAGAGCTTATGATGGCTTAAATTATTCTGATTGGGTTTTTAGGGAAATAACAATCAATAATTCTATTCCAATAATAACTAATGTTTCTTATTCACCGATAGATGTTTATGATAATGATACGTTAATTGTTAGTGTAAATGCTACTGACATTGATAATGATCTTTTAAAATATTTCATTGCTTTTGTAGATACAAATAAAGAAATGCTCTTAAAGCAAAATTATAGTAATTCAAATACCTTAAACTATACATTTAATTCAAGTTTTATTAATGATACAATAGCAATATTTGCAGTAGTAACCGATGATATAAATGGCAATATTTACATAAATTCTAGTGGATTTATTGTTTATGAAAATATTTCTTATTTTGATTATGAGTTATTTTTCATTACTATAAAAAATTCTAGCTTACAAAATCAAACTAAAACTTTTAATTTTTGTAGTATAAATTCCGTTCATTCACCCATTATACTTAAAGATATAATAAATGATAATAAAATAAATGGAAAAAAATTCAAACCGTTAGATGAAATTGAAATTAAAGTTAAAGTTGAAAATACTGATGATAATGATGAAAAGGATGTTGTTGTTGAAGCTGTTTTAGTTAAAAATAATATTGAAGTTTCTGATACGAGTGTAGATACAACAATTTCGTTAGAAGATGGTGATACTGAAACAGTTGTTCTCAAAATGACTCTTCCTTTAGATATAGATAATGGAAATTATTTACTTTATGTTAGGGCTTATGATGAAGATAATCAGAATAACTGCCAGCAAGCTTCGCTTAACATAACTGTTGCAAGAATTTCTCATGAAGTTATTATTAGTTCTATAATAATACCTTCATTTGTATACAATGGCAGTTTAATGACTTTGCAAGGAGAAATAGCAAATATTGGAAATGAAGAAGAAGAAAAAGTAAAGATAGTTTATAGTGATGATATGAGCAATAATTTATATGAAGAGAAAAGAAATTTAGATTCAAAAGAAGCCAGTATGTTTAGTTTTAATGTAAATATTCCTGGGGATGTATCAATTGGGAATCATAAGATCTTACTTAAGGTATATTATGATTATGATGATGGGGTTTATGGTAAAAGCAATGAATTAGAATATAATTTGAATGTCATTGAAAAACCTTCTAAAACAATCAGTAGTCAAAGTATTTCAGTTCAACCACAGACTGTAACAGCTGAGAAAATATCCTTTTCTGATTTTTTAAATGAAAATTGGAAATCTCTTTTGTTAGGATTAGAAATTATAGTTATTACAGTAATTTTAATAAAAATTCTTTTATTAATTAAAGTAATTTAATAATCTTTTCAGCTTCTATTTCTAGTATTCCACGATATTCTTTTACTTTTCCAATTACTTCTATTTTTCCTTTTGTTATATTTGTTTTTGATGTAATTATATTTATTGTTTCTGTGCTATCGTTAATTGTCATAATTGTCAAAGTATCATAATTTTTTATTTTTATTATATCTCCTTGTATTTTGACATAATTGTCTAACATTTTTTTATTTATTTCTGAAATCTTTATTAGTTTTGGTTCTAAATTTTGTGAAAGAAAAAATAAAATGATTAATCCTATCAAAAATGTTAGTAAAGCATATTTTGTCAAATCCATTTATTATAAAGCATAAAGAAAGGTTTAAATTTTATGTTTTTATTATTTTTAAATGGATATTGAAACAAGAATAAATTTAATAAAAAGAAATACAGAAGAAATATTAACAGAGGAAGAGTTGAGAAAAAAATTAGAAAATGGAAAAAAATTAAAACATTATATCGGTTTTGAAATATCTGGTTTTATTCATCTTGGGACAGGCATTGCCAGTGGAATAAAAATTGCCGATTTTCAGAAAGCAAAAGTTGATTGTAGTTATTTTCTTGCAGATTGGCATTCTTGGATAAATGAAAAGCTTGGTGGAGATATGGAAACAATAAAAAAAGTAGCCTTAAATTATTTTAAGGAGGGTTTGAAGGCATCTTTAAAATGTTGTAAAGGCGATGCGGAAGATATAAAATTTATTCTCGGCTCTGATTTGTATCATAACAATGATGATTATTGGAAGACAGTGATTGATATTTCAAAACATTTGACTCTTAATAGAGTAGAAAGAAGTATCACTATCATGGGTAGACAGCTTGGTGGAAGCATGCCTTTTGCATGGCTTATTTACCCTCCAATGCAAGCAGCTGATATATTTGCCTTAAATATAAACTTGTGTCATGCGGGCACGGACCAAAGAAGTGCACATGTTATTGCTATAGATGTAGCCCATAAAATAAAAAAAGAAAAACCTGTAGCTATTCATCAGCATCTTCTTTTAGGTGCACAAAAACCATATACATGGCCTATTCCAGAAGGAAAGATAAAAGAAATTCTTTCTGAAATGAAAATGTCAAAATCGATTCCAAAAACAGCCATATTTATTCATGATTCTGAAGAAGAAATTAGAGAAAAAGTTAAAGAAGCTTTTTGTTTGCCAAAAGACATTAGTTTTAATCCAATTCTTGATTGGGTAAAGTGGCTTATCTTTCCATTAAAAAATTCTTTTGAAGTAAAAAGAAAAGAAAAATTTGGAGGAAGTATTAATTTTGAGAGTTATGAAAAATTGGAAAAAGCATATAGCGAAGGAGAATTACATCCTCTTGATTTAAAAAATGCTGTGGCAGAAGTACTGATTGAAATTCTTGAACCAGCAAGAAAACATTTTATGCAACCAAAAATCAAAAAATTCAAAGAAGAGTTAGAAAAATTACGAATAACAAGATAAAATATTTATAAAAAATTCAAAAATAAAAATGTTTTTTTGTGTTAGTTTAAGTCTATTTCTTTTTATAAGAATAATTTCTTATAAGCTTACCTATACCAATCACAAGAACGCCTATAGGTATAAGCCACTTGTCTAGCAATTCTCCAAGACTTACTCCAGCAGCTGCAAGAATAAGCAAAATACCTATAATCGTTACAACCCAAGCAGTGAGTTTAGCCATTTCAACCTCCTTTTGAATAATTATTATTTCTATAAAGAAATTTGAGTTTATAAGATTTTAGTAAAAATTTAATACGAACTTTTATTTAACATAAAATTAAATTTTAATTCCAAATTGCTCTCTTGGATCTTCTGTTGTTTTTTGGGAGTTCATCTCTTTTCTCCATTTATTAATTAATTCAAAAGCTGTAAAATCTGGAAGCTTTAGCATATCCCTCATATAAGCAAGTATTCTATGTTCTGGCTCTTCTCCACATTTAAACTTTTTTTCAAGTTCTTCATAGCTAAGAAGGGTTATAGGAACTTCGGTAGCTTTTTGCCGTTCTGTTTTTGTTCCACATTCAGGACAAAATTTTTCATTTCCTTCAAGTTTTATATTACACTTATTACATCTCAATTCTTCTTTTTTTCTTTCAATTATTGTTTTATATCCAAACTTACCTCCAGAAACAAGTTTCGAAAAAGCGTCTGCTACTTTTTCATCATTTTCATATTTTCTTAAATCCCTGCAACCTCCAGCTGTTATTCCCATCTTTATAAATAGTATCAACAAAAATTTAATTTATAAATTTTTATGCTTTTATTTAATATATAATTCTACAATGTCTTTATCTTGAAGAACATGTTCTATCCCTACAATTTGGCCAGGAAATTTTGCAGATTGTCCCCATACTTTTGCTTTTATAAATCGTTCAGGAAAATCTTTTCTTATTTTTTCCGCCATTTCTTTTATCGTTGAACCAGATTTTATAACAAGTGGTTTATCAAGTTTTGGTTTCTTTCCCGGCTCTTTCGTGTAAATCCTTATAAGCCCTATTGAATGAAAAATTTTTTGCTTTATGTCCTCAATTCCAATTTTTTCTTTTATTGAAACTTTTAATACATCAAGTTTAGAAAATTTTTTTAATTCATCTTGCTCTAGCATTTCAACTTTATTTAAAATAAAAATTTTTTTGTTAGTTATATTTTCTTTTTTTAGTATTTCTGAAATACGTATGAGTTCGTCAAGGGAAGTAATCATAACTAAAATTAAATCAGAGGTTCTTGCAATACTTAATAGTTCTTTATCTTCTATATATGCCGGTAATTCAATTAATTGAATTTTTATTCCTTCTAAGTCTAAAGTCCCTATTTCTGGCTTTAATGTTATAAAAGGAATTTCAGAAATTTTTGGTTTAGCATTTGTCAATGTTGCAAGTAGCGATGATTTGCCTGATTTTGTGTATCCTATGATAACGACTTGAGCATCACCTTCTTTTTTTATTCCTACGCTTTTTCCTTTCTTTTTTGCTTTTTCTTTTTCAAATTCTTGTTTTAATTTTGATAATCTTAATCTTAATTGAGCTCTTAAGTTTTCAGCTCCTTTATGAGAAGGAGAAAGCGAAATCATTTTCTTTAATTTTTCTATTTTTTCTTCTAAAGTACAAGCTGCAAGAAATTCACGCTCTGCTTGCATGTATTCTGGAGATGCATTAATTGACATGCTTATTTTTAGAATAGAAAATTTAAAAGATTTCTGCTTGAAAATAATAAATTATAATATAGCCGGCTCTATTAATTTATGTTCTTCTATTTTTGGTTTTAATTGCTGTATTTTATTTCTTAGATCTTTGTAAAATATCCATTTGCCATGGTGAACTTCGCTTTCTTTTAATAATTTATAGAATATACATGAATAATTATCTGCCCATTCTTTAAAATCTTTCTCCTTTGAACCTAACCAATTTAAAATAAGATTAATTTGTTCCATATTATAAAATTCTTGAAATGTAGTCTGGTCATTCATTATTGCAAAATATTCAGCATTTTTTACCCAATCTTCTATTTCTAAACAATACTCAAGTCCTTTAAGGTCTGGATAGTTATCACGGTTAAATTTGTTTTCTGACCAATTTAAAGCCCCTTCATAAAATCCCACATTGAAACCATTTTTTTCAGAGATAATATACTTATCATCTTTTATTTCTTTTAACATTCCATATTCTTCATCACGTATCTTTCGATGAAGAGGGCTTTTTAGGTGCTTTTCAGAAATATAAATAAAAACTCTCCCATCAATCGTGTTTTTGTCAGGATAATCTAAATCTAGCTCTTCTTTAACATAACCTGGAAAGCCAATGGTATTATCCATGACTAATTTTCTTAGCCTAGATTTCTATTTTTACTTATCTTTTTAGAAATTATTTAAATATAAAAATCTTTCTTTTTCTTACTTATTAGTAATTAGAATGAGTATGGTGGAAAAGTTTATATTAAATAAAAAACAATGTTAGTATTAAAATAAAATAAAGAGGATTTATTTCGGAATGAGAGTAGACAATAATTTCTTTAGACAGGTTTTACCTAACGGTATGACTGTAATCTTCGAAAAAAGACAGTTTCCTTTAGTATCAATTTCAGCAGCTGTAAAGTTTGGTTCTGCTTATGAAAATGAAAGGTTGAAAGGTATGGCTCATTTTATAGAGCATGCTGTTTTCAAGGGTACAAAAAAAAGAACAAGACAGCAAATAGTAGAGGAAATAGAAAAAAAAGGTGGAATAATAAATGCATACACAGATGAAGAGATGACTGTTTTCTGGACAAAGCTTAGATCAAAATATTTTGAAACAGGAATAGACATTCTTGCAGACATAATGCTCAATCCTTTACTTAGTAAGAAAGATATTGATATGGAAAGAAACGTTATTTTAGAAGAGATAAAAATGTATCACGACTTGCCAAAATACTATGTCGCTGTAAAATTAAAGGAACAACTTTACGAATCTCCTTTTGGTTTATCTTCGTTAGGGACAGACAAAATTATAAAGAGTATTTCAAGACAAACGCTACAGAAATATCATAACATTCATTATTCTCCTTCTAATATTGTAGTCTCTATTGTTGGTGATGCGGATGTTGATAAAATTTGGAATCTTTCAAAAAAAATGTTTTGTAAGGGACAAATTCAGGAACAAATAATAAAACCTTCTTTAACAATAAAGCCAGGAAAGTTTGGTAAAATAATAGAACCAAGAAAAGGAATTGATCAATTGCATCTTGCCTTAGGGTTTTATATGCCTAGTAAATCTGATAAATTAAGATATGCAGCAGAGATTTTTAATACTGCTTTTGGAGTAGGAATGTCTTCAAAACTTTGGCAAGAAATGAGAGAAAAGAGAGGGCTTGCTTATGACATAAGTAGTTGGCTTGATCAAGGAAAAAATTTTGGATATTGTTTTGTTACAGCAGGAATATTAAAAGGAAAACAAGAAATTGCGAAAAAAATAATTCTTGAAGAATTGAATAAATTTAAAGAATGGAATGCAAAAGAACTCGAAGAGACAAAAGAACAATTGATAGGTCAAAGAGAATCTGAGAATGAAATAAGCGAAAAAGTTGCAGATAATCTATTAAGAGAACAGCTAATAGGGGACGCAAAAGAATACTATAAATATGCTGAAAAGATCTCTTCTGTAACGCTCGAGGACATTAAACAAATAATAACTAACATAAAGGATTATGCTTTTGTTGCTTTAGCTCCAGAGTCTGAAAAAAGTGTAAGAAAAAAAGATACAGTAAAAGAAGTATCTGAATTGAAATGAGATGTTTTATAGCGATAGATCTACCAAAAGAAGTTAAAAAAGAAATTTCAGAAATACAAACTAAACTACCTGAAGGGAAATTGCTTTTTGTAAAACCTGAAATAGCACATTTAACAATAAAATTTCTTGGAGAAGTAGATGATTATAAATTAAACAGAATTAAAGAAATATTGAAAAAATTGCATTTTAAAAAATTTAAAGCTAAACTCAGTAATATTGGAGTATTCACTCCCCATTTTATTAAGGTGGTATGGGTTAAATTAGAACCTGAAAAAGAATTTGAAGAAATTCATAATTTAATCGATAATTCTCTTTCCCTTGAAAATTTTAAAAAAGATAAAAAATGGGAGAGTCATGTAACGCTTGCAAGAGTAAAGCATATTAAAAATAAAAACGAATTCATTAAAAAATTAAATGAAATAAAAGTAAAGCCAATTGAATTTAATGTTGATAATATTACATTAAAAAAATCAATTCTTACACCAGAAGGACCAATTTATGAAGATATTTTTAGTATAAGTTTACTCAATAATTAATTTCGAGAAGTTTTTTTATTATAAGTGCCTTTTTCTTTCCTAATTTTGGAACTTTTTCAAGTTCTTCAAGGGAAGCATTAGAAATATTTTTAATACTTTTAAAATGTCTTAACATTTCTTTTGCAAGAGAAGGGCCTATTCCAGGAAAACTTTCAACAATCATTTGTTGTTGTTCTTTTATTGAATAAACTTTTCTTTTTACTATTAAAGAGATATCCTTTCTTCTTTTTAATTGTTTTTTTGCTAGCAACATTAGATAATTTGCAGTATCTTCGTATCCTTCTGTAAATATAAAAGGAATTTGAAATTCTGTTGCTATGCTTAACAGCATCCCTCTAACTGCATTTTCATGAATTCTTGAATGCAAAGAAGGTTTGTATAACGAATGATAATCTTCTTTTTCTATTATTAACAAAGGAATTTTAAAATTATTTTTCAAATCATATAACTGTTTAGGAAGTCTTTTATTTATCATCGATGAAATAAAGTCATTTATTGTTTTTCTTTCTACCGCTATTTCATTGCTAATTAAATAATCTGCCAGAGTAAGATGTTTTAATTCAACTTCAACTCCAAGATTTTTTAATTCTGCTATTACAAGAGAATTTTTTTCTCTTATATCTGCAATGATTTTCATTTTTTATGCTTTATTTGTTTATTATCTTTTTAATTATATCTAATAAATTGCATCAATATTTTTAATATCTTACTAATCATATATCTCATGATGAGGCTTAATTGGGATAATTATCTTATGGAAATTGCCAAAATAGTAATGAAAAGATCAACTTGCTTAAGAAGACAGACAGGAGCTGTTTTAGTAAAAGACAAGAGGATAATATCAATAGGCTATAATGGGGCTCCTACAAAATTGAAGCACTGCAATGAAATCGGTTGTTTAAGATTAAAGATAAATATTACGCCAGGAGAGAGAATGGAAATATGTAGAGCTGTTTATGCAGAAGAAAATACAATACTCCAAGCAGCATTATACGGGGTAAGCACGAAAAATTCTATTTTATACACTGTGCTCTCACCATGTTCGCACTGTGCAAAATCTATAATAAATGCAAAAATTAAAGAAGTTGTTTGTTTAAAAAATATCCTGATAATCTTAGTATTAAATTGTTAAAAGAAGCTTGGATAAAATTAGGATTTCTTTAATAGTTAAAAAAATTCATTCATATTTTTTTGTTTTATTTTCTTGCTAAATTTTCTGTTTATGTTGTTAAGGACACCATACATTTTTCTTTCTTTACTAATAGAAGCATAGTGGTATGCTTCATCTCTTGTCATTTTTGTTATCAGTATAATTAATTTACCAGGTTTTAATCGCGCTGTTCTTCCTGTTCTTTGAATCTTTCTAATTGCAGATGGGATAGGTTCATAAAAGACTACGCAATCAACTTCTGGCAAATCCAAACCTTCTTCTCCAATGCTTGTAGCAACGAGAACATTTATTTCACCAATCTTAAACTGATTGATTATTTCATTTTGCTCTTTTTGACTAAGTCCTGTTTCTTCTTTACCAATAGTTTTTTTTGTTTGCCCCACAAAAATCTTTGCTTTTATACCTTGAATTTTATTTAGCCTTTTTGTTATTAAAACAACCGTATCACGATATTGGGAAAATACAATAAATCTTGCTTTAGGATTTTTCGATATTTCTTCTTTTATTATTTCTTCTATTTTTTCAAGTTTTGGATGTTCTATATTATTTAATAGTTTTGATAATTCAATATATGCTGATGTAAATTGTTGAGATTTTATTATTTGTGAAACAGCCTTGCTTTTTTGCTTTTTTGCTTGTTCAAACAAAGAATGAATATATTTATACAAGGAGGATATTCCTTGGGTTTCAAGTAGTTCGAGAGCATGGTCAATTTTTATTGCTTGGGCACATACACTTAATCCGCGAAGAATATTAAAATGATTGTTTCCAGAATAGACTTGTTTAGCTAATTTTGATTGAAGCTCTAAAAGATGAGTTTTTGTTGCGTTGCCGAAGAGAAGTTGTCTATTTTTAAGCTCGTCAATTTTTTTGTCATAAATATCTTTTAATAGTGAACGAATTCTTTTAAAACTATCTGGAAAATCAACTTTTATTATTTCAGTTTTTAACTCTTGAATATATGGTCTTACATCTTCACTGAATCTGTTTCTTATCTCAACTTTTTCTATCTTTAAATTATTACATATTTCTTGTATTATTTTTGGATCTGAACCGGGAGATGCAGTTAGTCCTAAAATCTTACCATTACTTTGTTCACTAAATTTTTTAGCAACAAAAACATAATCATAGTTTTTAAGGCATCTATGGCATTCGTCCTCTATAAGTAAAGAGACATTTTCAAGAGAGATTTTATTTTTTCTTAAATCATTGGCAATACATTGCGGAGTTGAGAATACTATATCAGCAATCTTCCAAAGACTTTCTCTTTTTGTAGCATTTATTTTTCCAGTAAAAAGTTGCATTTCAGCATAAAGCTCTGGCAGATTTTCTTTAAAATAATTGAAATGTTGTTGGGTTAAA
This sequence comes from Candidatus Pacearchaeota archaeon, assembly GCA_038849525.1. Classification (GTDB taxonomy): domain Archaea; phylum Nanobdellota; class Nanobdellia; order Pacearchaeales; family JAHJTO01; genus JAWCMS01. Next base: position 185,729 of record JAWCMS010000001.1, read on the forward strand.
GGGCGTGTAGGAGCAAGAAACAATATTTTTGATTTTGGATTTTTAGATAGGTGATATTTTGTTAAAAGTAATGCTATCAAAGTTTTACCCATCCCCGTAGGCAAAATAACAAGGGTATTATTGTTTTTTGCTGTTTCAAAAATATTACGTTGATATTCTCTAGGTTCCATTTGCTTTCATAACTATTCAATAAATTTTTAAATTTATTTAGAATTTAAAATTAATGATAATGCAGTTTTTAGGTATTATTGATCTTTTAATAAGCCTAAATATTGGATTAATGATATATGGTATTTATTTAAAATTAATTATTTTAATCGCCGGAATTTATCTTATTATAAAAGGATTGATATTTTTAAGTTCTTTAGCTAGTGTGATAGACATAATAACCGGGATTTTACTGATCGCAGGATATTTTTTTATTATCCCAAAATTTTTATTGATAATTATAACATTAATTTTACTACAAAAAGGAATTTTTAGTCTTTTTTAATATTCAGTCTTATACAAACTGTTCTCTAAAGTTAATTTTCAAGTATGCATTGAAATATAAAAAAGAATTACTGCTATTATTGCGATAAGTACTGCAGAGATTATTGTTGTTATTGGGGAAACTGTACCTAAAAGCAAGATAAGAACTATAGTTAAAACAAGAGAGAAAATCCAGAGCATTATCGAGCCAAAAAATATTTTTCCACCATCTAATTTTGAAATGGGGATTAGATTAAATAGGATAAAATAGAGATTTAGCATTGCGAAGTTGTTCCATCCGAATATTTGCGAAATTACTGCAAGTAAGGCATTAAAAAATAATCCTCCTACAGTTATAAGAGCAAGATCCCATTCTGTCAGTTCAGCATATTTTCTTCTGACACGAGAAGGTAATGGTATTGCTTCAAACGTTGTTAAAGCAAGCCATTTTACAAAACCAAAGGTGAATATTACTAGTAAAACAGGTAGTACAACCCATAAAGGAAAATTAAATTTGAAATAACTTTTTTTAGCAAGCCAAAATTGTTTTACTGTCCATAAGTTCACTTCTATAGAACAATCGTAAAATAAAGCTGTAAGCTTTTGGCCTATATGATGCACAAAAAGCACTATTAAAGCAAGCCCTGCAGCTGAAATCCATCCAAGCCATGTTATTGTTTTGAATGAAATTGTATAACCTATTACAATTGCCGCAAGTAAAATTGAAATTGCTTCTTTTTTATTAAACATCTATTTTAAAGAATCTCTTTTTTTAAAAATCTTTTTATAATAAATCTAAAAATTCTTTTTTTATATTAGAAAAATATATAAAGGATATGTTGCTTTTTAAAAAATAGGAGATTAGAATGCTAAAAACAAAAAGACTAAGAGAAGTTATAGGTATAAAAGTTTTTACTGACGGTGGTGACTATTTTGGAGAAGTTGAAGAAGTAAATATTATGGAAAACAAAGTAGACGGATGGAGAATAAAAATTGCGCGAGATTCTAGTTTGTCAGCCTTTTTAGGTAGCGCAAAGGGGCTTATTATTCCACATCAGTTTGTTAAAGCAATAGGTGATGTGATGGTTGTAAGTCGTTCAGCTGTGCCAAGTAAAGAGGAAGAAACAGAAGAGACAGTGTAATTAAACTAAACTTTTTGAAAGTAAGGTTGGATCAAGTGTAGAATATTAATACATTTTAAAAAAGGTGTGAGATGGTTGCTTTAGGAATTTTAGGATCTGAAATTTTTACTAATGTTATTCTCCCATTTTTGTTTATTTTTACAGTTATATTCGCAATTTTGGAAAAAACAAAATTTCTTGGAGAAAAGAAAGACATAAGTGCTATAGTTGCTCTTGTTTTTGGTTTAGTAAGTGTAGGTGTCCCATGGGCAATAGGCGTAGTTTTGAATATTATTCCGATAGTCGCAGTAATAGTTGTGATACTAATATCTTGGCTTATGACTTATGGGTTCATGGGTGGCTATGAACCTGGAAAAGGAATTTCTGATGCTTGGAAAAAGACCTTTCAAATCTTATTAGGATTAGCTTTTATAGGAATAATAGTATTTTCAACTGGCATTTATAAATTAGTAATGAACAAACCAGATTTAGCACGTCAAATAGGAGAGGCTATATTAATGATTGGAGCAATTATTGCAGTTATTGCTATAGTTATTTCTGGTGAAAAAGCTACGCCTGGCAGGTAGAAGTCGAGACTCTTAAAATGGTACACTTTTTTGATTTTAGGTATGCATTAATGCAATGGGAAGCGATAGGTATTTTTGATGTTATGCTGCCTTTTTTTCTTATATTTACTATTATATTTGCAATTCTTCAGAAAACCAAGATTTTTGGAGCAAGAAAAGGAATCGATGTTATTATCGCAATGACTATTTCTGCGCTTACGATTTTAAATCCTTTTGTAAATGATATTTTGAAAATAATATTGCAAAATGCAGTTATAGCTATTCTTATTATAATTGCTTTAATGCTTCTTTTAGGATTAATTTGGGGAGCGAAAAGACCTGAAATATGGACATATATTGGTGGAATGATTGGGCTTGTGATTTTTGTCTGGATTTTAGGAAGAGTGGCAGATTATTATGAAATGTATTATCCAGGAACTATAATCTTTTCGAGAGTGTGGTGGGAAAATAATTTACCATGGATAATTCCTCTTTTGATTATAATTATTTTTGCAATAGTAGTTATAAGCTCTAGCAAAGAAAGACCATCTGGAACCCCTGCAGAGAAAATATGGAATGCATTAATGGAACGAAAAGAGGAATGGTAAATATTGCATAAAATTTTTGCAGAGTATAGTTAATGTTAATTGATTATGAGATAGCCAACATAAATTATTTTAATTCTTATTGTAACTATAACAAATTTTAAATAGTTCTTTAATTTTTTAGAGAAATGACATTATTATTACCAATAATGGCATTTTTGTTCGTATTTTTTGTAACTTATGCCTTACTTGCGAAAATCAGAATTTTGGGAGAAAACAATTTTATACATCTATTTATTAGCTTTATAATAGCAATAATTTTTGCAATTTCTCCAGGTGCAAAGGAGTTTACTGTTATGACAATGCCATGGATCGCTGTTCTTCTTGTAATAATTTTTTCAGTTTTAATTGCATTTGCATTTGTCAAAGGAAGTATAGAAGACATAGTAAAAAGTTCTGCAGTTGCGATAATTATTGTGACTATTGTACTATTGATTTTTTTTATTTCAGCACTTAACGTCTTTGGACCTTTTTTTAGTCAGTATATGCCGGGACCAGAACAAAAACCTGGAATAATTAGTTTTTTAATTAACCCTGCTGTACTTGGAGCAATTATCTTATTAATAATTGCGGCTATTACATCATGGATACTTACAAAGCATTAGAATTAAATGTAAAAATTGAGGATTAAAATTATTTTTTCTCTACTGTTTTAGTAATTTTTGTTACTTCTTTTACAACCTTACCATCTTCTTTTTTATGATGTGCCTGCTTATGTAGATTTTTTAGTTTTGGATGTTTATGGATAGCTATTGTTTTTATTTCTCTTTTGGCGGGCATTTGTTTAGGTTTTGCTTTTTTATGTATTATTGTTATTTCTTTTTTTATAGGGGGCGATGGTTTTTGAATAGATGGTTTTTTTAACTTTGCAACTTTCAGTTCTTCTGTTATCCTACTCAATTCTTTCATGTTTTCTACAAATGGAGAAAGAATCTTGCCAAATGCTCCTTCAAGCCCCACCATTTCTGCACTTAGATTTTTTATATCTCTCTGGTATTCTTGAACTTTTGATAGCAATGCAGCTTGTAATCTATCCATTGAAGACTCTATCCTTTTTATTCTTTCATCAATGCTTGAAATTCTTTTTTCAGCATAAATTTTCCATTCTATAACATCTGAGATTTTTCCTTTTATTTCAGACCATTTTTCATTTACTATTTCTTCTGCTATCTCTTCTATTGCTTCTGTTTCTATTTTTGGAGCAATTTCTGGTGCAACAGGATATTGATAAGGATAGGCGGGATATTCTGTTGAAGGTGTAGTAGGAGTTATTACGGGAGCTGGAACAATAGATGGTTTAGGAATCGGTGTTTCATAAGCTGAAGGTGTTGGAATTTGTGAAGTTTCTTTTGTTAGTATAGATGGCTGCAAACCTTCTACTCCTATAATTTCTTTTTTTATTTTAGCCTGATTTAAAGCATCTGTAATTTGGACTGGCGAATATCCAGCGTCTGTAAGCCTTTTTATTATATCCATATCAGAAAGGCCTTGTTGTAACATATTCAAAACTTCAGATACTGGTGTTTCTCTATCAACCATCTTTTTATATTATTTTTAAGAAATCTGATATTTAAAATGTTTGTGATTTCTTTTATTAGCAAAATATTTATTATTTTTTCAACTTTTCATTAATCATTCTTTTAACATCATCTTCTTTTACAAATTTAAGAGGCTCGAACATTTTTATATATTTTTCAAGAATTAGCAATTCTTCTCTGCGTACGAAATCAGCGCTGTCTCTAATTAAAGACTGGAGATTTTCTTTAATACGGTCTAAATCTAAACGCATCTCTTTAACTTCATCTTTTAAAAGTGCAAATTCTTTTGACATTCTTTCTTCTGCTCTAAGAAATGATTGTGAAATAAGAAGAACCCTTTCTTTTAACATTTCATGCCTTTCTTCAATATCTTTTATTTTTGTATTCCATTCAGCTAACAGTGCAGAAATTTCACCTATTTCTTCTACCATCTTTTTTCTATATTCTCATAGAAAGGTATTTTAATAAACTTTTCTTTCTATAAACATAAAAGAGGAAAAATGATTTTCAGACCAGAAACAAAGTTATATTCTTATGAAGTAGTCAGAGAAGCAGGGCAGGATGTAATGTATATAAATTATATTGGACATCCAAGTGTACCTTCTATCGCTGATTCTGCAATTGTGATGGCAAGGACAATTGATAATCTAATAGAATCTCCAAGGGTTAGTAAAATTGTTTTTGTACAACAGAGAAATTATGTTTATGATCTTAATCAAACTTCATTACTCATAGAAATCGCACAGCTTTATACTTTTCTCATCGAACAAGAAAAAATTCTTTCTCCAAAGAAATTAATTCCTTTTGGAGAGCAGCAATTTTTGCAGCAAAGGTATAATGCTATGAGGTGGCTGATTTTAACTTTGTTAAAGCAAGATCCAATAGGTTGTTATATTGAAGCTAAGAGGTTATTAAGAGAAGAAAAAATAAATGCAGAAAGAATTGCTGCAGAGTATGTTCATTCTGAAAATGCTTACATAAGATTACTAAGTAAAATTGTTGAAATGCTTGAAGGAACTAGGTTAATTAGAGAGGCTAGAGATATTGATATTGAAGCACATAAAATAGGAGACAGAGAAATTTATAGAAAATTTTTTAGACCAGATGTTGTTCCAAATTTCACTTTTACGAGATTAATGGCGAGTTTACCAATCGGAGCAGATATTTTAGATGAATATAAAGTAGAATCTGGATATGATAAGAGTTTAGTAACTATCTTAAAAATACCTGGAACTGGAAGACCTATTTACCATTTACAAAGTCCTGAATTTATGTTAGAAGAAAATTTTTACAGCTTAATCGATTTAGCAAGAAGTGTTTTAATTGAGCACAGGCCAAAAGCAGAAGAATTTATCGATCCACAAAGAACAAGACAGGTTTTTTTTAATATATCTCGAGATTTATTAAGAGAATTAGCTGAAAGTAGAAAAATTTCTTTGTCTTACAGGCAACTTAACAAACTTGCAACAATTCTTGTTAGACATACAATCGGATTTGGCTTAATTGAAGTGCTTTTACAAGATGAAAGGTTACAAGATATTGTTGTAAATGCACCTGTTTCACAAACGCCAATATTTGTAAGGCATCAGGATTTTGATGAATGTGTTACTAACATTATTCCTGCATATGAAGATGCAGAAGCGTGGGCTGCTCGTTTTAGATTAATTTCAGGAAGGCCTTTAGACGAAGCAAATCCTGTTCTTGATACTGATTTGGAGATAGAAAATGTAAGGGCAAGAGTAGCAATTATACAACAACCATTGTCTCCGTATGGACTTGCTTATGCTTTAAGAAGACATAGAGAAAAGCCATGGACCTTACCTTTGTTCATAAAAAATAGGATGATAAACCCTATAACTGCAGGATTATTAAGTTTTTTAATTGATGGTTCAAGAACAATTCTTTTTGCAGGGACAAGAAGTGCAGGAAAAACATCTTTGCTTGCCGCAGCAATGCTTGAAATAATACCTAAATATAGAATAATAGTTATAGAAGATACATTAGAGATGCCCGTAAATGCATTTAAAAAACTGGGCTATGACATATTGAGAATGAAAGTTCGTTCTGCGTTGCTTAGAGAGAGCACTGAAATGGAAGCTGCTGACGGAATAAGAACGAGTTTGAGATTAGGAGATTCTTCTTTAATAGTTGGAGAAGTAAGAAGTGATGAAGCGAAAGCATTATATGAGGCAATGAGGATTGGAGCGTTAGCTAATGTTGTTGCAGGAACGATACATGGCGGCTCGCCATATGCTGTTTTTGATAGGGTTGTTAATGATTTAGGAGTGCCAATAACTTCATTTAAAGCAACCGATATCGTATTAGTTGCAAATCCGATAAAGAGTCCAGATGGGATACATAGCTGGAGAAGAGTTACACAATTTGCAGAAATAAGGAAGCATTGGCAGAGAGATCCTTTGGAAGAAAAAGGTTTTGTTGACTTGTTAACTTATGATGTAAAAAAAGATTCTTTAGAGCCAAGTACAGATTTAATAAACGGCGAGTCAGAAGTGATCAAAACAGTTGCAGGACAAGTAAAAGGATGGGCTGGAGATTGGGATGCTGTATGGGATAATATTTTGCTGAGAGCAAATATAAAACAAGAATTAGTTGAAAAAGCAAAAATTACAGGTATAAAAGATCTACTTGAAGCTCCTTTTGTATTGAAGAGCAATAATATGTTTCATGAATTTTCAGATAAAATTACTAAGGAGATAGGCATTCCTGAAGGTAAAAGAGTATTTAGCGAATGGAAAGACTGGTTAAATGAAGAAATAAGAAAAAGAACTTTATAATCTAAATAAAAATGGTAAATAAAAAGGTTGAAGAAATACTAAGGAGATATAGCTCACAGATCGAAAGAGCAGTAAGGACTGAAAAGTTTGAGTCTGAATATTCAAAAGAATATCTTAAATTTAAAGAAGAACTTTCTCCAGAACTCTCAAACTATGAAAAGTTTGCAAAAAATGCTGGCAAAATAATAAAATTAAAAATAAATGAAAAAGATAAAGCAAAAATAAATGAACATTTGGAAAGAGCACATTTGGATGTTAAAGCAGAAGATGCTGTAGCATTTTCTCTTCTTTCTTTTATTATTTCACTTTTGATTTTTTCACTTTTAATTGCAACACTCTTTCTTTTAGATATTGAAGTTCCAATATTAATTATTATTCTTGCTTTTTTAATCTCTATTTTTATTTATTTTTATGTTTCTTCACTACCAGAAAAAATAAGCCAACAATGGAAATTAAAAGCAAGTTCTCAGATGGTTCCTGCAATTTTGTATATTGTTGTTTACATGAAACACACAAGCAATTTAGAGAGAGCAATTAAATTTGCAAGTCAGCATTTACAACCTCCACTATCTCTTGATTTCAAAAAGATACTATGGGATGTTGAAACTGGAAAATATACAACAATAAAAGAGTCTTTAGATTCTTATCTTGAAGGCTGGAGAACATACAGCCCAGAATTTATAGAATCATTTCATCTTATTGAAAGTTCATTGTATGAGCCGAGCGAGGCAAGAAGGATTGCTGTTTTGGAAAAAGCATTATCTGTCATTCTCGATGGGGTTTATGACAAAATGTTAAAATATACTCATGATGTTCAAGCACCTTTAACTAATCTTTATATGCTTGGTATTGTACTTCCAACATTAGCGATAGCCTTGTTACCTCTAGCTTCTACTTTACTTGCAGGTACAATAAAGTGGTGGTATGTTGCGATATTCTTTAATTTGATTATACCTTTTTTTGTTTATTATCTTACTTCTGGTGTTCTTGTAAAACGACCCGGAGGATATGGAGATACAGAAATGCTTGAGCTTAATCCAGAATATCCTTATTACAAAAGTAGCATTCATTATTACAAAGCTCTTATTGTTGCAATTCCTTTTTTTATAATTGGTATAATACCTTTGATGGTTTATTTTGGATTTTTCCCAGATTATAGTTTTAAAGAAATAGGAATGCAGTTTCCTTCTTTAGAAGAAATGAAAATATTTGGTTTTATAGATGGCAAAGGTCCTTTTGGTTTAGGTGCATTGATACTTAGCTTTTTTATTCCTCTTAGCATTGCATCTTTTTTATGGATTTCTTACTCATCAAAAACAAAAAAAATTTTAAAGATGAAAGAAGAGACCTTAAAGCTTGAAAGTGAATTTTCAAGTTCTTTATTTCAGCTTGGAAACAGACTGGGGGACAATATTCCAGCTGAAATGGCTTTTGGAAGAGTCGCTGAAAGTTCTAAGGGAACAGCAACAGAAGGTTTCTTTAGAACAGTCAACAGCAATATTCAGCAATTTGGAATGTCAGTAAAAGAAGCTATTTTTAATTCTAGTAGAGGAGCAATAATCTACTATCCATCTGAACTTATCAGAACAAGCATGGAAATTCTTGTTGAATCTGTCAAACAAGGATTACAGGTTGCTGCAAATGCGATGATAAGCATTTCACAATATGTAAAAAATATCGGAAAAATAAATGAAAGGCTAAAGGATTTACTTGCAGATATAATAAGTAGTATGAAAAGCAATATGTCTTTCCTTGCACCTCTACTTGCAGGAATAGTTGTTGGCTTAGCAGCAATGATTACCACGATACTAACCAAATTGCAGCAAATGCTATCTCTTCCTGGAGGAGAAAATATCCCTCTTGCAGGTTCTACCTTAGGAAATTTAACAAAATCTTTTAATCTTGAAGCGATGATCCCTCCTTACTGGCTACAAATAGTAGTAGGAATATACTTAATAGAAATAATTTATATTTTAAGTATAACTCTTGTTTCAGTAGAGTCAGGAGTAGACAAATTAAAAGAAAAATCAGAAATTGCGAGAAATATGAAAGCCGGAATCTTGCTTTATATACTTACTGCTCTTGCAGCATCATTGATATTATCAATGCTTGCAAGTATAGCTATAACTGTATAAATAAGCAAGTAAAAATAGAATAAAAATATAAAGATATAGTGGATGATAAAAATATGAAAAATAAAAAAGGACTTACTATCACAACAATTGTAATAACTATTGTGATAATTATGTCTTTTATAATTCTTTTAGCAGTTGTCAATCAAATAGTTGAACTAATTCCTTCTACTTTTAACAAAGAAGCATGTCGTGATTCTGTAATTGCAAGAGCAGCAATTAAGAATCTTCCTGTTGGAGGAGAATTGGCTACAAAAAAAATTCCGTTAAAGTGTAAAACAGAATATATCTGCCTTACAATGGGGGGAGAATGTCCAACTGGTTATAATAAAATATCTGTAAGAAATAAAGAAGACATAAACAAAGAGATTGCAAATGCGATACATGACTGTTGGTGGATGTTTGGAGAAGGAAAACTAAATTTTCTGTCTTCAGAATGGATAACAAAAGAAAAGTGTATTATTTGTTCTATAATTGCATTTGACGACAAAATTCAACAAGAGTATCCTGAAATAGCCGGATTAAACAATTATTTATCTTATAACTTAGTTCCTAATAAAAATGTTACCTATTTACAGTATATTTCAAATAATATGGATGTACAACCTTCAATAAGTGAGAATGATAGATATTCTACTAAAGAGAAATATTCTATAATCTTCGGATATGTTGCCAAAGGAAATCTTGCAAAAAGAGTTGGTTGTATAGTTGGGGGAGGGGCAGGAGCTACAGTAGGATTTACCTTAGGAAGCGTAGTTCCTATAATTGGAAATATCGCTGGAACAGGGCTTGGTTTTACAATCGGTGCAGCAGGCTGTTACTTTGGTGCCAAAGGTGGAACAGAAGCAATAAATTTTATAAATAATTTTTTCGGAGATTACAGCAATACGGTATTGTTACAATTCTTACAATTTAACCAAAAAAACATTGAACAGTTCGGATGTGATAAAATTGAATCAATTCCTTAATTAAGTCTATTCAAATTTGTATAGAACTCTTTTACACTTAAATTATATCCTGGATCTAAACCTACATCCATTACTATAATGTTATTTTTTGTTTTTAATATTAAAAGAGGGTAGTTGTCTTCTAATTTATATTTCCATTTCAACCTAGCACCCTTAACATACGTCCTGAGTGGTTTTTCACTTTTTGAGACTTTAATATTTTTAATTCGAGACTGCACAGCCCGGCTAAAATTAAATTGATTGGCATTTATATTTTTTATTGTATCAACTTCTTCTTGATTGATGTTAACATTAAACTTCTTTAATGACAATACTTTTTCTTCTAAACATGTACCTTTTCCATTTTCTATTTCACTTATTTCTTTTTCGGTAAAATCAAATTCAGAAAGAAGATATGGTTTATCTTTAAATCTTCTATAGGTATTAGTTCTTACGTTTTCATAACCGTAAAGCGCATTGATCTTTTTTTCAGTAAAATCATTGTCAACAAAAATATTGGCGGTAACATCAACATAGTCCCCCTTTATAAAAATTTTTGGCACTATAAGAAACTCTACTTTATTGTTATCAGCGAATTTGTTATAAAGAGAAAATAATGATTTCTCTTGAACAATTTCTATAGGTGCAAGAGTCCATCCCCAATATACGCTATCAAGATACTCATTACCATTTAAACGTAAATTTGTTATTGTCCTATAATCTATAAAAATTGGAGATTTAAACTTTGAAAATTCTTTTTTTTGGCATCCAGTAATTGTCAGATAAGCTGCAAGAAAGCCAATCTTAGCAAGTTTAGATATACTCATTTCATAATAAAGATATTTGTTTTATTTAAGGATTTATATAGAAAAAAAATATATTTATATAAATTAACATTTGGTTAGCTGATTTTTGATGGTTCATGATAAACACCTCTTTTATTATCTCTTTAAGTTTCTATACCTAAAAGATATACTTTTTAGCATGTAGCAGTTGAAGGAATATGATTTGGCAGCCCTATTCTTGCCCAATCAAAATTACTCGGATCTATTTTTCTATCTCTCATGCCTTGAAGAGTTTCATAATGGCCAATGATATGTTTATCATCATATTTTATATCAGGCCATCTTTTTATTATATCTTTAATTAAATTATTTAATGATGAGTACTGTGCATCTGTATATCCAAAATTTTTGCATCCTGTGCTAACAAGTTCTATACCTATTGAAAAATCATTGTATGGGTATCCAGCATGGATAGCTTTTTGAGTTTCATCAACAAGATAATATATTTTGCCATCTCTATCTATTATATAATGAACAGAATTTCCAGAATTTTTGAGAAAATTATAAGCCTCTATAAAATTTGTTCCAGCGGTATGATGCAAGACGATAGTATTAATTTTTGTATCTTTATCTCTTGGTTTTGATTGAAGGGTATAAGATGTATTGACTTTTATTTCTGGTATAGTTGTTCTTTCATATTCTTTTAGTGTTCCTTGTTCTGAAATAACACTTAAAATAGAATATTCTGTAGGGTTATTTTTAATATAAAGTTCCATTATCTTAATTTGCATGGAAATGCTTTTACCATCTTTTTTTAATGGTTTTTCTATATTATTACAGTATTTTTCTTCTGATTTAACTGGACAGTCTTTATCTTTGCAGATACATATACAATTTTGGCTAGCACATATTATGGGGCTACTTTCTATTTTATCATAAGAAACAAGCCAGTATCCTTGAGGAGCATAAACAATAAAAGAATCGATATTTTCATTTTTTATATCTCTTAAAAAATTTATTAGATTTGTTAAAGTCTCTTTTGCTTGTTGTTCCTCTTTACTTTTTAAAAAATTACCATAGATGTTAGTGCATGCGCCTATTACTGCTATTATAAGAAAAACTGTAAGAAGCAGATACATTACTTCTTTTAATAAAGACATTTCGGGCATTTTGCTAAAAAGAAAAAGAATTATTTAAATTTACTTGTTTATCTTATAAACAAATAAGAAAAAATGACTATTGACTAGTTACTAACCCAAATGGCTTTTTAGCAACTAGTAATCTCTTTACAATATTTTACACCAATATTTCTTATTGTAACAGTTGCATTATCAAATAACTCTTGTTTGCCTACAGCCCTTGCACTCGTGCATATATCATCACATCTTGCTTTTGCTTGAGACAATTCTATTTCTGTCGTACCCATAATTTTATCCCAAAGATTTTTCATTCCTCCAGAAAAGGCTGCGGCTACTACAACTAAAACAATCAAAGCCAAGATTATTATTATAATAGTCTCGATTGAAATAGCCCCTCTTTTCATGTTAGTTAGAATAAAAAAGTATATTTAAATATTTCTAATCCTTCAATTAAACTAGGAATATCTAAACATGTTAGAGAGTATATTATTAAAAACAAAGAAAGCAATTCTTCCTTTAGCCATTTCTTCTACTATTCTTTCATTTTCAAATGCATCTACACCATACATCTCAATTGTTAATCTAGATAATAAAAATTATAGAGTCTTATTTGATGAAAATAACAAACCCCATGTTAATGCTGAAAATCTAGAGATTGCAAAAAAAGCTGCTTTTAAAGCCCTAATCAATCAAAAGTCAGAGGAGCTTGAGACGCATGTAAAATCTCTGACTTATGAGTCTCTTCAAACAATCTTTGGACCTATTGAAAGAGGCAAGGAAATTGACAATAAAATCAATACTATTGATAAATATCTTGGTTTAGACGAAGATATTCCTTTCTGGATTTTCTCTGTTCTTGAATATAGGGAAAAATTCGATAAAAAGCTTCTTGCTGATGTTTTTGAAGCATGGAAATATAGGAATAATGCATTAAAATTTTTGAAAAGCATTGAAGAAAGAGAAGATTTAGCTAATACCTACAAAAATCTTTGCATAATAGATGAAAATATTCTTGATATGACTGAAAATATAAAAGAAAAAAATGAACTTACAAGTATTAAATTTATTCTTGATAAGAAACACATAGATTTTTTTCTTGATAAACTTTTAAGAACATGGAATTTAGAAGAAGCTAAAGAAAAAATTGAAGAAATAAAAAAAGAACTTGAAAATCCTGCTGTTAGAGAATTAAAAGAAGATTTAGAGAAAACATTAGAAGAAAGTCGAGATTATAGGAAGAATAAAGAAAAATCAAAAGAAAAAGAGATAGGAAAAATTATAAGAGATCAAGATATTATCTCGGAAACTCCTGAAAAAATTTTCCAAAAAAATTTTATTGTTCCTTTATTTACTCAATCAAATCCTTCTTTTCAAACTTTTGAAAATCAAGAAAAAGCATCTTTAGATATTTCAATTGAAAAATATAATTTAAAGGAAGGTTGTATCTTAGAATTAATAGTTCTTTCAGATAAAGTATTCAATAAAGCAAAAACAAATATTTTTTGCATACATTTACCAGAAACAAGAATAGGAAAGATAGGCCAAAAAGCATACACTTTTAGTACAAGATACAGGCAGTTTAGACAATGGGAGGAAATTCTACCATATGGCCAAGATAAGTATATTCTTCTTGAGATGGATGCAACAAAATGGGCATTCAACAAAATGATTTCGATGACAATGAAAGGAAATATAATAAAAACAAAAAATCTTCTGAGATTTATAGGTGAAAATATTTACGGAGTTGAACTTGAAAGAGATGTGAATAAGCTAAATGATAATGTTATAAAAAAATTAAATGATGCATACTCTGTTCATGGTATAAAAATTAATCCTGTAGGGGCTTTTAGGCAGGCTCAAGGTTATCTTTTTCTTATTCCGATATATAATTTTCAAAAAGACGTTATTCTCTATATGAACTTAACGATGCAATCTGGTTTGATACCATCAGAAAAAGGCTTCGGTGTACCTTCGGGATATGAGGAAGCAGAAGGAAGACTTGAAGATTTAGTGATTTCAGTAAATAAAAAAACAGCTTTTCAAGGTTTTATAACAGCCGAAGAACAGCAACAAGAAAAATATGATAAAAGTCTTATTAATTTCCTAGAGAATAAAAAAAATGAATTTGAAAAAGAAAATCCTTTCGCCACTTATGACTATGAAATTACAGCTTATGATAAAAACAAAGCTGAAGTTAAAGTTAACTTGACATTTACGAGAAAAATTGGGCTACAAGAATGGAAAAACGAAGCTCTTAGTTTGGGGACTAAAATCCTTAATTCAAACCCTGCTGATTTAGGAAGAATTCTTGAACAAAGCAATACTGATTTATTAAACTCTGAAAAAAAAGAATTTCATTCTTTAAAACTTTGGCTAGAAAAACAAGGAGAAAGGTGGTATGAAAAATATTCTACAGAAAAAGATATCAAAAGAAGTTTAGAGATAATAAGAAGAATGATTAATATTTATTACGAAAATCATAAAAAGTATCCTCAAGCCCTTAAAGATTTAAGAGAAGATTTTAATGAAAAAAGTCCAGAAGTATTAGAATTATGTGAGATCGGTTCAAGAACTTTTGTAAGAGAAAGTGAACTCATTTATGATAAAAACAATGGAAAAATTTATTATAAACCATTTCTTAAATGGTAGTAGATTTTAACAAGCCTCTATTTTAGAGAAAAAGGCTTGCTGCTCTTCTTTGCTTTTACCAAAAATAAATAAATTTTCAAATCCTTTTTCTTTATATACAATAAATGATAAAGTAGAAGAATTTTTATAAATGTTTGGTGAGATTATTTCATCGCCATTAAATTCTGCTATTTTTTCAAATGTTATCAAATTTTCTATTTCTTCTTTTATTTCTATTATATTTTCATCTTTGTTTAAAACTCCTGTAATAGACACATTATTCATGGTATAACTTCTAAAAGTTTTATCATTATATTTGAAATTAATATTTGCATAACGATTAATTAAAGTACCCCTATTTATTATCTGCATGCTTACTTCTTTAGGAAGATTTACGAAAGCATCTTTACACAAGCAATTGTTTTTTTGCTTTAATTTGCATTCTTCAAGTTTTGAAATAAAATTATCTACTGCGCTATTGATAGAATATTTGGTAGTTACAGGCAGTGATTGAAAATCTATTTTTGTTTCTGGTGCTAAGTAAGTATTATAAAAAGAGTAAATCAACAAAAATATTATTGCTACTGCGATTATAACAAGTATAAGATTTATTAATTTTTCAAAAGTTAGCTCCATTTTATCTTCCAAATCTAAAAATATCTAATATATTCTGAAGGGCTGCAGCTAATCTCCCTGTTGCTAACGAATTTATAAACAAAATAAGTATCACAAGCACAGCCAGTCCTATTATCCATTTTCCAATTTCAGCAAATTCGAATCCTTTTTTATTTTTCATGTTAGTAACGAAGGAATTATCTTTTTTAAAATTACATAATAGGCAAGCATAATAATTATTATATAAAGCAGTATTTTTAGTAACAGTTCTAAACTTAATGAACCTTTTTTCATAATTCTTAATGATAAATATTGTTAATAAACTTTATTAATTAGATATTGTTTGAAAAATAAGAAAATGAACAGAGGTGGGACTGAAGATTTGTTGTGGAATCTAGGACTTATTCTTATCTTTCTTTTTGTTGCAGGAATATTATTTGTATGGGAATCAAATCAAGTAACAGGAAAGGCTGTTAAATCAGAAATTATTGCAAAACAGACAGCATTGCTTATTGATAGTGGTAAACCAGGAACAATAATATTTGTTGATGCAAATATTACTATAGAAGGAAATAAAATAATTGCATATTATGAAAATAGCAAATTTGAATATTCATTTTTTAATAAGAATAAAATTTCATATAAGCAAACAGGAAGAGGAACTGAAATTAAGATAGAATGAATCGCAAAGGACAGGTTTTGAGTGAAGGAATAATACTAGTATGGAAAATTTTTCTTATCATATTTGTAATATTATTTGTTGTAATTACAATAACACCTGTTTTTACAACGAAATTAGATATAAGGCAGCCAGAAGGTCTGCTTATTGCAAAGAGTATTCTTGAATGTGTTTCCAATAATGGAATTGTAGAACAAGGTATTGATTTTAAAAATTGCATAATTTTAGATGAAAATGAATACTATATTAATACTTCTTTAACCTCATTTGATTCAAATTTGAAAAAAGAAAGTATTTTCGGAATAGATTTAGAGGTCCTATGCTCTTTTCCTGGAAAATATTTATCATCACCTTCATGTATAAGACAAAAATATTATGTTTTAATTAACAACAATGGGAAAATAGAAAAAGGAACTCTTAATTTACTTATTGGAATAAAAAAATTTGCTGAAAATGTCAAATAAAAAGGGTCAATTATTAGGAGAAACAGCAGCATTAATTGTAGCAACTATCATAATATTCATTTTGCTAGTTGTTTTCTTTTTTCTTATAAAAAGTATTTCAATAGCAAAAGGAACTGATTCAGAAACTATTCTATTACAAGAACAAAATATAGTTTCATTAATGGCTTATTTAAACACTCCTGTTAATATTCAAGAACAAGAGATGAAAATGATTGATTTAATTAGACTTACATCTATTGATAAGAATTATAAACTTTTATTGGAAGAAAAAACAAAAGAAATTTTTAATAAGGTTTATGGAAATGATTATCAATTTTGGATTATTCAAGATAGTAAGACTATAATTCAAATAAGTCCATTAGAAACTACGAAATATGGGTGGGTTCAGACTAAAATGGAATTGCCTGGAAAAATAATTGTCTATCTCCAACTAAAAAAACTAAAATGAACAGCAAATCACAGATTCCAGAAGCTGTATTAATTTTGATAGCTCTTGTTGTTTGTGGGACTACTTTATATTATATAGTAACATATGGAACAATAAAAGCAGAAACAATAAATATAAATAAATCTATTGATATATTTAATGAAGCAGAAAAATTTGATTATTATATTCGCGATTTCTCTGACATGGCTTTACAAGAAAGCTATGCTGAAGTTACTAAAAAACCCTTGGTTTGTCAGGAGCAAATAGGAACAGTAGCTATCTGGAGTGAGAAATGCAAACCTAATAATCAAGAAATTAAAAATAAAATAAAGTTAAAATTTGATGAAAAATTATCAAAAATTGGAAAACTTTTTAGTTCTGAGATAAAAGAAAAAATAAATGTAAAATTTGAACCAATTATTTTTAATAATTCTAATAAAAATAAGTTTGTTTCTTATAATATAAGTTATACATTATTTCCATCATTTTCTCTTGATTATCCAAAAATTGATTTCGAAGAGATATATTCTGCAATTATAACAAAAAAAGTAGAATGTGAAAATAAAGACAATCAGCAGGAATGCATGCAGCAATTAAATTTTGAAAATTGGAATTTTAGGCTGGAGTCAAGCACAAATTATTATCTCTTTACTCTTTATTCAAAAAAATCATATTTTTATGATAATTCATTCAAACCTGTTGAATTTTCATTTGCCATAAAAAAATAATCGTTATAATTCAAACTAAGAAAATTTATAAATAGGTTTTCTTTTAAAAGAAAAATGATTAAGGCAAATTATTCTCAGCTTGTTGAAAGGATTTCTAAGGCTACAGGTTTAGATATCGCAGATATAGAAAGAAGAATAGATGCAAAAAAAGCAAAACTTTCTGATTTAATTTCAAGAGAAGGAGCAGCGCAGATAGTTGCTGCAGAACTTGGAGTTAATTTTGACAATATAAAAGTTAAGATTAATGAATTGCTTGTAGGAATGAGAAAAGTAACTGTCGTCGGAAAAATAATAAAAATCTTTCCTATAAAAACATTCAAAACAAAATTTGCAGAAAGTAAGGTATGCTCTTTCTTACTTGCAGATGAAACTGCTAATGTAAGATGTGTTTTATGGGATACCAATCATATAAAGATGATTGAAGAAGGAAAAATTAAGGAAAATGATATAGTAGAAATTAAAGATGCTACTGTAAGAGAAGGGACAACCAAAGAGCTACATTTAAGTTCATTATCAGAATTTAATTTATCTACAGAAATAATTGAAAATCCTGTAATAGAAGAAACTATAGCAATAAAAGATATTTCTGAACTAAAAGAAAATGATAAAGTAGTGGTAAGGGCTACTGTAGTACAAGCATTTGAACCAAAATTTTTTAACATATGTCCAGAATGTGGTAGAAAAGTAACCTATGAGTCAGATAAATTTTTATGTCCACAACACGGTTTTGTCATCCCAAAAGAAAGGGCCCTATTTAATTTTGTGCTTGATGATGGGAAAGAAAATATCCGTGCAATAGCTTTTTCTGAAGCAATAAAAAAATTTTTTAATATCACTGATGAAGAACTTAAAAATCTTGCTGAAAAAAGACAGAGCTTGCTTGGGAAGGAAGTAATGTGTAATGGAATTGTAAGAATGAACAAAGCATTTGGCAATTTGGAGTTAGTTGTTTCTGATTTTGAAGAAGCAGATCCTGAAAAATTGATTCAAGAGCTTACCATAAATAGATAAACCTTTTAATTATTTAAAATATATTATTTATTAGTATAAACCTTATAAACTGCTTTTTATTTTGTACTTTATGGCTAAGGTGAAAGAAGAAAAAGAAAAATCTGAGATTGAAGAATTACCAGGTGTAGGGCCTGCTATTGCTCAAAAATTAAAGGATGCTGGAATAAATGATATCATTTCTGTTGCTGTTATGTCTCCTTCTGAATTAGCTGAAAGTGCAGGAATGACAGAAGCAACTGCAAGAAAAACGATTCAAGCAGCAAGAAAAATGGCTAATCTTGATTTTAAAGATGCAACTCAATATATGAAAAACAGAGAAGATATGTTCACTATATCGACAGGAAGTAAGAATCTTGATACTCTACTCGGTGGGAGAGGTTTAGAAACAGGTGCATTAACAGAAGCTTATGGAGCATATGGTTCTGGAAAATCCCAAATTGCACATTCACTAGCGGTTCATGTCCAATTACCTAAAGAGCTTGGTGGAGCAGATGGGATGGCTGTTTTTATTGATACAGAAGGAACATTTAGACCAGAAAGAATAAAACAAATTGCAGCTGCATTAGGAATAGAACCTCAAGAAGCATTAAAAAAGATTTATGCTGCTAGAGCATTTAATTCAGATCACCAAATGCTATTAGTTGAAAAAATCCCAGAACTTATTAATGAGAAAAAATTGCCTATTAAACTTGTTATTATTGATTCCTTAACATCGCATTTTCGTGCAGAGTTTTCAGGAAGAGGACAACTTGCAGACAGACAACAAAAACTTAATAGACATATACATAATTTAATTAGGCTTGCTGAACAATATAATCTTGCTGTTTATGTTACTAACCAAGTTATGGCAAATCCTGCTGTGATGTTTGGTGATCCAACAACAGCAATTGGAGGGCATATTGTTGGACATGCTTCTACTTATAGAATATATTTAAGAAGAGGTAGAGAAGGAAGTAGGGTAGCTAAAATGATCGATGCTCCTAATTTGCCTGAAAACGAAACTGTTTTTT
This sequence comes from Candidatus Pacearchaeota archaeon, assembly GCA_038849525.1. GTDB lineage: Archaea > Nanobdellota > Nanobdellia > Pacearchaeales > JAHJTO01 > JAWCMS01. The sequence goes on from JAWCMS010000001.1 coordinate 205,390, forward strand.
GGATTACCACTAGGGGATTAAGTGATATTGAGCCTAAAGAAGAATAAAATTTTTGTTAATTTAATCTTCTTATATATATTAGGAAAAATTTATTTATTAAGGATATCTGTTTTATTTAAACAATTTGCCCCTGTCGGCTAACGGATAGGCCACGACCTTGCGGTATAAAACTAATGTTTTTATTTCCTTAAAAATGCAGAAAGGTTGAAATCGGGGTTCGAATCCTCGTAGGGGCATATTAAATAGTCATTAATTAGTAGTTAAAGCGAAAGTTTTAAATAAGGTTTTTTTCTTTAAGTATTCTCTTAAAAAATTAAAATGGAAATTATTATAAATAAATTTAAAGAATTATTCAAGATAGATTCTATTGAAACAACTGAGATAGACATTGATAACACACCTCTTACCAATAATGTTAAAAAAGAACTTCTTGATAATTGCAAACAAAGCATGGGAAAAATAAAGGCCTACTTTAAGATTCTTAAAAATATGGACGATTCCTATACATTTGAGGGAGCTTTAGTATATCGCGACAATGGCAAAAATAAAATACTCTATCTAAATCAAAATTTTCGTCGCCCCCCTGTTCAAGGAACTATAATAAGCCATATGATGCCGAATGAAGAATTATCTTGGCATGAATATGCAGACAGTTACAAAGAAATGGCTTTAAAACTAGAAAAGTATCTTTTTCCAAATGAGTCAAAAAATAATGAAAATGGATATGATCGTATTTTTATAGAAATCAAAAACAGATTTGGGTTGCATGCAAGAGCCGCAGGTTTATTTGTTAAAGAAGCAACAAAATACAATTCAGAGATTTATGTAAGAAATGGAAGAGAAACTGCATTTGCAAGCAAAGAAATAGATGGAAAAAATTATGTTGATGGTAAATCAATAATGAGCCTTTTGACATTAGCAGCTGAAAAAGGAAGCATTCTTGAAATAATTGTAAAAGGTGATGACTCAAAAAAAGCAATAGAAGGCCTTACCAACTTAATAAATAATAAATTCTATGAAGACTAAAGTTTTATATAGTCCTTTATTTTATTGAAAAAATGAAATGTGTGAGTTGCGGCAAAAATTTTGTAAAAGGGGTTTGTTTTATATGCCCCGAGTGTGGCAAACGAAAAATTGCTAGATGTTTTGAATGCAAGAAACTAAATGTTACTTATAAATGCGAATGTGGTTTTCAAGGACCATAATGATAAAAAACATCAATACAAAGGAGGATAATGAAATTAATTAATTTAAATTTTTATGGCACTTAATATTATTACATTAAAAATAATGCCCTCTTCTCCCAAGGTTGATTTGAGAAAGTTACAAATAAATATTGAAAAAAAAATAAAGGAAGTAGGAGGTATTCTTCATAAAGTTAGTGAAGAACCTATCGCTTTCGGTCTAAAAGCACTTATTTTTGTCATAGGATGGAGAGAAGAAGCTAATCTAGACATAGTTGAAACAGAACTATCAAGAATAAAAGATATAAGTTCTATTGAGATTATTGATGTTAGAAGGGCGATAGGCTAAAAATCAAAAATATAAATATGCTAACAGAAGAACAAGCAAAAAAACTAAAAGAACAGCTGCTTATACAAGTAGAAAAACTACCAGAAGAACAAAGAGTAGAGTGGGTAGAATGGATTGAGACAGCAAGTCTAGAAGATTTAGAAGAATTTATTAGAAAACAGGGACATCAAGGAGAAGAATGCCTTTTTTGTGGAATAGTAAAAGGGAATATAGAAACAACAAAAATATATGAAAACCCCTTTGTTATTGCATTTCTTGATATTACTCCTTCTGTAATTGGGCAGACTATAATAATCCCAAAAGAACACTGGCAGTTTATCTTTCAGGTTCCTGATCAGACTCTTTGGGAAATGACTAGAATAATGAAAATTTTAATGCCTATAATTGTTAATGTTACAAAATGCTCTGGAATAAATATTTATGTCAGTCAAGGAGCTGCTGCAGGCCAAAGAATTGGACATGTTGCAATAAATTTAATTCCAAGGTTCGAAAAAGATAAGGCTATTTTTCTATGGGAGAGAAAAGAAGTTTCTAAAGATGAAATTGAAAAAGTTGCAAAAGAAATAAAGTTTAGCTTAGAAAAAACTTTTGCTGAAGAAAGAGAAAAAATTGCAAAAAAAATTAGGGGGGATATGGCTCCGGAACAAGAGCTTGAGGTTCCTAAACCAGAAAAAGAAAAATTGCAGGAATTTCCGCGTAGAATACCTTGATTTAAAACAACTGCATTAAAACATTCCCAAAAATTAATTTTGCTATAAATGCTATAAGAAAAACAGGAACAAAAGGCAGGCCGTATTTTATTTTTACATTTAAATTAGCTTTTTTTATTTCATGAATATCTGATTTTGATAAACCTTCGTATGTAGCTTTTATTATTTTTCCTTTAATTTTAACATCTTTAGCCAACCAATCTCCTTCTGTAAGCTTTTTAGGTGAAACTGTTTTTATTAATGATACTTTTTCTACTGCAAAGGTAAATGCGTAAAGTAGTGGTGAAATTAATGATAATATAGCAATGAAATAAAAAAATGAATTTAGAAAAATACCTAAAATTAGGGAAATCAATGAAAGTGTTACAAATAATAAAATAGGTATTTTAGTCTTTTTTAATTCTGTTTTTACTTTTTCAAAATTAATTGCTGCAAGAACGAATGAATAGATTAAACCATAGATTCCTCCCAAAAATAAAACATTCATTACGAAATGGATATCTGCTCCTAAGGCAGTACCTATCCCCATAAGCAATTTTGCATCTCCACCAGCAAATAATTTTCCATGATAAAACAATTCTGCAAGAACAAAAAAAACTATAAAACCAAATAAAGAATTAAGCAAAAATGAGAAATTTTCAGCAATTATCGATTTTGTTAGTGCTATTATAGAGGCGATGGCTATGAAAGAAAAAGAAAGCCAGTCAGGAACCTCTCTTCTTTTAATATCTGTATAAGTTGCTATTAAAAGAACAAAAAAAGTTATAATTAATGATATATCAATCATTGCAGATTAAATTTATAAGTCTTTTTTAATTTTTCTTTGAATGAAAGTAATAATTATAGGAAGTAGTATCGCAGGAGCTTCTGCAGCATTTTTATTAGCAAATTATGCTAATGTTGTTGTTTATGAGAAAAAAGCAAGAAAAGATATTGGCAAAAAAATTTGTCTGAATAATACAACATCAAGTTTTTTGAATTATTGCAGAAAGTTGGGATTAAATCCAAAAAAATATATTATATCTATATCAGAAAAAGCAAAAATAAAATCTTCTAATAATATTGTTGTATTTAAAACTAAAGAATTTAAAATTAACAGAGAGAAATTTTTAAATGATCTAATAAAAAAAGCAGAAAAAAAAGGAGCAAAATTTTATTTTAATGTAAATTTTTTAGATTTTAAGAAGAATAATAAGTTTAAAATAATCCTTAATGTAGGAAATAAAAAAATTAGCGATTATTCTGATATCCTTATAGGTGCTGATGGTGCCTTGAGCATTGTTGCAAGAAAAGCAGGTATAAAAAGAAAAACATATCTTGTAATTCAAAAAGAAATTCAATTGAAAAAATTAAATCTTAGGTTAGAGAGAAATTCGTATAATGTATATGTCGGAAAAAAATTTGGTTATTTTAGTTATATCTTTGTATATAAAGACAAGGCAGTTATAGGGCTTGCAGATAAATTAGAAACAGCATCTTTAAGATTCAAAAAATTTCTTAAGGAACTAAGAGTCGATACTAAAAATATATCTGCGGCAATAGTTCCAGAGCCTAATATTTTTCCAAATAAAAAAAATTTGTTTCTTATAGGAGATGCTGGGGGGTATACAAAGTTTTCTGGAGGAGGGATAGTTCCAGCAATTATGTCTGCATTTGCAGTAAAAGAAGTAATTGTCAACAATAAATTTGTAAAATTTTTGAATCTGAATAAAAGTATCTTATTTAATCTAATCATATTCAAAATATTAAAAAAAATGAACGATCGTGATTTTGATTGTTTTATTGAAATAGTCAAAAATAGAAAATTTTCAGATGTTCTTAAAAGAAGAGATGAATTTGAAGTTAAAGATTTTATAAGGCTTTTTGATTTTAGATTTTTAAAATTTTTACCAAAACTTATTTAATATTTTGTGTTCTATGAATTCCGCCTTTTTTGTATACCCTAAACTTTCTTTTTAATTTTTGCTGTTTTTTGCTTTTTCTTTGATAAGGAATCGCATATTCATCCATTTTTATATTAATAAAACTTTATTAATAAATTTAACTGATTTTAAAAGTCCCAAATATGACTTTTTTAACGACGAAAGGTTTAAATTTACTTTTGGTTTTGCTATAATATGTTAATAAATAGAAAAGCGCAAAACGTTCCTTTTTTAATCATTATAATAGGTCTGCTTTTAGCAATTTATGTTTATTTTATGCCTTTTGATGAAAAATGCAAATTAATCCCTAGTTTACCAGAATGTAAAAAAGAACTAAAAGTTAAAGTAATAGAGTTTATTCCAGGATTGCTTGAAGAACAAGAAACAGCAGCAAGATATTTTCTTCCAGATATCCAACTTTTTAGAAAAGATGTTGTAGATATAGCTACAGTACTTGAAAATACAAAAGTAAGTAGAGGATGGTTTTTTTCTTCTTCTGGCGAAGAGGTTTTTAATGCACAAGAAAATGCTAGAGAAGCAAAGTTATTCATTTTTGTAAACAAAGCTGAGGGAGGTCTTAAAATTTATATAAACAATAAAAAAATAGGTACTATTTATGGTGAAGGAGTACATCAAATTTATTTAGATGTAAATGACATTAAAGAAACAAACAAAATAAAAGTTATTCCTACTATTCCATTATTCCCTTTCTTTTTAAATGATTACGAGATAGGAAAAATAATACTAAAAGAGAATTATATTATCACAAACAATCGCGTTAATCTGCCATTTTTTATAACACAAAATAAAAATGACATTCTTGATATTAAACTAAATTTCAAAACAAGATGCTTTACTGAAGAAAACTTAAGCGTTTATATTAACTCTGAAAAAATTTTAGAAGATAAAGTATGTAGGGGATTTTCAAAAGATGTTTTTTCATTAATTAAATTTAATAATATGTCTGGAAATATAACTTTTGCAAGTGAAGGAAATTATATAATAAGGGAAATAACGCTTGATGTGAGGATGAAAGAAAGAACATGGCCTATTTATTATTTCTACTTGGAAAAAATTGAAAAGCCGATGACTCTTAAATTAGAATTTAATGAAACTGGTTTAAAACAGCTTACGGCTTATGTTAATGGCAATGCGCTTTCTGTTGAAACAACTAAAAAAGAGTGGAAAACTATAATTAACAGGTATTTAATTGAAAATGCCACTAATTCTATCCTTTTAATCCCTAAAAAAACAGTAATTATAGAAAAATTAGAGGTTGAATAATGGGTGTTCTTAAAGAACTTAAAGAAACCGAAGAGAGAATGAAAAGAGAAGAGCAATATGAAAAGTTAAAACCATATCTTAAATTTTTTTTATGGCTTTTTTTGATAGTTGTTATTGGCGGAGCAATTTATTTGTTTTATATGTATGTTCCTTCCTCATACAAAATTGTTTCAATCATTGTCATTCTAACATTCCTGTTTTTTTTCTTTTCCGCCCCAAAAGAAAAAAGGATATCTACTTTAATTTTAATGATAATTATAACTATTCTTATTATTATATTTATGCCACAAATAGAATTTTATACTTTTGAAGGATATTCCAAACTTTCTAATGTGTATAGAACTATTGGTTCTCATGGTATCGGAGAAGGTTTATCTTGTATAATTAATGCTGAAAAATGTTTTGGAGAAGAGGCGTGGGAGACAAAAACAATGCAACAATTAGGGGGTAGTATGATCGAAGTTGACTGGAGCAATGCTATAAACAAACAACCATTGAATGTAATTGTCCCAATTAAGATTAGAACTAATGAATCTTTAGAACTGATACCTACCTGCTTTTTAGGAGATACCAGAATTGAAACTTTTATTCCTACTGGAGATAGACTTAGATTTATAAGTTCAAATTATATACAAGAAAGTTCTGTTAGATGTTTTAGTGAAAATAATTTTTCAAATAAACTTGCATTAAAATTTGAAACTTCAATAATTAAAAAGAAATATTATTTTGAAATATGGACTGGAGAGGGGGCATCAAAAGGAACTATAAACAAAATTGAGTCAGGCCCTTATTCTTTAATAATAAAATCAGCAGATCCACAACCTTTTAGAGAAGGAAGATACCCTATAACTCTTGAATTAAGAAAAACATCTGATTTTAATATCGCTAAAATAGAACTATTTAAAGTTGAAACAATTAGCAATAATATCCAAATTGAATGTGATTTTGATTTTGAAATGAATGCAGATAAAGAAAAATTAAAGCAGTGGCTTAAAGATAAAGATAACTACTTATTTACATGTTATTTGGATGTTGGAAGTACAACTGATTTGAAAAAAGACTTTATATCTATTGATTTAAGATATGTTTTTGATGCAGAATATAAGACAATTTTAAAAACTCTTAGTGCTTAATTAAAATATGAATAAAAAAGAGATTTTAACAGCGGTTTTTTTAGTATTTATCCTAATAGTAATCTCAGGAGTTGAACAATGCCAACAAGGAATCGGTGGTGAGAAAACAAAGGCAGCGAAGTATGGGGTTGATTTTACACTTCAGCCAGGGCTTGATAGACTTACAGAAGGGAAGGTTATTATGCAGGGAGAAACTTTCTATGTTGATATACTTATTGAAAATTTTGATTCCAAACCTAAATCAGGGGAGATTTGCATAAGAGATGATATTAATGAAGTTTATGGGGGAATTAATGATAAATGCAAGACTTTTAATATTCCAAGTGCAACTTATATCGAAAACAAACTTGAATCTCCAGCATCTATAAGAATTATATTCCCTGAAAATGATTATTATAAGTATGAAGGTATTCCTGTAGATACAGATGCAACACTTTTTGTTAGTATTTCTTATTTACAACATTCTATAATTTCTGGAGCAGTAAAAGCTCCAGAACCTCAGCAGGAGACTTTAACTTTGCAACAGACACCGTCTCCCGTATTTGTAACAGTCGATAAGTCTGTGACAAGCATGACTGATAATGTTAAGGTCAATCTAAAAATAGGATTCACAAAACAAGGCGAATACAATATCACATCTACAGACTTCAAGAAAGAGGCGATAGTAGTCTTTCCAAAATTAAGTGTATATAACCTTGATTGTCCTGAAATAAAACAAGGGCTTATTGAATTTAGAAACACAAAATTTATAAGCTGTTCAGCCTTTTTACCTCGAGAACAATATACCCATCCATTACAGCTTACCTTAGATTACGGGGTAAAATTAATCAAGTCTTTCGATTTCAAAATAAAAAAAAGTGAATAAAAGAGGATAAATGAAAACTCGCTTATTTATATTGTATTTGATTTCAATAATTCTATTACTTATAGTTTTAAGTGGAATTAATGGATGCCCTCAACAACAACCAAAAATTTCAACCACTGGTTTGAAGATGTCATTTGTCAAGGATGCGCCACCAGTAAGCGTGATTACAGGAACCGAGTTTCCGATATATGTTGATGTACTAAATGCTGGAGGAGAGTTTGTTAACAAGGGAAGTGCTAAGTTCTATTTAAGCAATTTGGGCCCAAATTTTGAAAATGTTAAAAGTTCTTTAATTAATGAAAAGACATTAGGAAAAGAATCTGTTTTTCCTGAACGTTTGGTTTTTGCAGAAAAAGCAAAGTTTACTTTCCCTCTGCAAGATATGTTAGTGGTTCCTCTTGTACTAACAGGATGCTATGATTACAGCGGAAGAGCGCAAGCTTCGGTGTGTATTACTGGAAGCAATGAAAGCAAAGTGTGTAAAATAGATGGAGAAAAAATAATAAGCAATACAGCTGGCCCTATTCAAATAACAAGTGTAACTGAATCTATAAGCAGAAATAAATTGATTTTGATATTTGAAGTAGCAAACAAAGGTAATGGACAAGTATATTTAGCCGATGCAGATTGTGACAAACTTGAAGCAAGGGATATTACCGAGAGCCAAAAACAAGGTAAGCTAAATATTAAGATAACTACAAAAGATAATTTCAAATGTAAACTTCAATCATCTAGCGGACAAGTAGATGGCTTAGAAGGAATAGCCCCATTAGGTAAAATAATCTGCGAGAAGGACATATCTAAAGAAGATTATCTTTCTGTTTTTATTATCGAAACTAGATATAAATATAGAGATTCGATAATCCAAAATATAAATATAATGCCTGCATAATTTTTTATAGTATAATTCTATATTATCACTTATTCACAAATATCTTTTTATATTAGAATTCTGATAAAAAATTATGATTTTTGCCGATTTACATATTCATTCAAGATTTTCAAGAGCGACTAGTAAGAATTTAAATTTAGAAAATATGGAAAAATGGGCAAAAATAAAAGGTTTAAATTTGTTAGGGACGGGAGATTTTACTCATCCTAAGTGGATTTCTGAATTAAAAAGTAATTTAGAAGAAAATGATGGGATTTTAAAGACAAAAACAGGGTTTTCTTTTATTCTCCAAACAGAGGTTTCTTTAATTTATAGTCAAGATGGAAAAGGAAGAAGAGTCCATTTATTAATCTTAGCTCCAGATTTTAGTGTTGCTGAACAAATAAATGACTATCTTAGTAAAAAAGGAAGACTCGATTATGATGGTAGACCGGTCTTTAATATTCCTTGCTATGAGCTAGTAGAAAATTTAATATCTATATCAAAAGATATTGAGATTATTCCAGCACATGCTTGGACACCATGGTTTGGTATATTCGGCTCTGTTACAGGATTTGATTCGATTGAAGAGGCTTTTAAGGACAAAGCAAAATACATTCATGCATTTGAAACAGGAATGAGCAGCGATCCTGAAATGAATTGGAGGTTGTCATCTTTGGATAAATATTCAATAGTATCATTTTCTGATTCTCATTCATTTTGGCCTTGGCGTTTGGGGAGGGAAGCTACAATTTTTGATTTTGATATAAATAATTTGAAATATAAAGATATAATAACTTCAATCAGAAATAATAAAATTAAAGCCACTATAGAAACCTTTCCTAGTTATGGAAAATATCATTTCGATGGTCATAGGAATTGTAATTTTTCATGCTCTCCTGAAGAAACTAAAAAATTAAATGGTATATGCCCTCTGTGTAAAAAATCTTTAATTATTGGAGTAATGAATAGAGTTGAAAGACTTGCAGATAGGCCAAAGAATTTTAAACCAAAAAATGCAAAACCCTTTTACAGTCTTTTACCTCTTTCAGAACTTATATCAGTTGTTAGAAAAATTCCATTAGGAAGTAAAAAAATAATGGATGAATACACTAAAATGGTTGAGAAAAACTCTGAATTTGATATTTTACTTAATCTACAAAATGAACAACTCATGAAAATTTCAGATGAAAAACTAATTAAATTAATAATGTTAAATAGAAATGGAAAAATAAAGATAAAACCTGGTTATGATGGTGTTTATGGAACTTTGATAATTGAAGAACAAGCTAAACTTTTTTAATCCATTTAAATTTATATATGGGAGAAAAAGTCTTTTCTTTACAATTCTCACAAATTTCTTTTAAAGTATAATTTTTACATTTTAGGCATTTTTTTATCATTTTTATTCTTTTTTAACTTCTATTTTTCCGCCCATCATTTTAATTTTTCCTGTTATTATTTCTATTGCAGATTTTAATTTTTTTTCAGCATCTTTTGGATCATTGCTTTCTGCAACTATCGAATAGTATGGTGCGCCAATATAACTTATTTTAACATTTTTTGCTGAAAGCAAAGCATCTTTTATTATCGATATACCATTACTTGCATTACTTGAAATAGAGATAATTGCCTTTTGAGAATATACCTTTTCTTTCATCTTTTCTTTAAGTAAATCAAGAATTTTTTCTGCTTCCTCTTGTGATACAAATTCATTTATCAGAGAATTATTTTCTCTTACTTTCTCTAAGAATTTATTTAATGAGGAATACTTTCTTTTTATTTTTTCAGCTATCTGCAAGGCTTTTTCTTTTAAAACAATCTTTAATATTAAAAAAGAATCTTTTTCTTTTTTATATTCTTCTAGAACTTTATGAGCTTCTTTTTGAGATACTCTTCTTAACGATAGGTCAATATTACCTTTTTCTTTGTTAACTCTTAGAACCTTACATACTATTTTTTTATTGATTGTTACATAATCTCTTATATTCCTAATTCTTCCAGGGGCTATTTCCGATGTGGCTATAACTCCTTCTTTATTATAGTTTTCTATATTAACAAATACTGTAGTACCCATTATTCTTGTTACGGTACATAATAATAATTCACCTTCTTCAGGAAACTTTTCATCCATGTTTTTAAGAAAAAAATTAGCTTTTTAATACTTTGCTTATATTTTTATTTGAAGCTGTAACACTCTTAATTCTTTTTGTAATAATTCAAGAAATGTTTTCTCTTTGTTTAAAGGGATAAAACAACCTGCAGCGTTTTTATGCCCCCCACTTTCACCACCAACCAATTTTGTAGGGGTTTCAAGTAATTTTTTTAGATTTAAATTTTCTTTACACCCTACTATCCTTGCAGAAACTTTTATTCTTTTATCTTCTGTCATAGCCATTCCTATTAATATGGTTCCTTCTGGATAGATAAAAGAGGAAGCAAGTATTGAAATTAATGTTCCGATTATTGAATCTTTTATTTGAGAACCAGCATTTATTATAATATATCCATCACCTTCTATTTTATCATTTGTACTAATCCAGTTTAATCCAGAAATTAATTGATACTTATAAGATGAATAAATTGCATCAGCAGCAGATTTTGCTTTTTTGCTGCCCATACATAATGCAAGAGCAATATCTGCATGTCCTAATCTTCCACAAGCATTTATTAATGTACTTAATTCTCTGGCATCCTCTAATTGGTTAAAAAATTTTATTAAATATATATTTCCAATAATGCGATTTGTATCTCTTCTTTTTAACGTAATTAGGGTTAATAATCGTGAAAACTCTTCTTCTGTTAAATCTAATATCGTTTTATATTTTGTACCTTCTTTTATTTTTATTCCGGATTCTCTTATAAGATTTAATGCTCCAATTGATGATCCTGTAACCCCTGGTATATATATATTTGAAAATTCCAATGCTTTATTTAAAGGACGTGTCGAAGGAAAAAGAAGAAGACCTTTTTTAATTATCAAATCTTTTGCATCTTGTATTATCGAATTTCCTATTTTACCAAGATTTTGATCTGCAAAATCACCTATCATTCCAAGAATCGCTAAATTTGCCAAGTCAGTATTTCTATTATCTAATTCTTTTACGAAAAGATAAGCAAGTGCAGAAGCAGAAGATTCTTCTTCACCTGTTTTATGTGGATTAATAAAAGAAATATTTTCAGGCACATCTATATTTTCAATTTCATGATGGTCTAAAATAAAAATATTTCCTTTAAATTTGCTTAATTCATGTAAATGCGAAGAACCTACATCAATTAAAAAAAGAAGAGGATTTTCTTCATTTTTTAACATTTCAAAATTTTTTCTTTCAAGTTGGTTAATTGATGTAATCTTAAATTGTCTATCCATTCTTTTTAAAGCTATAGAAAGAATTGCTCCAGCAGTTATACCATCTGTATCAAAATGAGTAATTATCCTAACAGTACCATCAAGCTTTCTAAATCTATCTACAGCCTTTTTTAATTCGTCTAGTAGCATTTTAAATTAATCAATACTGCCAATCTTTTGAGAGAATACCTTTTCTTTTATAATACGCTGCAAGTTTTCTAATCTTGGCTTCTGTTATAAGTAATCCCCTTCCTGCTATTTTATCCTGTTTGTTTATTGAAATATGTTTTTTTAATATTTCAGCTTTTTTCATTAAGTTTTGTAAATCTTCCGGAATCGATAATTTTATTTTATTTTCTTTAAGAATCGTCTTAATTTTTTTTCCTGTTGTCATTTTAACAGAAGGTATTCCATAAGTGTCTTTTAATACCTGTCCAATTTTTGTTGGAGGCATTCCTTGTTGAGCAAGTTTTATAATTATTTCATTAATTTCTTTCTTATTTAATTTTACATTTTCTATTTTTTCTTTAGTAATTTTTTTATTCACCATTTTTGCAAGGAACGATTAACACATATCAATTTATAAATTTTTCTTATAAAAATAATCCTATTTAAAACATATATTCTTGCTACTATTGTCTAATTCAAGCATTATTTTCCATTTAGAGTTATTTTTGATGGCATTGCATTGTTTAAGGAAAAACGATTCTTGTATGAGCGAATAATTTGAAACTGAAGACTGGCCTGTATGATATACAAATAATAATTTTCTATTATATTTTTTAGATATGTCTTTTAATAGATTTATCTGATCTAGAGTATTAAGAGGTTCTATATAAAAAACGCCTTGATTTTTATTGCCATATAATGCTTGATAACGATACATCCCCCATTCAGTGATTACATAAAAATAATTTTCTGCTAAGTATGGATCATATAACAATTTATTTATGTTTAAATCGACTAAGTCTTTAGCCATTTGTCTTTTAGGGGGGTTATCATGATCTATAAGATGCTGATTTTGAAATGAAAAAAAGAAATAACAGTTTACTATCATAAACAAAATTAGCCAAATAGCCATAATTTTGTTAAAATTAATCTTGAAAAAAATAATATCTGTTTCTTTAAAGGTTTTAACAGCTGTTAAAAAACTTAGAATAAGAAATGGATAAGCCATTACAGCGTGATGCTCCCAAGCAGCTTTTGTCCATATAATGATAATTACAGTAAAAATAAACAAGGCAAAAAAGATTATTGATTTTAATATCTGTGTTTTAGATTTTTTCTTTAATACTAAAATTAACCATAATAAAGGGATTGATAAATAGATAAATATATCATAAACATAAACAAAATAAGAAGGAGATTCAACCATATAAATCTCTTTGGTTGATAAGAAAGGATTTATTAGCGCTTGAAATACCGGCGAATTTATAATATAATTCTTTACATCAAGCATTTCATTAATCGAATAAACTTTAGAATTATCGCTAGATATGAGGGTATAAAGATATGGTTTATTGTTTAAGTCAAATGATAAGAATAACAAACTTAATAATCCAAGCAATAAAATTAAAGCATAAAATAATTGAATAACTATTTTTTTTAAATTATTTTTTTTGATTATTCTCTTTTTATTTTCAATACATTGTGTAATGAAAAGGATTATCAATGATGGTATAAACCATACAAAAGTCAAATTTGTCCATATTCCTAAAAATATAACAACAGAAGCAAGTAAAAGATATGTTATTTTAAATTTTTCATTCCATTTTATAAATAAATAAACAATTAAAAATACTGCAGTTATCTGAAATCCGGCAAGCCCTGGATCAACAATATGTTTAAAAAAATAAGGAAAAAATAAAATAAGACCTGAAAAAATATATCTTGTTTTAATTTTGAATATAGTGCTTAGAATTAATGATTGAATAACCAAAAATATTATTCCTAAAAATCTTGCAGAAACAGGACTTTTCCATATCAAAAATAAAGGCAAGTAGTATAACGATGGAAGACTACCCATATAAAAATATGTTCTTAAAGGTAACATTAGCCCGGTGTTTAAAAAATTAAGAAAATAAGCAGTACATCCTTCATTGAATATGTTTAAGTAATTATACTTATATGCATAGCAAGTAATTAAATGATACGCAGCAAATTCATCCATGTTATAAGGGACAAAAATAGAAAAAATTATTACTAAAATTAAACCTAAAAATAATAATAGCAATATTTCAAAATATTTGTTTTTATAAACTTCACTTAAATTCATGCTATTTTCATAGCCCTACTCGGATTCGAACCGAGGTCCCAACCTTTCTTCTTTAGAACGCTTTCGCGTATCCAAAGGGTTGTATCCTTGACCGCTGGACGATAGGGCTATGATTCTTTATTTGTTTTTAAGATTTATAAACTAAACTGCTTTTTCTTTTATTATATTCTAATATGTGATTAAAAACAACATTTAATATTCCTAAACCATATTTAAATGATTCGAGAAAAGAGATTTTATGGGATTCAGGTCCATAGTATGTTGGGATAGTGATTTCTTTTATTAACTTCTTTTTTAATATAATTTGAGATACAATTTGTTGGTCAAATACATAACTATCTGAATTTTTATTAAAATCTATTTCTTTTAAAATATGGCAATCATATGCTCTAAATCCTGAATGATACTCTGAAAGATTTAATCCAAAAGCAATATTTTCAATAAAAGTTAATAATCTATTGAAGATATACCTCCATAAAGGCATCCCATTCTTAAGAGGGTTTCCTTTTATTCTTGAACCTAAAACCATTGAAGCATGTTTTTTTTCAATTAATTCAGAGAGTTTGTCGACCATTTGGGCAGGATACTGGTCATCTCCGTGAAGCATAATCACTATATCAAATCCATTTTTTATACAGTAGTTATAAGCTTTCTTCTGATTTCCTCCGTAACCAAGATTTTTTTTATTTTTTATGACTTTAATTTTCGAGATATTATTTTTTATTTTATATTTAATGGCATTTTCATAAGTTTTATCATTACTGGCATCGTCAATTACTAATATTTCATGAACTTTTTTAAAAAAATGTTTTGGAATTTTATCAAGAACTTTTTGTATTGTCCTCTCAGCATAATAACATGGAATAAAAAGGCATATCTTCATTTTGTTTAAAGTTAAGATACCTATAAAAAGTTTTATACGCTAATTAAATCATTTCTTAGATAAACATATGCATACCAAGGTAGTACTGTTCTTGTACCCCCATCAAAACTTTTTGAAAGGCTCATATTTGGAATATTGCTCATAGTTTTATAATAGTCAGGAATGACTACTGCTGCTTCTGCTTGGCTTAGCTTTGTTGAGTTTATATACATTTTAGGCAATTCATAATTATATGTCCAATCTCTTATAAAATTACTTTCATCGCCAAGATTTCCACCATAAACTATATCTTTATAACAATAAAGGTCAAATATAACTACCAAGGGCTCTGGATTATATTTTTGTCCAAGAAATATAGGATTGGCTTCAGTTTCTTCAGCAGTAAAAGAAGAAGTATAAACTGCAACTGTTTTAACATTGTCTAATTTATTTAAATATTGTGCAGCTTTTAGAAGATTGCTATCTCCTGCATTTTTTATTAAAGGAACAAACCCAAATAATGAGATGATAAGTCCAGAAAATAATATTAGAAGAACAGTATATTTTGCAAGATTTTTTTTATTTTTGAATATTTTAAATATCATAAATCCTGAAATAATAGCAATAGCAGGTGTAGCGGGAATATAATACCTAAACATCGTATCATGATATGCAACTAAAAAAATTGGCAGAGCTGGAATTAAAATCCAAGAATATAAAATTAAACATTCTTTTTTCTTTATAAAAAATATGCCTGGAAGTATCAGTAGAAATACAGGGCCTATTTGAAAAATAATTGCAAGTAGACCTTTTCCAGAGGCAGCAGCATTAAAACTACCTGCATATAATGCATATCTTCCAATATCAATTATTTTTTGTAAATTAAAAAGAATAATCATAATAACTATTGTTATTAGTAAAATTATTGCTATCAATAACTTTTTGTTCTTAATTCTAAATAAGGTCATGATTAGTAATGGTGGAACAAAAAACATTGCAGTATGCATTTTTGTTAGTACCGATAAAATCGCTAAAATTGTCAAAAGTAGAAACCAATGAACTTTTTTTTTCTCAAATGCAATTATACTTATATAAAGTGATAATGTAACAAAGAAACATGCTGGGATATCTACAAGTGCAAGTCCTATCCAAGCTATTACACCATGCATGCTAGTGAAAATTAATGCTGCATAGGTTCCAACAACTTTATTAAATAGCTTTTTTGCTATCAAAAAAGTAAGAAACACAATTGATGAGTAAAGAAGTGAATTAAATGCTTCTATAATAATAAGAGATTCTCCAAATATAGTATATAGTATTTTATAAATTATCGGAATTAAAGGCATATCCGTTCCTCTATTCCCTACATTTACATTTAAATCTTTTGCGTGAGTGAGATATCTAGCAGAGTCTGGATCTATCTGAGGACTATTCCAAAAAAAAGTTGTAATCAAAAATGAAAATAAAAAAATCACAATCATTAATTTTTTTTCGTTGATCTTTTCAATATTAATTTTTTTTGAAATTAAATATGCACAAATTGCAAGAGGTATTAGAATAATGATAAATTTTACAAAACTTAATTTAATTATGTTTAAACTAAACAAGATAGTTATATCCAAATTTGAAAATTTGAAAAGTAGAAAATAAGCTACAACTAAAATAATAGATATCAATGTATAATACAATATTTCTTTTTTCATATTGATTCTTATAGCATATAAATAAAAATACTTTTAAATTTTTTTATAAAAGTTCTATAATAAGAGCAATTATATCTATTATATACAGTATTATTAATATTATTAATATAAAATAAAGAATAAATGTGAATATTTTATTATCTATCTTTTTCTCAATTTTTTCAAACCCTTTAGTAAATAGTGCAAGAAATGCAAGCATACCTGGTAATATATATTCTATTCTCATACATCCAAAATCCCTATATATTGCAGTGAAATAAATTATAAATATAATATAAAAGAGAACTATTATTAAAAATAATTCTGAGTTATTTGTATCAAGAGAATTATTTCTTATTTTTCTGATGTAATCTATAATAGCAGAGATAAATCCAAATATAAATATAAATAACGGGATTAATGCTAAAATAAAAATTGTTCTACTTATGTTTAGTATCCATGGTTTAAAAGTTTCCCATGAATGTGGCCAACTTGCAAATTGTATCACATTCAATCTTCCATAAAGCTGAGTCCATAGCGATGTTCTATGTAGTTGCATAGGTAGACGATGATGCGTTATTTTTGGTTCTTTTATTAATTCAAATATTCTAAAAGTAAAATAAGAATCTATAATTGAGGTTACACCGGCTCGGTAATGCAGAATATAAAAACTTTTTGTAGGACCACTATCATTTTTATCAGGGTTTAGATATGAAAATACTTGGGGGTTTATGATTATTTTATAAGCTGAAGAATAATCTATTTCTTTTGGTAGAGGGTAGGGGGGCATATTCGTTACAAATGCATTTTTATAATGCTTGAAAGAATAATAATATTCTCCTAAAAATGGAACAGTAATAAAGATAAGAATAACAAAGAAAATTAAGAATTTTATTAAAGATCTGCGATATTTTCTATTATGGAGGGTAATTATTTTTATAAAAAATATTACAATAAAACTTAAAAACAAAGGTACAGCGGTTCCTTTTGTTATAATCGCTAATATAAGTGATACCGTCGCAGGTATAAAATGTTTTATTTTTAAAGAAATTATGAATAAATAAAAGAAATATGTTGCAATACAAGAAAATAATATTGCTAAAGAATCATTTGTTGCTTGTATATTAACAGCTATAAGCCCAGGATTAAAGGCGGTTAAAGCAAGAATTATTAATTTTATTTTTTTATTTGAAGTAATTTTATTTAAAAATAAGTATACTATTAATATAGTTAACATCCCCGCAATTACATTAACCATCTGTGCAATAGTTATCATGTCTTTAGGATTGACTAAGAATAATTTAAATATGGTTGCACATAGCAGATGGTAAAATTTTGGCTGAAAGCATTCCCAACAATCTGTTAGATGTGGGATTATGTTTTTATAAAGTATAATATATATAATTTGCATATGGTCGTCATTACTTTCTTGATTTAGAAATCCTAAAAATACTCTCAAAGTAAGAGCAATTAAGAAGATAATAATTATAAATACAGTGTAAAAATTTATTTTATTTTTTTTGAGCATTTTATCTAACAAGATATAATATACTTTTAAATATTTTTAAGAACCATTAAGTTAACTTTATATATTTGTTAAATAACAAAATAAAATATGAATAATTTTAGATTTTACATACAATCTGAATCAACTAGTTTTTTTAGATATTGTATTGAACAATTTTTATTTTTTCTTTTTTCATGGATTCCAGGGTTTTTGGGAATTGGATTGAGAGGGTTGTTCTATAAAATAATTATAAAATCTGATGGCCTACCGAAAATAGAAGATAGGGTAAGAATAAGACATTCAAAAGGCCTTAAATTAGGGAAAAATGTTTATATTGGCGATGGAGTTTATTTACATGCGATGCCTAATGGCATTAAAATAGGCGATGAAACAATAATTCTGCATAATTCAGAATTACATGTTTTTAATTATAGGAATTTGAAAAATTCTAAAATTAATATTGGAAAAAATTGTTTTATTGGAGAATATTGTATAATGCGGGGACAAGGCGGTATAGAAATTGGGAATAATGTTCTAATTGCACCGCGAGTTTCGATTCTTGCGGTTAATCATGACTACAATGATCTAGAACAAAATTGGAGAGTTGGAAAAATAATTGGGAAAGGAATAATAATTAAAGATAATGCGTGGCTTGGGGCCGGTTCTATTATTCTTGATGGAGTAACAATTGGCAAAAATGCTGTTATTGGGGCCGGTTCTGTTGTAACAAAAGATGTACCAGATAATACATTAGTTGGGGGAATTCCTGCAAAGGTTATTAAAAAGTTAAGATGAAACATATATATAATCAATTGAAAGAACTTACTATAATAATTCCAGTATACAATGAAGAAAGAGGAATTATAAATACTATCAATGAAATAAAAAAAGGATGCCCTAATGCAAAAATTCTTGTAGTTAATGATGGTAGTACTGACAAAACTTCTATTATTCTTAAAAAAATCAAAAATATTAGTGTAGTAAATCATAAGACTAATAGAGGATATGGGGCCGCATTAAAAACAGGCATTATAAATGCTAAAACGAAATATATAGCATTTATTGATGCAGATGATACATATCCTCCAATTTACATTCCTGTCCTTTTGAATAAATTAATAAAACACAATCTTGATTGTGTGTGGGCCAATAGATTTGTAAGTGGAAACAGTATGCCATTGATACGAAAAATAGGAAATAAAATAATTATTCTGTTTTTTTTAATAATTACCGGAAAAAAAGTACAAGATGTTTCAAGTGGTGAAAGAGTATTCAAAAAAGATGCGTTTGATAAAATTGATTTTATGTCTATTCCCAATGGATTGGATACAATAAGTGCATTAACAAAAAGAATAGTTTCACGAGGATTAAAATATAAAGAAGTTCCTATAGAATATCATAAAAGAGTAGGCAATTCAAAATTGAAGATATTTAGAGATGGTTATTTGATGATGAAGAATATTCTACTAGAAAAATAATCATTTTTTGTTAGTCCATATTATATGTTTTATCATGTTTTTAATAAAATATCTTATATTGTAAGGATTTATTGCATATTTTGCTAATTGTATTATAACTGATGGTCTTGCATACCATTGCATATAAGCCCATTTTGTAGCTTTTATAATTTCTTTAGCCGACATATGTGGATAGCTTATAGCAGTAGATTCATTCATATCAAATTCTTCCCAATTTTCATTAATCAGCCATTTATTTTTTTTAGCTTGCCTATTAAATTCTGTTCCTGCATATGGAACTGCAATATGCCAAAGAGTTAGTTCCATCTTTAATTTTTTAGCTATATTTACAGTTTCTTTAACTGTGTCCCATGTTTCGCCAGGAAGTCCTATAATAAAATATCCCCAAACTTTTATTCCTGCATTGTTTATTATTCTAACTGCATTTTTTATTTGTTCTATAGTGATACCTTTTTTTACATTATTTAATATTTGTTGATTACAGCTTTCTATACCTAGTGCAATCATAAAACAACCAGCTTTTTTCATCCAATAAAGCATCTCTTCATTTAAAGTATCGACTCTACTATTACATGCCCACCGCACTTTTAATCCAGAATTAACAATTAGTTTACAAAGTTTTATTACCATCTCTCTATTTTGAGTAAATAAATCAGATTGGAATAAAATATTATTAACCCCAAGATTATGTAAAACTTTTATTTCTTTTAAGATTCTCTCTGGAGATTTGTGTCTTACTGTTCCTTTCCACATTGATTTTTGTATACAGAATGTACATGAATTAGGACAACCTCTATTTGATAATAGCCAGACATATTTCTTGCCAATTATTGGCATTCTATATTTGTTAAGAGGTAATAATTTGTAAATTGGAATTGGTAGATCATCAAGATTTTTGATAAATGGCCTTTCAGGATTAATTTTTATTTTATTATTTTTTTTATATGCTATTCCCTTTATTTTAGCTACGCTTTTCTTTTTATCGAGAGTTTCTATCAGTTCTTTCAATGTCAGTTCTGGTTCACCAATAATAATAAAATCGAGAGAAGGAAATTTTATTAAAGTATCTTTGATAACAGCATTACTATGAGTTCCTATCGAGATTGTTATTGCACCAAACTTTTTTGCTATCTTTACACCATACATATCATTTGTTAAAGTTGGTGCTGTTACATGTGTTATGTAATATTTTGGCTTGTTTTTTTTAAGATATTCTTCAAATTTGTCCCATTTTATATTTTCAGCAATACAATCAATAATACCTACTTTAAATTTAGGATAGACCATTGCAGCAAGTTGGGCAAGGCTTGTTTGTGGCCATATCATATTTTCTCTGCTTTTCCTACCAACTCGACAGATGTCTCTAATATATATATCATCATTAGGGGATGGCGGATTAACAAATAAGATGTCTATCATTTTACATAAATTTACATAATTCTATTTAAAAATTTGTTTTTTCGATAATATTATAAATAAAATTATTATTATAAATAAAAATGATAAATTACAAAAAAAGTATCATAATATTAGTTATTATATTTTTCTTAATTTTATTTCTATTTTTGAAAAATTCAGTTAATTATCATATTCAGTGCGATGTTTTAACTGAAAAAATCTGTGCAGACGTTCATGAACCAGTAAATTTAAATGAAATTTTTAATAAAAAAGAAAACAATTCACATAGCCCACAAATCGCTATAGATTCTAAGGGTAATCCATATGTAGTTTATTATCAAGGATTTGCATATTATGATGGAAAAAAATGGATAGAAAAAAATATCACTGATTTATGGGTTCCTGATATTGCAATTGCCAGCGATGATTCTATTCATGTAGTATATAATCTTTGGGGAAGGATAACAAATTATATCAATTCATTTGATAAAGGCGAAAGTTGGGGGAATCATGTTGTATTGCATCCAAATTACGGATATTGGGCTAATATTTTTATTGATAAAAATGACACCATCCATGTTGTGTGGGGAAGAGATAGTTTAGATAACAATTTGGATACTGTCTTTTATTCTAGATCTTCTGATTTTGGAAAAACATGGTTTAATTCTTCAATTTTAATGGGTTCAAATGAACCAAAAGTTGCTGTTGATAATTTAGGATACATTCATGTTGTAGTAGGCAATCAAGTTTGTGCAGACCAAGGAATAAATGGTGACTTTTGGTGTGGCGTCAGTTATTCAAGATCTACTGATGGGGGATTGACATGGTCCACTCCTTGGAATTTTGATTCAGATGCCTTACCAGGCAACAAATCAGGGCATCCTCACGTTGCTGCTGATAGCAAAGGAAATGTCTACATAGTATGGTCTCAAAATAATAATTTGTTTTATAGAATTTCTAAAGATAATGGAAAAACATGGTCAAAGGAAAAGAAAATACCTTTTAAAGGATATGCTTTTTTTACAGAAATAGTTGTAGATGAAAATGATAATTTACATGCAGTCTGGGCTGACGGCGGAGGGGTTGATGCAAATGAGTTTAATGGAAGGGGCATATTCTATTCGATCTATGATGGTAATAAATGGACCAATCCAATAGTAATTTCTAATCCAAATGTAAGTGCTTATAGACCGGGGATAGCTATAAACAAAAATAAAATAGGGATTGTGTGGGCTGGAGGCGGAGGGCACCCTATAAATGACGAAAATGTTTTTTTCAATTCAATAGATATTTTACAAATAAAATAATACTCAATTATATATTATATGTTAAACAATCATTGGCTGTTTTCCATTAAATTTGCCTTTATATCTTCCTCTTGATTCAACTTTTTTTAATTGTTCGAGAACTCCTAAACTTCCCACTTTTCTATAACCTTCGATAACCGCTGCAAACAAATCTTGCCAATTTTTAAAATGTCTGCTTTCTAGGGCCTGTCTTAACAAATGTAAATCTACAGCTTTGTCTTCTATTCTTGCCGATTGAAAACCTAATCCAAAATCTATAAAATAAATCTTATCATTTTTTAGTATTATATTAGAAGTTGTCAAGTCGCCATGAATTATGTGATTATTATGAAGCTCTGCTATCTGTTCTCCAAGTTGATAGCAGATTTTTATCTGTTTTTTTAATGGTAGTCTATCTAAATTTTCAGATAATTTTTTACCTTCGACATATTGCATTTCAATTTCTGTATTTTTTATCGAAAGAACTTTTGGAACATTTACTAATTTACTGGCTTTTTCGAGAAGTTTTGCTTCTCTTCTAGTTCTTTGAGTTCTAATTTTTTTATCAAGTTGTGGATGCCGATAGCCTTTTGTGATCCTCTTCTTTTTCAAAATTTTATTTTCTTTTATTAGAAGAGCTTCAGCACCACAAGCAATTATTTTTCTCATTATTAGAATGTAATTAGTAATTAATTCCTTTTTTTGCAATCATCTTCTTTGGCATTTTCAATGCCTTAATTTCATTAACATAGTCTGCAATCGAAATAAGCTTTTTTGAAGCATATCTCCCTGTAAGAACAATATCTGTTTTTGGGTGTTTTTTTTGATAATTTTTAATTTTATTTATGAAGTAATCTTCATCAAGAAGGTTCCATGCTACTGCCAATACAGACTCGTCAAGAATAAGTAAATCTGTTTTAAATTCTTCAGCATCTTTTATTACAAATTCTAATCCCGCTCTTGAAATTTCTTTATCTTCTAAAGTAAGATTTTTTTTACCTTTCCAACCTTTTCTTCCAAGTTGAATTATCTTATAATTTTTATTTTTAAATTTGTACTCCCCTGTATTCTTCCAGTATTTCATGAATTGGGCAATATAAACTCTATGACCTTGCCCTAAAGAACGCAAAGCCAACCCTAATGCACTTGTTGTTTTTCCTGCTCCTGTTCCAGTATAAAGATATATCATTTTTTTATAACATTATATCAGTAAGATTTTATTAACATTTGCTTTTAGTTGCTTTTTATAACGGACATATTCCTTTAGGGCAACTTTGTGCAAATTGCGATTTGGCTATTAATCCTTCAGCGCCTTTATATAAAACTTGTTTTTCTTTGCTGCCATACCTATAAATTGTAATTCCTTTACATTTCAATTTCCATGCAAGTAAATAAATTTTTTTAATATCTTCCTTTGTTGCTGTCTGTGGGAGATTCACTGTTTTACTTACTGCATTGTCTACATATTTTTGAAATACAGCTTGCATTTTTACATGCTGCTCAGGAGGGATCTCTAAAGCTGTAACAAATATTTTTTTAATATCATTTGGAAGATTTGTTTCTTTTAAGGTCCCAGTTCTTATTATTTTCTTTATTATTTTCTCATTCCATAAATTTCTTTTAATTAGCTCATTTTGGAAAATTGGATTGATTTCAACTAATTTTTTGTTTTCAAGTACTTCTCTATAAAAAGCAAGAGCAAATAATGGTTCTATTCCTGAACTGCAACCAGCTATTATTGAAATTGTTCCTGTTGGAGCAATTGTAAGCATAGTTGTATTTCTTTTTGATTTCTTTTTCGCTTCTTTCTTGATGAAAGATATGATCTTTTTGGCTAATTTAAATGACTCTTCTGAACCATAAGGAATTTTCATTAATAAAAGCATATCTGCGAAACCCATTATTCCCAATCCTATTTTGCGGTTTTTTTTAGTTATTTTTTCTATTTCAGGTAGAGGATATTTATTTTTGTCAATTACATTATTAAGAAAAGAAACTCCTAAATGTGTAAGTTCTTTTAACTTATTCCAATCTATTACTATCTTTCTTTTGACTTTTTTTAATACTTTTACTAAATTTATGCTTCCTAAATTACATGATTCATAAGGTAGCAAAGGAACTTCGCCGCATGGATTAGTAGCTTCTATTTTTTCTTTCAAAGGATTTTTTCTATTTATTTCATCAATGAATATTAACCCTGGATCACCTGTTTGCCAAGCATTCTCAACAATTAAATCAAAGAGTTGTTTTGCATTTATTTTTTTAACAACCTTATGGTTTCTTGGATTAATCAAATTGAAATTTTTATTTTTTTCAACTTTTTTAAGAAAATCATCTGTTACTGCAACTGAAATATTAAAATTACTTAGTTTCTTATCTTGTTTTGACATTATAAATTCAATAATGTCAGGATGATTGATATTTAATATCCCCATATTTGCACCTCTTCTTTTTCCCCCTTGTTTAATCGTTTCAGTAGTTGCATCATAAATTTTCATAAATGACACTGGACCACTTGCGATACCTTTTGTTGATTTTACTATGTCTCCTTTAGGCCTTATTTTTGAAAAGCTAAAACCTGTCCCTCCTCCGCTTTGCTGTATTCTCACCATGTTATTGAGAGTCTTAAAGATACTTTCGAGAGAATCTTCTATAGGCAATACAAAGCAAGCAGACAATTGTCCAATTTTTGTGCCCGCATTCATTAATGTCGGGGAATTGGGCAAAAATTCAAGATTTTTCATCGCATTAAAAAATTTTTTCTTTTCCTTTTGATTATTCCCAATAAAATTCGCAACTCTTTTGAACATTTCTGTAGGAGTTTCGATTATATTTCCATTGTTATCTTTCAATAAATAACGTTCTTCAAGAACTTTTAAAGCATTAACTGAGAGCTTTAAATCATCTTTGATTTTAAAATACTCTTTGATTTCTCTTGCATGCCCTCTTGAACGCCTATATAAAGAATATACTTTAAATAATCTTGAATCATGTTTTTCAAGAACTTGTTCAACAATATCTTGGATTTCTTCTACCGAAGGAATTTCGATACCTTTAGCTTCAAGTTCAGAAATTACTTCATTTGTAAAAAGTTTGGATTTTTTTCTGTCTAAAGCATCAATAGCTTTTTGAGCTTTTTCTATTGCATTTTGAATTCTTTCAGCTTTAAAAGGTACCACCTCTCCTGTCCTCTTTATTACCTCTTTTATCATTTTGCTATATCTTATAAATAATAATTAAATTATAAACTTTATCGCTTTTCTTAAAATTTGAATTTTCCTTTAAATTTTTTTGCTAAATCTATCATCTGCTTTTTTGACATTTTTGAGATATCTAAATTTTGCATATTTTTTGCTTGTTTATAAAAAGATTTAATTAATTTGTATTGGCTGAGAAGTTCTCTGACATCGGAAGATGAAATATTTGAACCTTTTGCTATCCTTGCAATTCTTGTTCCTGTAATTATTTCAGGATTTTCTATCTCTTCTTTTGTCATGCTATCAATTGCATACTTAAATTTTTTCAATTTTTCTTCTTGAACGCTTATAAGATTTTCAGGAATTTTTATTTTTCCCATTCCTGGAATCATTTCTGCTATTTTTCCTAATGGACCCATTGATTGCATTGTTTTTAGTTGCTCGTATAAATCAAGTAAGGTAAATTTTCCTTCTTCTAATCTTTTTTCAAGTTTTTCTTTTTCTTCATTGCTTATAGCAAGTCTTGCCTTTTCAATTAGAGACTCTATATCTCCCATTCCAAGCATTCTTGAAACAAAAGCAGTTGGATTGAAAATCTCAATATCGTTGATATGCTCACCTGTACCAATGAAAAGCACAGGTGCATTTGTTTCATTGCATGCTGTCAAGACTCCCCCTCCCTTTGCGGTACCATCCATTCTTGTGATAATAACTCCAGAAATACCAATTATTTTTTGAAATTCTGAGGCTTGTTTTTTAGCTGCTTGCCCAATATCAGCAGGCATTACTAAAATAACATCATCTGGCCGAATTGCAGATTTTAAATCTTTTATTTCTTTTATTAATTCATTATCTAAGACATCTCTTCCTGCGGTATCTATCATAATTATATCATACTTTTCAAGCTGATTTGAAAACTGATTCCATATCTTTATAGGATTTTTTTCAGTTTTGTTAACAAAAACAGGAATTTTTATCTGTTTTGCTAATTGCTCAATTTGTTCTGAAGCAGCAGGACGATGAGTATCTAAGCCAAGTATTGCAACCTTGAATCCTCGTTTTGCATAATAATTTGCAAGTTTTGCAATAGTTGTTGTCTTTCCGCTTCCATATAAACCGAGAAACATCATTTTTTCTTTATTTTTTAATTTAAGTTCGTGTTTTTCTTTTCCAAGAATGTTTACAAGTTCATCATGTATTAACTTAATAAGATGCTCTTTTTTTTCTAAAGTTGATTTTTCTTCTATTGCTGTTTTTCTTATTTTTTCACTTAACTGGAAAACAAGTTCAACGTTGACGTCTGCTTCCAGAAGTGCACGTTGAATTTCTTTAATTATATCATCGATGAGTTTTTTGTCTATAAAAATCGTTTCTGTTAATTTCGATATTGCATTTTTAAATGCAGAGCCTATTTTTTCTAGCACCATATTTATTATTGAATGTCAGTCATCAAAAAACCTATAACATTTTTGGTTTTCAAAACTTTTAAGGATTTTTGATTTATAAAGATAGTGAATTTCAAATATCCTTTAATTTCTATATCTCTAAATATTCCTTAAAATTAATTAAATCAGAATTATCTCATTATTTCATCAATATCAAAAAATTTTGTTTTTATTTCTATATTTTCAATATATGCTGTACCACAAAAAGGGCATACTTTTGTTTCAGAATTAGATTGCCATAAATAACCACATTTTTTGCATTTCAGTTTTGGCATTTTTTATATAGCTAATAGATAGATTATTTCAGCATGTCATTTATATCTTTGAAGTTAGCATCAGCATTGATTTCTTCTAACGTTTCTTCTCTTCCACAAAATGGACATAATCTAGGTATTCTCGATGTCACTTTGAAAACATGCTTGCATCGATAGCATCTTACATCTGTCATATTTTATTAGCATTATTAAGTAATATAAATTTTGTTATAATTGAAAAATATAAACCAAAAAATAATAATATCTGAATTAATTAAAAATAGAGTTTATTATTTTGTTTTTATCAAAAATTTCCAAATCATCATAATTTTGGCCTGTACCTATATAAAGAATAGGTTTTCCTGTGACTTTTGATACAGAAATCATCGCACCACCTTTTTCATCTATATCTGCTTTTGTTAGGATTATTGCATCGATACCTATTGACTTATTGAATGCCATAGCTTGCTCTACTACGTCATTTCCAGTTATGCTTTCTCCAACAAATATCTTCAAATCTGCTTTTGCTACACGAGAAATTTTTTCCATTTCTTTCATTAAATCAGCTTTTGTATGCATTCTACCAGCTGTATCTATCAAAACAACATCTTTTCCAGCTGCCTTTGCATGTGCTATTGCATCAAAAGCCACTGCTGCAGGATCTGCACCATACTGATGTTTTATAATATTAATCCTTAACTTATTAGCATGTTTTTCTAGTTGTTCTATACTTGCTGCCCTGAAGGTATCTGATGCTGCAAGAACACAGCTTATTTTATTTTTTTGTAGTAAATGTGCAAGTTTTGCAATAGTTGTTGTTTTTCCAGAGCCATTAATGCCAAAAAAGATTATGACAAATGGCTTTTTTGATTCTTTTATCTTTGTTATTAAATCGAAAGGTTCTATAAGTATTCTTTCAAGAGCTTCTTTTAATGAATCTTTTATTTTTTCATCAATTTCTTTTTTACTTATTGGCTTATTTAGTAATTCATTTTTAATTGATTTTTTGATTTCGTCTATTACAGAAACAGCTACATTATTTTCAAGCAGTATTATTTCAAGATTATGAAAAATCTCATTAAAATCTTCTTCATTTAATTTTGTTGTCGTAAATTTTTCTTTTATTAAACCAAAAAAACTTTTTTTCTCTTCTTTATTTTCTATTTCTTTACATGTTTTTTCTATTCCTTCTTTTAGTTTTTTTTCTTTTTCTTCAAGCTCTTTTAACTTTTTTTCTTTTTTTTCTTCTTCTAACTTGAGAATTTTCTTTTCTTCTTCTGCTTTTTCGTCTATATCTTTTTTTAATTTAGATAATACATTTTTTAATTTTTCTTTAAATAACTTGAACATAATAAAATAAATCGATGATAGTTTTTAAATACCTATGTTTAATTTTTTTATGCAATTTTTCTTACAGAAAAGCTTAATAATCTTGAAATTTTCTTAAAAGAATGAAAAAGCTAAGGGATAAATTAGTTTTTGTAATTTTAGATGGTGCTGCAGATAGAAAATGTAAAGAATTACAGAATAGAACTCCTTATGAAACCGCATTTAAACCAAATCTTGATTGGTTTGCGGAACATGGAAAAAATGGTCTGCTTTTGCCAGTGAAAAAAGGAGTTTCGCCGGAGTCTGATGCTGCTATTTTTTCTTTGTTTGGTGTAGATCCTTATAAAGAACATATAGGAAGGGGGAGTCTTGAAGCATATGGTGCAGGAATTTCTCTAACTATGGGTGATTTAGCTTTAAGGACTAACTTTGCAACAGTTAGAGACAAAAAAATTATTGATAGAAGAGTTGGAAGAACTTTAACAACAAAGGAGGCTATTATTCTTGCTAATTCTATTAATAAAAAAGTCAAGATTGGTTTTCCTTTTATCTTTAAACCAACAATACAACATCGTGGCGTATTTGTTATTAGAGGTAGTTTTTCTGACAATATCTCAAATACTGATCCTGCTTACAAGCAGAGAAGCATCGCTGTAAAAATCAACACTCAAAATCTATTACAACCTTCAAGGCCTTTAGATGATGATGAGGTTTCTAATTTAAGTGCAAATCTAATTAATAATTTTGTCGAACAAAGTCACAAAATATTAAGAAATCATCAAGTTAATGTTAAACGATTAGAAAAAGGTCTTTTACCGGCAAATGCTATCCTAACGAGAGATGCTGGAATTGAATTACCTTCTTTACCGAAACTTGAAGGGAAATGGTGTGCGATAGTGGGTATGCCTCTTGAGATAGGTATTTCGAAGCTGCTTGGAATGCAAGTTATAGAATTTAAATATCCAGAAATGATTAGTACAGACGTTTATAATCATCTTTATATTTCTTTAAAGCAATATCTTGATTTTATTAAAAAAGTACTGGAGAAAAATTTGAATAGTTTTGATAATTTTTATATCCATATCAAAGAAACAGATATACCAGGTCACGATGGTTTACCTTTACATAAGAAAAAAATGATAGAAATTATTGACGAAAGACTTTTTAGTTTTTTAAGAAAATTGGATGTTAAAGTATGTGTGACCTCAGACCATGCAACACCTTGCTCTCTGAAGAGTCATTCTGCAGATCCTGTTCCGGTATTGTTCTATGGAAAAGATAAAGATAGAATATCAAGATTTGATGAGATTTCTGCAAAAGCAGGTGGATTTGGAATTATAAAAGGTATTGATTTGCTAAAAATTATAAAATGATAACTTATTCTGAACTTTACGAAATTTTAAGAAAAGAAAAATATAATGAACAATTACAAACTCTACCAAAAAATTTTTTCAAGGAAGTTGCGGAATATTTTCAGGATAAAAAGAAAATAACTGAAAAAAATAATGAGGTTTTCTCTGATGTTATCGCAAAAACGAAAAAGCAATTTGAAAATGCAATGTCAGTACTAAAAGAAATAATAACAAGGAGACAGAAAAAAATCATTGAACTAGCATTGATAGCAGCAAAAACAGGAATAAGCAAAAGAGAAGCTGAAAATATGTCTGAATCAGAACAAAGACTTTTTGATATCATAGTAAAGGAGTTAGAACAAGAAGAAAAAAAGATTAATGAATTAATAAACGGACAGTATGGAGAGAAAGATTTAAAAAACAAACTTGTAAGATTTAAACAAGATACAGCCGAGTTTCTTGACATGAACGAAAATAAACTTGGTCCTTTTAAGGTAGGAGATATAGCAAATCTCCCAAAAGAGATAGCTTCAATCCTAATAAACAATGGAAATGCGGAGGTTTTAGAGGAAAACTAGAAATGAAAAAACCTAAAATAATAAAGAGATATTGTCCATTTTGTAATAAACATACCGAACAAAAAATCGAAATAGTTAGCACAGGACATAAAAGAGGATCTTTAAAAAGAGGAGGAAAATCAAGAATGAGAAAAAGAGGATTATGGAGGGGCTTTGGTTCGCATGGAAAATATTCTAAACCGCCAATTGCAAGCTGGAAAAGAAAAATTAAGAATATAAAGAAAACGAACTTAATTTATACTTGTCAAGTATGTAAAAAAAGTAAGACACAAAAAAAAGGAAAGAGGACAGGGAAACTTAAATTAGAATGATAGTCGCAAAAAAGAAAAGATTTGAAGTTGATGTACCTTTGATAGAAGAAAAAATTCCTGTATTGGCAATAGATCAAGATGCAATTGTTGGAAGAATAATAAAACTTGATTTGACAAGGCTATTAAAAGGAAAAAATCTTGAAGCAAATATAATAATAAAAAAATATAATGAAAACCTTGTTGGGGATATTATCTCTATAAAACTATTACCTTCTTACATTGCTCGTATGATTCGAAAAGGCATAAGCTATGTAGAAGATAGTTTCGTTGTAGAAGGAAAAGAATCCCAAATTATAATAAAACCCTATCTTCTTACAAGAAAAAAAGTTCATAGAAGTGTAAGAAAGGCATTAAGAAATAGAGCAAGAGAAATTATAACTGAATTTGTTAAAACAAAAAATAATAAAGAGATATTTTTTGCAATTCTTACAGGAAATCTACAAAAAGAACTTATTATAAAACTAAAAAAAATATATCCTCTTACGTTGGCCGAGATCAGAATTGCGAAATTGAAATAATTTTAAATGGGCCTAACAGGAATCGAACCTGTCTCCTATCCACGTCAAGGATATGTCCTGCCAATGAACGATAGGCCCAAATAAAAATTTAATAAAACATTATATAAATATTTATCTGCTATTATATTCTTTCAAAGCCTCCAGAGGGATTTGAACCCTCGACCCTCGGTTGTTATGAAACAAGTTTCATGAACAAAAAAATTTAATTTGTTTTCTTGTCTTTACAAAACCGATGCTCTAAACCGCTGAGCTATGGAGGCATAACTTAGATAGTTAAAATTGGTTTAAAAGTATTTTGATTAAATATCATTAATAATATTTATATAGGAGATTTTTCTTTTGTTACTAAGTTTAAAAGATGGTGAAGGGCCAGATTGGTTTATTTGTAATTATAGCTATTTTAATAATAGGTGCAGTTAGTTTAGTAATTTATTACAAAAGTGAAACTGAAAAAAGAGAAGCATTTTCAGAAGAAAAAACATTAAGAGCTGTTTCAGAAAAATTAAGGCCTGTCGAAGAATCTTTTTTAAATTGTCTTAAGGAAAAAGCAAGAGATGCTTTAGACATAATAGGGCAACAGGCAGGTTATATTGAACTGCCAGCTGGCGAGATTGCTTCAAGTTACATGCCTTTTTCTGACAAGCTTAACTTTTTAGGAACTAAAGTTCCTTATTGGTGGTACATAAGCGAAAATAATATTGTTCAAGAAAAAGTGCCAAAAATTTCTGATATTGAAAAAGAAATTGAAGATTATATAAATATTAACTCTGCTGATTGCGACTTAAGTAATTTTTTCACAGAAGGATTTATAATAAATGCTGAAAAAAACACTACAACTGATGTGATAATAAAAGATGATGAAGTTAATTTTGAAGTAATTAAAAGAATTTCAATAAGCTATGGTAATACTACTGGAATTATTGAAAAACATAGATTTTCATTACCGATAAAACTTGGAAGAATTTATAAAAATGCTTTGGCAGTTTATGATGCAGAACAAAAAAGTCTTTTTCTTGAGAATTACAGTGTTGATGTAATAGCTCTTTATGCTCCATTATCTGGATTTTATTTAAGCTGTGCGCCGAAAATGTGGAATAAAGCAGATGTTGAAAAAAATATAAAGGAAGCATTAGAAGGAAACATTGGAGCATTGAAACTTAAAGGAGGTTATTATAGACTTGCAAAACCTGAAAATAAATATTTTATACAAAATATTAATGCTGAAAAAGGAATAAATGTAAACTTTTTTTATAGCAAAGAATGGCCTACAAAAATCGAAATTGAACCGAGCAAAGAAGGAATTATGGTTGCAGAGCCAATAGGAATGCAAGAAGGCATAGGAGCATTAGGTTTTTGTTTCATTTCTTATCATTTTGTTTATGATTTAGCGTATCCTGTAATGGTGCAGTTTTATGATGTAAATGAGAATTATCTTTTCCAATTTCCCATTATTGTTAGCGTTTTTAGAAACAAGCCAAGGGAAGCAGAACTTTCATTTTCACTTTCCTCTGAAAGAGAAATCTGTAAAAGAAAAATTCAACAAGAAACCGTAAATGTTCAAGACATATATGGAAAACCTGTTGAAGCAAAAATAAGCTTTAAGTGTTTAGACACTGTTTGTGAGATTGGAAAAGCCGAATTAAGCGATAAAGGAGCACTATTAATAGAAAAATTTCCACAATGCATTAATGGGTTTATTATAGCAGAAGCGGAAGGATATGCGAGAGCGAAACAACAAGTTTCAACTAATAAAGAAGGAGTGTTTACTATAATAATGCAACCATTGCATGAATTAAAAGTTGATATTCAAGCAGAAGGAGTAGAAAGTATAAAAAATAGTAAGGTTGTTCTTGTCGCAAGCAAGCAGGATTATATGACTACCTTAATTTGGCCTGAACAAAACAAGATAAAACTGGCAGAGGGAAATTATACCATGAAGGCATGGATGCTTAAAAATGGAACTTTTAAGCTATCTGAACAAACAACTGAAAAATGCATCAAAGTACCAGTAGGAGGAATAGCCGGAATTTTTGGAGCTCGAAAAGAAGAATGCTTTGATTTAAATGTTCCGGAAATTGCTTTAAATGAATTGCCAGTAGGGGGAGCATTTTTTAATTATAGTGTAAGTGAAGAAGAGCTCTCAAGAGCAAATGAAATTACTTTCTATGTTAATAGCTGGACTGTTCCTCAGACACAAGAACAATTCATTGAAATTTACAATCTCATTGAAAATGAGGCTGTTAAAACCCCTGCATTAAAATGAAAATGACCAACAAAAAAACATTGATAATTGTAATTTTATCGGTTTTGACTTTATTGCTAATTTCTACCTCATCAGCTCAGATTACTTCAGAATATATTTATGGCAGAAATATAAGTGAAAGCTGTACAGAAGGGCAAGATTTTATTATAGAGGTGCCACCTGGAGCTTGCCAGCCCGCTGTTGTTAGAAGTGATTTATTAGAAGAACAAAGTGTCCCTGTCTATTGCAACATAATAGGCATTAAAGTAAATCCGCTTATAGATGTCCCTTACATAAGAAGTATTACCCCTTTAGGATTCACTTCGACTAAAGATGTAGCTGGAATCCATTTTTATCCTGCAAAGGCATCTTTAAGAGCACTTCCTGGAATGATCCCGGAGGGGACTCCTTCTTCGATAAATAATCTTGGCTGGCTTGTTGTGCTATTAAAACAAAAAACAACAGAAAAAGAAATTCCTGAAAAAATTGAATTAAACTTAACAGCAAGAATAAAATATGACATGCAGAATAGTTTTGGAATAGCTGAAAGTGAATTAACGCTGACTGAAATGAATGAAAATGAATGGGAAAAGGTTTCAGAAAGATATTCTTTTTGGAGAGGCAAAGGGTATGTAAGAGCAGCAAGAATTGATGAAAACACTGCTTCTTTTGTTGTGTATGATAGCTCTAAAAGAAGCAAACAGACAATAAATGTTAAAGTAGGTGAAACTTCGCAGCCAGCTTATTTAACAGGGTTTTATTGTGCCGGGGGAGTTAAACTTAATCTTGAAAAAATTGATTTTCCATCGGTCAAAGCAAGACTTAATGTAAACGGAATTGAAAGATTATTAAGCGAGAATATGCAGCTTTATGAAGGAAGTAAATGTAGAATAAGCAAAATAAATTCAGGAATCTCTCCAAACATTGAAATCTCGTGTCCAGAAGAAAAATATACTTTAAGTCTTAATCCGAGAGAAGCAAGCTTAAATGTAAATGGCAAAGAGAAAAGAGTAAAGATAGGAGAAAAAATTAGTGATGGAGAAACAAGTAAAGTATTTTTGGGATATGTAGGAATTGAAAATGATACAAAATATATTGTTGTATTCCAAGGGGATGAGAAAGATGCTTATAGAAAAATAATAGAGATAAAGAAAGGAGTAGAGCTTTTACATGCAAAAGGAAAATCTATCAATGAACTTAAATTAGAAAATGTCGAGATAATAAGTAATGATAGTGAAAAAGAAGTAGATGGAATCAAAATAAAAATTATTGGAGATTTAATAACATTAAAAACAAAAATTTATTCTGAAAACATAGAAGATAACTTTAGAAAGGCTATTGCTTCGGCAAAGGATGTTGCAGACAAATACGGTAATGTTAAAGATGACATTGGAGACATTTATGGATTAAAAGCATTAAAAGATGCAGCTAATCTTGCACGAGAACTTGGAAAAGAGGAAGAGCAGGTTGATTTACTTAGAGAAATAATAAAAAAATATTCTAATGAAAATATATCAGAAGAGAAAATTAAACTTGATCGGCTTATTTCTTCAGAATCTTCCAGTATCTCTTTTTTCGATAAAAGTACTGGACAAAGCGTTTTTGTTGTTTTAGAGGATATTAATATTCCTGACAAAACAGATGCTTTTGCAACCATTATCATAGATGGCGAGCAAACAGATAAAGGGGTTGGAGATGCAATAACTAACATTTGGTATATCAGTAAAATAACTGATAGATGCATTAATGTCGCAAGTGTAAGAAAAGATGAGGCAGAAAAAACTCTATGTAAAGATTCCAGCTTTCTTTTAGTGGATTCTGCAGGTAAATCAGTAAATGTAAAACTTTTAGGGACTAAATTGAAAAAAGAGGCTTATGTAAGGCTTATTCCTTTTTCGAAAGAAGGTGAAACAATAACTAATTTTTCTGTTCAGATAGGTATTGAAAAAAGAGCTGTCCAGCTTTCTCCAGAACAAATGAAAGAGCATATAAGAGCAGTGAATGAGATTTCTATGCAACTTGAAAATTTCATTAATCAGCTTTCTTTTACAGTTAAGCAGTGGAAACTTGCTTGTTTTGCCACACAGGCAGGACTTGCAGTAAAAAATCTGGTTCTTACTCCGCAAGGAGAGGCGAGAAGAGCTGCGATGCATGGAATGACTATTAATGGAAAACAATATGGGGGATGGACTGATTTCTGTAAAGCAAAAATAGGAGATCCAAGTGTAGGGGGGAAATTTAGAGACTTGGATGCTTGTTATAGGTATTATGCTGACCAGATAAATGCTGATGTTAGTGTTATAAAAAAATCAATTGAAGAGACAAATGATTATGTGAAGAACATAAAAGCACAAAATTTAGTTAATGGTAAACTTAAAGAAGAGGCTTATATCAAAAATGCTTTAAATAATTCTGGCAATGAGAGATTAAAAGAACTTGTTCGAAACGAAAATTTTAATGAATTAATTAGCAGAGGCATAATTACAAAAGAAGATGTGAAAGAGATGATATTCTTGCACAAAATACAGGAAAAATGTAAGAATCCAAACAGTCCGCTATGTAAAGGCGAAAAAGATGTCAAGAACTTTTCAACCATCTTTGATGATCTCTTAAATTATAATTTTAACCGCCTTAGTCAGATTGATACTCTTAAGAAAAGCACTAGCGGTGCAATAGGGCCGCCAGAATTCTGGGAAACTCCTGCTGATTTTGCTGTTAGCCCAATCATGATAAAAGCAAGAGTTTACGATGCAAATTCATTTGAAAGAGTTTTAGGTAATGATGCTAATAGACTCTCACAAATTATGGATGAATTAAAATCAAATAAAAATTATAGAGTCTCTGCAGGCGTTAAAAATAATGAAGCATTTTTTGTACTTCTTGAAAGAACTATTGATGGCAGATTTAAGCCTGTAAAAGTTTATAACAAATCATCAGGCGAGGATATCAGTAGCGCTAAACTTGGTGACATTAGCAATTTCAGAATAGATGGAATAGATACAAATGACTGGAAATATTCTTTTTCGAGAGAAGTAAAACCAGAAGTAAGATTCTGGGAAGAAGGAAAATACAAAGGATTTGCAGCAATCGTACCTTTTGAAATTAATGGAGCAGGATATTATGTGAAAATGAACAAGCAAGACTATGAAGAAAATGGATTTCCAAGATACTTGAACATTTACAATGTTGGAAGCAATGGAAGAATCGACGAGGGAAGTGGAGATGATATTTCTGTTCAGAGTCTTGCTGTCTCACAAATTACCTCTGAAATGGAACTTGCAAATAAAGCATTACAAGCAGTAAGAAATGCAAATGCTGGCTATGGAAGTAGAACAATAAGCATTCTTGGTAAAATGTATGGGGTAGGCAAAGCAATGATTGATGTTCCTGCATATCAATGTCAGGACTTTATGTCTCCTTCTGATTGTTCTATTCTTTTTAATGTTTGTGATCCTGTTCTTTGCCCACCTTCGAGATGCAATTTAGGCGGAACTTATCAAACCGCAAATGTTGTGCAGTCAGGAGTCATTGGTTCAATTGTCTTATGTTCAAAAAATTCTGTTTTATTTGGAGGAGATGTTATTCTTCCTGTATGCTTAACTGGATTGAACGCAGGATTGCAAAATATAAATACTGTTTTAAAATCATATAGGGACTGCCTAAATGAGAGTCTTACAACAGGAAAAAATGTCGGTATTTGCGATGAGATATATTCAATTTATCTTTGCGAGCTTACATGGAGAGAAGTTCTCCCTTTCATAACCTATGGAATTCCAAACATTGTTACTTCAATGCTGCATCAAGGAGGAGGAGAATACTTGAATTTCCAGAGTAACTGGAATAATTTTGTAGGCACTATAAATTACTTTACTTCACAATATGCTGAAACAGCTTTTGAAGCTTTTAAAATAAGAAGCACTATGCAGGTAGGAACAGAAGTTTGCAAATTATTCTTCTCATTAAGATATCCTGATTTGATTGAATTAGTTGATAGGCTGACAAAACCTGAGTCCCCTCCACAATTTTTTGCATATTTTGATGAGATTTCATTTACTTCAGTAACTGTTCCTGCTACTTCTCAATACAAGATTTATTATCATATTTATGCTGGTGAAGATAAGGGAATAAGTTATAATGTTTATCTTAGCTCTCCGCCTTATGTTACAGGAATTTATATACCCCCTATACAATTCATAGATGCGGGATTTTTGCCGCAAGGACAATATAAATCAGAAACCAAAGATATTTTAGCGCCTGCAGGATATAAGGAACTGTGTATTGAAATAGATGGAAAAAGAGAGTGCGGTTTTGGAAGAGTAGGAACACAATTTTCATTGAATTATCTTGCTGACAAGTATGTGCAACAACAACTAACTGAAAATATTGATAGCGAAAAGGAATGTATTTCAGGCTCTGTAAGTTTATTGCCGTTGGTTCCAGGATTGCATCCTGGACAAGAAGGAATAGTTGAAGCAATAAAACCTTCTTTGGAAAGAAGAGGGGTGACAAGAATATGTTCAAAAGATAATCCTGGCAAGGGTGTTAATGAAGCAAAGTGGGATTTTGTGGGATGGTGTAATAAAAATGAAAAATTTGCATGTTGGGTTGATAGAGAAAGTGTCGAAGGAGCAATAAAAGACTTGGGAATTTTAAATGAAACTTTAAATTATTCTGCAAGTCTTGTTTCTGCATATTTAGAAGAAGAAGGAATGTGGACTAAAGAAAAAGCTGCGAAAGAAATTAACACAGCTAAAACTCAATTGACTAATGCTAAAAATGTAGGTAATTGTTTAGATGCAGTAAAGAAGTTTTCAGAGATAGAAGATAATAGTTTCTTTTTAAACCAAAAAGCAGAAGCTGCTTTAGGAATTGCTGCGAGCTATGCAAAAAAAGTAAGATTAGAGGTGGAAAGCTATAAAAAATAAAGTTATGTCTGTATGATAAATTGTATACTTCCTCAAATTTGGATTAATTTTTTCAGTAAGAGAATCGACTTCTAGTTTTTTTAACAATTTTTGTTATTAGAAAAAGATAGCTTTAAAATTGCTAATTAAGTCCTTATTTTATGCGGGGATTCCGGAGTGGTCTAACGGGCTAGGCTTAGGACCTAGTGGCTTAGTGCCTTCAGAGGTTCGAATCCTCTTCCCCGCATTGTTTAATGTTTGAACACTAGAGATGTATCTAACAAGCATATGCCAGTAAAAATTTTTTTATTTTTTCATTTCAGCCTTGGATGCAGGAGAAATCCAAAGAATTGTATTGCCTCGGACAAATAAGAGGCCTAAGCTCCTTTTCAGCTCGTTGTTCACTAGCTCTTTTGCATTATCTATTACAATGTTTATATGTATATCAAATGCAAGTAGTGTTCCTACGAGCTGTTTTCCATCCTTAAGCTCTATCAAAATTTCTTTTCCTTTTGATTCGTTCAACAAATCTAAGGGCCTTTCAATGCCATTAACCATCTTTTTTCTTCGGATCTTCAGTTTTTAAACTTGTCGATAGTAGAAAAATATATAAACAATATTTTTTTTGCCTCTAGCATGGCTAGAAAAATAACTGGCGGAAAATATAGAAAAGCAAGAAAAAAGAAAAAATATGAACGTCTTGGAAAAACAACATATGTTACATTAGGCAAGGAAAAAAGAAAGCAGGTTATTACAAGAGGAGGAAACATCAAAACTATTCTGCTTTCAGCTGATAAAGCAAATGTCCTTGATAAAGATGGAAAAATAAAAGTTGCCAAAATAAAATCTGTTATTCAAGTTCCTTCTAATCGCTATCTGAAAGGGGTTTTATTCAAAGGAGCAATAATAGACACTGAAATTGGAAGAGCGAGAATTACTTCTAGACCATCGCAAGATGGTGTTGTTAATGCAGTTTTAATTTAGTGCTTTATAAAGCTTTAGAAATATTTATAAATCTAATTTTAATCATTTTTAAATGCCCTTTGTTAAAAAGTGTCCTGAATGTGGTTCTGTAAATTTAATATATGATGAACAAAGAGGGGAAATTAGCTGTAGTGATTGTGGATTAGTAATAGAAAAAGAAATGGTTGATTTAGGGCAAGAGTGGAGACAATTTGATGAGGGGCCTAAAAAAGGACGAGGCGGAGCACCTTTAAGCTTACAGAAATTTGATAAAGGATTAACAACAAATATTGGTGAGGTTTCTGATATATACAAACTTGGAGAAAAAAGAATAAAAAAATATTCAAGGCTACAAAAATGGCAAGAAAGGGTTCATACTTCTATTGAAAGAAACTTAAGATTGGCAATGCAAGAATTAAGAAAAGTAGCATCTTTCTTAAATTTGCCGAATGTTGTAAAAGAAGAAGCTTCAAGAGTTTATAATTTTGTCTTACAAAGAGGCTTGGTAAGGGGAAGAAGCATGGAATCAGTTATAGCAGCTTGCATCTACGCTGCTTGCAGGACATACAATATTCCTAGAACACTAGACGAAGTTGCAAATGCTTCTGATGTAGAAAGAAAAGAAATAGGAAGAACCTACAGATTCATTACAAGAAAACTTACATTAAATATAAATCCAAGCAATCCAAAAGATTATATTGCAAGATTTGCTAGCGTTTTGCATCTTTCTCCAAAGACTCAAAATGATGCTTTGAAGATATTACAAAAAGCAGAAATTTCAGAATTAACAAGTGGAAGAGGGCCTGCAGGGATTGCTGCTGCTGCCCTTTATGTTGCCTCTTTACTCAATAATGAAAAAAGAACTCAAAGAGAGGTTGCAGATGTAGCAGGAATAACTGAAGTAACTATCAGGAATAGATATAAGGAACTGCTTGATAAGCTTGGATTAGAAGAAAAATTGAAAATAAAGGAAGCTGAAAAGAAAGAAAGCAACAAATAAATATTATATTCTTCTTAAATGAATATAAATAGTCTAAATTTTAATTTTCATCAAATCTTCTGCGAGTTTTGTGTTCTTGAAGACTTTTTTGGCTTCTTTAAGAAGAATTTCAGGATTTTTTTCGTAACGCTGTGATAGATGGGTCAACCAAAGTTCTTTAGCCTTTGATTTTTTTGCTATTTCTGCAGCTTGCACTGCTGTAAGATGTTTGTATTCTTTGGCTTTTTCTTCCATTTCTTTAGAATATGTAGCTTCTGAAATTAAAATATCTGTTTTTTCTGCTGCCTTGAAACATTGTATGCAGAAAGAAGTATCCATAATAAATGTAATTTTTTTACCTTTTTGAAGATACGTTACATCCTTTGCTTTTATTTTTTTACCATTTACTACAATATCTTTCCCTTTTTGTAATTCTCCTATGATTGGTCCTTTTAGCTTTAATTTTTGAATTTT
The DNA here is from genome assembly GCA_038849525.1 of Candidatus Pacearchaeota archaeon. Classification (GTDB taxonomy): domain Archaea; phylum Nanobdellota; class Nanobdellia; order Pacearchaeales; family JAHJTO01; genus JAWCMS01. The sequence goes on from JAWCMS010000001.1 coordinate 246,091, forward strand.
TTCTTTATTTATTCTTAACCTATCTTTTTCTTTGAAGACATAAGCTAAACAAGAAGCAGAATGTTCTAAGGGAAATGCTTCAAGCAAAAATTTTTTGCTTTCAAAGAATACTCCTTGTGAAATTTCATGGATATTTACTTTTATTTTTTCTTTAAAAATAAACATATTAAGCATTAATTCAATATATTTTTTTGTTCCTTTTGGACCATAAATATCAAGTGTTTTTTGATAGTTATTCAATGCTAAAGTTTGAAGCAAACCAGGCAATCCTAAGACATGGTCACCGTGCCAATGGGATATTAGAATTTTTGTAATTTTGCAAGGATTAAGATGGGCCTTGCGAAATTGTCTTTGCGTTCCTTCTCCACAGTCTATAAGTATAGACTCATCTTCATATTCAAGAAGTATGGCTGTATGATTCCTTCTTTCTGTAGGAATAGCCTGTGATGTGCCCAAAAATGTTAGCTCCATTCTAAGAAAAAATAATATATTCTTAAATACTTATCGATAAGTATTTAATTGCTTGAGTATCTTTAAATAAATGGAAAAAAAATTTAGGGCCTATCTGATTGGAAACAAAATTGTTAGCAATGCTACCGAAGCATTTAGTTTAAATTCCCAAAGTTATATTGGGGATAAAATAGAAAATAAAATACATTATTCTTTTGTTGAGATACTCTATCTGCTAAAAAAAGGAAAGGTTTTATTGTTTAAAGATAAGAAAAAAATCTCTTCTGATGCTTTTATGAAAATTGCTGAAAAAAAAGAACATAATTTTTTTGCAAGATATATTGTATACTCTGATTTAAAAAATAGGGGGTATATAGTAAAAACAGCTTTAAAATTTGGTGCAGATTTTAGAGTATATGAAAAAGGCAAAAAACCGGGAGAAGAACATGCAAAGTGGGTAGTATTTGCTGTTTATGAAACAGATAAGTTAACATGGTATGAATTTGCTGCAAAAAATCGCGTTGCTCATTCAACAAAAAAGAATCTACTTATCGCAATAGTTGATGCTGAGGGGGATATAACTTACTACGAATGCCGATGGTTGAAACCTTAAAAGTTAATGTTGCTTCAGAAAAAGCTAAAATAATAGCTTTTCTTGAGAAATCGGGACCTGTTGTTTCTAACACTATTGCTAAAGCTTTAAATTTAAACAGTTTTCTTACTGCAGCTTTGCTTTCTGAGCTAGTAAAAGAAAAGCAAATTAATGCAAGTTTTATTAGAGTTGGGGGCTCTCCTTTGTATTATTTGAATGGGCAAGAAGAACAACTTGAAAGATTTGTTAGTTTTTTAAAAAATAAAGAAAGGGAGGCGTATGAAATATTGAAAAAAGAAGGGGTATTACAAGATTCAAAACTTGAACCTGCTATAAGGGTAGCTATAAGAGATGTCAAAGACTTTGCCATCCCACTCTCTGTAAATAACGGAAAAGAAGAAATTTTATTTTGGAAATATCGATTTTTTAATGAAGCTGATAAAAAAATAAAAGAGTTATTAACCGAACAAGAAATAATTAAAGAAGAAAAAGATGAGCCACTTTTTGTCAAAGAAGTTAAAAAAGAAAAGAAAAAGTTAGAAAAAGCAATGACAGTAGATAAAATTTTAGAAAAATGGGCTAATGAAAATAAAGTTTTCATTAAAGAACTTATTCTTGCAAAAGGCAAGGATGCCAAAGCGAAGGTTGTTGTAAAATCAGAAATAGGAGACATCGATTTCTTGCTTATTCTAAAGAATAAGAAGAATATCACTGAAGCAGATTTAAGTCTTGCCTATCAAGATGGTTTAAACTTTAAGATACCAGTTATATTTTTAACTCCAGGAAAACTTTCAAAATCAACACAACAATATCTTGATTGTCTTGGCAAAAATTTGATATTACGTAAACTTTAAAAGCCCCTAATAAAAGATATTCTTATGGGCAGAATAAAAGGAACATTAGTGAAACGAACTACAATGGCATTAATGGCTAAATACAAAAATCAATTTACTATAGATTTTGAAACAAACAAAAAAGTAATTAATAGTGTAATGCCCGATTTACAAAAAAAAATAAGAAACAGCGTAGCTGGATTTATAACAAGGAAAATTAAAAGAGAAGAGAAAAAAATCAAAAGTAATTTCATTTTAAGGAGGTAACTACAAAAACAAAAATGTCTAAGACAGAAGACAATGTTGTTTTTATTGGTGGAAAGCCTTTCATGAACTATGTAACTGGAGTAGTAATGCAATTTACAACTAAAGGAGCAAAAGAAGTAGTAATAAAAGCAAGAGGAAAATTTATTTCAAGAGCTGTAGATGTAGCAGAAGTAAGCAGAAAAAAATTTTTGAAGGAACATGGTATAAATGTCAAAGATATAAAGATTGATAGCGAAGAATTTGAAAACAAGGAAGGCAAGAAAGTCAATGTAAGTACAATAGACATTACTCTTACAAAAGGCTAAGGTTTTAAATAAATAGAATATTTTTAAAGAGCATTTAGTTAGTTTTAAATATGGATCCTTTAATAATGGCGATATTGTTAAGTATGTCTCCTATTTCAGAATTAAGAGGGGGGATTCCATATGCTTTATCACAAGGATTAAGCATTGAACAAGCATTTTTAGTTTGTGTCTTAGCAAATATCGTTGTTGCTACTTTTATAATGTTTTTTCTTACTTTTCTTCATTCTTATTTTATAAAAGTAGGATTTTACAATAAAACTTTTAATTATTTCTTAAAAAGAATAAGAAAAAAAAGTTATGAAGTTGAAAGAAATATGGGTAATTTAGGATATCTTGCATTATGTATCTTTGTAGCAATTCCTCTTCCTGTAACTGGAGCATGGACTGGAACATTAATTGCATGGTTGCTTGGTTTGAATAAATTCAAAAGTATTCTAGCAATTTCTTTAGGAGTTATTATTGCAGGAATAATAGTTTCACTTATAGCATTCGGGATAATTAATTTTTTCTATTTTATTTTTTAATTTAAATATCCTCATTTTCCTTTATTTTTTTATCTTCATAAGGAGCTACTCTCCTTCTATAGAATTCTTGTTTTATACATTCTAACAATCCAATTGCACGATTATAGTTAAAATATTTCGGAGGATATGCCATAATTAAAATTTTAGAAAAAAGATAATTTAATTCTCCATCTAATTCTCTTTCGGGAATTTTTTTTATAATCTCATTTATTTCATTTATTAATCTTTCCCATTTTTTTCTTTGTTTTTGTTTTATGTAAGGCATTTTAATGCCGGTGAGCGGATTTGAACCGCCGACATCCGCCTTATGAGAGCGGCACTCTAACCAACTGAGTTACACCGGCTTAATTTTTTGAGAGAATTGAAAGTTTATAAGGCTTTTTTTATTTTTTCACATATAATCTCCATTTCTTTGTCTTTGTAAGAACTGCCCTTCCAATGTTCATATCCATCATTTTTAAAGCGAGGTATTATATGAAAGTGCATATGTGGCACTAATTGTCCGGCTGCCTTTCCATTGTTTAAATTTATGTTAAATGCATCAGTACTAACCGCTCTTGTGACTGCAATAGCAATTTTTTGCACTGATTTTATTAATTCACAAAGTAGAGACTCTGGAATTCTTTCTATGCTCTCAAAATGCTTTTTTGGGATTACAAGGGTATGCCCTGGATTTATAGGAGAGATATCAAGAAAAGCAAGAATTTTATTATCTTCATAAACTTTTTTGCATGGAATTTTTCCTTTGATAATCTTACAAAAAATACAATCTTCCATTTGTTTTTAAATATTAAAGGGTTTAAATATTTTTAATCGAGTCTAATATCTCATCTTCTTTTTTTCTTGAGTTTCCATACAATTGTCCAAATGAAACAACAATATAGTTTATTGAATTCCAATACTTTCTTGGGAATAATCTTTCTAAATCTTTTTCTATCTTCCAAGGGATTTTATTTTTTGTCCACCCTAATTTTTGAGAAATTCGAGCAACGTGAGTGTCTACCCCTATTACTGCTTTGCCATGAGCTTCTGCAAGATAAACATTTGCTACTTTTCTGCCTACTCCCGGCAGTTTCATTAGTTCTTTGCGAGTTTTTGGAATTCCTAATTTTGAAATTATTCTTGCAGTTTCTTTTATATGCTTAGATTTAGTTTTGTAATAATTTATCTGCTTGATAATCTTTCTGATTTCAGATAAAGGGGCATTTGCAAGAGCTTGCGGAGATTTATATTTATTATAAAGCTTTTTAGAAATTTTGTTTGTTAAAACATCTCTCGACTGAGATGAGAGTATTGTAGAAATCAAAACCTTCCATCTTGCGGATTGTTCAGCTGCTAATTTTGGTTCTTTTCCTTTGATTAATTTTTTCAATGCAAGAAGTTGTTTTATTGCTTTTTTTTGATTCATAATTTGAAAAGCCTTAAAAACCTATTAAAGTTTTGGTTCTTTGTAAAAATATTAAAGCAAGGGATAAATATTAATAATTTATTTGCCTTAATATTTTTTAAGGGCCTGTAGTATAATAGTTATTATGCGCCCATGGCATGGGTGAGATTCGGGTGCGATTCCCGACAGGTCCATTTATTTTTTTACTCTAGTTTCTACTAACTTACCAGCTTTTTCAAAAGAAATCTCTTTATTGATAAGCTTTTTAAGAATATTTTTCAAATCAACAATTTTTACTCGAATTTGTTTTGTTGTATCTCTATCGCGAATTGTAACATCTTTCTTTTTTATACTTTCTTCATCAATTGTTATGCAATAAGGCGTTCCAATTTCATCATTTCTTGCGTATCTTCTTCCTATACTCCCCGATTCATCATAAATCACATTAAACTCTTTTTTTAGTTCAGAAACAATATCTTTAGAGATTTTTTCATATTCTGGCTTTTTGATAATGGGAAAAACTGCAGCTTTTATTGGAGCGAGTTTTGGATGAAGCTTAAGTACAATATTCTGTCTTTTTTCATCATAAGTGTAAGCGTCGAACATAAAAACTAAAAATGCTCTTTCTACGCCTTGAGAAGGTTCGCAAATAACGTGTGGAATAATCTTTTCATATTTTCCTTCTTTCTCTTCGACAATTGACATGTCTGTCTTTGAAAATTTTTCATGTTGTCTCAAATCGAAATCTGTTCTATTTGCCATTCCCTGTAACTCTTTCCATCCAAAAGGAAATTCATATTCTAAATCCCAAGTGTCAAGAGCATAATGTGATTTTTCATCTTTCATGTGTTGTCTTATTCTGAACTTTTTTGGATTTGCTCCTAAACTTGTAAACCATAGAAATTCTTGTTCAAGCCAGTAAGCATGCCAGTCTGTTTTTATTATTCCTTCTTTTAGAGCATTTTTTATTTTCATTTTTTTTGCTTCTTGATTTTTTTCTTGCATTTCTGCCGAGTAGACAAGAATTTCAGTATCACCTATTTCATAAGGACATTTTTCTTTTGGATTTACAAAATATTCAATTTCCATCTGTTCGAATTCTCTACATCTAAATAAAAAGTCTCTTGGAGCGATTTCATTTCTAAAAGCTTTTCCTATCTGCGCTATTCCAAAAGGAAGATGAAGCCTTGCATTGTTTTGAATAAACTTAAAATTTATAAAAATCAATTGTGCAGTCTCAGGACGTAAATATGACTTTATAGAATCTTCTGAAATAGGACCTACTTGTGTAATAAACATCAAGTTAAAATCTCCTTTACTTTGATATTCTCCTTTACATTTCTCACATCTTATTTTTCCTAATTCTGATTTGTCTATTTTTGTTTTGAATCCACATTTTTTGCATATAACTGCAATATCAGAAAAACTTGATACATGTCCAGAAGCTTCCCATACTTTTGGATTAGTTATTATGCTTCCATCCATTCCAATAATATCATTTCTTTGCCTGACATGATAGTTCCACCATTCATTTTTTATATTATTTTTTAATTCAACTCCCAAATGCCCATAGTCCCAAAATCCCGATAATCCTCCATAGATCTCTGAAGATGGATAGACAAAACCTTTTCTTTTGCAAAATGTTGCTAATTCATCAATTGTTATCTTTTTTTCGATTTGTTCCATAATTTGTTTTTGTGTTTTTGGCTTTTTAATATTATTCTTATTTGTTAATTGCAATGCTTTTTGCTCTGCTTCTTCTTTATTTTTACCAAGATAAGCGATAGTTATGGCCCTTATCTTTCCTTTTTCACGTTTGCTTTTTCTTAGATAATAATATTCTTTTCCTTTAATTCTCTTTTTTACTATAAAGACCATGATATTTAGGCACTACTTTATTATTTTTAAATTTTTTGTAGTACCTAATTTATTAAGTATAAAATAATTTTGGGCACTACTTTTAATAAAATTTTAAAAAAATAAAAAGCCGGATTTAAATTAAGGCTATTGCCTTATTTACCGGCAAAATAAAACAAAAATTTAGCGTTTTACTTTGCTTTTGCAATTGCAAAGACTTCTCTTAAAGCAACTATTATCACAGCAGGTACTACTAAAATCATTATTGCTGTAAGGACATTTGCTATAGTTGGTATGACTGCTATCGCATCTTTACCAAAAGAAGTCGCTATTAGTAAAGATATTCCAGCCAATAAAAATGGGGTCGCTTCTTTTGAAGTTATATTCAGTAACCCTACAATCAATCCAATCAATACAAGCATTGTTGCTATTAATTCATTTATTGAACTTAATAGTCCAAAGACTATAGCAACAATAACCCCTATAACAAAAGCCCATTTGCCGATTAAATCCTTCATTTTTTTAGCCTCCTTTTAGTATCATAAAAGAAAATTTGGTTTTTAAAGGTTTTTAAATAAATTTTAAAACTTAAAAGTGAGAAAAGCGGGGAGAGGGACTCGAACCCTCGAATAGCTGCTCTGCAGGCAGCCGCCGTAGCCGCTGGGCCACCCCCGCACGTACGAGATTTTCTCTAATAATCTTTAAGATGTATTTACTTTTAAATATTATTAAAATTTCTATAAAACAATATGTTTTTAATTATCCTATTCTTATTTAAATTATGAATGAAAAAGAGATAATTGAACTAAAAGAGGTATGGAAATATTATCCTGTAGAAAAAGTTACTGCATTAAAAGGCGTTAATCTTACTATACAGACGGGAGATTTTGTTGTTATCATGGGTCCTTCTGGAAGTGGAAAATCTACTTTGATGAACATGATTGGGTTATTAGATGTACCAACAAAGGGAAAAGTTTTTTTTCATGGAAGAGATATTTCAAAAGCTGATGAAGATTTGTTATCCGATTTGAGGGGGAAAAAAATAGGATTTGTTTTTCAAATGTTTAATTTAATTCCAACATTAACTGCATTGGAAAATGTAATGTTGCCAGTTATTTTTCATGGCAAAAATGAAAATACAGAAAAAAGAGCAGTTGAACTACTTAAGTCGTTAGGAATGGGAAAAAGAATAAATCATCTTCCTGGACAGCTTTCAGGGGGAGAAAGACAGAGAGTTGCTATTGCAAGAGCATTAATAAATAATCCCGAATTAATTCTTGCAGATGAACCTACTGGAAATCTTGATAGTAAGACAGGTGAACAAATAATGGCAATCTTAGACGAATTGCATCATAAAGGTAAAACATTAGTAGTTATAACTCACGATCCAAGAATAGCAAGCTATGCACATACAATGTATAGTATCATAGACGGTCGAATTACAAAGAATCATGCTACTGCAAGAAAATATATTTGGAGAAAAACTTAAAAAAGTTTAATATTTAATTAATAAAACAAAATGGGGAAAAAGAATGTACTTTTGGGGTTATCCTTTTTTATTATAATATTATTGATTTCATTAACTTCTGCTATAGAAATTAATCTTTCTCAAAGTTCTTATGAGATGCCAGATACGGCTAACATACAAATAATGTCTTTAAAATATGAACCTTATCCTGTTGAACCTGGAGAGGTTTTTGAGCTATGGATTAAAATTGAAAATGATGGTAAGCAGGAAACAAAAGACGCAACATGTAAATTAATACTAGATAATCCTTTTTTATTGTATCAAGGGGAGTTAATACAAAGTTATGGTATACTTAGCCCGAGAGATCAAGCTATTTTTAAATACAAAATTAAAGTCGATGAAAATGCGGTCGATGGAGACAACATTCTGAAAGTTGAATGCTCACCTAATCCAAAAACAGGGTTTTGGAAACAAACTGAAATTGCAATTAAAGTACAGACAAGATATCCTACTTTAAATATATTAAATGTGAAAACAAATCCTTCTGCTATTACACCAGGGCACAAAGCAGATTTAACATTTACTATAGAAAACACAGCTGATTCAAGCATGAAGGATATAAATATAAAAATAGATTTTTCATCTGTTCCCTTCGCACCTTATCAAGAAATCGGAGAAAAAAAGCTTAGAAGATTGAATGCAGGAACTAATGAAACATTAACTTTTAGCATTGTTTCTCTGCCAAATGCAGAGGGCGGAATTTATAAAGTTCCTATTGAAATATCGTATACTGATGACCTTGGAACAGCGCATAGTATCAATGCAATTATTTCACTTGAAATAAATTCAAAGCCAGATTTGTATGTTTTTGTTGATTCATCTCAATTGACTACAAGTAAGACAATAGGAGAAATAACATTTAAAGTAATAAATAGAGGGTTGACTGATATCAAATTTGTAAGTTTAAAAATTCTGCCGTCAAAACAGATCAAACTTATCTCTCCGGACATTGCATACATAGGAGATATTGATTCAGATGACTCTGAAACTGCTGATTTCAAGATAACTGTAAAGTCATCTAGACTAAACATTCCGATTGAAATGACATATAGAGATGTCAGTAATAATCTTTACATTGAACAATTAAATATTTCATACAATTTACCTTCTACTGCAGAGGCAGGCAAAGGAGGTATTAATTGGATTGTTATTATTATGATAATTATTTTGATAGTCTTTGCTTACATTAAAAGAAAACCAATTCTCGGATGGATTAAAAGCAAGTTCTGATTTTAATTTAAAATGATAAAGAACTATCTTTTACTTATTTTAAGGAATTTTTCTAGAAGAAAGTTAAGAGGGTGGCTTACAATTCTTGGTATTCTAATTGGAATTGCAGCTGTTGTTGCTTTAATTTCAATTGCGCAAGGGTTGCAGGATTCAATAGCCAGGCAATTTGAAAAAATGGGAACAAATAAACTGATAATAATGCCTGGCAGTGGAGGAGCATTCTTTGGAGCATTCGCAGGAACAATGCTTACTGAAAAAGATTTGAGCGTTGTAAAAAATGCAGAAGGGGTAGATATTGCAACTGAAATGTTTTTCAAGATGGGCAAAATAAAATTCAAAGATGAAACCAAAACCACATATATAATAGGATTCCCAACTGATGACAAAGATGGTATGGATATTATACTTTCAATGACTGGATTTGAAGCCGAAAAAGGAAGACAACTGAAGGAAGGCGATAGAGACAAGGTAGTTATTGGTTACAGATACTGGAGCGGAGAGAATGCTATTTTTAGTAAGAATATTAAATTAAAAGACAAAGTACAGATAGAAGGCAGAGATTTTGAGGTTGTTGGGTTAATAAAGAGAATAGGCAATCCTGAAGATGATGCGCAGGTTTATATACCAATTAAAACTGCAAGAGAGATTTTTGATGAGTCTGATGAGATTACTTACATCTATGTGCAGACGAAAGAGGGGTATACTCCAAATAAAGTTGCTGAGATAATAAAAAAAGATTTGAGAGATTCAAGAGACGAGAAAGAAGGAGAAGAAACATTTTCTGTCCAGACATTTGAGCAGCTAATGGCACAATTCAATCAGATTCTAGGAGTGGTTGGAAGCGTTTTAGTTATAATTGCACTTATCTCACTAATTGTTGGCGGGATAGGGATAATGAACACAATGTATACTTCTGTTCTGGAAAGAACAAGGGAAATTGGAATAATGAAAGCGGTAGGAGCAAAAAACTGGCAGATTATGTGGCTTTTCATTTTAGAATCAGGATTTTATGGAGTTATCGGCGGAGCAATCGGCGTCGCATTAGGATTTGCAATGGGAAAAGCAGGAGAACTCGTAGCTGCTTCAGCGGGATATCCTATTCTTAAAGTAGCATTTCCATTATGGCTTATTTTTGGTTCATTATTATTTGCATTTTTAGTAGGAGCAATTTCTGGATTAGCGCCTGCTAGGACAGCTTCGAGACTGAAACCTGTCGAAGCGTTGAGATATGAGTGAAGTTGAATGATTAATACACGTGAATGAAAATCTGTTATGGTCTTTAGAATACTTTTTAAATATTAAAATCCTATACCAACAATAAAAGGAAGGTAAAAATAGTGAAAATGAAAGAAGTCGGAAAAAGATCTCCAATGTATGTCGCCATAAGCACAAGACTTTTGGGTATGACATTAACCATTTTTGTACTTATACTCTCAATTAAGCCAGAATTATTGATTTATAATCTATTTACCTTCCAATTAATTCTGTAAATTCCTTTTCTGTTCGGGACAATGCTTTCAGACGCCAAAATCGTAAATCTTGAGAATTTAAGAATATACAAGTTTATAAATCGAATTTGCTTTTTTCTATCAATTGCGCTGGTTTTAAATTCATTAGGTTTACTGATATCAAAATATGTATCATTAATAGGTGGCATTTTGTTTTTTGCACTGCTTTTGATAATTTTAGCATATTTTTCAGTTATAGCTTTAGCAAAAAAACAAGGAATTTATAAATTTATCAACGAGACATTTTCTTTTATTCTTATATTCCTTTTCGGACTGCTGCCTGCTCTTGGGATAATTACTTTTTAAAATTAAAAAGATTTAAATGCTCTTTTGACAATATTAAGAAGATGGCAAAAAAAGAGGAAAAGATTCCTGTGATAAAGACAGAAAGCTTTGAGAGGCGCTCTTCTATGGAAGTGACTATTGGCTCCAGATTATTAGGAGTGGCTATAACAATTTTTATTCTTATTGTTACCATTAAGATTGAATTGCTTGAATACACCATAATGACTGCACAACTTATTCTTGCATTACCTTTTTTAATGGCTGCAATGATTTCAAATTCAAAAATTGTTAACCAGAAAACTTTAGGAAGCTATAGAGTATTAAACAGAGTAACCTCTGCAATTGCTTCAGCATTTCTGTTCAATACATTAGGATTAATGGTTGCGAAATATATCTCATTTTTCATAGGAATATTATTTTTCATAATTTTTATAATCCTGCTCGTATTTTTGATATTCATTGATTTGGACAAGACTACAATACAGAACAAGATAATGTCAGAGATTTTGATGATTGTTTTAATGCTTGCTTTAGGACTGTTGCCTGCGTTAGGATTTTACGGGCTTTAACCTTTTTAAAGGGAATGTATTTAGTTATTCAAGAAAACTTGATAGTTTTTTTCATTTATTTAATAAAGAACTAATTTACATTAATGCCTAAATGTCTACTATAACTTGAACAATAACTTTATTTTTCTCTTTTTTTATGAACATTTCCTGATAAGTCACTGCTTTTATTGTTGTTTTTGTCTGATAATCTTTACAATTGTCTCCTGAAAGAGAAGCAGTAAGAGTTAATGCTTTACCAGATTTCTTTATCTTTAAATTATTTATTTTGCTTAAAATAAATCCTTTTGTGTCAAGAAGAATTAAAAATTTCTCTAAAAAGTCATACAACAATGACTCTTCATCTTCTGACTTTACAACGATTTTTTCTTTTATTTTTGATTTTACTTTTCTTTGATCAACAATTATGTCAGTCATCGCATAGGCTGCATTTGCAAATGCTTCTTCTAATGTCTTTCCATAAGCCTGGAATTTGGCGTCTGCTGTGTGTGGAAGGAAGATATATTTTACCATTTGATTTATCCTTTTACAACACCTATTGGCTTTAATCTCGCAACTTTATTACCAATGCCAGCTTTATGCGAGACTTCAACAACTTCATCAATGTCTTTGTAGGCTCCTGGTGCTTCTTCAGCAATTCCTTTCCATGAAGCACTTTTAATGAAAATTCTGTTTTTTTCAAGTTCTTGTTTTATTTGCTCTCCTTTCCAGTGCCTTAATGCCTCATGCCTTGACATTTCTCTTCCTGAGCCATGAGCAGTTGATGCAAATGAAATTTCTTCTGCTTTTTCTGTTCCTACTAAAACATAAGATGCTGTACCCATACTTCCTGGAATGATTATCGGTTGCCCTTTGCTTCTATAAACAGACGGAATTTCTGGATTTCCTGGCCCAAATGCACGAGTTGCGCCTTTTCTGTGCATATAGACTTTCACTTTTTTTCCATTTATTTCATGAGTTTCTATTTTTGCAATATTATGGGCAACATCATAAACTGTCTTCAATTCTGAATTTGGAAAAATCTCCTTGAATGCAATTCTTGACTGATGGCCAATTATATGTCTATTACACCAAGCAAAATTTGCTGCAGCTGCCATCGCTGAGAAATATTTTTGGCATAATGGATGGCTTGATGGAGCATAAATCAATTCCCTGTCAGGAAGTTTTTCAACAATTTCAGGAAAAGTTTTTTCCATTTCTCTTAGATAATCAGAGCAGACTTGATGCCCTAATCCTCTCGAGCCACAATGAATCATTAACATCACTTGTCCAACTTCGGTTATTCCGAAAACTTTTGCTGTTTTTTTATCGAAGATTTCATCAACATACTGCACTTCAAGAAAATGATTGCCTGAGCCTAAAGTTGCTATTTGCTTGAATCCTCGGTCTTTTGCATGATTTGAAACTGCATTAGCATCAGCTTGCTTCATGCAGCCGTTTTCCTCGCATAACTCTAAATCTTCTTCGCTTCCATAGCCATTTTCTACTGCCCATTTTGCACCTTTATTTAACACCTCATCTAATTCTTTTTTACTAATTCTTATGTTTGATGAGCCTAAACCAGCAGGAACATGCTTGAATAAACTTTCTAGCAGTTCTTTTATTTTTAGATAAATCTGTTCTTTTTTTAAGTTAGTTCTTAATAATCTAACACCACAGTTTATATCATAACCTATTCCTCCAGGTGAAATTCCTCCTTTTTCGATGTCAAGAGCAGCAACTCCCCCTATAGGAAAGCCATAACCTTCATGTCCATCTGGAAGGACAATAGCATATTTGTATATTCCAGGCAGGCATGCAACATTTTTTCCTTGTTCGAGAGTTCTGTCTTGTTGCATCTTTTTTAGCATCTTCTCAGTTGCAAAAATCTTTGTTGGTACTTTCATTGCTCCTGATTTAGGAATTTCCCATTCAATATCTGAAATTTTCTTTAATTCGATTTCCATATTCTAAATAAAGAACATAAATGCAATGCCTATTAAAAAGATTATGAAATCAATAATTGATTTATCTAATTTTTTTTCTTTTCTAAGTTCTGGGAGAAGGTCAGAAGAAGCTATGTAAATAAATCCGCCAGCTGCTATTGGAAGCATGAATATTGCAAGATTTGTAGATTCTGAAATAAAAAAACCTATTATGCCTCCAAGAATTGCTGTTAGAGCACTAAAAAAGTTGAATAGTAATGCCCTTTTTATTTTTATGCCACCATAAACTAAAATACTAAAATCACCTATTTCTTGAGGTATTTCATGAAGCGCGATTGCTATTGTTGATGCTATCCCGATTGGATAGGATAGAATAAATGAAGCTGCTATAATCAAGCCATCTATGAAATTATGGATTGCGTCTCCAATTAAAATAAGATAAGAAAAAGTATGGACTTTGCATTCTCCTTTGTGACAATGTCTCCAATGAAATAATTTTTCTATAAGAAAAAATAAAGTAAATCCTAAAAGTGTAAATAGTGAAATCAAGAAATAAGAAATTTTTTCAGAGGCTTCGGGTATTAAATGAAGAAAGGCTCCTCCAATTAGTGCACCGGCTGCAAAAGGTATAATTAATATAAGGATTCTATTAATTAATTTCTTCTTTAGACTTAATGTAATTATTCCTATAAGTGAAATCAATGAAACAAGAAAAGTTGCTATAAGTATTTGAATAAGTACTTTCATTTTTATAAACGGGCCTGGTAGGATTCGAACCCACGACCCTCTGCTTTCTTATTCCATTTTCAGCCGATTAGAAGGCAGATGCTCTATCCAGGCTGAGCTACAGGCCCATTTTTTAAAGAAGCTTAAATATTTTTTAAATCTTCCTTAAAAGAAATCTTTTTAAACTATTTTTTTTTATTAAGAATATGGATAAAACTGCTAAAACTACATTGCTACATATTATACTTCTAATTTTAGTTTTAGTAGTAGTGCTTTTATAAAAGCATTCCACATTTTTTCTTGGAATGCAAAATGATATCTGATATTAATATAGGCTATGGCAGAAAAAAATACAAAATGACTAGCAAGCAAGCTCAAGGGACGGGAGTAATGTATATTTTCAGTGAGATAAAATCTAGAAATAAGGAAGCTGAAGAATTATCTAATGAATGCAAGATCTTTCAAGTTTATAGATATAACGGAAAAATAAAAATTGATGCTTACAATCAAAGCAACCATCTTGTGTCGAGCTTAGAAAAGCTTATTAAAAGACTAAATTTTTAAATTGAATCTTATTGAGAGAAACATGAAAAAAGAAAAAAAGATTGATTTTTTAAACATAGAGCGAAAGTGGCAAAAAGAATGGGAAACAGCAAAAATTTTTGAAGTTAAGGAAAAAAGAGGCAAAAAATTCTATTGTCTAGATATGTTTCCTTATCCTTCTGGAGAAGGGTTACATATGGGGCATGCTTTTGTATATAGTTTAGGAGATATTTATGCAAGATTTAAGAGAATGTCTGGATACAATGTTCTTTATCCAATTGGATATGATTCTTTAGGGCTCCCTGCTGAAAATGCTGCAATAAAAGCAGGTATTCACCCTTTAGAGTATACTGAAAATTCAATAAAAAATTTTATGAGGCAACAAAAGGCGATGGGTTGGAGCTATGATTGGAGCAGGATGATTAGAACACACGATCCTGAATATTACAAATGGGATCAATGGATTTTTTTAAAGATGTTAGAAAAAGGAATAGCTTACAGAAAAAAAGCACCTGTTAATTATTGTCCAAAATGTGACACTGTACTTGCAAATGAGCAAGTTATTAATGGAAAATGCTGGAGACATGAAGATACAAACATTGAAATAAGGCATTTAGAACAATGGTTTTTTAAAATTACAAAATATGCAGATGAATTATTAGATGGATTAGAGAAATTAAATTGGCCAGAAAGAGCGAAATTAATGCAGAAGAATTGGATTGGAAAAAGTTATGGTTTAGAAATAAATTTTATTATTAATGGAAAGGCATGGCCAATATTTACAACAAGAGCAGATACAATTTTTGGAGTTACTTTTATGGTAGTTTCTGCGCAGCATCCTAATTTGATGGAATTAGTTACACCTGAGCAGAAAAAAGAAGTGAATAAATTTTTAAAAAAAATTAAAGGAACAAGCGAAAAAGAAGTTCTTGAAAAAGAAGGCGTATTTACTGGGAGTTATGCTATAAATCCACTAACAAATGAAAAAATTCCTGTGTATGCTGGAAATTTTGTTATTGCAGAATATGGTTCAGGAATGGTAATGGCTGTTCCAGCTCATGATCAAAGAGACTTTGAATTTGCAAAAAAATATAATATTCCAATAAAAATCGTAATTCAGCCTCAAGGAGTATTAATTGAAGAAAAGAAAATGAAAGAAGCCTTTGTTGAAGATGGAATTCTTATAAATTCTGGACAGTTTTCAGGATTAAAGAGTGCTGAAGCAAGAGAAAAGATTGCAGATTATCTTGAATCAAAAAACCTAGGAAAGAGAGTAGTCAATTACAAATTGAGAGATTGGCTTATCTCAAGACAAAGATACTGGGGAACTCCAATACCAATAATTTACTGTGAAAAATGCGGGATTGTTCCAGTTCCTGAAAATCAGTTGCCTGTTATTCTCCCAAAAGAAGTTAAATTTGGAAAAGGAAATCCTTTGGCAACAAATAAAAATTTTGTTAATGTAAAATGCCCAAAATGTTCTGGAGATGCTAGGAGAGAGACAGATACAATGGACACTTTTGTTAATAGCTCGTGGTATTATTTAAGATATTGCGATCCGCATAATGACAAGAAAATTTTTGATAAAAAGAAAGTAAAATATTGGGCCCCAATTGATCAATATATAGGGGGGCCAGAGCACATTACAATGCATCTTATTTATTTAAGGTTTTATACAAAATTTTTTAGAGATTTAGGTTTAATTGATTTCGATGAACCTGCACCAAAATATTTTACACAGGGTATTGTTCATGGTCCAGATGGAGAAAAAATGTCAAAATCAAGAGGAAATGTAATAGAACCATTAGAAATGATAGAGAAATATGGAGCAGATACACTTAGAATTTCATTAGTTAGTTTTGCATCTCCAGATAAAGATAGCATTTGGGATGAAAAAATTGTTTTTGGTAATCATAAATTTCTTATTAAAGTATATAATTATTTTAAAAATTTCAAAGAAGGGAAAATTGATGAGAAAACAGAAAGCAAAGTTAATCTTACTATAAAACAAGTTACAGAAGATATTGAAAATTTTAGGCATAATATTGCAGTAATTAAATTAAGAGAATTGTTTAATTATCTTTCTGAGAGGTCGATTGATAAAAAAAATGCAGAAATTTTTTTGAAAATGTTGCATGTTTATTGCCCTTATATTACAGAAGAATTATGGCATGCTTTAGGAAATAAAACTTTTCTTTCATTGGAACGATGGCCAAAAGTAGATGAATCAAAAATCAACGAAAAATTTGAAAAAGAAGAAAAAATTTTGAATAATCTTATCTCAGATATTTTCAATGTATTAAAAATAATAACTAATAAAAAAAGAAAAGTTTCAAAAATATTTATTTATATTTTGCCAAAAGAAAAAGATATATATGATATAAAAGAAATAAAAAGGAAGATTAATCTTCCTATACAAATCTTTTCAGTTAATGACAAAAACAAGTACGATCCTCAAGGAAAAGCTGGAAAAGCTAAGCCAGGAAAGCCTGCAATATATATTGAATAATAAAAACTTTTGTTAAATTTTTTAATATTTTTATGATACAGAAATCTTTAAATGTTAGTTTTTCAATAGAATCTAATGCAAGAGACAAATCTTATATGGTATAATAAAAAATTAGTTCCTTGGAATGAATGTAAAATACATATTTTAACTCATACTTTACATTACGGCTCTGGAGCATTTGAGGGCATAAGATTTTATAAAACTGAAGATGGAAAAAGTGCTATTTTCAGACTTAAGGATCATGTTTCAAGACTGATTAAATCATTTTCTATTTTTGGTACAAAAATTCCTTATTCTCAAGAAGAGATCGAAAAAGTAATTGTCGATACAGTCAAGGCAAATCTTAATATCTGTCGAGAAGGGTATATTCGGCCAATTATGTTTCACGATTATGGTGTTATGGGTTTGGATCCAAGTAAAGCACCTGTTTCTCTTGCTGTTGCAGTATGGCCGTGGGAGGCTTATCTTGGAAAAGATTCTGTAAAAGTAAAAACATCATCTTATATTAGACTGCATCCAAACTCAGTTATTGCAGATGCAAAAATATGTGGATATTATGTAAATTCGATCTTTTCATCTCTTGAAGCTAAGAAAGCAGGATTTGATGAAGCCTTATTACTTGACTTTAAAGGAAAAATTGCAGAAGGTCCAGGAGAAAATCTATTTATCGTGAAACACAAAAAAATTTTAACACCTAAACTTGGAAACATACTGCCCGGAATTACTAGAGCAAGTGTAATTGAAATTGCAAATGATTTGGGGTATGAAGTAAATGAAAAAAATATATTTTTAAAGGAATTAAGAAAAGCTGATGAAGCTTTTTTTACAGGAACAGCTGCTGAAGTTACTGCAATTTCACAGATTGACGATAAAATTATAGGAAGTGGAAAGCAGGGAGTGATAACAAAAAAAATAAAACAAGCTTATCTTGATGTTGTTAAAGGTAAGAATGAAAAATATAAGAGATGGTTAACTTACATTCAATAAAGATGAAAAAATTGAAGTTTATTATTGCATTCATTCTTACATTATGCATCTCATTTACTTTAGGATATTTAGTTTCATCTAGAGGGTGGGAGTGTCCTATATGCTCTTACAATTCAAATGATATCACTCCTTTAATCAACGAAGAGTATTATCCTATTTTAATAAATGAAATTAATTCTGCAAAGACGAGTATTGATATTATTCTTTATGAGTTCAAATGGTATGAAAAAAATAATTCTGTTGTTCAGTTAAGAGATGCTCTTGTCAGAGCACATAATAATGGCGTTAATATAAGGATTATTCTTGACCAGTCAGAATGGTATGGTAAGCTTACAGAACTAAGTAAGGAAAATCAAAAAACTGCAAATTATCTTGCTGAAAAAGGAATTTCTGTGAAATTAGATTCTGTAAAAACAACAACTCATGATAAACTGATTATAATAGATAATTCAACAGTTATTTTAGGTTCTCATAATTGGGGTTCTTCAGCATTAACAAAAAATAATGAAGCTTCTGTAATGATAAGAGGGGAAGTTGCAAAATATTATGAAAATTATTTTGATTTCTTGTGGATAAATAACTAATTATTTTATAGAATATTAAGTTTGGTAAACGATATACTTAATACCCTTTTTTTCAACTTTTGAAATACTTTCTTTTAACTTATCTTCATCCCCTATTTTAGCATCAATATAATATGCATTACAATAGAGCCCTATATTTTCAAGTCTTAATTTAATCAATCTATCATGCTCTTTGTTAGAATCGAGAAAATCAATATATCCCGAATACATTGGAGCATCTAATCCTTCTATTTTTGGAATATCCCTTCCGCCTATAAGTATTCTTTTCTGCATTTTAAGAATTATGATAATTAGGGATTTTTAAAATTTTTGAAAAAGCTTATCAGCCAAAATAAGTTTCTTTTTTCTCCTTTATTTTTGAAATTTCTTTTGTTTTCATTAAAATTTCTCTTATTTTCTTTTCAAAATCCTCTGCTTTCTTTACTAGTGGTTTATAGTCTACTTTCAATTTTAAGTAATTGTCTAAAACTTCTATCACTTTCGCTGCTGCTCTGCTATCAGGAAGTTCTGATATTGCTTCTGTAAATATAAATGTTGTTTCAGGCATTTTTGTCATTAATGATGCTGTAACCCCTACGATAATTCCTTCATCTATTTCACGCATTTTTAAATTTTCAAAACGTTTTCTTTTTTCTTCATCTTTCGTAAAGAAAAAAGCTTCTGGTTCCGGAGGTTTATTGTCAGAAGAAATTCCCTCTATTGATATAATTTCTTTAGCTTTTATTTCTTCTGCTAATTTTGCTATACTTTCAGTGATTTCCCATTCAAGGCCATTGACATTTGCTATTGCTCTTATTATTACTATATTATTTTTTTCATCATAGAAAATTCCTAAAGGCTCTACAATTTGTCCTCTATGAATCGCAATTATTGCAGGTATTTTATCTGAAGAAATTTTTCCTATAAGCCTTGCATTTAAATGATCGACAAGGTATTCAGTTGCTATTGTACTTACTAATCCAAATCCTGGAAAACCTTCTATTATAACAGCCCCTTTTTTCGGTTTTTCTTTTAATTCTATTTGCATTTAAAAAAACTTAAATTTTTGTTACCTCTTTTTATTATATTATTTTAATTAATGTTATTTATAAAGTTATTCAAGCACGGCTTTAATTCTCCTTATTCCGGCAGCAATGCCTTCTTCTTTGATAATCTTAAAGTGTCCAAGTTCTTTGGTATTTTTAACGTGAGGCCCTGCACAAATTTCAATACTATAATTGCCTATTTTATATACCGAAACTCTTTCTGTATATTTCGCACCAAATTGTGCTTGTGCACCAATTTTTTTAGCTTCTTCGACTGACATTTCTTCTTTTTCAACAGGCAATGCTTTTTTTATTATATTATTGACTTCTTGTTCAACTGCTTTTAATTGCTCATCTGTTAGTTTCTTATCATAATTAAAATCAAATCTTAATCTTTCTGGGGTTATATTTGAGCCTTTTTGAACAATATCCTTGCTTATGACTCTTCTTAACGCCTCATTTAA
Source organism: Candidatus Pacearchaeota archaeon (assembly GCA_038849525.1). Classification (GTDB taxonomy): domain Archaea; phylum Nanobdellota; class Nanobdellia; order Pacearchaeales; family JAHJTO01; genus JAWCMS01. The sequence goes on from JAWCMS010000001.1 coordinate 266,186, forward strand.
AAGGTGAGTTGCTGTATGGAGTTTTATTGTTTCTTCTGTAACTTCTCCTAAACCTCCTCTAAATCTCTTCTCTGCCCCTATTCTTGACAAATCTTGATGTCTTAAAAATTCTTTATTAAATTCATCTTTTTCTCTAAATCTAATGTTTTTCTCAACAGCAAGTTCTTCTATGATTTCCAAAGGAAATCCAAATGACTGGTATAAAAGAAAAGCTTCTTTACCACTAATTTCCCCATCTTTCGTTATTTCTTCGAATTTTTTTAATCCTTTTTCGAGAGTTTCACGAAATTTATTTTCTTCTTTTTCAATTTCTACAAAAATAAAATTTTTATTTCTATTTAGTTCAGGATAATCAGGAGCATAAATTTTAATTACTTCTTTTGCTATTTCTTTTACAAAATTTTCTTTTACTCCAAGAATTCTTGCATGTCTTACTGCCCTCCTAATTAATCTTCTGAGAATATAACCTTGGTCTACATTGCTTGGAGCAATATGCTTTTCATCACCTAATATAAAAGTTGCAGCTTTTATATGATCTGCGATTATTCTCATGCTTCTTGTTTCTTCTTTATCTTTTCCATATTTCTTTTTGCTTATTTTTTCTATTATCTCTATTAAAGGCATAAAAGTTTCAGTTAAATAATCATCATTTATTCCATTCACTATCGCGAGAGTTCTTTCTACACCCATACCTGTATCGACATTTTTCTGTTTTAATGCTTCGAACCTGCCATCGATTGTCTTATTGTACTGCATAAAAACATCGTTCCAAATTTCACACCATTCTTCAGGTTTAGATTTAGGATTGCTTTCTTTTGTGATTTTTTTACCCACAAAAAAGAACATTTCTGTATCTGGCCCACATGGTCCTGTTGTTCCGGCAGGGCCCCACCAATTTGCTGATTTAGGCATGAATACAATTTTGTCTTTTGGAATTCCCAACTTCAACCATATCTCTGCTGCTTCTTCGTCTTTTGGAGCATCTTTATCTCCTTCAAAGCAAGTTACCGCTAATTTTTCGACAGGTAGTTTTAATTTTTTTGTTAGAAATTCAAATGAGAATTCTATAGCTTCTTTCTTAAAATAATCCCCTAAGCTCCAGTTGCCAAGCATTTCAAAGAAAGTATGATGAAATTCATCACCGACTTCATCTATATCTGTTGTTCTAATACATTTTTGGACGCTTGCGAGCCTCTTGCCTAAAGGATGTTTCTGACCTAATAAATATGGAACTAAGGGATGCATTCCTGCTGTTGTAAAAAGAACAGAGGGATCATTTTCAGGAATAAGAGAAGAAGAGGGAATTATTTCATGATTTTTAGATTTAAAAAAATCTAAATATAATTTAATTAACTCTTTTCTTTTCATCTTTTATTGATTTATTTCTAAGTTTAAAATCCTTACTATGCTTCTTTTTTTATAAAAGATTAAACAATAAACTAATTTATTAAATACCTATATATTAAGAATAAGTTCTAGTTTTTATTGTAAACTTAATATTTTTTTCTTTATATTTTCCAATTCAAGCATTAAAGTATCCTCTTTTGTAAGTTTGGTTTCTTTTATAGGTTGTTTTTCTTCTATTACATGTTTTTTTACGATATATGGAATATCTTTTATTTTTGGAAGTTTTTCTATTAATTGGTATATTAAGTTAGATGTTTCCCTCATGTATCTCTTTGCAAGAGCTCGTTCTTTTATTTCTTGATTCGTTTTTTCTTTGAATCTTTTAGATATAAGTTGCATTTTTATGCTAGAAGCAGATATTTCAAGTAATGTACGCTTTAACTCTATGGAATCTGAAGGTTCTAATTTAATAAAAATATCTTTACTTTCTTCTATTTCATCATTATTTTTCATATAAAAAACCTCCATCAATAAAAAATCAAATGCTAAAAAGTTTTTTATCTATAATTTCTATTTTTTCTTTTATTGTGTTGATTTCTTGAGCCCATATATTTAACTCTTCTTCTTCTTTTGCTCTTGTTTCTTTTATTTTTTCTAGAAGATTAGATGTTTCATGAATCTTTTTCTTTATCATCTCAAGATTTGCTATTGCATCTCTATACTTATCTATTTTAACAAAAATAGGTTGTTCTTTAATCTCTTTAATCTTTTCAGTTTCAAATTCTTTTTTTTCGATATCACTTATTTCCATAGTTACTGGTTTTACAGGAACTTTTATTTGCTCAGGTTCTAATAATAACTTAGGAGAAGGAGAGGGCAATGAAGGTAAAGAAGGTAATGTAGGTATTTCTTTTTCTTGAGGTACTTTCGGTAATTCCGGAAATTTAGGCAGTTCAGGCAATTCAGGAAGCTCAGGAAGACTTGGTAGTTCTTTTTTAACGCCCTTTTTTTTGAAAATACTCATAACATACTAAGTTTAAAAGTTTATATAAAAGTTATGTTTAGATTACGTAGTAGTAACATATAAAATCAAAAGATATATATTTTCTAACTTTTTTTCGATGAGATGCAGACTGAATACTTTAAGCTTTTAAAAGAACTTGTTGTACAAGTAGCAGGAAAAAACACAGAAGCAGTAATAGACATACTTAAAGATGGAAAACCTATCAATGAGTTTAAAATAGCAGATAGGCTAAAGATGACTATCAATCAAGCAAGAAACATTCTTTATAAATTATATAATCAAAATATTGTCTCTTTTGTAAGAAAAAAAGATGAAAAAAAAGGGTGGTATATTTATTCGTGGAGTTTAAATGTACCAAAAGCATTAGAGAGGCTCAAAATATTAAAAGAAAAAGAACTTAACAATCTTAATTATCAGCTTAATAGTAGGGAAAATAAAAGATTTTACAATTGTCCTAATAAATGTACAGAATTTAATGAGGAAAGTGCTATGCTTCACCATTTTACATGCCCCGAATGCGGTACTGTTTTACAGCTTGAATCTAGCGAAGAGTTAACTAAAGATTTGAAAAATAAAATAGTAAAGACAAAGCAAGAAATAATTGATATTGACAATGAATTAAAAAAAATAGAATCTATAAGGCTTATGAAACTTGAAGCAGAAAGGCTTGCTAAAAAAAAGAAAAGATTAATAGCTATAAAAAGAGCAAGAAAGAAAAATAAGAAAAAAATAAAAAAATTGAGAAAATCAAGATTAAAATCAAAAAAATAAAAAATAAAAAATGATAAAAAGATATAGTAATATTACTTTATGGCTTATAGGAATAAATATCATATTTTTTCTTATTTCAATAATACTGATTAGCATCTATCCTCAATTTATTTATTCAATCGCATTACAACCTTCTTCTTTTCTTCATGGAAAGTTTTGGACAATAATTACAAGCATGTTTATGCACGGTGATGTTTCGCATCTTTTTATGAATATGTTCTCATTGATATTTTTAGGAAGCTTTTTGGAGAGACTTATAGGAAGCAGAAGGTTCTTGGCAATTTATTTTGTTTCAGGTATTGTTGCAGGAATATTCTTTATTTTATTCAGTTTTTTTCCTTTAAACAGTGTTCCAGGACTTGGAGTATCTGAAAAAGCTCTTGCAGTTGGAGCATCAGGAGCGATATTTGGGGTTGCAGGAATGCTTGCAATTTTGACTCCAAGAATGCCTATCTATGTAATGTTTATTCCAGTTGCAATGCCGATGTGGTTTGGTGTAATTTTAATTCTTTTGGTCTTTACTTTACTTTCTGCATTTGCAGGTTTGCCTATAGGGAATTCAGCACATCTTGGCGGGTTAGTGGCAGGGGTGATTTATGCACTTTATTTAAAAAATAAGTATAAAAAAAAGGCAAGGATTATAGCTAAATTTTATTCTTAAAATATCAAAAATAGTTAGATAATCTTTTTTGCTGATTAAATTCTTTTATTAATATAGAGCGTTTTATGAACTCTTCTATTGGCAGCTTCATTCTTTTCTGTGCTTGTTGAAGAGCTTCTTTTAGTGTCGAAAATTTTTCTGGTTGTTTTTGGAATGCTGAGCGTGTACATTCCCTTAAAATACCTACACCACAAGGAGCCCAGTATTCTGGACGACACTCTCTTAGTACTAAAACAGATGCTTGTTTTTTAATTTTTTTTAAATATTCAGCAACAGAAAGTCTAACAGCATAATATCCTCCTGTAACATTTGTAGCATAATTTTTTCTTCCATACCAACTTTCATAATCACACATAAAATACAATTCTTCAGAAGGATTCCATACACTTCCTGGAACTTTTGCTTCTAATACCTCAAAAGAAAATATAGATGGCAAAAAAATAATTTCATAATGATTGCCGAGGTATTCTGCATTAAATAAGAAGAAATTAGAAATTAAAGGAAAATATCTTATTTCTTTTAGCATTAAATCTGAAAGATTTGAATCGGTTGCTGTTATTGCCCATCTTGTCGGTACTAATTTTCGTTCTTTTTTTATACCCAACAAGCCTGCAGAAAGAATTTTGATTATATTGCTAGTTGAAATTCTTGCATTATAAAGCTCATACATTGCATCTAGCGATTTCATATCCACATCATTCACAATATAATCTATTTTTTTCTCTATTTTTACATTCTCCTGAAATCTTACGAATCTTAAGGGGGCTGGATTGCCTATGAGAGGTATTTTTTGCTCAAGATGAAATCCCAGTGAAGGCCTTTTATTCAATTTGAATTCCATATCTATCGCTTTTGAAGTCATTGCTGTTTCTTGCAAAACCGAAAGAAATCTTTTTGGATTTTTTACTGATTTAATATTTGACTTAAATCTTGAGTAAATCATACTGCTTCTATATGCAAGAATTTCAGAAATTCCGAAATTTTTAGAATGCCATATTTCAGGCATACTAAACTGTTCTGTATCACCATGCTCTGCAGGTGCAAGTATTCCTGTATAAACATCTGGATAATTAAATCTACCAACAAATATTTCTGGAGGAGACGAACCGGAAAATTCTGTTTTTATTTTTGGTTGAAATTCTTTTAACTTTGAAAGAATAGGACAAGGTTTTCCGCACATGCCTCTACCTTTACATTTTATACATTGCATTTTTATTATTTGTATAAAAAGTTAATATTTATTACTATAATTAAGAATATCTTAAAAATAATTAAAATTAAGATAGATCAAAATAAAATTATCAAGTTATAAAAATTAAATTATTTCTTTAGTAAATTCTTTTTTAACTGCTCATATCTGAGATGCCAAGCATTATAAACATTAAGCCTATTAATGCTACTACTACTATTATTCCCCCCATAATAAATTGAAGTGTTGCTGCACCCCATGTTGCTTTCCATTGCAGAGCAACTACTATAGGGGCTAATAGTAGTATCAGACCAAGCAGTAATTCTAGCCATTTATTCATAATCTTTTATATTTCGAATATTTTAAATAGATTTCTATTTTTATTTAAATATTTATTAGCTCAATTTCCCAAAACCTTTAAAAACATTTCTTTATTGCCTTTTTAATGGCAAAAGGAATGTATCATTATCTTGCTAAAGCATGGAAAAAACCAACTTATGAGATGAGACAAATGCAGATTGCATGGAGAAAAGGCAAAGCGATAGAAAGAGTCGAAAAACCTCTGAGGTTGGATAAAGCAAGAGCTCTAGGGTATAAAGCAAAACCTGGTTTTGTTATTGTTAGAGTAAGACTACTTAGGGGAGGAAGAAAAAGAGAAGCAGTGAGAGCTGGAAGAAGAACAAAAAGAATGACATCAAGAAAAGTCTTAAAAGCAAATTATAGATGGGTTGCTGAGCAAAGAGCTGCAAGAAAGTTCAAAAATCTTGAAGTATTAAACAGTTATTGGATTGGAAAAGACGGAATGTATTATTTTTTTGAAGTAATTTTAGTTGATCCCTTACATCCACAAATCAAAAATGATCCGAAATTAAAATGGCTTCTTAATGCAAGAGGCAGGGTTTTTAGAGGGCTTACAAGTGCAGGAAAACATTCAAGAGGAATAAAATAATTATCTTATATCTCTTTTATTACTATTTTGTAACAATAGAAAAAATTTATAAAGGTTTAATTTTTGCAGTAATTATGACTGAAATTTCTGATAAGTTTTATAGAAAAAAAGAACTTAGTTTTAAGGAAAAGAAAAAATATTACATAAATGGTTTAAAAAGTTTTTATGATGAAATAGGAGTTAGCTATACTAAAAAAGAAATTGAAAAAGCTGCTGAACAGATGGCAAAAGGAAAATTTAAGTATTATTCTCCAGAAAGTAATTAATATTTAAATAATTTTAAATATATTACTTCATTCTTTAAGTTATGCTAAAAGAGAAAAAAATAGTATTTCCTGAAGGGGAAGACGAAAGGATTCTGAAAGCCTCTGCTATTATAGTAAAGAAAAAAATTGCAAAAGTAATACTTTTAGGAGATATTAAGAAAATTCTTGAAAAATTTGAAAAATTAAAATTAAGATTTAATGTTTCTATAATAAATCCTGAAACTGCAATTGAAAAAGAAATCTATATACAAAAGTTATATGAATTAAGAAGAAGAAAAGGGCTGTCTATAAAAGAAGCGAGAAAATTAATTCTTGATAGAAATTATTTTGCGTGTATGATGCTACATGAAGGGAAATGCGATGCAGTTCTTTCAGGAGCTGTTTTTTCAACCCCAGAGATACTTATACCGGCATTTCGAATTATAAAAACAAAAAAGAATGTAAAAAAAGCTTCTGGGGCTGTTTTGATGAAAATAAAAAACAAGTATTATCTTTTTGCAGACGTTAGTGTCCAAGAAAGACCTACTGCTACAGAATTAGCTGAGATAGCTATACTAAGTGCAAGAACCTTTGAAAAAATGGTTGGTAAAAGAGCGAGAGTAGCAATGCTTTCATATCATACATATTCTAAAAGAAAAGATAATATAACCTTTTTTAATGATGTAAGAAAAGCAACAAATATTGCAAGAAAAAAAGGGTTAAATGTTATCGGAGAAGTTCAGCTTGACGCAGCTCTTAATAAAGAAACAGCATTGAGAAAACATATTCCATTTATTGATGCAAATGTTTTAATATTCCCTAACTTAGATGCAGGAAATATAGGTTATAAGATAGCTAAAATCTTTTCCAATGCAGAAATGACAGGGGTTATAATTCAAGGACTAAAAAAACCTGTTAATGACCTATCAAGAGGATGTGATATTAAAGATATAGTAAGACTTGCTATAGCGACAATTAAACAATAAGAACAGATAATTTTAAGAATAAAAAAAATTCATTTATTATTTCAGAAGGATATATCAAAAATGGAAAAATTAAAAGATGATGAAAAAGAGCAGGAACTTTTGAGTATGTTAAAACTTGTTGCTCCTGGTACTGCATTAAGAACTGCAATAGAAGATGTTGCTAAAGCAAAACTTGGGGCAATGATAGTTATAGGCGATACTCCCGAAGTATTGAAACTAACAAATGGAGGTTTTGAAGTTAATTGTAAGTTCTCTCCACAGAAATTAGTAGAGCTATGCAAAATGGATGGTGCGGTAATTCTTGATAGCGAATTAAAAAAGATACTTTTTGCCAATACTTTACTTGTTCCAGATCATACTATCCCTACAAGCGAGACAGGAACAAGACACAAAGCTGCTGAAAGAACAGCTAAACAAACAGGCCAGCTTGTTATAACTGTTTCAGAAAGAAAAAATATTATCACTCTTTACAAAGGAAATATAAGATATGTTCTTAAATCAGCAGAAGATATCTTAAATAGGGCTGATGCGACATTAAGAATGCTTGAAAAAGAAAAAGAAAGATTTAATGAATTAATAATGAATCTGAATGTTCTTGAATTTACAAATTTAACAAGTCTTAATGATATTGTTTTGACTATACAAAGAGCAGAAATAGCATCAAGAATTGAGGATATAATAAGAAGATATATTTTAGAGCTTGGAGTGGAAGGAGCGTTAGTTAAACTACAATTGAAAGAGATGAGAAAAGGTATAGATAATGAAGAGTTTTTAATTTTGAAGGATTATAGCCAAAAGGACCCATTAGCTACTAAAATTGCTCTTTCAGAATTGACTCTTGACCAATTAACAGAACCTCTAAATATACTTGCCTTACTTGGTTATCAAAAAATGGAAGATCCTGTGATAACTAAAGGATATAGGATTTTAAATAAGTCTTCTTTATCAAAAAATGAAATTGAATTAATAGTGAATGAAGCAAATAATTTGCAGAACATATTTGATATGCCTGAAAAGATTATTGAGCTTATAGGAGAAAATAAAGCAGCCAAATTGATGAAAGAACTAATGCAGCTTAAAGAGCAGGCTCTTCTTGGCAAGAAAATCTAATATGCTTAATAAAGAACAACTTCAAGAAATCAGAGAATGGCTAGAAAAAGCACAAAATCCTCTTTTTTTCTTTGATAATGATGTTGATGGTCTAATTAGCTTTTTATTGTTGCAAAGATTTATTGAAAGAGGTAAAGGTATTCCTATAAAATCTTTTCCTGAGCTAAATAAAAGTTATGCGAGAAAAATTTCAGAATTAAAGCCAGATGTAATTTTTATTTTAGACAAACCTTTAGTAGATGCTGCCTTCTTTGAGGAAGCAAGAGTACAAAATATTCCTGTAATTTGGATAGATCATCATCCTTTACAAAAAATTGAAGAAGGAGTTTATTATTACAATCCTTTACAAGGTGAAAATATAAGTAGTGAGCCGGTGAGCTATTGGTGTTTTAATATTACTAAAAAAGATTTATGGCTTGCAATGATCGGATGCATTGCAGATTGGTTTGTTCCAGATTTTATAGATGAGTTTAGGAAAAGATATCCTGAACTAATTGAATCAAAGAAAAGCGCTCCAGAAATACTTTATGAAACTCAGCTTGGAAAGCTTGTGACTATTTTTGGATTTGCACTTAAGGATACTACAAGCAATGTAGTTAAAATGCTTAAAATATTAGAAAAAGCAAAAGATCCATATGAAATCCTTTCAGGAGAAAAGAAATATGAGTATATTCTAAAGAGAAGTGAATATCTGAATAAAAAATTTGAAGCTATTTTTGAAAAGGCAGATGAAATTGCTAAAAAAGCTAATAAACTTGTATTTTTTCAATATGCAGGAAATATAAAATTCTCAGCAGAATTAGCAAATAAACTTATATATAAGTATCCTGGAAAAATAATTGCTGTTGCAGGTATTCAAGGCGATAAGGTAAATATCTCATTAAGGGGAAAGATGGTTAGAATGCTTCTAGAAAAAGCCTTAGAAAATGTAGAAGGAAGGGGGGGAGGACATGAGGCAGCTGCTGCAGCAACAATTCAAGTAAAAAATTTAAAAAAATTTATTGAAGAAATAAGAAAGCAATTATAAATTTAAGATATTAAATTAATACTTTTTTGTTTTGAGATTGATGTAATTAACATAAAAATAACAAAAAATATTTGAATGAATGTAAAAATTTAATATTCCTGTGCAATGTAAACAACTTCTTTAGCTTTTTTTCCGCAGATAATGCATTTTGCAGTCTTTCCGATGGGTTTTTCTTTTTCAAGTTTTGTGCCACGAACTTTTGTTCTTGGAAGATTTTTTTCTATTTTTTCAGCACATTTTTCACCGTCTTTTTCAATAGAGCAGAAACCAGCTCTTGCTATCCTTCCATTTTCAATGGCAGATTTAAGCTCACTAAAAGAGGAGACATCTATTATTTTTGAATTGAATATACTATCTGCTCTTGTAACTAAATTTTTATCATAATCTTTAGATGTTTTTTTAATCCATTCTAATAAGTCTTTTTCTTTTATCTTTTCTTTTTTTTCAATATCTCTTCGATAAATTGTTAATTCACTGTTTTTTATTTCATTGTTTCCAATCTCTATCCTTAATGGTACTCCTTTCATCTCCCAAAAATAATACTTTTCTCCAGGCCTCTTTTCTGAATCATCAATCTCTGCCGATATTTTATTTTCATTAAGAATTTTTTTAATCTCATTTGCCTTTTCAAGCAATGATTTTTCGTTCATTATAGGGATTATTATAACTTGTATTGGAGCAATTTTCCATGGAAAGATAAGCCCTTTATTGTCTCCATGAACTATTATTACAGAAGCAAAAATTCTTGATATTGCAGGACCGTAGCATGTTATATAACAAAATTTTTCTTTTTCATCTTTATCTTTGAATTTTACATTAAATCCTTTTGAAAATTCAAGATTTAAGAGATGAGTCGAAGGCTGCTGAACCATTTTTCCGTCAGGATTAATTACATCAGCTGCAAATGTTCTTTTAGCTCCTGGAAATTTATCCCATGATGGTCTTTCAAAGAAAATAAATGGTAAAAGAAAAATGTCATGTAATACTTCTTTTGTTGTCTCCATATCTTCTTTTACCTGTTTCATTGCATCTTCTTCAGAAGCATGTGCGCAATGAGTCTCTATCCAATGAAATTCTCGACTTCTTAAAAAAGGACGGGTTGCTTTTGTTTCATATCTAAAGACATTAGCTCTCTGATATGTTTTGAATGGCAAGTCTTTGTAAGATTGAATCCATAAGGAAAACATTTGATAAAATGCTGTTTCTGATGTTGGACGTAAAGCGTATCTTTCTTTAAGTTTAGAATCACCTGCTTCTGTAACCCAAAAAACTTCTGGTGTAAATCCTTTTACATGCTCTTCTTCGATTTTAAAATTTTTTTCAGGAATAAGGGTTGGAAAAAAATATGGCTTATGTCCTTTTTTTTGTAAAGCTTCTTCAATAAAATCATACATTTTTTCCATTGCTAAAACAGACCAAGGCTGGAATACTATGAATCCTTTTATGTTATATCTTAAATCAGCAAGCTCTGCTTTCTTTACTATTTCAGTATACCATTCTGAGAAATTTTTATTTTTGTCAATATTGAAAGTTATTTTTTCAGATTTTTCTTTAATCTCTTTTTTTGGCATTATTAATCTTATTTTTTAAGTAATTTAAACTTTTTGAAATAAGGAAATTTTTATGATATCAATGGGGCTGCCGCGATTTGAACGCGGATCACGAACTCCCGAAGCTCGAAGGCTACCAAGTTACCCCACAGCCCCTAAAAGCATATAACAAATAAAAGTGGGCCTAGAAGGATTCGAACCCTCATGCCGCGGTCCGAAGCCGCGTATCCTATCCGTTAGATGATAGGCCCTATATTAATAGATTGAAATTATTTAAAAAAGTATTCTACTTTTTATTATTATAGTAAACTTATAAAAACAATCAGTATTCTTTATCTTAGTTAAATTTATAAGAAATTATTTCTTTTGAGGATAATGAAAAGAGGGAGTAATGTATTTTGGGAGGCAGTAGCTACATTAATAGGAACAATAATAGGTGCTGGCATTTTTGGTATTCCATATGTTGTCGCTAAGGCAGGGTTTCTTGTAGGATTTATCAATTTGGTTATTTTAGGATTAGTTATCTTAATGATAAACTTATATCTAGGTGAAATTTGTTTAAGGACAAAAGAAGTACATCAGCTCGCAGGACTTGCTGAACTATATCTTGGTAAAATAGGAAAAACAGTAATGGCATTTTCTTCTTTTTTTGGTATAGTTGGAGCTTTAATTGCATATCTAATAGGTGAAGGGGAAGTTTTAAGTGCAATATTTGGAGGGAATCCTTTTTTCTTTTCCATTCTTTTTTTTGTTATTGCTTCTATATTAATATATTTTGATTTATCTGCAATAAAAAAAGCAGAATTTTATCTTTCTTTTTTTATGGTTTTACTAATAGTAGTAATAATAGTTATTTCACTAACTAAGATAAATATAGACAATTTAATGAACTTTGATTTGTCAAAATTATTTTTACCTTACGGAGTTATTCTCTTTGCTTTTATAGGTGCAGCTGCTATTCCTGAAATGGAAATAGAACTAAAGCAAAATAAAAAACTTCTAAAAAAAGCTATTATCATTGGGAGTCTAATTCCTTTTTTCATTTATCTTTTATTTACTATTGCTGTTGTTGGAGCTACAGGTATACATACAACGGAAATTGCTACTATCGGTTTAGGAAATCTCTTTGGAAGATACATGGTTTTATTCGGAAATTTGTTTCCTGTATTTTCAATGTCTACTTCTTTTTTAATTTTAGGGCTCGCTTTAAAATGGATGCTACATTATGACTATAAAATCAATAAGACAGCAGCATGGCTTCTAACTTGCTCTATTCCATTAATCGCTTTTTTGGCAGGAGCACGTTCTTTTATAAATGTAATAGGAATTACAGGTGCGATAGCTGGAGGAATTGAAGGGATCCTAATTGTTTTAATTACAAAAAAAGCAAAAGAAAAAGGTAAGATTAAACCAGAGTATGATATTCCTTTGAGATGGGTTTTTGCAATCATTTTAATCTTATTATTTGTTGCAGGAATGATTTATCAATTTGTAAAATTCTAAATGTTTTTAAAAGATAATTTTAGTATTTTTTATATATGTTTGGATTATTATTAAAAAACAAAAAGAAAAAACAGCTAGAAGAAGAAATAAAAATTCTAAAAAGTAAATTAGAATCTAATATTAATATAAACATTGAGGAACAAATTACTCTCATACCTTTTGACAAGAGCAGAATAGAATATTTGTTAAGGGATCCAAGATGTGTTTATGTCTACTGGGAAATAAGTGAAAAAAAATTCAAGGAAATGGAAAAAGTAGGAAAAATTGAAGGAATTATAGGGCTTTATCCACAAAATCCTGAAAGAAGAAAATATGAATTTCCAGTTTCTGTAGATAAAAATTATGGCAGTTTCTATTTTAACGATGTAGAACCAGATACAATTTATTGTGTAAAACTGAATCTTATTTCCAAAAAAAATTTTTCCTTTAGTTTAAGAACAAAATCATTTAGAACATTTAAAGATAAACCTTCCGATGATACCAGTGAAATATACTCAACTCAAAAGGAGCTTCTTAAGAATCTCTAAAGTTATTTTTGAATCTGCTCTTCTATCAGTTTCTTTCATTACCTCCCCTACTAAGAAAAATAATGCTTTTTCTTGACCATTTTTGTAGTCTTCAACTGCACAAGGGAATTTTTTTATGATTTTCTGGCAGATTTTTTTTAATTCAGAGCGAGAATCTATTCTTGAAACTTTTTTTAATTTTGTTAAAGGAGAAAATGATATAGGGATAAAATCATTTAACATTTTTTTTGCAGCTAATTCTGTTATTTCTTTTTTTTCTATCAAATTTAAAAGTTCAATGAAATGTTCGGGGTTAATAGAAACTTCTTTAAGAGTTTTTTTATTCCAGTTCAAAACTCTTAATAATTCTATTGTTATCCAATAAGCTGCAAGTTTCGAATTTGTTTTTTTAGCTACACTGTCAAACAAATTCGCTAGTTCGATATCTGATGCTAAAACTTTTGCTGCTGCATCGTCTATTCCGTACTCTTCTATAAATCTTTGGATTTTTGCATTTGGAGACTCTGGCAAAGTTTTTTTTATTTCATCTATCAACTCACTTTTTATTTCTAATATAGGTAAATCAGGGTCTGGAATAAATCTGTAATCTTCTGCGAGTTCTTTACCCCTCATCGCTATTGTAGATTTTGTTAGTTCATCAAATGTTCTTGTTTCACGTTTGATTAACTCACCTTTTTCCAAAAGTGAAGACTGTCTTAAAATTTCATAATCTATAGCTTTTTCTATCGAATACATCGAATTAAGATTTTTTATTTCAACTCTTTCTCCATTCTTACCATTTACATTTACAGAAATATTTATATCCGCTTTTATCCCTGCATCTTTGTCAACTGCTTTTATGTACGAAAGCATGATAATTAGCTGATTTAACCATTCTCTTACTTGCTTACTTGATGAAAAATCAGGTTCTGTAACTATTTCGATTAATGGCACACCACACCTGTTATAATCTATTTTTCCTGTTTCTGGATCCCATTTTGCAGGATCTTCTTCAAGATGGCATTCCCTAATAATCACATCATTAAATTTTCCAAACTCTGCAAGAGGAATAGAATAAGCTCCCGAAATTGTATTTTGATATCCTTTTGGTAAATCAGCCCAATCATAATGTTTTCTTTGCCATATCAATTTATTATTGATTTTACAATCAAGCATTAAAGCAATAGCTATACATTTTTTTATTGCTTCAATGTTTGGGGCCATTGGCTTGCACCCCGGTTGTCCAGTACATACAGGACAGATATTTGTATTAGGATTTGCATTTTTATAATCTGCAGAACATCTACAAAATAATTTCTCTTTTGTTGTTAAATATCCGTGAATCTCGATGCCTATTTTAGGCTTTATATTCACCATTTTATTCTAATGTTAAAGTGCTTTTTCAAACTTTCGTATTTTTTCTCTTGTCATTACAAGCTTTTTATTGCATTCTGAAATAAGAGTTTTAAGATAATTATCATCAGCGAGTACTTTTTTATTAATAGCTATCGGAGCAGCAAGAATTTCTGTTGAAACCAATTCACATACCACTTTTTCTGGTCTGATGCTTATTATTCCTGATTTTTTCCATCCACTTTGTCTAGCGAGATTTATGAGAGGCAATGCCTTCTCTAAAGAATTACAGGCAACGTGCATAATACAAGGTTCATGTTTGAGATAAATAATGCCTGTATAGCTTTTTATTGAACAATACAAGATTTCTTTAAATTCATTAAAACTAATTGGTTCGTGCCAAATTTTCAGAAAGACATTCTTGCTTTTTTTACCTGTTTCAGGCATTAAAACAATTCTTCCAGCACATGATGATGTAGTATAATAATTTTCTTTCAAATTTATTTTTTTTACTAAAGAAGATATCGCAGAATCTATACATCCTGCAGATGATTTGTCTGGCTTTGAAAGAAATTGTTTTTTATCGTTGATGAATGACATTTTAGAATAAATTTACAATTTCAAACATTTTCATTTCTTCAAATTTCGGGACAAGAATCTGCATTCCTACTGGAATCTTGTTTATTTTTCCTATTGGAATACTTATTGTTGGAATTCCTGTAAGATTTGAAGGAATTGTAAAAGCATCATAAGCATACATTTCTTCTATTGAAATTTTACTTCCTATTTTATGGGGTAATCTTGGCACTGTTGGAAGAATAATACAGTCAACCTTATTTAATGCTTCATTTAATTCATTTGTTATCAACTCTTTTGCTTTTAATGCACGTCTGTAATAAGTACCATGAAATTCTGCCTTTGAAATTTCAGAGCCCCCAAGGATTCTTCTTAGAACCTCAGGACCACAAACTTCTTCTATTCTTTTTCCATATTTCCTACCGTCAAATTTCCTTGTCCCTGAAAAGAATTCTACATAGCAGAGTGGGTAATATGTTTGGACAGCTAAATCGATGTATTTTAGTGTTAAGGGAATTATTTTGTGTCCTTGTTTCTTTAAATCATTGATTTTTTCATTAATAAGGCTAGAAATGTTTTTGTCGCATATTCTTTCAAATTCAAGTATCCCTATTTTTAATTTAGATATTGATTTTGGTTCAAGGGCTTTTGTGTAATCTTCTTTTTTAATATTAAATGTTGTGGGGTCTTTTTCGTCATATCCTGCAATTACTGAGAGTAATAATGCACTTCCATACAAATCATTCGAAAAAGGACCGATTTGGTCCAATGACATTGATAAGTCAATCAAGCCATATCTTGAAACCAAGCCATAAGTAGGTTTTATGCCTATCACTCCGCAATGAGAAGCCGGGTTTCTAATACTCCCTCCTGTATCAGAGCCTAATGCCAAATCACAGAATCCTGCTGAAACAGCTGCTGCAGAGCCTGATGAAGAACCACCAGGAATTAATTCATTATTAGTAGGATTTTTTGTAGGGCCAAAAGCTGATGTTTCACCAGAGGAGCCACAAGCGAATTCATCCATGTTAGTCATACCTATTATTATTCCATCTTCTGCCTTTATTTTTTCAATAACTGTAGCATCATATGGGGCATAATAATCTTCTAAAGTTTTAGAAGCGCAAGATATTTTTAATCCTAAAACATTTATGTTACTTTTTATTGCGATTGCCAAGCCAGCAAGCTTTCCTGCTTTGCCTTGCTTGATTTTTTTATCTATCTCTTCTGCGTCTTTTAAGGCATTTTTATTTATTTGAATAAATGAATTAATCTTTTTATCCTCTTTTTTTATCTTATTAAGAAATGTTTGTATATTTTGAACTGCCGTAAGTTTTTCTGTTTTTATTAGTTTTAATTTATCTTGAATATTCATTTTATTTCCATCTTCCTTTTTCAGCTATAATATAATTGTCTTCTGATTTAGGAACATTTTTGAAGAATAATTTTCTGAATTCTTTGTTCGATTCTGGTTTTGTTTCATTTCTGAACTGAATGTTTCTTTTGACCCCTTCTGTTCCTTTAATCTCTTTCTCAATTTTTTCGAGAGCTTTGGAGAATTTTTCAAGAATTGCTTTTGCCTCTTTTTTTATTGCCTTCTTTTCAGATTCAGAGATTTTATGCCATAAATAATCCATATTTGAAGAAATTAAAGGATCTTTATAAAGCTTAAGTTAAGATTGTTTAAATTTAAATTGATTATTATTTTAGAATTAAGGGTCTATATAAGCATACTCTTTATCTCTATAATTTGTTAAGGTCAATTTTTTAGATTTATATTCTTTGAGATAATCTGGTAAAATAGGGATTTTTCCTCCTCCTTCTGGAGCATCAATGACATAATGTGGAACAGCCATTCCACTCGTAAATCCTCTAAGCGATTTTATTATCTCAATTCCTTTGCTAACTTTTGTTCTGAAGTGATTTGTACCTTTAACCATGTCTGCCTGATAAAGGTAGTAGGGTTTTACTCTTATCTGAAGCAATTTCTGCATTAATTTTTTCATTATCTCAGGTGAATCGTTTATACCTTTAAGTAAAACAGATTGGTTGCCTAAAGGAATCCCTGCATCTGCAAGTAAACTACAAGCTTTTTTTGCTTCTTCTGTAATTTCGTCTGGATGATTGAAATGAGTATTAATGTAGATAGGATGGTATTTTTTTAACATCGCGCAAAGCTCAGGGGTTATTCTTTGGGGCAAAGAACAAGGAATTCTTGTGCCTATTCTTATTATTTCAACATGTTTTATATCTCTTAATTTTTTAAGTATCCATTCTATCTCATAGTCTTCAAGCATTAACGGGTCTCCTCCTGAAAGTATTACATCTCTAATCTCTGGATGATTTTTTATATACTCTATTCCTTGGAGAATCTGTTCTTTTGTTATAACCATCTTTTCTGTACCAACCTTTCTTTTTCTTGTACAAAACCTACAATATACTGCACATTTATTAGATACTATTAGGAGAACACGGTCAGGATATCTATGCACTAATCCTTGAACTGGAGACATGTTTTCTTCTGCCAAAGGATCTGGCTGTAAGTTATCCTGCAATTCTTGAATAGAAGGAATGCACTGCTTGTAAATTGCATCATTTTTTTCTTTTATTAAGGAAAGATAATAAGGGTTTATACACATAGGATAAATTTTTATTACTTCTGCAATCTGCTGTAGTTCAGAAGAGCAAATCTGAGGGAGATTTTCTGTTGTTGTTATAGATTTTTCCAAAATTTTTTTCCATTCAGGTTGCTGTATTTGTAATGAAATTAAATTTTTTTCTTTGGTGACCATCTAAACCGTATCTCTTTTCTCAAATAAAAAATAAAAACTTATGCTAAATTAATTAATTTTTTATTTATAAATCTTTCTTGTATTTTGTTATTTATTCTTTTTTAATACTATTATACCCGTCACTAAAGCCCATATCCACATCCCTATAATTAAAGGTATTCCAATTATTACCCCAATCGTAGTTATCGAAATAAAAAACCCAACAAGCGAAAGAACAAGTTGTATTATTCCTATATCATATTTCCCAAATATAATAGTCCCTAATCCTGGAAGAAATAGATTGACAATCAAACCGATAATTATAGTAGTTTTTTCATCGTCCTTTCTTTTCTGTTTTTTTATTGTCATTTTCATTAAGGTGTTACTCTCTGAGTGTCTCTTGGAAATAAACATGTTTCTCTTATATTTTCTTGTTTTGTAAGAACTCCTGTAATCCTCTCTAGACCAATTGACCAGCCTGCATGTGGCGGTGCACCGTATCTGAATGAATCTATGTAACTTTTAAAATGCTCTGGATTTAGTCCCTTTGCTTTTATTCTTTTAATTAAAAGGTCTGGTAAATGAATCCTTTGGCCACCCGAAGAAATTTCTATTCCACCATAAATAGCATCAAATCCACAACTTTCTTCATCTTCAGATTTTACATTCATATTCTTAGGCATTATGTAAAATGGTTTTAGTGATAAAGGCCAGCTATGAACAAAAATAATTGTTTCAGGATAAATTTCAGATAGTTTTTTTTCTGCTTCTGGAGTTAAATCTTCTCCGTCGGAAATATTTACTTTATTTTTTTTAAGCAGTTTAATAGCTTCTTGATATGAAATAAATTTTGATTCTGGAATTTGAAGATTTAAATTTAATAGTTTCAGTTCTTTTTCACATTTTTCTTTTACTTTTTTTACTATATATTGAATTACATCACCTAAATATTGCATTATTTCAAACTGATTACAAAATGCAACTTCAATATCCATTTGTCTTATTTCATTTAAATGTCTAGGGGTATTATGCTTTTCTGCTCTCCATACAGGAGAAATGGAAAATACTTTTTCTATTGAACATGCAGCCATTTGCTTGTAAAGTTGCGGAGATTGTGCAAGATAAGCCGGCTTTTCAAAATACATTACAGGAAAAAGTTCTGTACCCCCTTCTGATGCATTTGAAATTATACATGGTGGTTGGATTTCTATAAAATTTTTATTTTTAAAAAATTCTCTGAAAGAAAAAGCTATCTCTGATTGTACTTTAAAAATTGCCTGTGTCTTTCTGTTACGCAAATCAAGATATCTATAGTCTAAGCGTTTAGGCATTTCTGTTTTAGAAAAATCAGAAGTATCTATGGGCAATATTGGCAAAGATTGAGAGATTATATTAAGTTTTGAAGGTAAAATCTCTCTCCCTTCGGGAGCTTGTTTACTTACTTTTACTTTTCCTTCTACTTCGATACAGGATTCTCTATAAATTTTACTTATTTCATCAAAAATTTTTTTTGGAGTTTCTGTTTTTGGAACAACTATTTGTATTATTCCTGTTATATCCTTTAACAAAATAAACTTGATACTTCCTAAATCCCTTATATCATGAACCCAACCTTTTACAATAACGTGTTTACCTTCTTCTTTTGCAGTAATTTCACAAACATAACTTCTTTGTATTTCTGTAGATATTTTTTTCTTAACCATTAGTATAAATAGAAAAAAGCATTTATAAGGATTTTTATATAAAAGAACCAAATTTAATAAAATTTATTTCAGGGCTTTTTTGATCATTTCTATTAATTCATTTCCCGGGATCTTGCCCCTGAATTTTTGCATTAGTATACCCATATATGCACTGATAGATAAATCCGGTTTTTGTTTAATTAACAACCAAATCTCTTTTTCTATTTCCTGCTTACTTATTGGTTTTAATGAGGAGATTACTTCTTCTAAAGTTTTTCCTTTTACAATCTCTGTCAAAATTTCTTTTACTGATGATTCAGAAATTTTTTTATCTTTTACTAATTTAATAACTTCTTTTAAAATACTTATATTAAGAACCTTTTCAACTTTCTCAAGATTAATTTTTTCATGACTTGCTATTTCTTTTGGATATAATACTAATAATTTCGCTGCAAGATCTGATGAACCAAGTTCTTTAAATTGTTCAATCTTATTTTCTTTTATTAGAAGATTTGCAAATTCCTCAGAAATCTTTTTCTTGAGCTCTGAAAGAATATCATCCTTTAATTTTGGAAGATTTTTCTTAAGTTTTTTTATTATTTCTTCTTTGATGTATATAAGTGGCAGATCTGTTTCAGGGTACATTCTAGCTTCTCCAGGTAATGGACGAAGAAATTTTGTATTCCCATCAGGCAGAGCATTTCTTACTGTAGCTTCAACTTTTTTCTTTTCTTTTATAAGAAGCTGTTGACGTATAATCTCATTTTCTATTACTTTTGGAATTAGATATGGTTCTTGAATTCCTTTTATTTCTGTCCTCGCTCCACCTTTAATAGAAAGATTAATATCTTGTCTTATTGTTCCTATCCCTCTTTTGACTTTACATGCCCGCAGAATTTCTCCGATTTTAAGTGCAACATTCTTTGCTTCTTCCGGATTTGAAATATCAGGAGAAGTAGAAATTTCGATTAATGGAATACCGAGCCTATCAAGCCTAAAAGTTACTGAATCTTTTGTTTCTGAGATTCTTCTTGCGCTATCTTCTTCTAGCATAATCGCAGGAATGCTAATCTTTTTTTTTCCTATATCAACAAATCCATCTTTTGCTATAATCACTGTTCTCTGAAATCCAGAAGGATTTGAACCATCAATTACTGCTTTTCTCATTACTTGTGTTATTGGAATAATAACTGCGTTTAGTAGAAGTGAAATTTGTATAGCAATTTCTAATGCTTCTTGATTAATTAAATGAGGTGGTTCTTCATCAAGCTCAACATTACATGTTGAATCAGAGTAAGCTTCATAAAAATATACTCTTTTTCTTAATTCTTCATATGCTGCAGCTGCATCTATTATTCCTGTTTCTCCTGCAACTGCATAGAGTCTTCGTTTTGCAGTTATATCAGGTGTGTCAACTCTTAGCTCGCTCGGACAATTACAAAATAGTTTATGGGTGTCTAATTGTTGATGTATTTCTACACCTATTTTTAATCCTAAATCTGACATAAGACTTAAAGAATGAGCAAATTAATAAAGGTTTCTCAAATTTTTTTTATTAAATACTCAAGATTTGGTTTTTTAATTATGGTAGCAATTATTGCTGCTCCTGTAATAGTCATTTTATTTATATCTTTATGAAATTTTGTGATTGATTTAAATGCTTTTTCATAGCAGTTATATTTAATAAGCATTTTTCCAATACTTTTTCCTTTTTTGTATATATCTTGTTTGTATTTATCTCCAAAAATTCTTTCACCAAGCAAATTTAAGCCAAGTACCAAATTTATATCTTCTTCTTTTTTGTATTTTTGCATTAAAGAAAGTAAACAAAACTATTTATAAATCTTATTTTTTATTTGTCATTACTAAGTAGCAGTAGAAATTTTAGATTTAAGCCATATAATCTACTTTATTAAAATAAGAAGGCTTTTTCAGAAATTTGAGAATTAAACTCGCCAGCGAGATTCTTTAACATTAATTCTTTTATTTTTTCTTTTTCTTTTGTGTGTCCAAGAACCCACCCTAATTTAACATATGCTGTTTCAGGTAAGATATCTGAAAGATAAATTACGCCAGCCTTTAACAATTCACGGCCTGGTGCATATACATAAGGATCTAATCTTCCATAAAAAGTTTGAGGAGCAAAACAAATTGTCATTCCTGCATCAATTGCAGATCTGATTGAAGGAATCCAATTATATTTTGCTTCTTCTGTACCAACATGCCCCAAACCTGTTGCTTCTATTATTATCCCTTTATATTTTTGATCTTTATAGAAATCAATAATATCAAAATTTGCTCCTGGATAATATTTAATTAGCGCAATTTTTTCTTCAAATTCTGTATCTGCAATTACTTTTTTATCATTTCTCACATTGAACTCTTTAGCAAGAATATCAATTTGTCCATCTTCACTTATTTTTGCAATTGGTAAATCATTTATTGGTCTAAATGTATCCCTTCTTGAGGTATGCATTTTTCTTACTTTTGTCCCCCTTAATGCATAGCAGAAATTATCATTTATCGAAGAATGACCTACAAGCATAACTTCTGCAATATTTGATAATGTTACATAGGCAGAACAAGTAAGGTTTAATGGGGTGTCTGTACTTCCCCTATCTGTACTCCTTTGAGCATATGTTAGAACAACTGGCTTATTGAGATTTTGAAGCATAAATGATAAAGCAGCAGAAGTATAATGTAATGTATCTGTGCCATGAGTAATAATAATTCCTTTATTTTCTTCTTCATTTAAAAGTTTTACAGCTATTTTTGCTATATCTATCCAGTTTTCTGCTGACATATTTTCAGAAGCCATCATAAATGGACTTTCAATTTTATTTATTTTTACTATATTCAACATTTTAGGAGCAAGAGCAAAAACTTGTTCTGGTTTCATTAGCCATTTTACAGCGCCTGTTTTATAATCTATCCTTGAAGAGATAGTTCCTCCAGTAGAAATAATAGAAATTCCAGGTAAATTTTTAGATGATTTCATTTTTATTTCAGGAAATGAAGCTGCTCTTGCTTTTCCAATGATTTTTATTGATTTTACTTTTGCTTTTTCTATTCCAATGTTATATCCAGAATCAAGCTTTAAGAGGTAGACAGAAGGTTCATAAGATTCAAGAAGAGTTCCTTTGAAAGTATCTTTTGCCGTTTTTATTTCAACTATATCCCCTACATTCTCTTTTGTCATGCTATCATAAGAAATAAGAGATATAAAAAGTTTCCTAAATATATTTATTTAAAAATAAAAAATAAAATCATAATTTTCTTAATTTTTTATTTTTTTCTGAATTCTCCTGCTCTTTCTTGAAGCCTTTGTTGTACTTGGATAAGATTTTCAATTCTATTGCTTATATTTTTATTGGTTTCATTTTGTTTTGTTTCAAGCTTTTCAATTACTTTTGTAACAACTTGCGCCGCTTTTTCTGTTCTTGTTGCCTTGACTTCAGCAACTAATTTCTTGACTGCAGAAAGATTTGTTGCTTCTTCAATTTTTTCAATTTCAGCATTTGCTTCATCTTGTGTCATATTAACTACTGCCATAAGCCTTGTTCTCAATCTGTTCTTTTTCATTTCTTGAACTTCTTTTAAGTGAGCAGTTACATTTTCAGCTTTTTCGATTCTTACCTGGATATTCGCTATCTGCTCTTCTGTTAGGTTTTCATTTATAAGAATTTCTCTAAGTCTAGCTATTTTAGCTTCATGAACTTCTATTGCTCTTTCCAAGCCAACAAGTTTTTCTGCTGTTTTTCTTATTCTCTCCTTCGTAGTATCTCCGTCGAGAGCATTTATTCTTTCTTGAATTCTTGCCATGATTCTATTGTGCGCCTCAAGAGCTTTTTCCATTGCTATTGTATTATTATTCTTTGCAGCTATTCTTGCTTTTATAAGCTCAAGTCTTGCAAGCTTTAATTCAAGCTCAGCCTTTTTTTCCTGCTTTAAAGTTAACCATAACTGTAGTCTCGTCAAGCCTTCATTAATAGAGCTAACAGATTCATTCAATTCGTCATTTATTTCAGCAACTGTTTCTTTGTCGACTGTTTGTTCAGTTAACTCTCCTTGAACAGCATTTTCTGCAATGACAAAAGTCATACTAAGCAAAAGCGTTGCTATTAAGCTTAGGATAAACAATACTCTCATTTTTTATTTTACCTCCTTTCATTAAATTTTGAGCATTAATTCTTTTTATTATATAATAAAATATTTTTTTATAGTTATTAAAATTATTATTAAAACTGTAATGTATGTAAGTTATGTAGTTTAAAGTGCTTATTTCCATAGTATATTATACAAATAATCGGTATTTAATATATTCTTGAAACAAGAAATGGAACAAAATGGAACAAGCGAAACTATCACTTTTTTCCTTTTATATCTCTCTTTTTGTTTGAATTATATTTCTTTTTTCATATCTTTGCTTTCCATCAGCTATGTTATAATTTTCATTTAAAATACTGAACCATTTTTTTTCATCTTTGCATATTTTAAGCCTATCATTACCTTCAAAAAGATATACTTCTTCATAATCTATAAAATTAAAAATGCTCTTTATAAAAAATGTTTTTTCTTTTTTTGCTTGTATCTTAAAACAACTTTCTTCTGTTTTTTTAATTTCAAATGGATTAATGTGTTCAATAATATTTCTTTTATAAGCTATGAACTTGAAATTTCCATCGTTATACTGACGTCCTGTGTTTAATACCGAAAATCCATCTCCTTCGTATTCCATTAAAGAAAAAGGCTCTCCAAGAACTTCGGTTATTACTTTTATCTTCTCATTTATCTTTTCTCTTCTTACAAAATCTTCTTTCTCTTTTATTTTCTTTTCAAACATTGAATCAACCATTTTTTTCAAGCCTTCAGAATTCACCGACGTTTGATGATCTCTCTTTCAAGATGCTTTATTACTTTATAAGTTTTATTTTATTTGTATTTCCTAACGGAATTCTCTTGATAAACTTTCTTGCTTCTAAATTACGTATTATTCTACTTAATTTAGCTTTCGAAAAACCGGTTTTCAGTTGAATTTGCTTTTGCCACATCTCTCCTTTGGCTTCTTTTAAAGCTTTCACTACAGCAGACTCTGATTCAAGAAGATGTTCCTCTTTTAATGGTTTTGCTTTTTTTTGTTTAATTTTCTTTCTTTTCGATGAGGTGTAAATTAATAAAATAATAATTGCTAATATCAAGGTTATTATTGCCCAGATCCATGCTAAATTTGTCTTTTTTTCTCTATAAATAACAAAAATAGGAAAATTGCTTATATTCTGAAAGTGCCATCTTAAGATTATATGCCTTCCATCGCTTGTTATTTCCGCAGGAGGATAGGAATTTTCAAGAATTGAAAATTCTGGCAAGAATAAATTAATTTTTAAATTCTCTGTATAGGGAAAATTTAAATCTGCTGTAAAATAGGATTTACTTGTTTTTTCTATAAGTTCTTCTGTAGAGTAGCTTAAATTAATATTCCCTGAACAAATTAATTTGTTTTCTTTTAAGCTGTAATTTTCCTCTGAAATTCTCTCGATCTTTGCATCTTTCGGTAGAATTAGTTGAATCTGCTGCAAAGACGAGATAATTTTATAACTTATAGTTGTTTTTAAGCCAGAAATTTCTATGTCTATACTTGCATTTTGTATCTCAGCTGCAGAAACAATTTTTAAGAGGATTAGGATAATTATTAAAAATAAAAAACTCTTAAGGTGCTTCATATTTATTAAAATTATCTAAACTTATTAAATTTTTCTTTTAATGAAAAATAAGACAATCTATTAGAGGTATAGGCTAGAAAATATATTTCAGATAATTGCCTTTTTATTTTTTATATTTCTAATATATTAAAAAGATTTATAAAGAAGCAGTATATTATATTTTTAATTAATTTAAAAAAATTTATTCAGCTTGGGGAGTTTGAATAAATTTTTTGGGGTGTAAGAGACGAATTGAATTCTTTTGAGTTATTTGAAATTATATTCATCTCTTTTTTTCTTGAAAATGAATATAAAAAGAAGTATTTAAATGTTTCGAAATGTTGGAAAATAAATTTTTCTAACTTTTTCGAAGCTTTCAAGAATAAAAGGGGGTAAGAAAAAAGAAATGGTTTTAAATTTTGCACAAGAAGCAATAGCAAGTTCAAAACAGTATGGCATTAATTTCGATGAATTAAAAGCAGGAAAAGCAAGCATAAAAGTTTTTGGCTGCGGAGGTGGAGGCAGCAATATGGTGACATGGCTTTTTAACAAAGGAATTCAAGGTGCGACTGTTTATGCAATAAATACCGATGCATTGCACTTGTCTGTAAGTAAGGCTGACGAGAAAATTCTTATTGGCAAAGAGCTTACAAGAGGTTTGGGATGTGGTGGATATCCTGAGAAAGGAAGAGAGGCAGCTAAAGAAGCCATCTCTGAACTAAAGAGGTGTGTTTCAGGAGCTGATATGGTATTTGTTGTTGCAGGAATGGGTGGTGGTACAGGAACTGGCTCAGCGCCTGTGGTTGCGCAGCTGGCTAAAGAATCTGGAGCAGTTACTATTGGTGTATGTACAATGCCTTTTGAAACAGAAAAGGCAAGAATTGATAAAGCAGAATTCGGCTTACAACAGTTAAGAGATGTTACTGATACTGTCATAGTAATTGATAATAACAGATTAGTTGAAATCGCTGGAAATTTACCTATCGAGCAGGCTTTCGCGGTTGCTAATGAACTTGTTTCAACAATGATAAAAGGTATTGTTGAAACGATTACGATCCCTTCATTAATAAACCTCGATTATGCAGATGTAGCAGCAATCATGAAAAATGGAGATGTTGCTATTATAGGTATAGGTGAAAGCGATACACAAAATAGGGTAGAAGAAGCAGTAAAACAAGCGCTTTCACATCCTTTGTTGGATGTTGATTATCAAGGCGCAACAGGAGCATTGATACACGTAATCTGTGGTGAAGACCTGAAACTTGATGAGTTGAATAATGTGGGTGAGTTAGTTACTCAAAATCTTGCATCGGATGCACAAGTTATACTTGGAGCAAGAATTAATAAAGAATTTAATGGGAGAGTAAGAGTTATTACCATCATAACTGGAGTAAAGTCCCCATATGTGCTTGGGAAACCTGTAAAAGAACTTTCTCCAAGAGCTGAAATTTCAGATTTAGGAATAGAGGTTTACAGATAAAAACAAGCATTGCTAAAGCCAAAAACTCAAAAGACCAAAAATTAATTTTTTTGTTTTTTTATTTTTTAATTTTTGGTATAATATTCCCTTAGCCTTTAGATTTCTGGCTGGCTCCAATGAGCCAGCCTTGATATTTAAAAGCAAATATTAATATTGAATTAGAATTTTCAAGACTAAAGAATTAATTCATTCATTACCTGTCGCTGTAGGCTCAGGCCAAAATTTTTTTTCTTTTGTTTTCCAATCATTAAAGTAAACTATTCTTTTTAAGTCAATTTTTTCCTTTTCTACTGTTTTGCCAAGTTCATATCCTATAGGGAGAATTGCTTCTACTTTAATATTGTCTGGAAGATGTAGAAGCCTTTTAATTTGGTTTTCGTCAAATGCCCCTATCCAGCAGGTTGCTAAGCCAAGTTCTGTTATTTTTAGAAAAATATTTTCAATTGCTGCTCCTGCTTGTTGCCTTGCAAATTGTTCAGCATGTTTGCCGTATGAACGAGTAATTTGCTCCATGTCTGAACACACAACAATAAGATGGGGGGCGTCAGAAATAAATGACTGACCGAGACAAGCATCTGCGATTTTTGGGATTATTTTTTTATCATCTATAACAACAAGACGGACAGTAAAAATTCCTCCTGCACAAGGAGCATATCTTGCAGAATCAAGAATTTCTCCGATGTCTTTCCAACTTACTGATTTTGTTTTCTTAAAGCTTCTTACACAATGCCTTTTTTTTAATATATCTAATAATTTCATATTATCTTTAATTTTTAGAGATATAAAAATTTAATGGTAATGTTAAAAAAAATTTTGAAATAAAAAATTAATCTTTATCTCATTAGTTAATAATTTAAATATCCATTTAGTTATATACTATAAGAAAAGAGGCTTAATATGAAATTTAGTAAGTTTTCAGAGTATCTTGAAAAATTAGAAAAAACCAATAAAAGACTTGAAATGTTTGAGATTCTTTCACAACTTTTCAAAGAAGCTGATAAAAGTGAAGTTGATGAGATAGTTTATTTTTGTGAAGAACAACTTGTACCCCCATTTAAAGGTATAGAGATTGGAATGGCTGAAAAAATGGTTGAAAAAGCAATAGTAAAAGTCACAGGAAGAAGTGAGAAAGAAGTCAATTCTGAATATAAAAAACTAGGAGATTTAGGTTTAGTGATAGAAAAGATAAGTGGAAAACAATCAACTCTGTTTAAATCTAAAGCTGTAACAATAGAAGAGGTTTATCAGCAATTAATGAGAATTGCTCAAACAACGGGGGAAGGAAGCGTTGATAAAAAAATTGCAATGTTAGCTGGATTATTAAGCAGATGTTCAGGTTTGGAGAACAGGTATATTATAAGATTTGTTTTGGGAAGATTAAGGCTTGGAATAGGAGATCCTACATTAATGGACTCTATGAGTAAAGTATTAACAGGAGACAGAATGAAATTACGTGAAGATATAGAAAGGGCTTATAATTT
Source organism: Candidatus Pacearchaeota archaeon (assembly GCA_038849525.1). Lineage (GTDB taxonomy): Archaea > Nanobdellota > Nanobdellia > Pacearchaeales > JAHJTO01 > JAWCMS01. Next base: position 294,096 of record JAWCMS010000001.1, read on the forward strand.
ATGTTCTGATTTAGGAAAAGTTGCAAATGTTTTGTTTAACAAAGGTATTAAAGGATTAAAAGAGTTTAAGGTTGAAGTTGGATCGCCGATAAGAATGGCTCTTGCAGAACGTTTACCTAGTGCAGAAGAAATAATAAAAAAAATTGGAAAATGCGCTGTAGAGACAAAATATGATGGTTTAAGATTGCAGGTGCATAAGCAGGGAGATAAAGTTGAGTTATTCTCTAGGAATTTAGAGAGAATGACACATATGTTTCCTGATGTTGTTGAGGGAATAAAAAAACAAGTTAAGCTAAAAAATGCAATTCTCGAAGGAGAAGCAGTTGCTTTTAATGAAGAAACAGGAGAATTTTTTCCATTTCAAGTTACTATAACAAGAAAAAGAAAATATAAAGTAGAAGAAATGGCAAAGGAATTTCCTCTAGTTCTTTTTTCATTTGATTTGTTATATAATGGAAAAGATTTGACGCAGGAAAAATATTTAGAAAGAAGAAAAAAACTTGAACAAGCAATTAAGAAAGGATTTACTATAAGAATTTCTGATATGATAATTACAGATAATCCAAAAGAGCTTGAAAATTTTTTTGAAGAAAATGTTGAAAAAGGGACAGAGGGAATAATTGCTAAGAGATTAGATTCAGAGTATCAAGCAGGAGCTAGAAATTTTAATTGGATAAAATTGAAAAGAAGCTACAAAGGAGAATTACAAGATACAATAGATGTTGTTATTGTAGGATATCTTAAAGGAAAAGGAATAAGAGCAAAATTTGGAATTGGTGCTTTGCTTGGAGCAGTTTATGATGAAAAATCTGATTCATTTAAAACTGTAGCAAAAATTGGTTCTGGGCTTTCAGAAGAAAAATGGGTTGAAATCCGTAAGTTATTAGATAAAATTAAGGTAGAAAAAAAGCCTGTAAGAGTTGATTCTTTAATTAACGTTGATGTATGGTGCTCTCCGAAATATGTTTTTACTGTAAGAGCAGATGAAATTACTAAAAGTCCGATACATACAGCAGCAAGAGAAAATGAAGTTGGATTAGCTTTAAGATTTCCAAGAATAGAAGGGTGGATTAGAGATAAAAAGCCAGAAGATTGCACAAGCGTAAAAGAATTGAAAGAAATGTTCAAAATGCAAAAAAAAGTTAAAGCTATTTCTTTAGGTACTTAATTTGAATTAACTTTAAAGGGGTATAATAAGCTTTATAAACAGATTTTTATTTATAAAGGCATGACTGGCAAAGGGAAAGATGAGAAATTAAAAGTCCAAAATATTGTTGCTACAACTTCTTTAGGTAAACCTGTTTCTTTAATGAAACTAGCAAGAAGTGAGGCAAATACTGAATATAATCCAGAGCAATTTCCTGGTTTAGTATTGAGAATAAAAAAGCCAAAATCCGCTGTTCTTGTATTTAGCTCTGGAAATTTAGTATGCACAGGAACCAAGAGTATTGATCAAGTAAGAGAAGTTATTGCAAATGTTATTAAAACATTAAGAAAAATAGGTGTAAAAATAACTGAAAAACCAAAAATAAATGTTCAAAACATAGTAGCTTCAGGCAATATACATTTAATATTAAATTTAAATTTGCTTGCATTAGAATTAGAAAATACAGAATATGAACCAGAACAATTTCCTGGTTTAGTTTACAAGCTAAATGAGCCAAATGCAACTTTTCTTTTATTTTCAAATGGAAAGTTAGTATGTACAGGAACAAAAAATAGGCATGAACTTGATATTGCAAAAAAACAATTGCTAAAAAACTTGAAAGTTGCAATATCACATATAAAAAGTAAAAAACCTAGTTATTAAACTTCTTGAGTAATCTAAATTTTAAATGAAATAAATTATTTTAATCAATGATATAATTTATTAGTGATTATATAGTTTAATAAACTATAAATAGTCTAAAATTGCTTAAAATTATTCAAGATATATTGAAAGAGGCTGGGGAAAAAAGAATGGTGTCTGAAGATTTAATTATAGAAGCAAAAGAATTCTTTGAGATATATAAACAAGAGATAGGTAAAGCTGTAAAAGAAGGTAAGAAATCAGTACAAATTTCCTTTCAGGATATTGCAAGCCATTCCACAGAGCTTGCAGAAATGCTAATCAAGCAGCCAGAAGAAACAATACAGATTCTTGAACTTGCATTAGCGGAAACTCAATTGATAAGCAATGCAAGAGTTAGATTGCTTGATTTACCACAAACAGAAAATATACAAATAAGAAACATAAGATCAAAACACTTAAATCATTTAATATGTTTTGAGGGTTTGGTAAGAATCGCGAGTGATGTTAGACCAAAAGTGGTGAATGCAAAATTTGAATGCCCAAATTGCGGAAGCATAATCTCTGTTTTGCAGATAGATGAAAAGTTTTCAGAGCCAAATAGATGCTCATGCGGACGAAAAGGAAATTTTAAGTTACTTTCAAAGGATATGGTCGATGTACAGAGAATTACTGTTGAAGAATCTCCAGATACCTTAGTAGGTTCTCAACAACCAAGAAGAATTAACGTTTATCTAAAAGAAGATTTAGTAGAACCTACAATGGAAGAAAGGACAACTCCCGGAAGTAAAGTGAGAGTTATAGGCATATTAAAAGAAGTTCCTATTCCACATAAAACAGGTGGAATATCAACAAGATTTGATTTAGCAATAGAAGCAAATAACATAATCCCATTAGAAGAAACATTCGAAGAACTTAATATCACAGAAGAAGATGAAAGACAAATACAAGAAATTGCGGCTGATCCACAACTTTTTTTAAGATTAAGAGAGAGCATTGCACCTTCTGTCTATGGTTATGATGAAGTAAAAGAGGCTCTTGCATTGCAATTATTTTCTGGATGGAAAAGACAAAGAGAAGATGGTACATCATCTAGAGGAGACATACATATCCTTTTAGTAGGAGATCCAGGTGTAGCGAAGTCAGTATTGTTAAAATTTATGGCTGGAGTATCACCAAAAGGCAGATATGTTAGTGGTAAATCAGTTACTGGAGCAGGTTTAACTGCAACTGTAGTTAGAGATGAATTTTTAAGAGGATGGAGTCTCGAAGCAGGAACAATGGTTTTGTCTCATAAAGGATTATGTGCTATTGATGAACTTGAAGATATGTCGGAAGAAGATAGAAGTGCGATGCATGAAGCAATGGAGCAGCAAACAGTAACAATTAGTAAAGCAAATGTTCATGCTACATTAAAAGCAGAGACTTCTGTCCTTGCTGCTGGAAATCCAAAGTTTGGAAGATTTGATTTGTATCAACCAATTGCACAGCAAATAAATATAGATGCTGCACTTCTTACAAGATTTGATTTGATTTTTATAATGAAAGATTTGCCTGAAAGAAGTAAAGATGAAGCTATAGCGACTCATGTGTTAATGGGGAGAAGACAAGACTTTGTTTCTAAAAGGGCTATAGAACCAAATTTGCTAAAAAAGTATGTTGCATATGCAAAACAAAAAATTTTCCCAGAGTTGACAGACAAAGCAATGGACGAAATAAAAAAATTTTATGTTGAATTAAGAAACAGGCCAACATTAAGCGAGGATTTAGTAAAACCTATTCCTATAACTGCAAGACAATTAGAAGCAATGATAAGACTTTCAGAAGCAGTAGCCAGAGCAAGATTGAGCAAAAAAGTGACAAGGGAAGATGCAAGAAGAGCAATAGACCTTTTAAAATTCTGCTTGATGCAAGTAGGATTTGATGAAGAATCAAAACAAATAGACATAGATAAAATTTCTACTGGTGTGACTGCAAGTCAAAGAAGTAAGATAATTCTTGTAAGAGAAGCAATTACAAGACTCGAATCTAGATTAGGAAAATTAATTCCTATAGAAGAAGTTATAAAAGAATTAGGGGATAAAATGGATCAAGGAAGTATTGAAGAGGCTATAGAAAAACTTGCGCTTGCAGGTGACATTTTTAAACCTAAAAAAGGTTTTATACAAAGAATGTGATAATGAGGCAAAAATATACATAAAAATGGTTCAGCTGAGACAAGTGGCATATAAAGTACGAATTTGCGATTTGCTTAGTGGAAATATAATTTTCAATGGTGAAAGATTTTCTAGTTTGGAAATAAAAGATAAAAAAGTTTCAAGAGTAAATATTATTTGCAATGTTATTGATAAATATACTAATCCAGAAAAAAATTTTAGCTCGTTGACTGTAGATGATGGAACAGGGCAAGTTAGAATAAAAGCCTTTTCAGATTCTATTTCTTTACTTGATGGATTAGATATAGGGGATACTATAAAAGTTATTGGATGGCTAAGATTTTTCAATGATGAACTTTACATTCTGCCTGAAATTGCTATAAAAATAGATCCTAAATGGGGATATGTAAGAAAGCTTGAGTTGGCAAAAGAATATGGGGAGTTCAAAGAAGAAACTCAGAAAAAACCATTCGAAGAAGAAATAAATGAAATCATAGAAAAAGAAAAAATTCTTGATGAAAATATAGAACCAGAGAAAAATGCGAAATCAATTATTCTAAAAAAAATAAAGGAAAATCCAGACGGCATAGATGTAGAAAAGCTGATAATGGAACTTAATATATCTATAGATGAAATTAATGATTCTTTAAAAGATTTGATAGCAGAAGGCGAAATTTACGAACCTAGACCAGGGCATCTAAGGAGCCTAGATTAATTAACTTTCATTGAATCAGCAGTTTTAAAAAGCACATTTTTCTTAAATTTTGATAGAAGTATGTGTATTTATAGCATACTGGAATAAGTAGGAGGATTTTTTCATGACGGAATATGAAAAACTTTTGGAAAAAGCATACAAGGAAATAAAGCCTGTAGAAACAGGTTCAAGATTTGAAATTCCAAAAGTCAAAGGACATGTCGAAGGTACAAAAACAATAATAACAAATTTCAATGAAATATGTAGCATACTTAGAAGAGATAAAGAACATGTTATTAAATTTTTATTCAAAGAATTAGCAACTTCGGGAGTTATCGAAGGAGAAAGATTAATTTTGAATAGTAAACTTACATCAGTAAAGATTAATGAGAAAATAGAGGCGTATGTCAATGAGTTTGTAATCTGTCCTGAATGTAAAAAACCAGATACTGAGTTAATAAAGGAAAATAGACTAATGTTTATTCATTGTCTTGCATGCGGAGCAAAAAAGACAGTAAGAACAAAGATTTAATTGAGACTAAAATGGTATTGAAAATAAAAATTCATAATGCATATAGGAACATAGTTGCATTATGTGATGCTGAGCTGATAGGGAAAAAATTTGTTGACGAAAAAACAGGCTTGCAATTAGATTTAAAAGAAAGTTTTTATGATGGCAAAGAAATTAATGAGGAAGAGGCAATTAATATAATAAAAACTGCAAATAGTGATGATGCAACATTCAATATTGTTGGAGAAAAAGCAATTTCGGTGGCATTAAAAGCAGGAATTATCAGTAAAAAAGGAATTATTAAAGTTAAAGGCATACCACATGCATTAGGATTGTTATAAATAATTAAAATGTATGATAATGAAAATGAACAAAATGAAGAGGGGGAAATTCAAAGAGTAAGACTACCAAGAGGAAGAGAAGTTTTAGGAATATTGGAGCAGAGGTTGGGTGCTAGCAGAATGATGGTAAAATGCTTTGACGGAAAAACACGAACATGTAGAGTGCCCGGAAGACTTAAAAGGAAGTTATGGTTGAGAGAAGGGGACATTGTTCTTGTCGAGCCATGGGAATTTCAACCTGATGAAAAAGGAGATATTGTCTATAAATATAATCCTACTGCAGCTGAATGGCTCAAGAAAAAAGGTTTTATCAAAATAGAAGAAGAATTCTGAAGAATGGAAGAAATTTTTATAAGGAGTCCTGGAAAATTAAGAAAATTGAAAAATAAAATTGAAAAGACATTAGATATTTCTATTAAAATAGAAAAAGAGAGTGTTATTATTAAAAGTAAACAAGAAAATATGCTTTCTGAATATGTTGCAAAGAAAATTATTGAAGCGATTGATTTCGGTTTTGATTTTGATGAAGTAGTACAACTTAAGGAAGAAGACTGCATGTTTGAAAAGATAAACCTGAAAGATTATGTAAGACAGAGTAGGCTTAAGGATGTTCTTGGCAGGATTATAGGAAAAAAAGGAAAGGCAATAAGAACTTTATCTGATTTGTCTGATTGTTTTATTAAAATAAAAGGACATAATATTGCAATTATCGGAAAGACAGAAGATGTCAAAACTGCTTTACTTTCGCTGAAAAAGCTGATAAGAGGGGCTCCACATAGCAAGGTTTATGCATATCTTGAGAGAGGTAGAAGATTAAGGTCTCATGAAGAAGATTTGGAATTGAAAGAATAATTTTTTGTTATTTTTCTAATTTGCTAAATACTTTAACGCCTCAGGTTGGACTCGAACCAACGACCCACTGATTAACAGTCAGTTGCTCTACCTGCTGAGCTACTGAGGCATGGTATAATTAATAAAAAGAACATTAAAAAGCTTTTCTGCAAGTTAGTTTCAATCGTTCACCGAGTAAAAAATTTATCTTAAATTTTTACTCTATCTTTATAGAATATAGCACGGTTAATTTCTTCTTTTTTTATGCCTTTTGTAAAAAAGTTTTTAATTTTTGCAAAGAATCTTGGATCTTTATACTCTTCACCTATCAATGCACCAGCAAGTTTTCTATATTCTATTCCTATACTGCTTTTAGGGGCATATAAAGAAACAGGTATTGTTTCTGAAAGAGCTTTAAGCACTTTAACATCATCTTTTAATACAGCAAGAACAGGAACTCCTGCTAATTCTTCGATATCCTCTATTGAAAGTTCAAAGTCCATATTTCTTTTTTTGTTTAAAATCAAACCTAAAATAGGTGTATTTTTTGATTTTGCAAGTTTTACTGCACGAATAGTGCAACTTAATGTTGGATAATCTGGACTTGTTACTACAAGTAACTCCTCGCTTGCAATAATCACAGAAAGCATTTCTGCATTTAAAGTAGGAGCCGAATCAAGAAAAATAATATCATAATTATTCTTTATTTCCTTCAATTTTTTTTTCAAAGCAAAGACATCAAACTTACCCGATGCATTAAGCGCTCCAGGAACAAAATGAAAACCAGAATCATGCACGTAAATTGCTTTTTCAAAGTCCGTTTTGCCTGAAATAATTTCATGCATTGTTGCCTGAGGTTTTACCAAACCAAAATGCAAAGCAAGATTTGGAGCAGAAAAATTTGCATCTACAAGCAAAACTTTCTTATTAAATTCTTTTGCTATTACTGCACCAAGATTTGTTGTTACAGTAGTTTTACCTACACCACCTTTGATAGAAATTATACCAATAACCTTACCCATTTTTAATTTTAATTATAAACCTCTTTTAATTCGCTAAGCATGAACTCTTTTATAGGGGATATTTCTTGTTTTTTATAAGAATTTTTATTTAATAAATCTTTCTGCTCTCTTTTAATTATACTTTTTTCTGTTCTCTTTTTGGGCTTTATATTTTCAATATATTCATTAAAATTTTCAATAAATCTATTAAGCCTGTTTTTCTTTGACTTTTTTTGTACAGACATAGAAATTTTTATATCCTCTTTTATTTTTTTTCCAATTAATATAATACTTTTGGCTCTTTTAAGCTTTTTCATCGCTAAAAGAATAAGAATTAATGCTATAAAAATAATAGTTGCAAGAGTCCAGGATATCCAAGCAAGATTAGGTAAAGGAGCAGCCTGAATCTTTATCTCTTCTAGTATGCATGTATTCTTAATACAAGAACCGATAATACAATCATCGTTTCTAAAACAGGATTTTTCAAGATTACATTTATCACAAATTTTTCCACCACAATCTACATCTGTTTCATCTTGATTTTGCACTCCGTCAAAACATAGTTGCCATATTTCTTTACAGTCTGCTGATTCAAAAGGTTTTTTGGTGTATGTTCCACATGAATTAATATCAAAGCAGCGCCTTTCTGTGATTCCATTAATGCAATGGCTCCAATCAAAGCATTGCCAGTTTTCTACACATTGGGCTGTAATTGAAGAAATAAGTATTAGAGAAAATGCAATTAAGCCGCTAATAAAAAATAATCTCATTTTTCTTCTTCTGCCATCATCTCTATGGCTTTTTCTATTATGTGAGATTTATTGCGATACTTTCTTTTTTTTAATATTTTATTTATTAATTCAATTGTTTTTTTGTCTACGGTAGCGGATATTCTTTCTTTCATAGTATTACCTAATAATATTAAGTTTTATTTAATATTCTTAAGTAATCTAAAATAATACTATTTATATATCTTTCTTTTAAACTTATATCCTTAAAGAAAAATCACTTTCTCTTATTAAAAAGATTTTTTAAAAAACTGTTTATTTTTCTTTGGAATGTTAAAATGTATTTTTTTCTATTCTTTTCTTTTGAAGGGGAGGGTATCGGTATGTGCTTTACAACTTCAAATTTTTTTTTCTTTAGACTTTTTTTCTTAGAAATCTTTATTTTTGGCAATCTAATGCTCGTAAAGAACTTGCCTATTTTTCTTATTGTTCTATCAAATGCTTCTTTTCTTCTTTCAGCAGCCTTTAATCTCTGAGCTTTTATTATTTGCTTTATTCTTTCTTTTCTTTCTTCTTCTCTCTTTTTCTGGGCAATTTTCTCTAATTCTTCTTTTCTTTTTCTTTTTTTTTCTGCTGAAATCTCAGAGACTGTTTTCTTTAGTTTTAAAGGAATACCAAAAATGTAATAGATTCCTCTTTTCTTTGCTTCTTCTTTTTTTCTTTTTTCAGCTGCTTTTTCTTCTGAACTTTTTAGTTTGAAAAATAGAAATTTTTTCTTTTCTTTTTTGAAAGTTTCTTTTTCTATTTTCTTGACTTCTTGTTTTAATTCTTTTTTTTTAAGGCCAAGACGATGTAATTTCAAAAGTTCTATTCTTTCCAAAGTCAAAATCTTATTAAACCATATTAAAAATAATATAAATAAAATGATAAGTGCTACAAGAATTAAAATAATAAGTTCTATTAATGGAATATCAAAACCGAAAATATACATCTTATCTCTTTTTTTTTCCTTATAAGCAATTTAACTTTTTTAAACCTTTCTTTGTATTATCTATAATAAAGTACTCGCTTCTGCTATTGTTTTGCTTTTTTCTTGAAGCTTAAGTTTTAAAGTCAGATTTTTTTCTTTTGCAAGCCTGTTTGAAAGCTCATATTTTTGTGCTATGAATAACTTGCCATTTTTCGCAATAGTGTAAGGGCCGAGATAGTCCATCGCAAGAATGTTTTTATCTTTATTTATGGTGAATTCAATGTTAACCTTCTTTTCATCCTGATTTTCATTGTCATAGCCTATGAATATGTCTCTTAAGTTACTGCCCTTGTTTTTTGAAATTACGAAAAATTTGTCATATGTTATCTCTATAGGCATTATATATTCCAGTATAATAGTGTTATTCTCAATTATCTCTATTTTTATTTTCTGCTCCTTTTCCTTGAAGGCGGGAGTCGTCATTTCTATAGGAATATTAAGCTCTTCTCCCGGCATAATTTTGTCATAGTGTAGAGGCTGAAGATTCCATGTAATACTTTTATAATCAACTTTATCTTTTATACTTATTCCCCCAATTACCTTTGATATTCCCCATCCTATTTTAGGATATTGGTGTATTTCTTGCGGCATGCAATCTGGTTTAGGAGTCTCTATTTTTATATCAACATTTGTTAACTGTCTATTCAAATTGTTTTTAAGTATTATAACTGTGTTTACCTTTTCAAGAACAGGGAGTATCATTGCTTTTGGAGCGCTTAATGAAACAATTTCATTTCCTATTGTTGCATAACCTTCAAGAGGAGTTATAGGTTGGGGAGCAGGAAAAATCTCTACATATAATATGCATGGCTGTGATTCAGCAGGCTTTCCATCCAAAGTTGTGCAATTATTCAAATCTATGCAATTTCTTGTTTGTGTGTTATTAATACATTTACTCCATTCCGAACACTGCCAATTTGGAATGCATTTTTTTCTATCATACTTGATTTGAGTATATTCTAAAACAGTTAAAGTCACATTGTTTGAATATGCGATATCTTCAGAGTCATTTGCTGTAAATACGACATATTCTGTTCCTGTCCAGTCTGAAGGTTTGGAAAAGCTTACATTACCATTTGAATTTATAGAAACAGTTATATTTACTGTTCCAGTTGAAGCAAAAGTTAATAAGTCCCTATCAACATCACTGAAATAATCATACAAATTAAATACATCTGTCTTGTTTTGGTTTGAGTACCATGATTGATCAGGAATCGTTCCTGAGAATTGAGGAGGGGAATTTGAAATTGTTCTTGTTGTGTTTACAGCATTTCCTGAGAAATTGTGCTCGTCTGTTGGAGTCTGTTCGCATGTTATAACATCATTTTTGATGCAGTTTAAAGTGCTGCAGTTGAATGTACTTGCTGTCTGTCCTGAAATCCAGACAGAATTCTTGAACCATCTATAGCTTGAAGTTACAGAATCAGAATCAGAATCCAAATAAGTTGCTGAGCAAGTCAAGACATCATTTATGTAAGCTGTTAAAGGAGTTATTGACGCAGTCAAAATCGAAGGCCTATGATTAACTTCAAAAATTCCTGACGAAGTGCCGGAGCACAATCCAGAGTCATCGCATATAGCAATGTAGTATACATTTGTTGTATTGTCAGATTCTAAGGCGGTATAATTGCAGCTGATAGGGTCATCTGATGAGTTAATCTTTGAGCAGAATGTTTTTTCTGAGCAGCCAGCAGCTGTTATTGTTGATGTATTACAGACATACAAGGAGATATTTTCATTGGGCTGATCTAAATCTATCCAGTCCACTGTAAATGTTATATCTTCACCAACATTTTTTGGGGAAGTTGAATTTGAATTTGCTGAGTAACTTACAATGGAGGGATTACTTCCACCTATTATTTCCGTAGTAGAGTTTACCGCATTTCCAAAATCATAGCCATCTTTAGGAGTAACTTCGCACATCCATACCTCATTATCATTTGTATAAGTGTTTGAGATTGCTTTAGTAGTCAAGCTTGGCTGGAGTATGTAATCTTTAAACCATTTAAATGTTGTTTCTGATTCTGGATCATTGTCAGCATCTGAATATGTGTAGTTGCAGTATAAATCATCTGTTGTTATAGGGTTGTCTGGCTTTATGTCAACATTACTTATTGTAGGAGGAGTATTGGCAATCGTTGTATTCCAAATGTCTGTCTGATTATAATTGCCAACAGAGTCATTAAACCACCAATACCATCTTATTGTCTGACCGCGTGTTGCTGTTATTGTTTTTGTTTTAGTTATTTCATTACTGTTTGTCCATAAACCAGATTCATTTACAAATCCTGTTCCATTGTCATATGAAAATATATAAGATCCGGGATTTGCATCGTTTAGAGTTATATTGAAATAAACTATATCATTATATTTTGTTGATGCATTTGCATTTGTTTTATTGTTTGTCCAGTATGGTGCTATAGAATCTATAAAGAATGTTACATAAGCGGTGTTTATTGTACCTGCAGAATTGTTCGTGAAAGCATAAAGAGTATTTGTACCTTCATTAAAAGTTATATAAGTTTCTGTGATGTAAGTTTGATTTGTTCCATTCCAGTTGAACCACGTATATTCTCCACTTGACGAAATATTGACAAGCAAAATTTTGTTTGTGTAGGTTAAGTTCGAAGGAGATATTATATCGATTGAAGGGACTGTTGTGTCAACTGAAAATGTTACTGTTGCATTGGCAATATTATTCACTGAGTCATTTGCATATGCTTTTATTGTATGGCTTCCATCTGCAAAATAATAATTTATTGCTTCAGAATAAGTAAGATTCGTTGTTCCATTATTCCACCAAATATAAATTCCATCAGATGAGATATTCACAAGTATTGTATTGTTATTATATGTTTTATTTATTGGCGAAATAAATAAGATTGAGGGCGGAATAGTGTCTTTAAAGAAAGTTACTGATGAATAATTTAAATTTCCAGCAGAATCATTTGCATAAACAATCCAAGTATTACTTCCTTCTGCTGATGTCATACCAGTAATATTTTGGCCGCAAATTACTGTTGTATTTGTTACGCCTAAATTTGTTGAATACCAGCATGCTTGGAGATTTATATCTGAGACAGTATAATTTAGTTCATTTACATTATAATTGTAGGATATATTTTGAGGATAAGTTATCTGAATATGTGGGGCTATAGAATCTATAAAAAATGTTACATTAGTAAAATTTGTATTCCCAGATGTATCATTAGTATAAGCATAAAGAGTATTTGTACCTTCATTAAAAGTTATATAAGTTTCTGTGATGTAAGTTTGATTTGTTCCATTCCAGTTGAACCATATTTTATCTACGGCAACATTATCAGTTACAGAAATATTAACGAGCAATATCTTGTTATTATAATTTGTGTTTATAGGACTTATAATATAAATTTCTGGGTAAATATTGTCTACAGAAATATTTGCTGTATCATTTGTTGTTAGGGTTTGAAAGCCTGACGCTGAGCATGTGACATTCCAGTCAAATATTCCTGGCGAAGAAAAGCTTCTATTGTATTCATAATATGTCGATGTTGTATTGTAAGTCATTGTGTCTGTTAAATCAAAAAATCTGACTGTGCAGTTTGCTCCTGTTATTGGTTGGCCATTATTTTTTCTTGAATAATTAACAAAGAATTTTGTCTGCTGATTTTTGTATTTTATTTTATCAGCATAAGGCATTCCTGTATCTGTTTCGTCCCATATTATCATCTGGGAATTTCCTTGCGTGACATAAGAAGTAAAATGTGTCACATTAAAACTTAAAATTCCATTAATATTGTCATAATAATTTATTATACACTCTGTTTCTGAACATATTTCATTATCTTTATAAATCAAAGGCTCTGCATCCCATGTCAGGTTTCTCATTATTATTGTTGCCGATGAATTAAATGAAGAATGCATATTTTCAGTTAAGATTGTAACATTGTTATTTTCAAGAATAACATTTAATGTAAAGTTTTGTCCAATAGCATTAATGCAGTTATGCCATATAATCATATCTGTTAGAGGATTGTCTAAAATTGCAGTTGAATTGCAAACATTACTCAAGTCAGGGACAGCTGACCAGTTTGTTGTGTTTCCACTAAATATGGCTGGATTGTAAGAAGGAACTGCCGAAACATTTACTGTGAAGTACCTTGTTAAGCTTGCGTTTGTGTTTGTTGAAATGTCTGTAGCGCTGCAGCTCCAATTGTAGTTTCCATTCACAAGATTTAATGAAAAGGATGTTTGATTGTTTAATCCAGAGACAGAGTTTGTTTGATTTAATATGCCATTCAAAATTAAGGATATACTCGCAAGTCCCTTATCATCAGCAGCAGAACAATTAAATTCAACAAAACCATCGCCATCAACGGCATTATTATTAGGCGATAATAATGTTACTGAAAAAGGAGGCTCATCTTCATTTACATTTACATAATAGGTTTCATATGATGTTGAGTAGTTTTGTGTTTCTATATAGATACAGGTTATATTAAATAAGCCTGCTGAGCTGAATGTTGTCAAGTTGCCTATAGGCGAATTTCCAGAATTAATTAAGCTTTCATTGTTGTAGAGAGCAAGCATTCCTAAAGAGGGGGTAATTAGTGAACAATTAATGTTAATAGTCATGCCTTGGTTTATTGTCATGTTGTCTTTTGTGCTATTTATGGTTAAATTAACTTGAGATGGTGCTTTGTTTATAAATAAATAATAAGTCAATCCAGTTTCATTGTCAGTATAATTTGCATTTCCTGTTGAATTAACTTTGTAAGCGTAGGTTCCTGCCGCCAAGCTAATATTTATTCCACTTTCATTAGTAACATCATTTCCGTTTCTGTAAAGTTTATGCATTCCTGAAAGCGAATAAGCTGTTGCGTTAACTTGCTGAGGATATGTTATTGAGATGTTTTGATTTAATAATCCATTTAATCTTAAATTTACAACATCATTTGCTTTTGAAATATTTGCAAATCTTGATAAAGTAAATGCAGTATAATTCTGATTTTCTGGAACATACAATGTGAAATTATAATATCCTACTTCAAGATTTTGATATTGGTTGTTAAGATTTGTTATATCTTCACCATTTCTGTATAAAATGGCCGTTGATGAATTTGTGAATGATGCGTTAACTTGAGATGGATAAATTAAGTTAATGTCTCCTACTGTTCCATTCAGTAGTAATGTTCCAGTATTTGCTCCTTTAGTCACATTTGCGAAAAGAGTCTTAGACATGCTTGTATAATTTTGATTTCCAGTAATATTATAGTCGAATCTGTAATAACCTACTCCTAATGTGTAATTTGCTCCATTTGTTATTAAAGTCCCATCTCTGTAAATGGCTAAAGTTCCACCAACATTTGTTGCAGATGCGTTGATTTGCTGAGGATATTGCACAGTTAGGTTTTGAGTCAAACCATTCAAGTAATAATTCAAGGTTGGTGTTGCTTGGTTTATTGTAAATGTCCAAGATGCTGAGGAATTGCCTTGATTTGAAGTGTCATTAGCCCAGCTTTTCCAGTAAAAAGTTCCTGCAGGTAGTGTTGCATTATAATGATAAACACCGTTTGTAGCTGTTCCAGAAATTATGTTCATAGTGTAATTTATTGTATTGCCTGAATAATTGCTTTCTAAATAGACTTTATCAATTCCTATATCATCTTGCCAAGTTATATTAAATAAGCTGAAAGTTGTTGGGGAGTAGGTTGTCACAATGCTTGTTTGATTATTGCTCCAGTAAGGATTGTTATCATAAATCGAGATCGGAATAATTACATTTGACTGAACATTATCTTCCCATTGGATATAAGCATTTGTTGTTCTTGTATCTGTTACATTCAAGCATATTTGCACACCTACCCTTTCACCTGGATATATGGTAGTCAAACTTCCTGATGGCAAGTTATAATTCCATAAAACAGCGGTTCCGGGAGAGCTCCCATCAGCGCATACATCAGCTGCTGATTGAGAAGTTAAGGCTATGTCATATCTGTCAGTGGAATTTAATTTAAATATATACGCTAGCAGTCTTACATCAACAGAAGTTGTGCTTCCACAATAACCATAGACAGTAAAATTCCATGTTCCATTTACCATTACTGGAACAGTCCAATTAGGAGAAGTCCAGTTAAAATCAAAACATCTAAAGCCTAGAGAACTCACGGAAACTCCGGGAGATGTAACTATGGAAGTATCATTTGTTGTTAATTTCAACTGCTTGTAGTTAGTAAATTGAGAATCGGACTCATTATGCATATAATATCTTGTATTATTAACAATCCATTCCTGAACTCCCTGGATTTGTAATACGATATTCCTTTCTTCACTCATTCCAGTATTTCCAAATTCATCGGAACATATTATTTTCCATGTATAATTTCCATTGTAGAGAAGATTTTCACTGAATGTCTGGTTTGTGTTTTTAGTTATCGTTTCGTCTTGGAAGCTTATTGCATAACCTCCATTATTAGCTGAAAGAATAAAGAAACAGTCTTTTATTCCAGAATCATCTGAAACATTATAAGTAAATGTAGGGCTTAAAGTGTTTAGTTCAATATATCCATTTGTAGGAGAAACTAAAGAGATGACAGGGTTAATGTCATCTTCAAGAGTCTTTGCTGTATTTGTTACATTAGTATTATTTATATTTCCTACATTGTCTTTTGTCCAAATTTTTATTGTATGCTCTGAATTTACTGATAATCCTGTTGCATTATAGTAATTATTTGAAGTGTTAGCGACATTAACATTGTCAATAAAAATAATATTCGAATTGAAATCAACATCAGCAGGATTTGTCCAGTTCCAGTAAATCCATGTATAACCTGAAGATTGATTATTAAGATTTGTTACTGAAGATGGAGGGGTTGTGTCAGTACTGCCTGCTGGCGCGAATGCGGCTGCAACATGAACAAGCCTGTTTGCTGACTGACTCCATCCTATAGTTGTTAATCCTGCTGTTGAAACCTCCTTTGTCGAGCCTGCTCCTTGCGATGTTGAGTTCCCTGAATCCCATCTTTCTATCTGTCCTGAATTTGCTGTAAATCCTCCAAGATTTCCTGAAACAACAACATCGATAATCCAAGAATCAGATGTCAGGGTTGTTATGCTTGTGTTAATTGATGTGCAGCCTGTGCAGTATTTTGTTGTGTAGTTTTCAGGGGCCTGTTGTTTTGCGTTGTATATTGAAATTCCTCCTGCATTACTTTCAGTCACATTTCCTGCATAATTAACTTTAATGCTCGCTGTTCCGACTGGAGGGTTTAGCAGATACCATAAACTTGCGCATGCATCTGCTCCTGAATCGTCAAAATCATAGCCTGCAATTTTAGTTAATGAAATATTGTTATATGTGACAGAAGTTGCTCTGCAATTAGCTGCAGCACTGCCTGATGCTGATGATTCAGCTGTTGCCCCTACAATCAAAATTCTATTGCTATTGTTTCCTATAGTATGAGAAAAAGTAAGGTTTCCTGCTCCTTTTGCAGAGCTGCTTGAATCGAATTGTATTTTATCTTCACCGTATAATTCGTAAGTTATGTTTAGATAAGGTCTGTTTCCTGTGCTGTGATGATTTTCTCTGTCTTCTATATCAAGCCAAGGCCCTGGATCCCAGTTTCCAAATCCTAACGTTTCATAGTATAGATAATATGCAGTATTGGCAGGATAATCTGCATCGCAAATCCTTACAGTTGAAAAATTATTTCCTAATGCTAAGTCTGTTGAAATTACATTTTTTATGTCTATACAACCCCATCCAGGTACGTTGATATCTGACCAAGTTTCTGATGTCGTTTCATTTGTTAAGGGCATTTCATTATATTCTTCAGGAGTTATAGATTCTGTCCATGTTTGATTATCGACACGCCAGAAAATTGCGTCTGTGTCAAATGTTCCGTCTTTTTGTACAAAGTAAACACACATTAATGCACTTGTTATGCTTGCTGTTTTTGGTATTTTTGAGATATCCCATCTTATCTGCATTGATTCATTATCTTCCCAAGAACCAGCTATCGCTAAAATGTCAGCAACATTGTAGCTATAATTTAGCAGTTCTGAATAAGCAGGGTCTTCCAAAGTTAAAGTAAAAGTGTATTCTTGTCCAGGAGTTATATCCATTATCTTTATCCATTCCCCATAACAAACTTGTTGAGAAAAATTCCAGTCTTTGCATTTATACAATTCAGAGCCTTGAGCAGTGACTGTTATATTTGCAAATGTAAATTTAGGCATTATTGTAGGGTCAATTGCATAAGACTGTATGAAGCCTGAAATAGAAACATTTGTGTCAATATCAATTAAATTGTCTATTGAATCATTTATGTTAATTTCATTAATTATGATTTCTTTTATTTCACCTTCTTCGGGCTTTATTTTTATATTATACTTTCCTTTTTGGACTTTTTCTCTTTTGGCTTTTCCTGAAATTTCTTTTTTTACTTCCTTGCTTACTGGCTTCTCGAATTCAATTGTAACATCTATCGGATTTCCATTAGCATCTTTAACTTCAGCATTAACATCATATTCAGGAATTTCTCCTATTCCTATAACTTGTGAATGCTTTCCGATCTTTATTTCAAAATATTTTGAAGGATTCCAGTTGTTTATTGTCAATGAAATATTTTCGTTTGCGGAAGATTCATTTTTGCTTAAGAAATAGTCCAAATAATCTTCGCTGATTATTGCTATCGGCTGGATTTCATTAGATTCGTGGTGGAATGATACATTGAGAATTCCAGACTCGTTGTCATAATTTATTGAATCTATAACTGCATTTATTTTAGAGTCTTCTTCTATTATCTCATATTCTACTATAAAGTTTGTTTCTTCGGTGATATTTGTTATGTTAATTGTGGTCAAATTTTCTATTTGGATTATTTCTTCTGTAAGATTCTCTTTTATTATGTTTTCTTCAGGAATCTCCTCTTTTTTCAAAGTGTAAATTATTTTCTGAAGCTTTAGCTCTGTTCCAGAATCAGTTTCAATTATAATTTTGTATTTTGTTTCGTTTAATTCAACAGAACATGTTTCAATGCAGACATCATCAAATTTTATTTTTTCTTTTTCTTCTTCTGTAATGTTTTCTTCTGCAGTTGCATTTTCTTCAGGCTGTTCTGGCTGCTCTTTTTGAGCTTCTTCTGTAGGGGCTTCTGGAGTTTCTGAAACTTTTTCTGGTTGTGATTCTTCTTTTGTTTTCTTTTCATTTGCTTTTTCAGCTTCTTTGATTTCCTTTTCAGCTTCTTCCTGCTCTTCTTCTGTAGGAGCTATTGAAAGTCCTGTTAAGATACTTGCTAAACTTTCTCCTTGGCTGCTTTCATAAATTAATTTCTTTTCTTGAGAAGTTTCAATGTAAATTTTCGCATTTCCATTTCCTGATAATTCTCCTGATACTCTTAATGAAGTTATTGTTCCAGGGTTTTCTGGAGTCCATTGATATTCGATTGATTTGTCTGTCTTAATGTTTAAAACATCAATAAAAGTGTCTTTGCTTGTAACATAGCCAGTTATGTAAGGCCTCATTAAAAAGAATAGTATTACTGTCAAAGCTAATGTAAAACCGATTAGCAGAATGCTTTGAGGAATTTTTATTTTTTCTTTTTTTGTTAATTGCTCTGCTAAGTAAATTTCATTCTCTTTTTTTTGTTCTTCATTCATTTTCTTGTAAAATGTATGTTATCTCATTAAACAGTAAATGACTGTTATTATAACGATTATTATAATAATATTCACTATATTCATTAATAACAATTTTAGCTTAGATTTGTTTATATCTTCCATATAACTTACATTTTTATTTATTGGAGTTTCATGATAATACTCATGAAGATGCGTGAGCATGTATGACTTAATAATCCGAGATTTTATTTTGTATTCTATCTTTGTTATTATCATTAATACTCCTATAAATCCAACTAGGAGACATATCAATACTGATCCATATTTTGATTTTCCTTCTTTTTCATGAAATGACACATCTATAACTTTTCCTGATAGTCTTCCAATTCCACCTCTTTTTATGTGTGATCTCTCATAGTCTATCTCTAACTCACTTCGATTTTGGATATTATTATAATATAGAGTTTTTACACAACTTTTAATTTCAATGGGTTTATTTATTGTTGTTCCGCATCTGTTTAAATCAGTGCATACTCTTACTTGGATTCCTTCTATTGAGCATTCTGTCCATTCACTACACTGCCATTTTTCAATACATGATATCAATACTTGATAGGAGAGTGAGGTTGTATTCGTCATGTTTAAATCTTGATCAGTTTTTTTCCTTACTTTCCTACTTTCGCTACTGCTTTCGTTGTTGCAAGAACCACAATCGATCAAGCATGCCGAACATGTTTCATCTGTATTACAAATTCCATCTCCACAATAAGCATAAATACATGAAACATTTTGTCTTTCGAAAAATGTTTTATTAGAAACTTCTTCACAATTATTGGAATCGTATTGAATCATATTTCTTTCTTGTATATAATAATCTCCTGTAAGACATGCAGTAATATTATACCATTCTGTCCATGATGTGTTTATTAAATTAGGAGTACAATAATCGCACGCTTCTATTTGTCTGTATTCAATAAAGGTTGTGTTAGAAGCGCATCCGTAAGAGTCATATTGAGTAAGATTTCTTGATTGATTCATTTTATCATTCGGAAGACAAGAGATATTTGTCCACTCGCTCCAAGAAGTGTTAAGGTAAGAAGGCCCTACTAACTGATATTCATAATAAGTCACATTCATGAATCCGCAGTTATTTGAATCATATTCAACTTTAAAGCGAGATTGGTTCATCTGATCTCTTGAGCATGTTAAATTCTGCCAGTCGCTCCATGTCGTGTTTATAATATTTGCAGTGCATGCATTTACTATGGCTGTTCTTAAATCAGAAGTGTAAATAATTTCATCGAGAATATCTGTCGCGTAAACTTTGTATGTGTAAGTTCCGCTTGTTAAATTTGTAACATTATAATACCAATTGCTTCCTGTGCTGTTTAACATTGTATAATTTGTATTACCTCCGTTCATCCATTCTAATTTTGCAGACAATACGTTTCCATTAGTCAATGAAATATTCACATAAATAGAACTTCCATTAACAGTGCTTGCATCATTTGGAGTCGGGCTGACAAAAGTTATATTTAAAGGAATTGTATAATTTATTATAAGCTTAGGCCGTATTGTACTATTTGCGTTGTCGCTTGAAGCGAACTGTTTCAAATTATTTCCAGGCTTACTTGGAGGAATTAAAATCAAGCCGTAATTTGGATATGTTCCATTGTGCCATTCTTTTATTAAATTAGTAATATCCCATTCTTTCCATCCTAACGAAGTGTTTATTGTAGTTTTTGCGTAACTAGTGTTTGCGTAATCTCCTCCCGCAGAGCTCCATAAATTTATTCCATCTCTTGAATTCCACGTTGCTCCTGATTCTGTCCATGAATTTGTAATTCTTTTAAGCTCTAATTCGAATTCTGTTCCTGTGCCAGAAGTTTGATATAATGCTAATACAGCTGACTGAATATTTGCATTTGAAGGAATGCTTGAAATGTTAAATTCCAAAATTCCTCTTTCTATTTTTGAAGATTCTGAATCAATATCGATAGTTGTAGATGAGCCGTAATTTGTATTTGCGGAATATGCCTTCATATAACTATCTTTACCTTCGCTGCCTGGTTGTAGTGTTAAACTCAGCGCAGTTGTTAGTGGTATAATCAATAAAATTATTGAAAATAAATAGAAAAAAATTAATATTTTCTCTTTTTCTTTTGTGTACTTTAAAAAATTTTTAATAAAAATCTCGATTTTTTTTGAAAGTACAATAGCATTTTTTTCACAATAATCTTGAAACTCTGAATATACTTTTGAATCTAAGCTGATAGTTACCTTTTTTTTATTATTCATGATTTAGTTAAAACTTTTATTATTTATAAATGTATTTATTTATAAGTCTTTATACTTATATATACTTCTTTATACTTATAAAATTTATAAAGCTAAAAAAACTAATTAGATTATGAAATGTCTAAAAAACGCATGGCCTCAATATTGGTACGAAAAAGCCATAAAAATAAAGATTCCAAATTGGGTTAAATCTAAAGAAATAGATGTATATAAAGAAAAAGATATTAATAATAAATCTATCTACATCGTGGCTAAAAGTATAGAAGAACTTCTTAATGAACTTGGCTTAAATTTCAATGTTAAGATTAAAGGTAATTTTGAATTTCCTTTTAAAATGCGAGAAATTGTCTTTAATGATTTATATGACTTAAAAAAAATTTTTACTCTTAATTCTGCAGTTTTTGTTTTATTTAAAAAATATTTTGGATTTTATACAGATTCATCGAAAATGATAAAGAAGACTGTTGGAATGAGCTCTTTTTATAGAGGAATTAGTCTTGTACAAGAACTTGACAATAAAGAGAATAATATAGGATTGAATGTTGTCATAAAACATGAACTTGCACATCTTCTTGGTTTATCGTCGCATCATTTAAATAATAAATGTCTTATGCTACCCCAATTTAATTATAAATTACTTCAATTTAATTATAATAAGCTTTGTTACGATTGCTATTCTGCATTAATTGCGTTTTGGAGCGGAATAGAAGAAAAAACAAATAAAAAATATTTAAAATCTTAAAAAACTTTATAAAGAAAGTTTTTCTTTTTTACAAGAAAGGGCGCGTAGCTCAGTCTGGTTAGAGCACTGCTCTGATAAGGCAGGGGTCCTCAGTTCAAATCTGAGCGTGCCCATAAATACTTTTAACCAACAAAAGAAAAGTATATTTATGCCTTTAGTCTAAAGTATTTATCAAATTGTTTTGGATAAAATGAGGATAGTAAAAATCCCAACGTCTCCTGAAATTGTGAAAATAGCAAAAATTTTAGTGGAACATTCAGTGAGAATCAAGAAAGGCGATTATGTGCAGATTCACGCAGGAATTCTTGCAAGAGACTTGATTTTGGAGGTTTATAAGCAATGTATTCAGAAAGGGGCTTATCCAAGAGTAAGCATAGATTTTGAAGGCTTAAATTATTTGTATTATAAATATTCTTCTAAAGAACAATTAATGCATTTTCCTGATATTGCAATGTATGAAATGAAAAAAACAGATGCTGTGATTTATATCGCTGCTCCAGAGAACAGATATGAGCTTGCAACGATTCCTCCAGAGCTATTGACTTTAAGACAAAAAACAATTAAGAAAATAACTGATGAAAGATTAAAGAAAAAATGGGTTATTTTTGACTATCCTGTTGAAGATTTTGCAAAAGAAGCTCATATGAGCTTGAAAGAGTACAGAAAATTTGTTTTCGAAGCATGTCAACCTGACTGGCAGAAAATGACAGCATTAATGAAAAAAGTAAAGGCAGCCATTGATAAAGGCAAAAAAGTAAGAATTAAGGCAAAAGATACTGATATTTCTTTTGGAATTAAAGGAAGGCTCGGAGCGATAGGCAACGGAACTCATAATATGCCTGATGGAGAGGTATGGACTGCTCCTGAAGAAAATACAACTGAAGGTTATATTACATTTACTTATCCAAGAGAGTATATGGGAAGGATGATAGAAGGTATAAGACTTGAATTCAAAAAAGGTAAAGTTGTTAAGGCGAGTGCAAAAACAAATTTTGATGTTCTTGACTCAATGCTTAAGACAGATGAGGGGGCAAGAAAGTTAGGAGAGCTTGGAATAGGATGCAACTTCAAAATCCAGAGATTTACTAATAACTTGCTTTTTGATGAAAAAATTGGAGGAACGATACATCTTGCTCTCGGAAATGCTTATAAAGAATGCAGGGGCAAGAATGAATCTGCAATACATGCGGATATAATTAAAGATCTAAGACCTAAGTTTGGGGGAGGAGAGGTTTGGATTGATGATAAGTTACTGATTAAAGATGGAAAGTTTATGATTTAAGAAATAAAGAAATGATTAATTATTTTATTAGATTGCAATGACCCACGACAGTAACTCTGCTATGTCAATGGCAGCTGTAAATCAATTTCATTACTATTAACATGAAACCAACAAAATTTCTTGGATATTTATCAGGAAAACTTATAAAAGGGTGCCAGGAATGTGTTTTGGGTAGAAAGACAGTTCTTTTCATAACAGGAAAATGCTCAAGAAACTGTTATTATTGTCCTCTTCCTGAATCAAGAAAAGAAAAAGATGTTGTTTATACCAATGAAAGAAAGCTTTCAAATGTAAATGCTGTTGGTGAGGCAATAGAGGAAGCGAAACTTTGTAGCAGTAAAGGAATAGGAATAACAGGTGGCGATCCCTTGCTTGTTTTGAAAAGAACGATTAAATTTGTTAATGCATTTAAAAAGAAATTTGGTAAGAAATTTCATATTCATATTTATTTACCGACCGATATTGTTTCAGAGCAAAAATTAGAAAAACTTGCAAAAGCCGGTATTGATGAGATAAGATTTCATCCTTATTTTTTATCTAATGATGTAAGGGGGTTAAAAGCAATTGAATCAGCTTGGCAATTAAAGAAAAAATATCATTGGAAAGTTGGAATTGAAATCCCTGCTGTCCCTAGTACAGAAAAACAGACAATTGAATTTTTGAAAAAAGTCAAGAATTTAGATTTTTTGAATTTAAATGAGTTTGAAATGCCTTCTTTTAAGGGAGAGCAGTTAATTAAGAAAGGAATGAAGACTGTTGGCAATTCTGTAGCAATAAAAGGAAGCAGAGAAACTGCATTAAGAATATTAAAAACACTTGAAAATAAAGTTAATTATCCTATACATTACTGTTCTGCTGCAACTAAGAATTCATTTCAATTCAAAAACCGCTTAAAACGAAGAATAAAAAATGTGAAGAAGCCATATGATGTTATTACAAAAGATAATAACTTATTTCATGCAGCTATTTACTTGCAGAAAACAAAACCTCTTTTCAACTATGAGAAAAAGATTGGAGAAATAAAAAAAGATAAAAAGCAATATTCTAAAATCATTAGGAGGTTAATTTTATTGAGAAGAAAATTTATATCTGAATTTCACATTCCTGAGAATTTAATAGAAGTCGACAAGCAATTTCTGAGAATTCTGACAACTCCTGCAATTTTAAAATTTGTAAGCGATATAAAATACAAAAATGTTAATATTGCTTTAGTTACTGAATTACCCACTTATGATAAAATCATTTTAAATCTTGAATGGTTATATTCTAAATAGCAAAATCTTTTATTGTTCTGGTTTCAATTCGAGAATTAGCTTACCATCTTTTAAATGAGATTTCAATATTGGTAATGAGATTGGAATAAGCTTGAAAAATGCCTTATCTTTTGTAAAAGCTTTTATCTCTATCGAATTTTGAAGTCTTGAGATTATTATATTTTCTTTTTCAACTCCAGGCATATCTATCTCATAAATTATCCTATCTGCTAATCTTCTAACGCTTGTTGAAGGTTCTTCCTTGGGCAGTTTTGATAATTTTTCCAGCTGTTTCTCAGAAAGATTCTTTTTTTGAAAACCTTCTTTTATAGCTTCTTTTTCATTTTCTTTTCTTATTTCTTTTTTATCACCTATAGTTCGTACTTTTATAATGGGCTGTCCATTTACCGAAGAAATTGAAATGCTTATTCCTTCGGTCATTACTTTTGGCTTTTTTTCTTCTTCAGCAAATGTTGGCATTTGTTCATCTAATTCTCTAAATTGCTTTTCTATCTGTTTTTCTAATTGCTTAAAAATTGTATTAAAAGGAAAACCTATTCTAAATGAAGGCTCAAAGAAATTTTCTTTTTCTCTGAAAGAATAGCCGCAAAAAGGACAAAAGTAATGTTTCTTTGAGGTTTTTTTACCACATTGAGGACAAATTTTATTGCTTCCAAACATACTTTTGTCTACCTTATAGTCTTTAAAAAGATTGCTATTCGATTCTATAGAAAATCGATTATTGAAAACTGACGTAATTTGTTATTAATTTACTTAACAAGCATCTGTGCTATTTCTCTTAATTTTTCAATAAGCATCTCTGCTGTGTCTTCCTCTATCTTTCTGCCTTCTCCTACTTCAAGTTCCTCTTCTTTTAAGATTTCAATCCAGTTTATTAAATCACGAATTTTATCAGCTATTGCTCTGGTATTTACCATATCTTATCTAATCTATAACAATTTAAAAAACTTGTCACTTTTATAACTATTAGATTATTCAAGTTTCTCAAATTTGAGTTCTTTTATTTTTTTCATTACTTTAGAGATAAATTCATCTATTTGATTTTGCTTTACTCCTTTTCTTGAAGCTATCGTCTTGACTATCAATTCCACTTTAAAGTAGTTTTTTATTTTTTCATTGAGCTCTTTCCATTTTATTCCTTGTAAAGACTGTGCAATCTTTTCATCGTAAGGTAAAATGCCTTTTAACATAAGAAAGGCAATCGAAGGATAGCCTAAGTAACCTTTATAAAAACTGCCATTGTCATTGCTAGTAATTGCTTTTTTACCATCGAAAGTTACAGAATAAGTTTTTTCATTCGTGCTACTTTTTACCTTCGCTTTATTCTCTTTTATTTCTATTCTTTTATCTGCTATTGTTCCTAAAGCTTCGAGAATTTTTATTCTGGGAGGTATTAACCAGAGGTTTGAATCTTTTTTTATAGGCATGATTATAATGGATAATAGTAAGAGAAGAGGCCAAAAATTCTTTTATTGGTTTCCATATAATTTTTAAAATAGGCTTTGCTGGTTTAACTGGCTTTACTTCTTTTATTTGAGAAAATAAAGGTGCGATAACTAAAATACGTGCTATTCCTGAAACTATAAATACAAAAAGGAAGATATTCATAAATGTTATATTTAATGATGCTAAAATACCTCCGATAGTTGCGCCTAAGAATACAGCAAATCCATTTAATATAGAAATATACGCGATACATAAATTCATTCTTTCTTTAGAAACCGCAACATAAGTAAAAGTTCCTGATGCAAGATTAAAGCCTGCCCATACTATTCCAGAAATTACTTGTACTAATGCAAGCCAGTAAACTGATGGTGAGATAACCCATAATAAAGGAACAAAAGGGATTGCCCATACAGTAACCGCCATTGTTCTTACACAACCATATTTATCTATAAACTTACCCCATAAAGGCATTGTAAGCAAATTTGCAGTGCCACTAATTACTAAATTTATTAAAGTAAATGTAAAATAATCAAATTTCAGAACCTTAAGCATATAAGGTGTGAAAAAAGGAGCCGCTATATTTACTGAAAAAATTAGTAAGGCTATAAATAAAGCAAATCTTCCATAATTATTTGTTGGAGTTTTTTTTATAAATTCCCAAAATGAAAAGTAATAATCTTTCTTTAATTTTAATTTAGGTTCATATTGCTTTTTTAAGTAATGCCTTGAGATAGTTCTACCCATTGCGGCTATAAGAAAAAGAGTTGTAAATCCTAAAAAGACATAACCTGCTTCTTTGAATTTATCAAGAATTAAACCCGCTAAAATTATTGTAATTATACTTGTTATTCCAAAAATTTTATTCCTTGCTCCAAAATACTTGCCTATATGAATTTTTTCGGTTAAATCTTTCATCCATGAATTCCATGCTGGTGAAATGAACAGTCCTGTTGAACAGTGTATTGTAAATAATGCAATTAAAAGAGTTACTGCGATTGTAGGACTTTTAAAAAGCAATAAACCTATTCCTGCAATCATTATATACATTAAAATTTGAATTAAAACTCCTACAAGAACAATTTTTTTTCTAGAAAATTTTTCCATGGCTTTTGGAGTAAATAATTCTACTGGAATAAGTGTTGGAAGAGCAGAAAGTAAACCAAGCTGGAAATTTGTTGCTCCTAAAGAAACAGCATATGCTGAAACAAAGTTATCTCCAGATCCTCCTGCAACAGTTGCTGCAATTCCGTCTTTTGTGCTATAATTTAACGCTTTTTCTATCTCTTTTTTTTCATTAAATCTTTCTTGCATATTAATCTCTTTTTATTTTATCCAAAAAATCAATTTTAGTTTTTAAACCTTATTTTAAACAAATAATTCCTGAAGAGATTTCATCTAAAAATACCCTTCTAAATCCTATTTTTTTTAGATTACTTATTATTTTAGGTTTGAAATTATTTTTATTCTTTGTTTTTCCTGGAGAAGGACAGTAATGCCATAGTTTTCCATTTTTTTTTAAAACTTCCCAGATTTCTTTATAAAATTCTTTTGAATAAAGTTCTGGCGCAAGCGAGAATGTTGGTGGATCATGTATTATTGTATCGAATGTTTCTTTAGAAAATTCTTTTATTTTTTTAGTAACATCATCGTTAATTAAAATAATCTTTTTATTTTCAAATAGTTCTTTGCTGTAGAGATTAAGTTTTGCTATTTCTATTACATTTTTGTCTTTTTCAATTGTAATTACTTTTTTTACATTTTTTAGTTGCGCAGCATAAATAGCGGTATATCCTAAACCTGTACATGTATCAAGAACGATTCCGTAAGGCTTGACAGCATTTATTTTGGTTTTAGTATCTTGTAGAGGATTCATTTTTATGTGACGATGCATAGGCACACCAGAAATTTTTAATGTTGGTGGATCTCCATATAATTGGTAGAACTTGTTTGTTTCTTTTGAGAAAAATTGTATCTTTTTTTGATTTATCATTTTTTAATTAAAAACGTGATTTAATAATATGCGCCGCCCGGGAATCGAACCCGGCTCACAAGCTTGGGAAGCTCGTATCATACCGATAGACCAGCAGCGCTTAATTTAATAATATTACTTCAGAATTATTAAATGTTATTTGTAATGATTATTAAGATGCTTCAAAGGCTTGAATATTTTGAAAAACCATATAAGATAGTTGATTAATCTTCTTCTCTCTTCTCTTATTTCTTTTGGCATTTTGTTTTTTGAGAATATTACTGTTATTTGTTTGTCTGTTATAGGCCTTGCGTAAGTCATCTTTCCGTATTTTTTTGAAAAATATTTATTTGTTTTTAACCATCCATTTCTACTCTTTTTATGCTTTATA
The DNA here is from genome assembly GCA_038849525.1 of Candidatus Pacearchaeota archaeon. Taxonomy (GTDB): domain Archaea; phylum Nanobdellota; class Nanobdellia; order Pacearchaeales; family JAHJTO01; genus JAWCMS01. The sequence goes on from JAWCMS010000001.1 coordinate 322,182, forward strand.
AAATCTAAAATTGCATCCTTTACAATCTTTTGCTGGTTTTCTTTAATGTAACTATAACCTTTACTTGCAATTTCGAAAAGTTTATCTTGCATTTGAGGAGAAAAATATTTTCCCATTAAATTAAGAAATTGTCTTCTTTCAACAGCTTTTTTGTATTCTTGCTTGCTGATTATACCATAATCTATTGCTTTTTTTAAATATCTGTTAATATGGCTCACTTTTTCTTTAGAGATATGGTATTTTTTAACAAGTATTTCGATAGGAATAATTGTTTCTACATATTCTTGAGCAAATTTATCAAGTTCAAAATCAAGATTATATTTATGCGCAGGAAGAATTTTGTCAGCAAGATTTCTTGAAATTAATGCATCATAAAATGCAATATCTTCTTTTGCAACTTCCCATCTTGATTTTCCTGAATGAAATTTTTGATAATAATTTTTAAAATCATTTTCATTTAATGTTCTCCAAGGAAGATTTCTTCCTTCTTTCTTTGCCTTCATCAAATCATCAAGTGTCATTGAAAAACAAATTTCTTATCTTTTTTTAAATTTTATGTTTGTTTTCACTAAAAAGTAATATTAAATTAATGCTTTGCGATTTTCCACATATGTTCAAAAAAAATTCGATAAGAATTTGCTATTTCAGCATTTTTAATGATTATTGCCAAAGGCCTTTCCTTATTCCAGAGAATAATAGCAACTTTATCTGCATAAATGTTGATTGCAGCAGGTCCTAGATTAGGAAGATAACGTATTTCTGATAGAGGCGCTTTTATTTTACCTTTGGCAGAGATATCTGCAATTAATTTGAGTTTGATATGTTTTTCCTGCCTTCTTTTATTATACCACTTGAAATAAAACTGAAGGATTTCTCCGGCTTCTGGGCTTGCACCCATAACTAATATTTCCTTTCCTTCCGTTATTTGGTCTTCAAATGCTGTTTTTAAGCCGTCTTTTCCTCGATAGAACAAAGTTTCTTCTTTTGCCTTTGTTTTCATAAATAACTTGATAAGTTCTGGAAGCTCTGATTTTAGTTGTTCTTCTCTTTCTTTTTCCAAATCTATCAATCTTTTAGGATTTACAGCTTCAAAATATTTTCTGTTGTTCTTTATTATGTAAGAAATCAAACCTTTTTCAGCAAGCCTGTCAAGAGCATCATAGATTGTTCTTCTATGAATCCCAGACTTTTTAGAAATCTGTCCAGCCAAGGATGGGCCAAGGTCTATTAGAGTTAGATAGACTTTTGACTCTACCCTTGTCAGGCCTGCTTTTATCAAACTCTCCCCAAGCATAATATTTTTCTGTTTCCAAGATTTAAATAGTTTATTATTATGGTGATATTATTCACCACAATAATTTAATTATATGCTTTTTATTATTCTTTTTTAAGGAGAAAAAAATGGCAAGCGAAAGAACAGAACCTGAAAAGGCAGTCAGGAAGTTGATCGCAACAAATGACTTAAGAATTCCTTTTTCAAGCATATATCAGAAGATAAAAGCTTATGAAAATAATATTGCATCAGGTGTACAAGGATATGTTAATGAAAAAGCCGATTTCGGAAATTCTGTAATTGCATATATTGAATATAAAGATAAGAATGTTGCAAGAGGAATGAGGGAAGGAATTGAAGAATTCAAAAAACAATATCCAAGATATGGCGCAATTCTTGAAGGTTTGATTCAAGAAAAAAGAATTAAAAGAGAAATCCATTTAATCTATAGATTGAATGAAGGTTATAAACTCCACGATAATGAATATGTGTCTGTAATAAAAGATGTTGCTGGTTTGAATGATTTAGAAGCCGAAAAAATTTTTCCAGAGATTATGAAAGTTTCTGATAGGCTTAAGAAAAAGAGAAAAGAAGGGTTAAGAGAAATTTTAATAGGCTAATCTCTTTTAAGAAGGAAAACTTTTTAACTTTCTTTCTTTTTATTTTGTTATGTCAAGCAGAAAAAAATTTTATATCACAACTCCTATTTACTACACAAATGATGTTCCTCATATAGGGCATTCTTACACTACTATTATTGCCGATATTCTTGCAAGATATCACAGATTACTTGGAGAGGATGTTTTCTTTCTTACAGGAACAGATGAGCATGGAATAAAAATACAGAGGATAGCTGAGAAAAAAAATAAAAAACCGAAACAGTTTGTGGATGAGATAGTTAATGAATTTAAGAAAGCGTGGAAGACATTAAATATTGAGTATGACAATTTTATCAGAACAACTGATGAGAAGCATATCAAAATTGTGCAGGACATTCTTCAAAAGCTTTATGATAAGAAGATGATATACAAAGGAAAGTATGAGGCATATTACTGCACAGGATGCGAGCAGTATAAGACTTCATCTGAGTTAGTAAATGGGACTTGCCCTTTGCATAATACAACTGTGGAAGTTAGGAGCGAAGAAGCTTATTTATTTAAATTAAGCAAATTCCAAAAAGAATTGAGAAAACTGATTGAAAACAATGAGTATAAAATCCTTCCTATTCAAAGAAAAAACGAAATGCTTTCGTTTCTGATAAGAGAAGATTTGCAGGATATTTCTATAAGCAGGCCGAAATCAGAAGTTTATTGGGGTATAGAGCTTCCTTTCGACAAAAATCATACATGTTATGTGTGGATAGATGCATTCTTGAATTACATTTCAGGATTGAACTATCCTTCTGAACAATTTAGAAAATACTGGCCTGCGGATATTCAATTAATGTCAAAGGATATCTTAAGAGTCCATTCGACAATATGGCCCAGTATTTTACTTTCCATAAATGAAAAACTGCCAAAAATGCTCTATATTCATGGTTATTTTACTGTAAATGGGCAGAAAATGTCAAAGTCACTTGGAAATGCGATAGATCCTATAAAATTGTCAGAGAAGTATGGTAGCGATGCTGTAAGATATTTTCTTATGAGACATATTCCTTTAGGAGAAGATGGAGATTTTTCAGAAGATGCATTAAAAGAAAGATATAATTCTGAATTAGCAAACAAACTTGGAAATTTAGTCTTAAGAGTTGCTGGAATGGCAAAAGGAAAAATTCCAAAATCCTCAATTGATGCTGATTTGGCATCTAATCTTAAGCTGACCGAAATTTATTCTCATATGGATAATGTCGCTCTGGACAAAGCATTAGAAAAGATTTTTGGATTTATAGACAAATGTAATGAGTATATTCAAGAAAAACAACCATGGAAATTAGAAGGAAAAGAAAAAGAAAAGGTTCTGTACAATCTAATTGATTCGATACGTATTATTTCAATTCTTTTATATCCATTTATGCCTGAAACATCTAAAAAAATAAACAAACAATTCAATTTTCCAAAACCTTCAATTGAGAATGCTGTATTCGGAAAAACAAAAGAGGGAAAAATTAAGAAATTAGGAGTATTATTTGAAAAATTGTAATAAAATGGACAATATCGAGAAAATTGTTAGTTATACATCTTGTGCAGTATTAGTGGGTGCTGCAAGTTATGTAATGGGTTGTATTATATACAGTTTTTTCAGTAAAAATGATAATAAATATAAAAAGGAAGAAAATAAAAAAATTAATAATTACACTCTAAATAAAAAAAATGACTGAGACATTAAGATTCGATGAATGGAAAAAATTAGACTTAAGAGTAGGAAAAATTATTTCTGTAGAAGAACATCCAAATGCAGACAAACTTTATATCCTTGAAATTGATCTTGGAACAGAAAAAAGAAAGCTTGTAGCAGGATTAAAACAATATTACAAACCTTCTGAATTAAAAGGAAAATTATGTATCATAATTGCTAATCTTGAACCTACAACAATTCGTGGTATAAAATCAGAAGGGATGATTCTTGCAGCAGTCTCTGAAGATAAGACTGAGGTCAGATTGATAAGGCCTGACAAAGATATAAATGTAGGAACAAAGATAGCTTAATCTATTTTTTATAATATTTCGCGCATTCTAACATACAGTTACGCACATCTTTATATTCTTTAGAAAAACTGCTATAAAATATTTTATCTTTAGAATTAAATCCTATATGCCATTCTTTATTTCCTGCGATGATTTCTAGTTTAGTAGGATAGACTTTCAATTCACATTTTTCTTTATTCACATCAAAAAATATCTTTGGATTAATAGGTTTTTTTCTATTTGAAACACTAAAATAAAACACCCCTTTTGCACTTGAACCAAAATGAATAGTCGTGTCTTTATTAGTAATTATAAGTTTATTTCCTATCATTTTTATTTCATATCCTAGTTTATAGAGTTTTTTTCTTGCTTTATAATCAAGAAATGCTTCGTGCAACAAATCTTCTTCTTCGCTAATTTTTTTTATTAAACTCATTTTATTCTTTTTTATTAAGTGTAGTTAGATTTTAATTTTATTTATAAATTTTGTTGACTAAAATCAAGTAGTGTCATTTATTCTAAATAATGGGGCTGCTGGGATTCGAACCCAGGTCGCACGCTCCCTAAGCGCGTATACTACCAGGCTATACTACAGCCCCATGGGCGTAACAGGAATCGAACCTGTCTCCTATCGACGTGAACGATATGTCCTACCAATGAACGATACGCCCATTTTCATTTAAAATTTCTAAGAATTGAAGGTTAAAAAATTATTCTTCTAGTTCCTCTTCTTCATATTTACTTCTACTTTTGATTATGGGCTCTTCAGAATATTTACTTTTTTGTAATATTTTTGGCTCTGGTTCTGCTTCAGGAGGTAGTTTTTGTATTTTCTTTTTTTTTATTCTCTTTTTTTGTTTTTTCATGTTTTTAATACTAAGTTAAATTATCTATTAATTTTTTTCATTATTTTATCGAGTTGCTTGAATAAATATTTTTTGTCTTTTGAATTATCAACTTTATAGTCGGCCATGGAGAATGTCTTTTTAAGATTAAAGAATCTTTCTTCTTGTTTTTCTTCTTTTCTGAATATTTCAAAAGTCTTTGGAAAATCTGTTCTTCTTCTTGCTTTCATTCTTTTAAATCTTATTTCTGGTTTTGCATCTATAAGAATTAGAATAGCTTTTATTTTTTGTTTTGCAAGTTTTGCTTGATTAGGTTTTCTTATTCCATCAAGAATTACTGGTTTTTTACTTTGTTTGGCTTTTTCTAAGGCATGTTCGATTACAAAATCTGTCTTATAAATCTTAGAATATTTTTCACCAATCTTTTCAAGATTTTTGCGAGTTGGTTTTAATTTTTCTTTTTTTGCCAATGCACGAACAATATTTCCCATATTTATTATTTTATAATTGTATTTTCGAGCGATATATTTAGCAGCAACACCTTTTCCGCTTCCTGCTGGGCCAAATATTCCAAGATTTTTTTTCATCTTATAATATTCTTATTTGTCAAATTTTATAGTAATTTTAATATTTCTTAAAGCATCTGATATTTTTTCAAGTAGATTTCTATCTTTATCTTCGATATTAAGAATTTTAAATGCAAGTTTTTTATACTCCTTAGCAGCTTTACTTTTTGGAAAATTCAATAGTGTGTCTTTTTCCATTAATGCTTGTTTTACTTTATCATCTTCAGGAACTACTCCTATAATTGGATAACCAAGCAGGGTACTTATATCTTTTAGAGAGATTTGATTTTTTGTTTTTCGTGTTACAAGAATCCCTAAAATTGGTTTTTTTAATTTTTCAACTAGTTTTATTGTTTTCAATGCTCCTGTCATAGCAGGAAGCTCAGGATTTGTTACTATGATACATTCATCAGCAGCTTTTATTGTTGCAACTACATCTTCATTTAATCCTGCAGCTGAATCTAAAATTATAAAATCAAAATCAGTCAGTTTCTTAATTATTCTTTCGAGATTTTTAATGTCCGCATATAACGAAAGAGAAGAAGGCATAATCTTTACTCCTGAATTATGTACATATATAGCATTTTCTGGTTTTTCTTTACCTGAAAGCACGTGCTGTAGTGATATAGGAACAACAGGAGCATTTAAACTTACACCTACATCTGGAGTATTTATATTAGCATCTATGAGAAGGACATTTTGTTTCATCTGTGAAAGAAAGACAGAAAGATTTATCGCACTTGTTGTTTTACCAACCCCCCCTTTTCCAGAAATAATCGCAATAGTTTTCATAATCCTTTAATTACTTATGCAGTATATTTTCTAACAAACTTTATAAAATTTTCCAGAAGTGCTTGCCATTCTTTCAGCTTTTCGAGATCAATAACCACTTCCTTTTCGTCTATTATACGCAGAGCAACATTTTTTCTAAATTCATGCTCTTTAATATGTTCTAAAGTATCAACTCTTCTAAAAAATGAATAAAGCTCGAGTGTTTCAATAACGATAGGTTCTTTTTTTAGTAGTTGAGCAAGCAAAGTAGCTTTAAGCTTAGGAGCTGTAGGTATCTCTTTTATGAGCTTTTTTTTCTTAGCTTTTTCAAGCATCATATCTATAGCATGTTCAATCATCAATCTCCAACGGTGCATTAAATTAAGAATAACATCACCTGTTTTTGTATATTTCAAACTAACATAAAGCAGGTGTTGTGCAGCTTTCATTTCATTTTCTATTTGGTGCATGATTAGAAGTATTCTATATAAATAATGATTATTATTTATATCTTACTATATGTCCTTTACAATTAAAGAATTTTCTGTTTTTCTTACTACTTTTTTTGCTATACTAAGCATATTCTTTAGTATTGGTAATGTAATACTTTCTGTTCTTAAATCATCAGACATTATTATCAGCTTATTATGTCTTGCAAACTCCATTGGGCTTAATTTATGGCGTTCAAATAAGTTTATTATACGTTTTATACCCTCTATTTCTTCAGCTATAAAATTATAGCGCAAAGCGCATTTTTGCTCAAATATCACCATGTTTGTCTTTGAATCCGAATAAATCTTTATTCTTTTTAATTCATATTCACGCTTTAAAATCAAATCAATTGCTATCTTAACAGCTAAATAAATTTCTTCAAGAGCTTTTAAAAGCAATCTGTTCTCCTTTAATAAAGGATAAGTTATATATACCATATGTTCTGCTGTTCTTAATGCCTTTTTTGCTTCTTCAAATTTCAGATAATAAGTAGTATCTGATAACATTTTCTAATCTTCTCCTTAGCCTATAAAACTAATGTTTAAGTATTAATATAGCTTTTGCAATGTCCCCATCAGCTTTTTTTAGTGCCTCTTTTGCTCTTTCTTTATTTGTGTTAGCCTGAGACATAACTGTTTTAATATCACTTTCACTAATCTCTTCTTCTATCTTTCCTGAAATCTGGAACATTTCTTGTCCAGAGAAATTGATTTTTGAAACTGAGGGCTCTTTAATGATAATATCTCCATTTTTAGTTTTAATAATTACTTCTTCTGCCTCTATTTCAGATTGTTTGACACCAAGTTGAGACATAATTGCCTTCATTTGCTTAGGATTTAATCCACCGAACATTTTAGGTTTTTAATGGAAATAATACTGGAAATATTAAAGTGACTAGAATAATTAAGATTATAACAAAAGCAATAACATAAGTAGGTTTAATCTGGATTTTTGACTTATATTCGTCAAAATACCTCATTAACCCGCCCATGCCAGAAGGCATGCTTATTTTTCCTTCTTCTGCCATGTTTATTTTTTGTTTTAATCATATAAAAAGTTAACTATTTAAGCCTTTAAACAAATGAGTAATCATGAGACTTGGAGTACTGTTTTCGGGTGGAAAAGATTCTACATTTGCCATGTATAAATTAATCAAACACAATAAAATAGCTTGCTTAATTTCGATAGTTTCTAAAAACCCTGAGAGTTTTATGTTTCATACCCCTAATATTCATCTTGTTGAGCTTCAAGCTAAGGCATTAGGAATTCCTTTAATACTAAAGGAAACACAAGGAAAAAAAGAGAGAGAACTAAAAGATTTGAAAAATGCAATTATCGAAGCACAAGAAAAATATAAAATCGATGGAATAGTCACAGGAGCCGTTGCTTCTAAATACCAAAAAGAAAGAATCGAAAAGATTTGCAATGAATTGAAGTTAAAATGTATTAGTCCTTTATGGTTAAAAGAACAGATTGAATTATTAAATGAAATTATTGATTCAGGATTTAACATTATAATATCTGGAGTATTTGCTTATCCTTTAGATGAAAAATGGCTCGGTAAGGAAATCGATAGAGAAATAATCGATAAATTGGCAAAATTGCAGGACAGATACAAACTTAATCCTTCTGGAGAGGGTGGTGAAATTGAAACGACCGTTCTTAATTGCCCTATGTTCAAAAAGAAAATTGAGATTATTGAATCTGAAATAAAATTTAAAGGCAATTCAGGAGTCTATCTAATAAAAAAGGCAAGACTCATAGAAAAATGAATAATCTACAAAAGATGGTTTAAAAATTCTCAAAATCTTTAAAAATAACTTTAATTTTATTTAAATATGGATCTTAGCAAAGATACTTATAATCCAAAAGAGGCAGAGCCAAGAATACAAAAATTCTGGGAAGATGAAAAGATTTATACTTTTGATAGAAAAAGTAAAAAGCCTGTTTATTCAATAGATACTCCACCACCTTATATCTCAGGTAGGCCCCATATGGGTCATGCTTACTCGTATTCTTTGTTCGATGCGATTGGGAGATTCAAAAGAATGAATGGATTTAATGTTTTGTTACCAATAGGTTTTGATGATAATGGTCATCCTACAGAGAGATATGTTGAAAAAAAGTATAATATTAGATCGGCAGATTTACCACGGGAAAAATTTATTGAGTTATGCAAGAAAGAAACTGAAATTCTTAAAAAAATAGCAAAAGCAGATTTGGTAAGGTTAGGGCTAGGATTTGATTGGAGCTTATTTTATTCAACGATAGGAGATTTAGCTACAAAAACAGCTCAGTATTCCTTTATTGATTTATATAATAAAAAACTGGTCTACAGAAAAGAGGAACCAACTTTATGGTGCACTTACTGTAAAACAGCACTCGCGCAGGCAGATGTTGAAGATGTAAAACGAAATACTACTTTAAACTATATTAAATTTAAGCTCGAAGATGGAGGTGATATAACAATTGCAACAACGAGGCCTGAATTTCTTCCTGCATGTGTCGGAATTTTTGTAAATCCTGAAGATAAAAAATATAAACAATTGATTGGGAAAACTGCAATTGTTCCTATTTTTGGGCAGAAAGTTAAAATAATGGCTGATAAGAAAGTAGACCCTGAATTTGGAACAGGAATCGTTATGATATGTACTTTTGGAGACAAGACGGATATAGAATGGTGGAAGCAGTATAATCTCCCTCTTAAAATAATAATAACTGAAGAAGGCAAGCTTAATGAAATAGCTGGAAAATATAAAGGGCTTTCATTAAGCGAAGGCAGAGAAAAAATAATAAGTGAACTAAGAGAGAAAAAATTGTTGGAAAAGCAAGAAAAAATTGAACAAATTGTAGGTGCATGCTGGAGATGTGAGCATCCTATTGAATTCTTGATTACAAAACAATGGACACTAAAACTCCTTGAGAACAAAGACAAATTCTTAGAATTTGGAAGGAAAGTGAAGTGGCATCCAAACTTTTTTTTGAAACGATATGAAGATTGGGTAAATAATCTCAAGTGGGACTGGGTTATTGCAAGACAAAGACATTATGGAGTTCCTATACCAGTATGGTATTGTAAAAAATGTAAAAAAGAGATTATTGCAAGCGAAAAAGAAATCCCTATCAATCCTTTGAAAAATAAACCAATTAAAAAATGTTCTTGTGGGAGTAATGAATTTGAGCCTGAAACAAATGTTTTTGATACGTGGTTTACTTCATCATTAACCCCTGAGATAGTTTTAAGATGGGTAGACAACAATAAATTTTTCAAAAAAAATTTTCCTGAGGATTTAAGGCCTCAAGGATATGAAATAATAAGAACATGGGCTTTTTATACAATCGTTAAGGCATTTTATCATTTCAAATCAATTCCTTGGAAAAATATAATGATTAATGGGATGGTTGTTGATCCACAAGGAAGGGCAATGCATAAGTCATTAGGAAATGTAATTGAGCCTTTTAATGTTCTTGAGAATTATTGTGCAGATGCAATGCGTTTTTGGAGCTTCTCAGGCAAAATAGGTGGAGACTTACCTTTTCAGGAAAAAGAACTAATTGCAGGCAAAAAAACAATAACAAAACTGTGGAATGCAGCAAAATTTTCAATGTCAAATGCATCTCCGAAAAAACCAAAAAAGCTTAAGGCATTTGATGAATGGCTTTTGATTAAATTGAATAAGCTTATTAAAGAATGCACAAAATCTTTTAATGAGTATGACGCTGCAAAAGTTAAGGCAGAGGTAGAAAATTTCTTCTGGCATACTTTTTGTGATAATTACTTAGAGATAATAAAAGATAGAATTTATAATAATAAAGAGGGAAAAGATTCTGCTCAGTATACTCTATACATTTCATTTCTTTCGATTATCAAAATGTTTGCGCCTATAATGCCGCACATTACAGAGGAACTTTATCAGCTGTATTTTAGAAAAAATGAAAAAATTAAAAGTATTCACATTTCAAAATGGCCAGAAGCAGGAAAAGAAAAGGATGAAAGAATAGAAAAAGCAGGGGATAGGGCAATTGAAATAATAAAAGAAATAAGAATGTTTAAGTCAAAAGCTAAAAAATCAATGAAAACTCCTATTATCTTAACTATCGAAGAAAAAGACAAAAAACTTCTTGAGCCTTTTATAGATGATTTGAAATCTGTTGCTTCGGCTGAAAAAATAGAGATTGGAAAGTTCGGAATTAAATTAGTAGAATAGCTTATTCTTGGTAACCTTTAATAACCTCTTTTTTATAAATAAAATTATGGAAGAACAAGAAAGACTAAAAATTGAAAGACTGATCGAAGAGCTTGAAAGCTATAGAGGAAGACATACAGAGCTAATTACAGTTTATATTCCTGCCGATTACAATATTAATTTAGCTATCAAGCAGATTGATACTGAAAAGTCTACTGCTGTAAACATAAAATCAAAAAATACAAGAAAATCTGTTTTAGATGCTCTCGAAAGAATTACAAGACAGTTAAAGCTATACAAGGAAACTCCAAAAAATGGACTTGCAATATTCTCTGGAAATATAAGTAAGACAGAAGGGCAGGAAGACATAAGAATATGGGTATATGAACCACCCGTTCCGATAAAAGTCAAGATGTACAGATGCGACCAAACATTTGTTCTTGATCCCTTAAAAGAACTTCTTGAAGCGAAAGAAGTTTACGGCTTAGTTGTTATGGACAGAAGAGAAGCTACATTAGGGGTTTTAGAAGGTAAAAATATTAGGGTCTTAAAGAGGATGACTTCTGGAGTGCCAGGAAAACAAAGAGCTGGAGGACAAAGCGCACAGCGTTTTGAGAGATTAACAGAACAGATGGCTGTTGATTTCTATAGAAGAGTTACAGAAGCGATGAAAGAACAATTTTTTAATATGCCTAAACTAAAAGGAATACTCATAGGTGGTCCTGGACCGACTAAAGAAAACATGCTTGAATATGGTCAATTAGTAACTGCATTAAAAAACAAAATTATTGCTATAAAGGATATAGGTTACACTGATGAATTTGGTTTAAGGATGCTTGTAGAAGCTTCGCAGGATATTCTAGCGAAAGAAGAAATAACAAAGGAAAAAGAAGAAATGAAAAAGTTCTTTACTCTCTTAGCAACAAAACCAGAAAAAGTGTCTTATGGCGAAGCTGAAGTTTTAAGAGCTTTAAGTTTAGGAGCTGTTGAAAAATTATTTTTGTCCAAGAAACTTAAAAAAGAAAAAATACATGAACTTGAACAGAAAGCAGCAGAAATTTCAGCTAACGTTGTTTTAGTATCAGACGAAACAGATGAAGGCAAACAATTTTTAAATCTTGGTGGAATTGGGGCTATATTAAGATATACTATCGGAGAATAAATTTAAAATACATCAATATCAAAAAGTATATTACAAGATCTTTTGAAGATGGTAGAAGAAGAAAAAAATAACGAAGCTATTACAGAAGCAGTTCTTTTTATTGCGGGAAGATTTCTTAGTTTACAAGAGTTAGTTATGTATACTAATATAAATCCATTAACATTAAAAGAAATTCTTTTGAAACTTGAAGAGAAATACAAAAATGCAAACTCTGCATTTACTCTTGTTGTTAGAGGAGAAAATTATAAGCTCGATGTGAAAAAAGATTATTCATGGCTTGTTAATAAATTAGCATCAGGAAAATCTGAATTCACAAGAGCAGAACAAGAAACTTTAGCAATTATTGCTTATAAGCAACCAATTTTACAATCAGTTGTTGTAAAAATAAGAGGAAATAAAGCTTATGAGCATATAAAAAAGTTAATCGAACTTGATTTAGTTAAGGGAAGAAAGATAAGACATACTTTAGAGTTAACTTTATCAGATAACTTTTATGATTATTTTAATATAAACAAAGATAAAAATGCAGATGAATTAAGAGCAACGGTAAAGTCTATGGAAAATAGAAATCAGGGCAAAGAGTTAGGTGCTGATAAAGCAACCTAAAATGTTATTCAAATATCTTCTGATTTATGTAACTGTATTTTTTGGGATATTTGTCGGAGTATTTCTTTTAATAACTTTGATGGAAAACTGGAAAAAAATAAAAAATCCTTCTCCAAAAAAACTTTTTTCTGTTTCTTTAATAGTTCCTGCTTATAATGAAGAGAAAAACATTGCAAAAACAATATCTTGCCTTGCAAATATAGAATATCCAAAAAATTTGCTTGAAATTCTAATCATAGATGATGGTAGTAGAGATAATACATTTAAGATTGCAAAACAAGCAGCAAGAAAAGAGCATTCAAAAGGCATTCAAATAAAAGTGTTCACAAAACCAAATGGTGGAAAAGCTAGTGCGGTGAACTTTGGAATAAAAAAATCCTTAGGAGAATTAGTAGGAACATTGGATGCAGATTCATTTGTAACAAAAGATGCATTAATGAAAATGATTGGTTACTTTAATGATGAAAAAGTGGCTGCAGTTACATCGTCATTAAAAGTGTACAAACCGAAAGGATTTTTGCAACGAATACAGCATATTGAATATCTTTTTAGTATATTTATGAGGAAGAATTTTTCATTTCTTAATGTTATACATATAACTCCTGGTCCGTTGTCTATATACAGAAAAGCATTCTTTGAAAAATATGGTGGATTTGATGAGCATAATCTTACGGAAGATACTGAAATAGCATTTAGAATCCAATCAAAAAATTATAAGATTGAGAACAGTATTGATGCTGTTGTTTATACTATTGCTCCTGATAAATTTAATGAGTTGTTAAAACAAAGGATAAGATGGTATTATGGGCTATTGAAGAACCTTCAGATGTATCCTAATCTTTTGAATCCAACCTATGGTTATCTTGCTTTGTTTGCTCTTCCTGCAGCACTTATATCAGTTTTGTTATTGCTAATTGTAGTTTCATATTTTACCTATATTAGTATTGATTCAATGATAAAAACATTAACAAATTGGAGCATTGTAAATTTTGATTTAATAACATTAATGAAAGGATTTAAAATCGAATATCTTTATTATGAATTGACCTCTCCTTTAACAATTCTCCTATTAATTTCATTAAGTTTCAATTTTCTGTTTATTTTTTTGGCGAAAATAGGGAGCAAAGATAAAAAACCGATAATGCTTAGTTATGCGTATTATATGGCTGCATATGCATATCTTTATACATTTTGGTGGTTTGTTGTTATAATCTACAAGTTGTTTGGAGGAAAGATAGGGTGGAAAGAAATTAAGTATAAATAGCATACTATCAAAAACACAAGAGTTTAAAAAATAGAAAAAGGTGACAAAAATAGCAAAAATGAAACAGATTAGTAAGGAAGAAAGAAAGGTTGACTGGATAAAAATAATTGCTGCTTTTGCACTTTCATGCTTGATTTTTATTGCAGGAATAGCTTTAGGAACATTAATAACAAAAGACAAGGTTGAAAGCATAGTCACTCTTGAAAAAGAGGCTCGGCTTGAGCTTGAAACTCTTTCATTGGAGGAAAAACTTTTTGAACAAAACCCGTGTATAGATCCTTCGCATCTTTCAAAGAAACTTGATGATCTAGGAACAAAATTAACATATCTCGAATCTCAATACAGCAAAAATAGTAAGGAAATTATGGACTTGAAGAAGCCTTATACTTTGCTTGAACTAAGGCATTATTTTGCGCTGAAAAATATGATCGAAAAATGCAATTATAACTATACTTTGATTCTTTTCTTTTATTCCAACTCCCCTGAAAACATAAAAATTAGCGAAGAGCAAGGTTTTGTTCTTGACTATCTAAAAAAGAAGTTTGGAAATGTTAAAATCTATTCATTTGATTCAGACTTAGACCTGGATATTATAAAACTAATGAAAGAAATGTATGGCCTGACAATAATTCCAAGTATAGTGATAAATGATAAGGTTTATGCAGGTTTCCATTCTAAAGAAGAACTTGAAAAATTGCTTGAAATTAATTCGAAGATATAGACATCTTCTCCGAATTTTTGTTTAAACGCAAATTTTGAACTTTCGTTGATTTTACTGAAACTTGGATTTTGAGAATTGTCTTATTCTTTATTACCATAATCTTTTTATATAATTAAATATTAGAAAGTTAATGACAGATGAATGCGAATATTGCGGTGAACAAGCAGAATATGATGTTCTTATTGATGGAAATTACATAAGAGTGTGCAAAAAATGCCTTAATGACGATATGGTTATTATTGAAAAACCAACAAAAGAACAGATTAACTTCAGTTATAAAAGGCCAACAGTAAGACAAATCCTATCAAAAATGTCTGGTGCACCTACAAATTATTTTGAAAGAATACCTAATCCTCCACCAAGCCTGAGTCTTTTGAGACAGCCTACAAAAGAAAGTATAATCAAAAAAAGACTTACAAATCTAAAACTTGAGAGTCCAGATCAATCAAGAATCGTACAACAAAGAGAGCCTAAACAACCTTCTATTTCTTTAACTAAAGAAAAAAAAGAAGAAATTGAATCAGAAGATGACTTTTTAGATATCTAAAAGGTATTAAAATAGTTCTTTAGTATCATTTACTTGGAAAATCTTTAAAATCTAAATTAATTATTTTTATTTATGATAACAAAGAAACAGCTAGCGATTTTGTTGAGTAAGTTAGCAACTTTTGAAGCACCAAAAGCTGAATTAGAACAATATCCTTTAGATGGGGAAACAGCTTCTGCTATTTTATGGGATGCTTTTCAAAAAGGAGATATCCAAAACAGAACAATTGCTGATTTCGGTTGTGGAACAGGTATTCTAGGATTGGGGGCTTTACTTTTAGGAGCAAAAAAAGTTTATTTCATAGATAAAAGTGAAGGTGCTATAAGAAGAGCAAAACAAAATCTTACTTTTCTTGAAAGAGAGATGAATAAGCATTTTTATGGAAAGGCAGTATGGCTTATTGGAGATATTTCATTGTTTAGACACAAAGTTTATACTGTACTTGAAAATCCTCCTTTTGGTACTAAACAAAAACATATCGATCGGGTATTTTTAGAACATGCAATGGAAATAGGAAAAATTGTTTATTCTATCCATAAAACATCTACTATTGATTTTATAAAAAATTTTGTAAAAAGAAAAAGAAAAAAAATTACTTCTGAATTAAAATTGAAAATACCGCTGAAAAAGACAATGCCTTGGCATAAACATGAAATTCATAGGATAGATGTAACTTACATAAGAGTAGAATAAGTAAAAATAGTAAGGTTTTTAAGGTTTCTAAAAGAAATTATCTTATAATGATAACTAAAATTCTTAAAAATGAAAAAAATTATATTGAATTAGAGCTAAATAATCCTACAATAGCAGAGCTTTTGAGAGTATTCTTATGGCAAGACGATTCTGTAAAACTTGCTGCATGGAAGAGAGAACATCCAACTAAAAATCCTATACTTATAGTAAAAACAGATGGAAAAACTGCAAAAAAAGCACTTCAAGATTGCATTGAAAGGATAGATAAATTAAATGACAAGGTACTTGAAGAATTCAAAAAAGCAAAAATTACTAAATAAACCTTCTTAGGCAATTAAATTTAAGGGGATTATTAATCTTTAGCAAAAATTTTATAATATACCAAATATATTAAAAAGTATGTTTAGCCTAAAAGAGGGGAGAGAACTTATAAAAATTGCAAGAAGAGAACTTGAATGTTATTTTAAAAATCAAGAGATAGAAAAGTGGGATATTTCTGGTTTTAAGGAAAAAGTAGGGATTTTTGTATCTTTATATAGTTATCCTTCAAAGAAATTAAGAGGATGCATTGGTTTTCCTACTCCTCAGATGCCTTTATGGGAAAGTGTCAGGGAAGCAGCAAGGGCGGCGGCATTTGAAGATCCAAGATTTTTACCTTTGACTAAAGAGGAACTTGATAATATAACAATAGAAATCTCTATTTTGACAAAACCAAAAATGATTGAGACAAGCGAAAATCATAAGGACAGAACGAAAAGGCATGAACAACTTCTTCATGAAATAGAAATAGGTAAGGATGGGTTGATTTTAGAATATTCTGGATATTCTGCTTTGTTTTTGCCACAGGTTCCTGTAGAACAGAAGTGGGATGTTGAGCATTTTTTGCAAGAACTCTGCAAAAAAGCCGGAGTTTCTCCACAAACATGGAAGAATCCATCATGTAAAATCTATAAATTTCAAGCACAAATTTTTTCTGAAATTAAGCCTAATGGAGAAATAAAAGAAATTAAATTAATTTAAAATCTTTTTTATCTTTAATTTTTAATTATTATAAGCTTTTGCATAAATTTATTTATACTGATATAATGAAAATTTTCTATGAAAATTTCCACTGGGAATAAAGATTTTGATGATTGGCTTGAAGGAGGATACGAAACAGATATTATCACTACCTTGTATGGGCCTGCCGGAAGTGGAAAAACTAATTTATGCTTGCTTTCTGCTGTTGAACAAGCTAAAAAAGGCATGAAAGTAATTTTTATTGATACAGAAGGAAGTTTTTCTATTGAAAGACTGAAACAACTTGCAGATGAATCTGTCATGAAAAATATTCTCTTATTAAAAGCGACTAAATTTTATGAGCAAGTCCAAATTTTTAATAAGCTTTTAGGGAAAATAAACAAGGATATTGGACTAATTATTGTTGATAGTATGGTGATGCTTTATAGACTTGAAGTGGGAATTGCGAGAGAGGAAAATGAAGAAGAAAAAGTAAGAATTCTAAATATGGCAATGGCAAAGCAGTTGAGAATTCTTAATGAAATTGCAAGGAAGAAAAATATTCCTGTGATTATAACAGACCAAGTATATTCTGATTTTCTAAATAGCGAGAGAATACAAGAAATGAGAGAAAAAGGAATTGATATAAATGAAGAAAAATCAAAAAATGTCAAGATGGTTGGTGGCGATTTGCTTAAATATTGGAGTAAATGTATAATAGAATTGAAAAGAGATGGGAATAAAAGAAAAGCTATTCTTAAGAAGCACAGGAGTCTTCCTGAAAAAGAGTTCTCTTTTCAGATAACCGCGAAAGGTATTGAAAAAGTAGGATTCAAACTTTTTTAAAAAATTTGAACTATTACGCTTAGATTTTTAATTTTTCTTTTTTCTTTTTGGACAATTTGGATTAAAACAAAATTCCCATGGCTTTTTACTTTTCCTTATCGCCATTAAGATTGGAAAACTACATTCGCATACCTTGTCTGTTTTTTTTATCAATCCGTAAGGCGGAAGAGAAAAAGTTGTTTTACATTCTGGATATTTATCACATGCTAAAAATTGTTGATTTTTATTATTTTTTCTTATAACCAAAAATCCTTGATTGCATTTAGGGCACGGCATTATTCTTGATGCTATTCTATCATTTTCTTTTTTTTCTTTTTGCGCTTCCAACAATTCGCGACCTATTTTATCTTCATTTTTCTTGAATTGTTTTATTATTTCTGTCAATACTGATTTTGCTTCTTTCAATATTCTTTCTTCTTCAATCTTACCTTTTTTTGAAGTTTGAATAGCATCCATTTCTTTCTCAAATTTTCTTGTCAATTTTTCATCAAGAATTAGTGGAGAATATTTTTCCAAGATGTTTGTAACGTTTATGCCTAATGGAGTTGCTTTAATTTGTTTGTCTACTATGTACCCTCTTTTGTATAATGTATCTATAATTAATGCTCTTGTAGCTTTTGTTCCAAGATTGCGCTTTGCAAGTTCTGAGACTAAAGATGCTTCTGAATATCTATGAGGAGGTTGAGTTTCTTTTTCATCTATCTTTATTTCTTTTACCTTTATTTTTCCGTTTATATCTGGAATGATTTTTTCTTCGATTTTTGCTTTGTACACATTCAACCAACCTTCCTCTTTTATTTTTAGTCCTTTAGCAATAAATTTTTTTCCTTCTATTTCTGCAGTGACTGTTTTTGTTTCAAGTAAAGCATCTGCAGAAAAGCATGAAATAAATCTTCTTACTATAAGGTCATAAACTCTTTGTAAATCTCCTTCTAGTTTTGCAGTTTCTCCTGTAGGATAAATTGACGGATGGGCAGGATCACTTTTATTACCTTCTACAGGTGTTTTTCTTACTACATTTTTCGTTAAATCAGGAGAAAGCTTTTCTAATATTTTATGATAATTTATGGACGCTGGAAGTTTTTGTGAACTAGTTCTAGGATATGAAATCAATCCATTAAGATAAAGTGTTTGAGCGATTTGTAAAAGTTTAGAAGGAGTTATGCCGTAAAGTCTATATGCTTCAAGCTGCAGTGTTGTTAAATCGAATGGAAAAGGTGGAATTAATCTTTCAGACTTTTTTTCTGTTTTTGCTATTCCTTCTTTACCTTTTAATTTATTAAATTCTTCTAGTTCTTTTTTATCAAAAATATCTTTTGAATATTTGAGTAATATTTCATGTGAATTTTCAGTTAAAATAGAAATTTGCCAATATGGTTTAGGTTTAAATTTTTGAATTTCTTTTTCTTTTTTAACTACCAGAGCTAAAGCAGGGCCCTGAACTCTGCCTATAGAAAGAATGGCAAAAGTACCTGCTTTTTTTATTGCCGACATTAATGCTCTTGATAAGTTTATACCATAAAGCCAGTCAAGATAATGACGTGTTTCTCCTGCATAAGCAAGTCCCCAATCTAGATGAGGAATTAGATTTTCGTAAGCATTGACAATGTCCTGTTTTGTTAATGTAGAGAATTTCATTCTATTTGCATCGCTTTGATTGCATGCAAATCTTATTATGTTCAAACCGATAACTTCGCCTTCTATATCATAATCACATGCAATTATGTATTTTGAAGCTTTTTTTGCAAGTTGCTTGATAATATCAAGATATTGCTTTGTATGTTCAGAACCCTTTTTTGAATAACTTGGAAGCCATTCTAATTCAAAAACAGGAAATTTTTTTTCTTTTTGAAATAAAGAGTATAAATGGCCTGCTGCGCAACATACAAAAATTTTTTTTCCTTTTCTTAAGCATTCATAATATGTAACTTTACCAATTTTTTTTGCTATTGGTGAGTCATCAGAAATAGCATAAGCTATTTTCATTGCCGCCTGTGGTTTTTCAGTAATTATTAATTCGATATCTTCTTTTGTTTCTTCAGCAATATTTTTTTCATTTTTGGTTTTTGAGATAATCTTTTTAGGAGGTGACTCTATTCTTATTCTTTCATCCATGCTTAATCTTCTATAAGGAACTGTTACAACTTCTTTTGGCATAATTATTTCTTGCATCAAAGTCATAAAAAATAATTATATAAAAATCTTTGCAAAAATAATTTTTTGATAAATTATCTCCTCTTACGTTGCCAAAATACAATATATAACATTTCAAGAATTCCTAGCGTATTTACAATTAATAGGATAGTGAACCATATCTTTTGATTGTTGCGGGCAGCTTTCCATAGTGCAATTCCTTTCCATGGAATTGTCCAAATTATTGCCATAATAAGTAACCAAGAAGGAATTATCTCGATCGATGGAATACCAGGAATGGCCATATAAAATTAGAATTAATAATCTCTTTTAAATCTTTGCAGAATTTTTTGTGAGTATTAAGAATATACTTTATATACACAAAACTTATAAGCCTTCTTTTTTACGCATGTTTATATAAAAATGTATCAACCAGCTGAAGATTCATTATTGCTTGAAAAATATGTAGAAAAATTTGCCTTTGGAAAGGTTCTTGATATAGGTACTGGGATAGGAATACAAGCTGTTGCAGCAACAAGAAACAAGGCAGTAAAATATGTTCTCGCTATAGATATTGATAAAGAAGCAATTAATTATTGTAAAAGAAACATCAAAAATAAAAAAATACTCTTTATGAATTCTGATCTTTTTTCTAATGTAAATGAAAAATTTGATACAATTATTTTTAACCCGCCGTACTTGCCTGAAGACAAAGATTTGGAAGATAAAGAAATTTATGGTGGTAAAAATGGAATAGAGATTATAGATCGATTTTTTTCTGAAGTTAAAAATTATCTAAATAAAAAAGGGAATATTCTCTTAGTTTTTTCTTCTATTACAGGAAAAAAGAAAGTTGATGAAATTATAAAAAAAGCAGGATTTAAATTTAAAGAATTAGGTAAGCAACATATTTTCTTTGAGGATTTGTTTGTTTATCTTATTCAGTGGCCATAAGCAATGCTTTTGAAATCTTTTTTAACTGAATACTTATACTTTTAAGTTTTTTATAATCTTTAAATAATTCTTCATTCAATAAAATTTTTATTATCCATTTACTATAAGAAAATTCTGTGTCATATTTTAGGTAATCAAAGCAATGGTCCACCCTTCAAGTAATTTTTAAACATCTGTAAGCTGATTATATGCTTTCAAAATTTTTTCATTATCATCATATCATTTTAATCCATAAAGAGAAGAATTTTTAATTTCAGTGTTGAAGGTTCTGTTTTTGAAGTTAATAATATATTTATTATCATTATATCTCCTTCATTAAGGTAATTCATAAACTGTCTTCTTTTGTAAATTCTAATTAATGGAGATGGCTTTTTATCCTATTCTATCATTTGAAAACCTTTTCCACAATAATAAAAATACTTTCCTTCTTTTTTAGCTCTGTGCATGACCCAACATTTTCTATTTTATTTTTCTTTTTAAGCTCTTTAAGCATCTCTTTTTCCTTTGGAATCACACAAGCCCAATATCTTCACATTTCTCTATGTTTTCGGCTTAAATTGTATCTTTTCTATTTTCTTACTTCAGAATAAGTCCGAGGCTATTATCTCAGTATAGACAATTTTAAGGATTATAAAAGCTTATATGTAATAAAATTATTGCAATAAGATATAATGTTTTTTATTTACCTTTAATCTCTTTAAATCCACAATATTTATGTAAAACTTTAGGAATTTTTATACTGCCGTCAGCTTGCTGGTTATTCTCAAGAATTGCTATCATAACTCGAGAAGTTGCTATTCCTGTGTTGTTTAATGTATGTACAAACTCGCGTTCATTAGTTTTATTCCTTAAAAATTTTATATTAAGCCTGCGAGCTTGATAGTCAGTACAATTACTATTACTTCCAGCTTCTCTATATTTGCCATCAGCCATTAAAATTTCAATATCATAGGTTTTAGATGCAACACTTCCTGTATCTGCAGAGCATAGAATACTAACTCTATAGGGCAATTTTAAAGCTTTAAACATGTCTTCAGAGTTTTTTTGCATTTCAAGAAACATTTTTTCTGAATCTTCTGGCTTGCAAAAAATAAATTGCTCTACTTTATTGAAATTATGCATTCTGAAAAGTCCTTTTGTATATTTTCCATGCGAACCTACTTCTTTTCTAAAGCATGGAGAGATTCCAACGAATTTTAATGGCAAATCTTTTTCTGCAAGAACTTCATCCATAAACATTGATGCTATTGCATGTTCAGATGTCGCTATTAAATATAAATCCTCATCTTGAATTTTATACATAACATCTTTAAAAGCATCTAGATTTGTTACTCCCTCATAAGGTTTTCTATGAAGCATAAGAGGAGGTTCTATTAATTTATAACCCTTTTTTCTTAAAAAATCAATTGCAAACTTTTGCAGAGCATGATCAAGTAGAGCGAGTTCTTCTTTTAAATAATAAAAACCATGTCCTGAAACTTTATTTGCTCTTTCTTGATCTATTATACCTAAATTTAAGGCGAGTTCGAGATGATCTTTTGGCTTGAAATTAAATTTTTTAGCTTTTCCAAATTTTTTTATGACTTTATTATCTTCAGATGATTTTCCAAATGGTACTGATTTGTCGAGAAGATTAGGGATTTTTAATGAAAGTTCATATAATTTAAATTCTGTCTCAAAAATTTCTTTATCTAATTCTTTAATTTTTTCAGGCAATTCCTGTGCTTTTTTTATCGCATTTCTTGCTTCTTTTTCTTGTCCTAATTTTTTATATTCATTAATTTTTTCTGAGATAATATTTCTTTCGTGTCTTAACTCATCATTTCTTTTCTTGAGCTCTCGTAATTTAGAATCTAATTTAATCCATTCATCTACTATACTTTCATTTAAACCCCTTTTTTTTAAATTTTCTTTAACTAACTTTGGATTATCACGAATTAGCTTTGGGTCAAGCATAAATGAAAAAAGAAAATACAATATTTAAAATTTAGCTTTTTAATCTTTTATTTGTTATTTCATCATAGAAACTAATTATTTTTAGATAAAGAATTTTTTGTTGTTCTTCTGAGAGTATCTTTTTATGTTTTTCATAATACTTTTTTACGAAGCTATATACAAACGATGCTCTCTTAATGTCATTAAAAAGTAAAGCTTCTCTTCCCTTTATAAGTTCTTCATTGATTTTAGAAATTACTCTTTCTTTTCTTTTTCCTTTAATCAGAAGTATCAGGATTATCATTATAGCTATTGTTGCCAATAATGCAGAAGCATAAAGTATGTATTCTCTTGGGGGAGCGAAAAGAAATGTTCTTTTTTTCAAAGTACAAATATTGTTAATACAGACTTCATCTATAGGACAAGGGCAGTCAATACAACAACTCAAGAAAGACTCAGACATTTCACATATATTATTGCCACATGCAAAAATTTTCTTAAAGATTAATTTCACTGTACTATCTTCTATAGACAAAAGGGTAACTGCTAAATCTATAATACCATCTTGATTTGCGTCTATGACTTTTGTTTCGTTGATTGCTAAAGTTATATTAAAAGGTTCTGATGAAATCTGAAGGGTTACTGTCTTATTTATTAAATCAATATCAATAATAGTGATAGTATGATTCTCGATTTCTGTAGGAGTTATTATTCTAAAATTAAATATTGTATTTTTTGAAGCAGCAAGGAAAGTTTCTTCATAATTATTGAAAGTTTCAATCTCATTTAAATTATAACTTTCTTTAGGCACTTCTGGTATTTTGGCAGGTGGTTGAGAGATGGGGAGAACGCTTGGCGGGACTTCACCACCTCTTTCTCTACCACCTTTGCTAGGAGCAGTTGGAGAAGCAATACTAAATGTATGCATTGTTGAATTTTCATTTATATTTCCATGGGAATCATTACATTTGTAATATAAAGTATAAGTTTGGCCATTACTTAATCCTGTAAACAAAAATGAATGTTCAAGTGCATTCGTATTAGTAAATTCTATTCCATCAGAAAAGTTGAAAGTTGAATTTGTTAAATTGTATCTGCATGTAGCAATTTCATCTGTACTTATATTTATTAAAGTTTCAGATGTTTCTGCCGGAAATTCAGAGTTTTGAGAAGGATAGATTATTGTTATTAAAGGAGCAAGAGTATCAGCAATACTGAAATATCTTTTCTCGGAAATATTGCTTAATTCACCGTCGTCACATTCAATAGACCAATTATGCATGCCATAACTTATTCCTTCAATTAAAAAGTTTGTTAGCGTATTATTTTTTGTTGTTGAATTTGTTTGATTCAGAATCTCATCAAGATAAATTGAACAGCTTAATGTTTCATTTAAGTCATCAGTTGCAGTAAAATTAAAGCTAATTTCTTGGATATTGTTAAATTGGGTATTGTTTAATGGTTGGTTTAGAATAATTTGAGGTGCTTGATTTAAGAATATTGTAAAACTAACTTTTTCTGTATTATTTATATTACCAACAGTATCATTACACCAAAATTTTGCTAAATAGTTTCCTTTATTTAGCGATGTTATATTGTAGAAATAAGTAGAGTTTAATTCTGTCATTGTAATATTTGTTTGCCAATTATCTACAGTGTAAAAACAGTGAGACAAGTTTTCATTGCCGCTGATATTAAAATCAATTACATTTGTGAAATAAGTTTTGTTTAAAGGGGAAATTATTGTTATTAAAGGAGCAAGAGTATCAGAAAATGTCAAACTCCAATTTTCATTTGCAAATGCAAAATTTCCAACAGTGTCATTTGCCAAGCAGTTCCATTTGTATATATCATTATAAGGCAAAGTGACATTAAATTCTGTTTCATTGAAAGTTCCTGAAACAGGATTGATTGTTTCATTAATTATGCTGTCAGTTGAATTCCATAAATAGAAAGTTATGTTGCTTAATTGAATGTCATCAGTCGCATTACATCTGAATGTCTGTAAAGATTGAGTAACAAAAGAATTATTTGCAGGAAAGATAAGAGAAACATTTGGTGGTAAAGGTTGTAGCGTAGTTAAAGGCAAGTAATCAATATTTGTCATTGTTTGATTATGTATATTATAAGAATTCAAGCAAAATCCCTCGCTTGAAGGATTGCATAAAGTTCTATTTTCAGAAAAGCCGTTTCCGTCAGGCTGAGCCCAAAAGTTTCCTCCTAAATAAGGGCCACCAACTATATTTGTTCCTGCTGTTTTTGTTGTATTAAAATAATTCGCCTGAAAATATGTATCTGCATTTAAGCTGTTATTTAAATAATTGTTATAGATAAGATTGTTTTCCTGATACCACAAATTAATTCCTATCCTGCTGCAGTTTGCTATTGTATTATTTGTAATAATACCTGAAGAATTGCCTGGCATAATTCCATCGACGCTCATTGAATGTATTGTATTTCCAATTATTCTATAGTTTGGTGTATGGGCTATATTTATTCCGATCCCACCGAAACTTATGCTGTTGTTTATAACAGATGAGTTTGGAACTTGGAATATTCTAATTCCACCCCATATATTATTGTTTATAATTGTAGTATTTGAAGTATAATCTGATCTAATTCCCCAATAATAGCCTTGTATATTACAATTTTTGATTATAGCATTTTCTGCCCCAAATATTTGAATTCCATAAGTATAATCTTGTTCTGAACCATTAATCCAGTAACCTTTACAGTCTAAAGTTATATTAGCTTCAGATATTGTAAAACAGGTGCCGGTTGAAGAAACACTTTGATTTAAATAATAAATTGCATTTGAAACATTCAGGGTTTGGCATGAACTAATATTATACTCTAATTGCTGGATTTCAGGAGCAGGACTTTCTATTGTGGTAACAGTAATTTTTCCTGTTAAGAAAGAATAAATCTGACAGAAAATATTGCACTCTTTTGCCCAAGTTAGCGATAAAAGAGAAAGGATTAAGATAAAGATAACTATAAGAAAAAAAGTTTCTTTAGAAGCATTTTTGCTTCTTTTTTTCATTTTATTATGAATAAAAGAGAATACTTAAATTTTATCTTTAGATAGTATTTTATATTCTTTTGTTCTTTTTAAAATGATGTTTAAAGATAGGAAAGATGCGGGTAGAAAGCTGGCAAGAGAGTTAATTAAACAGAAAATTAAGGCAGATATAGTGCTGGCTATTCCAAGAGGAGGTATTCCTGTCGCTTTTGAGGTTGCTAAAGCTTTAAAGATAAAACTTGATGTTATTATTCCAAGAAAATTGCCGATCCCTTATGATCCTGAAGCAGGCTTCGGTGCTGTAATTGATAATGAAGTCAGTCTAAATTATAATTTATTAAAATATCTGAAATTAAATAAAAAAGAGATTAATAAAATTGTAAAAGAAGTGAAGCAAGAGATTAAGAGGAGAATGGAAGTTTATAGAGGCAAAAAACCTTTATCAAAAGTAAAAGGAAAAACAGTAATTGTTGTTGATGATGGTTTAGCCTCTGGATTTACAATGCTTGCCGCTGTAAAGCATTTGCAGAGAAAAAAAGCAAATGTTATAATTGCTGTTCCTGTAGCAAGCTTGTCTGCTTATCAGTTATTAAGAGACAAAGCAAAGTTAATTTGCTTGAATGTTTCTGATGAGGCAATTTTTGCTGTCGCAAACTTTTACAAAGAATGGAGAGATTTAAGTGATGATGAAGTAATTAGTTATTTAGAAAAAGCTGAAAAATGAAAAAATAAGATTTATTAACAAAGAAGTATTAATTGAATTATGACAAAAAAAGAGATGCTTGAATCAGTTCTTGAAAACAATAAAGATAGAAATAATATAGATAAAATAATAGAAGCGATGGAAAAAGTTGATAGGAGAGATTTTGTTTCTGTTAAAGATCCATATATAGATGCACCTTTATCTATTGGCTACGGGCAAACAATATCACAACCAACTACTGTTGCAAGAATGCTCTCTTTGCTTGATTTAAAGAAAAAACAAGATGTTCTAGAGATTGGCTCCGGAAGCGGATGGAATGCTGCATTAGTTGCTTATCTTGTCAAGCCAGGAAAGGTAGTTTCTGTAGAAAGAATTAAAGAACTAAATGAAATGGCGCAAAAAAATTATGATTCTATAAAAAATAAGCTTAAGCTTGATAATATTGAATTTGTTTTTGCTGATGCTTTTGATAGAAAAGGAAAAATATGGAAAATAAAATATGATCGAATAATAACAACTGCTGCTGCAGATTCGATGTTCAAAGAAGATTTAATGGAGATGGGCAAGACTCTATTGAAAGATAAAGGATTATTATTGTTTCCAACAGAAGAAGGAGAAATGGAACTATGGCAGAAAAAAGACAAAAAAATGATAAAAATTTATTCGGAGTATGGTTATAGTTTCGTTCCGCTGATTAGGGGAATAGAGTAATCACTTTATCATAGTAACAAAGGAAAGATTTAAATATAACCTTTTAATTAAAGAAATAGTAAAATGAGAAAAAATTTGTTAAAATTAATATTCCCTGTAGTTTTAGGATTATCTACATTATCGCCTAAAGCAGGAGGAGAGGCAAGTATCGCTGCAGGAATTAATCAAAATAATGTAACAAAAATTTCAAGGGTATTTTTTGATTTTTCTTTAAATCAAAATAAACCTTATCTTTATCTTGAATCTGGATTAAATGAAAATCATTTTGGATTTTTTGGAGAATATAAATTTGATGCAGATAATTTTTCTCTTAAGCCTATTTTTAATTTTCAATCAAAAAATTATGAAAGCAAATTAGAGAAAGGTACTTTTGACAGCACAATTGCAGGCATTGAATTTAATAAAAATTTTGGCGATTTTTATATTAAATTTGATTGTGCAAGTGCTAATGATATAAATTCAAGCAAAACTACAGAAAGTACAACTGATATAGATAGTGAAAATGGCAGCAATTATAATTTAACTACTACTGTAACTGCAGTTACTTCTGCAGACATTAAAGCAAAAACAACAAATCTAGGTAATCTTTTAACTTTAGAATACAAAAATTTTGAATTATCTGCAGAAGGTTCGTTTATTGACTCAGATATTAAAGGAAATTTAAGTACAGATATAACAGAAGTAGTTGAGGGCAATATTTCTGGAGTTCCTATTTATAACAGAAATGTAAGTACGATTATATCTCCTATATCTGAAAAAAAGAAAATGCAACAGTCTTCTTTATCAGCTTCTTATTATTTTAAGCATGGAACTTTAAATCTCGGGACAGAAAAAAGCGGTTTAGAGTTTGTAATAGATACTGCTTATAAAAATGATTATGAAACTGAAGATAAAATTGAAAAGGCTAAGGAAATAAATCGAATAAGAAAATCTTTGGGTTATAGAGATATAATAAATCAAAGGATATGGGAAAAGAAAAAAGAAGGATATATTAATTCTATTGTACTTTATTTAGATACAAGTAACACTTTTAGTGGGGAATATATAAGCGAAAAATTTAGTGCAGGAATAAAATATGAGAAAGGTGATTTTGCTATAACTGGTGGATACAAAGGATTTAATTTAGAATTAAGCAATAAAAATATTAATTTAAACTATAAAACTGAATTAGAATGAAAATAGTAAAAATTTTGATAATTTGCATGATTTTAGTGCTTGTAGCTATAACAGTTAGTTCTTATTCTCTTCCAGATTTAAAACCAATCCTTATTTTCAATTTCACTTCGCAAGAAACAGTAGCTGTCTTGACTGCTGTGGCTACCGATTCTTTGACTAATGCAGGCATTTTAAGCATAGAAATTTATGAGGACAATCAAAAAATTGCAGAAAAGGAATGCAAAGGGATGAAAACATGTACATTGACAAAGACTATTGTAAAATCAGAGCCGATTACAAAAAGCTATTATGCTAAAGCTATTGATTTAGGTGGCAATACTGTTCAATCAGAAATAATAACAATTAAATTTAAAGGTATTTTTGAATCTATAAATATCCCTCCTATAATTAATAGTTCTAGATTATTGATTTCTCCAATTGGTGGCTCTTTTTATTGGGAGTTTGACCCTTCGCTTGAAACTTATGCTTACACTTATTATGAACAAGAAAAGATAATTGAATTGGTTAAGGGAAGAGCTATAGGAGGTTATTTAGATTCTATAATAAATATTGATAATGATATTCTTACTTATAAATGGTTTGTCAATGGAGAAGAAATCTCAAATGAAAGAAATTTTAATTATAATTTCACAAAAGAAGGTCAGTATAATATCACCTATGAAGTCTTTGATGGAAAAGAAAAAGCAATTGGCGGATGGTTTTTCTCTATTGTAAAACCTAATATACAAGGAATAGTAACTGATATTGATATAGGAACACCATTAGATGGATTAAACATAAGCATCTATCCTTCAAGCTTATTTAATGCTGAAACAAATGACACAAATGCAGCAGCTACTTATGATTTATTGCAACCTAAATTTATTCCAGATGCGGTAACAGATAAGAATGGTAATTACTCTCTTAATTTGCCTGATGGGGTGTATCATATTGTTGTGCAAGGCTCAAAAGAGATAGATTTTGCTATTTACGTAAATTCAAGCAAGGAAGCAACTAAACATAATATTGAAGTCAGTAAAAAAGTTGATTCAACAATATTTAATGCAGAAGGGCATATTGTACATTCAGGAAAATATGCTGATTCAAATAACTATACTGTTGGGAATATTGTTTACTTTACAATGTTTGGAGTAAATAATGGCGGAACAAATGAGACTATAACATTTGCTGTACAAGATCATACAAGTATAGGTGGACCAAATGCTCCGATTGTTTATTATGGAAGTATAGATAATCCTAATGAATCCTTGACGATTCCTGCAGGACAAAAATTAAATAAAATGTTCAAGTTTAGAATACCTGCAAATTATTCTGCAGGAAGATATGACATACATGTTTTATGGAACAATGAAACATGGCACAAAATAGGAAACTTTTTTGTTGTGCCTGACACAACTGCGCCTTATGTATTTGGCTGGGATTCATTGACAACTTACACAAACAGCTCAACAAGAATTCCTTATGATGGAGAAAATGTTCCTCAGCCAGGAACTATAGGCTATAACGAAATTCAGTTTTATTATATGATGGAAGGATTTAACGAGCCAAAATGGGGCGTAAAAGTATGCGCCGATAAAGATATTGCAACGGATGAAGATAATGACGGAATAGCTGATAATGATGAGGACACATGCATGATTAATCCTCCAAGATTTGTTGGCTCAGAAGACATACCTCGTGTAAATTATACAAAGAGTGGGCATTATATAGCAAAAATAACTGCAACAGATGATGCTGGAAATACTAACTCGACTTATACTAATATAACTGTTTATGCTATTGAAGAAGAAGTTGATGCAATTGCAACTGCTATTTACGGCATGTTTGTGCCTGGATGGCTGCCGTTGCACAAAAACAGAACTCTGCCTATGACATGGTTCTCTCCTGTTAGCTATGGAGCTCCTGATGCTTGGGACAGGACAACTATAGATGATAGTTGCGGAGACGAATACATGACTCCATGGGATGGATTGAATGGAACTAATGGAATAAACTGGGCACAGATAGGAGCATTGGAATATCGGATAGTCGATCGCGTCTTCCCAAGCGCAAAAGCGATATTTCCAATGACAGGAGAAGAATATAATTATACTCTTTCAAGTTTCTTGTTGACATTAAATTGTGTTTACAACAATTACGGCCCTGATGTTTCATGCAACTACAGGCAATTTGCGCCTGAAATTTATACTTGCACGCCAAATTCAGTTTCATCCCCTTATTACAGTATAATGCCTTGCTATCCTCAATCTAAGTCAATAAACATAACTGCTTCTCAAGTTTATACCATTGCAGTAAGGGATCCAAACAATGACCCTTACAAAATTCATTGGTATGTTAATGGAATTGAGATTTTGAATACAGAAGATCATAACCAGCACTATATGTCGGGAGGCAAGAATGAAACACTTGTATTTATAGCAAATTCAACTTTAATAGGAAATCATAAAATAAAGGCAGCTGCTTGGGATGAAAGCGGAATGAACATAAGCATTGTTAATGGACCAAATAACATCTATGAATGGAATTTAACTATTACTGCTTGATAATATGAAACGTCAAATTCTTCTAAAAGTTTTAGTTTTTATTATTTTTCTAACATTAGTTGTGAATATCTTATTTTTAACAAATCCTGGATTGAGAGATATAAAGTTTTTAGAAATTAAAAGTGCTGTAGTAGAAATAATTAATGATGCAAAGGAAAATATACAAAAAAATTTTGTAGTAGATAAGAAATCTTCTGATGGTAAAGAAGATCGGGCTAATTATTCTAATCTAACTAATACCCCATTAGTAAATTTTGATGCCAAAAATAATGAAGGATGTCTTAACAAATTTAATTTATCAAGGAATACAATAATATTTTATCATCTTGATGAGTTACATAGCAATAATATGAAGCCTATCGTAAGAGAACTAGAAAAAAATTATAGTTTTTATTGGAATAATAATCTTTCAAATAATGAGTTTAATAATTGTTTTGGATATTCGAGTGGCTCTATTCCAACGTTTATCTGTGCAGGAACAAAACAACAAATTGTTGGTGAGATATCAAAATCAGTTCTTGAATCATTCGCAATCGCATGTCAGTAATATTTAAATAATTCTTTACTTTTTAGTAAAATTATGTTTAAGAAAAAAAAGAGGATAATAAAAATAGAGCATGTTATTATTCTTTTCTCAATTTTTTATATTCTAATTTTTTTTCTTTCAACTATAGAAGAATCAAGAATGGTTATCACAGGTCTTCCTGTAGCAGATGAAATTATTCAAGAAATAAATGAAAATAATGAAGCAGGCGTTATTGTAATATTAAACTCAGAACTATCTACTCAAGATATTCTTTTAACTTTAAATGAAGATGAATTCAAGTTGAAATATCAATATAACATAATAAATGGTTTTTCAGGAAATGTTACTCTTGCTGGACTAAAAAAATTATCAAAAAATTCAAATGTTATAGGAATTTATCCTGATGAGAAATATGAGTTCTTTTTGGATAAGTCAGCTTATTTGATAAATGCTACAAAAGTTTGGCAAATGCAATACAATGGAATTAATTTGACTGGTAAAGATGTTTCTATTTGCGTTATAGATAGCGGAGTTAACGATTCTCATCCTGCTTTGGCTGGAAAAGTTATCGAGGGTTATAATTTTGTAAATAATACAACTGATTATACAGATATTTTAGGTCATGGTACAAAAGTCGCAGGAATTATTGTATCTAATGATGCAGTTTATAGGGGCATAGCTCCAGATGCAAAAATTATAGCGATGAAAGTAAGTAGCGATAGCGAGATTATTGCAGCAATTGAGTGGTGCTTGAATAATGCTTCAAAGTATAATATCTCTGTTATTTCAATGAGTATGGGAAATGGATTTTATAATAATCAGACCTTGTGCGATTCTCTTCCAGTCTCTCTAGCAGCAAATAAGGCGAAAGCTAAAAATGTTCTTTTTGTTGCAGCTTCTGGAAATAATGGTTTAGACAATAAAAATGTGATTGCAAGGCCTGCGTGTGCTTCAAATGTTACATCTGTTTCGGCAACTTTACAAGATGATTCTGTATGGGAAAAATCACAAACAGCACTATTTTTGGATTTATTTGCTCCAGGAAATGCAACCTCAACGGATATTAATGGTGGGTTTTCTTCAGGATGCGGAACTTCTATGGCAACACCGCATGTAGCTGGAGCAGCAGCTTTAATCTATCAATATGAAAAATTAATGAATCTTAATGCAACTCCTGATGAAGTTGAAAAACTTCTTAAATTAGGCGGAAAACCAATTTATGATCCTGCTAGTGAAATAAACTTTTCAAGAATAGATATCTTTAATTCGATAAATCTTGTTTATATAATCAATGTTTCAGATAATTCCTTTTCAAATAATAATGCAAAAGTAAAATTCAATTCACAAACAGATTTAACCGGGATCATAGATGCTTTTAACCTTTCTTATAATTTAATAAGCCTTAATTCAGATGGCTATCAAAAATTCAATAAATCAGCTACCTTAACATTGTACAATCTGAATTTTACAAAAACACCATTGATTTTAAAAAATAGCGATTTATGTCTCGATTGTTCTATTATTTCTTACAATGGAAATCTTACATTTTATGTTCCTCATTTTACAAATTATTCTGCAGAAGAAAATTCTAAATTAGAAATATGGGATTCTTTTGATCCTGGAATGCCTTATTATTCTGGCAATTCTACTTCTAGAATAAATCAAACAGTTTATTTCTTTGCGAACTATACAAACAGGACTTCTAACCAAATTGATAATACTGCGTCCTGCAACATAACTTTTGCAGATTCTTCTGGATTGATGTGGTTCAATGAAACAAAAAATATTTTTGAGTATTCAAGGAATTTTTCATCATTAGGGCAGAAATTATATAGCATTTCATGTAATTCAACGCAACTTGAGCCTTTAATTTTGTCAGATTTTATATGGGTAACAGGGTGCATTTATCCTGGTCCAAATATAAATTGGACAATTAATGAGAGCACAGGAGATGTTTATTGTAAATCAGAAGCTCTTTTAATTAATAATACTGACATCCTAGTCCAAGATGGATATTCTTTAACTTTAGAAAATGTCAATCTGACTTTGATTGCAGTGACTAATAAAATTAATATCTCGGCAAATGCGAATTTTACAGTTAAAAATTCAACACTTGCTGGAATGAATGGAGGCAATGAGCTAGCGATATATAATTTAGGGAGGATGAATTTATCTCAATCAACTTTTACTTATACTTTTTTGGATGTCAGTGGGAAGAATACAAATTATATTGATTTCTCTTTCTTTTATGGTCCAGTTAATTTCAAAGAGAATTCTACAAATTATATATACGGTTCTTATTTTAATGATACTGTAGATTTTAGGGAAAATTCTAATAGCATAGTTTCAAGTTGTATGCTTGAAGGTTGGGGATATGTTTATTTTAGGAATAATGCTGTGATAAACTTTTCATACTCAAACATAACAAAAGTCAATCCTTCACTATTTTATGTTAATCCCCTTATATTTGGAAATGTGAATTTCTCTTCGGTTGACATAATTATTGGAAATGTAACAAGATATTATCCTGTCTTAGTAAGATATTCAGGGACAGGAAATCCTGTTGTGAACAAGTCAGTCAATATAACAAATTACTTTGGAAATTTGGTTTGGAGTGGGACAACTGATTCAACTGGAAGGGTTATAGCAATCTTAAATTTAAACAGAACAAATTTCGGAGAAGGAAATTTCACAATTTCAGTCAATCCGTCAT
This sequence comes from Candidatus Pacearchaeota archaeon, assembly GCA_038849525.1. Taxonomy (GTDB): domain Archaea; phylum Nanobdellota; class Nanobdellia; order Pacearchaeales; family JAHJTO01; genus JAWCMS01. The sequence goes on from JAWCMS010000001.1 coordinate 356,197, forward strand.
CAGATATTTCATTGTCAACTGATACACCTATTATTTTAGAAGTTTCAGATTTAGAACCTCCAATATGGTATGGAAATAATACTATCCCAGACTCAGGCGCAGTTTATGATCCTTATTTACCCTATCAGTTAATAATAAGATGGGATGATAACAATGCTCTTTCAGATGTATGGTTTGAACATAACTTTTTTGGGAATATGAAAAATTATTCAACTTCTAGTATTTCAGGTAATAGTTATTATTATAATTTTAATAATCTCGCCGCAGGAAGTTACCTGTGGAAAAGTTGCGCAAATGACATTTCTGGAAATTCAAACTGTTCTGATCAGTGGAATTTTATTGTAAATAAGGCATCTTCTTCCTGTTCGCTTGTTTTTGATAAAACTTCTCCACAATCTTTTGGGACAGAAATAAATGTTTCTTGTTCTTGTAGCAATCCAGAAGCAGAAACTAAACTATTTAGAGATAATGAAGACGTAACAGTGACTGAAAATAACAAATTAGTTATATTGGCAGAAGGGATACATAATTATGTTTGTAATGTTTCTTCAAGTCAAAATTATTCTGATTATAGTATTACTGGCAACTTTATAATTTTAAGAAGCCAACAACAACCGGCTGGAGGAGGCGGTGGAGGCGGACAACAATCTTTGATATGCAAGGAAAATTGGCAGTGCTCAGAATGGAGTGAATGCATCAATGGAATGCAGAAAAGAATCTGCAATGATTTAAATAATTGCAATACAACAATAAACAAACCATTGGATGAAATATATTGTTCAAATAGAAAAAATTCTAATGTTCCTTTAATTGAAAAAATAGAAAATATATATAAAAAAGAAACAGAAAATTTACTTGCACCTAGAGAAGAATGTAAAATAAATTGGCTTTTTATTTTTGCTAATTTATTAATTTTAATAATTTATTGCATTTCTTTTACCAAATGGAAAAGCAAAAAACAGAAAAAATGGTTAATTAATTCTTTAATAAGCATTACTGCTTTTGTTGTTATTGCTTTGTTTTCTTATCTTGACTGCAATAAAAGTTTATGGTTTATACTCGGATTGCTTTTTCTTGCAATTGTTTTTACTTTTTCTATTATAAAAATTAAAAAAAGAAAAGTTAATAGAAAGATTTATAAATAAAAATACCAATTTGAAATATAGTTTTTGATATAATTGTTATAAGGCTAAGGAAAAAATGACTGGAAAAGATTTATTTGATGTATTCTTTAGAAAAAAGCCAGCACTGATGCTTATAGCCCTAAAACGTTCTGGAAGGGCGAGGTATGGAAGCATTCTGGCAAAAGAAGTTGATTGCACTTACAGTCACGCAGTGAAAATTTTACAGAGTCTCGAAAAAATAGGCCTTGTTGTTTTTGAGAAAAAAGGAAGAATAAAGCTGATAAAGCTCACAAAGAAAGGCTTAGAAATTGCAGACCATATCGAGAAAGTAAAAGAATTACTTTCTTAAATTTAAATAAGCATCGGTTCTTGAGAGGTGATGCCTTATTCAGAACTATATCTCATTTAAATAGAAATTCTTGCTAAGCTCTGCTTTTACTTTCTCCAAGAATAATTCCAGACGCTATAATATGAGAAATGCGGATTGGCTCTGGAATTAATGAATGTGTTGTTGAGATTTTGATGATTTCAGATGCTTTTTTATCTGAAATTCCTGCAGTTTGGAAATAAATCTTTTTTCCTTTTATCTTTTCAGAATAAACTTGTCCAGCCTTTTTTATTAAATTCATTTTTTCCTGCTGATTTATCTTTTTTAATGCTTTCTGAATTTTTTTGAAATTAGGTTTTTTTCTTATTACGACTATAACTGGTAGTTTTGTTTTTTTCCATAACTCATGTATGTTTATAACATTAAAACCTCCGACTGCTATTCCATTTAGCATTATGCACTGAAGCTGACCAAAATGCTTTGATTTTCTTATTAACTCTATAATTTTCTTTGTGCTATCATTACCGTCTACTTTGCAAAAAGTTCTTATAACACCATCAAGCCATTCTCCGCCTCTGAAAATAGTACCTACGACGAGAGTATTTTTGTCTCCAAGTTTATATGAGTCGTCTATTCCAAGGATTCTGAATTCACGCTTTATCATCTCTTAAGCGGGCCCGATGGGATTTGAACCCACGACACCCTGATAACTTTGTCACAGGAAAACCTGCGAATTAAGAGTCAGGTGCTCTATCCAGGCTGAGCTACGGGCCCTTAATAATCGAAAAATAAAATAGCTATTTAAGTATATTGCCGCCAAGTATGCTTACATTTTGTACATCTGAAAAAATTTGTCGGAGATTCGTCTGCGCCTCTTGTTTGTATTTGCCAGAAATATGCTTTTTTATTGCCACATTTTTCGCATTGTATGTCTATTTCTGGAAGAGATGATTCTTCTTTTTCAATTATAGAAATAGATTTTTTTTCTGGAATTTTTTCAGAAGTTTTAATGCTTACTGCCCCTTTTGTATAACCGCATTTTAGACAGATAAATTTTTCTTCTTTCTTTTTCAGCAGTATTCCGCATTTTGGACAGAATTCCATTTTTTATTGGTATAGATCATTTTAGGCATATTCACGCCACGTATATTTACACTTTGTGCATCTAAAAAATCTTGTTTCAGCTTCGTCTGTTGCCCTCATTTGAGTTTCCCAAAAATATGCTGTTTTATTTCCACATTTCGGACATACAGCAGAAGTTACAGGCCATACACTTGCTTCTTTTTCCTTAAACAAACCTATTTTAGTTTTTTCGCCCATCCTTTCAGAAGAAGTTATTTTAACTTTTTCTTTGGCTGCTCTACCACATTTAGGACAAGAAAATTTCTTTCTTTTTTGTACGAGCAGTAAACCGCATTTAGGACAAAATTGCATTTTATCTGTTTTTTTATTTATTTCACCTATTTTTTTAATTTAAAAATCTAACGTTTTATTAGATTATAAAATAAATTAAGCATTTGATTAAAACATCTTAAAAAAATCGACAAATATAAGCTTAATCCATCCTAACCAAGGAATTCTAGCTATTGCTTTTCCAACTACTTGTTCTTTTTTTATCTCTTTTTCATAACTCAGTTGGTAAGGATTATGATCTCCTTTTGTTGAATAAGTATCATTGGTTTTATTAATAATCCTATGAATTATTGGAGTAGGCTGCTGATGGATCCTGAAAACTATTACATCGCCCACTTCATAATCTTTTTTACCTTGAATAATCATTATATCCCCTTTATCAAAGCCATTTTTTAATGGAAAATTAATAAATGATTCTTTTGTGATGCCAATTTTTTCATAAAAACTTCCATATTGTTGCCAAAATTGGTCAAAATTTGTTTCATGAAGCATGCTTGTTGATTCTACTACAACCATTGGTAGTGAGGAAGCAAAAATTAGACTTAATAAAGGAAAGAAAATAAACTTTACAATAATAAATGCTAAAATCAAATCAGCAATCCAACTTAAAAGAGAATTAGATTCCCATAGAAAATACCATATTTTTTTTAAGGTATTATTTTTTACCATATTAATACGAAGGAAATAATAGTTTTAAACTTTTTTAGTCCGTATTCAAAAAACGAAAGATTTAAATAGTAGATACATTTATGTATACACAGCAAAAATATACATTATTGTGTTCACTAACCAAAAATGGATTTATTTGAAAATATTGTTTTGTGTAAGGATTGTGGCAAGAAGATGAAGCCGGATTTTGTTGAGAAAGAAGGCTTTAAAATAAGGGCATTAAAATGCCCTTCTTGCAGTAATAAAATCTTACACCCTTCCGATTTAAATGAATATAATAAGTTTAATTCTCTAAAAAACAGACAATTCCATGTTAAGTTACGGCTCGTTGGAAATTCTTATACTGTTTCAATTCCAAGAGAGATTGTCAATTTTATTAAAAATGATGAAACTGAAAATATTCATCAAAAAATGCAAGAACATGTTAAGAAGCAAATGCGTGCTATGGAAAAAATGGTTACTTTAGCGATGGAAGAAGCTAATAAAATTGCATTGTCATTTAATACACCAAATAATATTATAAATGAAAATTCCATGCATGAACAAAAAAAAGCAAAGACATTTAAAATCATAAAACTAAGGAGGCAGAACTATGACTGAAGAAAAACCTTCTGAAATAATAAAATTGAAAGTAATGGAATCACTACAAGAAGATGCATATAAAGGAATAGCTAAAATAAATACATCAACAATGAGGAGTCTAGGAGTAAAACCTGGAGATGTGATAACAATTAAAGGCGGCAAGGAAACAGTAGCTATAGTTGATAGAGCATATCCCGCTGATGTTGGAGAAGCGATAATTAGGATAGATGGGATAATAAGAAGAAATGCAAAAACAGGAATAGGAGAAATCGTTAGTGTAAGTAAAGCAGATGTTAAGGAAGCAAAAAAAATTACCATTGCTCCTGCACAAAAAGGTATTCGTATTCAGGCAGATCCAGATTTATTTAGAAGAGGATTGCTTGGAAGAGCTGTTGTAACTGGAGATATCGTTGTTTTAGGTGGAACACAAAGAAGAAGAGATTTGATGGCTGATTCTTTTGAAGACTTATTTGATATTTTTGGAGAAGCTTTTAATATCAATTTTGGGCAATTTGGTACAACAAGATTTTTAATTGTCAATACAAATCCTAAACAACCGGTAATCATAACTGAGAATACTGATTTTGTTTTGAATCCCGTAGCTGTCGATATTCAAGAAGAGAGAAGAGTTCCGGATGTAACTTATGAAGATATCGGTGGTTTGAATGAAGAAATAACAAGAATAAGAGAGATGATTGAAGTTCCATTAAAGCATCCTGAAATTTTTAATAGGCTTGGAATAGAGCCTCCTAAAGGAGTTTTGTTATATGGCCCTCCAGGAAGCGGAAAAACTTTATTGGCCAAAGCAGTTGCAAATGAATCAGAAGCAACTTTTATTTTGCTTAACGGACCTGAAATTATGAGTAAATTTTATGGAGAATCTGAAAAAAAGATAAGGGATATTTTCAATGAAGCAGAGAAAAATGCACCGGCAATTATTTTTATGGATGAAATTGATGCGATTGCTCCAAAAAGAGAAGATTCTTATGGAGAAGTAGAAAGAAGAGTAGTTTCGCAATTATTGACAATGATGGATGGATTAAAAGAAAGAGGCCGGGTAGTGGTAATAGGAGCAACTAATCGTCCTGATGCGATTGATCCTGCATTAAGAAGAGGTGGAAGATTCGATAGAGAAATTGCTATTGGAGTTCCTGACAAAAAAGGAAGGCTTGCAATTTTGAAAATTCATACAAGAAATATGCCTCTTGCGAAAGATGTTAATTTGGAAAAATATGCTGAATTGACTCATGGCTTTGTGGGAGCCGACATTGCTGCATTATGTAAGGAAGCTGCTATGGCAAGATTAAGAAAGGTTATTCCTGAGATGAAAATAAAAGAAGACGAACCTATTCCTGAAGAAATTCTTAATAAACTTTATATCACTGATAAAGATTTTAGAAGTGCATTAGCAGTTGTTCAGCCTTCTGCAATGAGAGAGGTTTATGTTGAAAGTCCTAATGTAAAATGGTCTGATATTGGTGGTTTAGAAGAAGTAAAAAAAGATTTGAAAGAGGCTGTTGAATGGCCTTTGGTACATCCAGAAGCTTTTAAAAATATGGGAATAAAACCTCCAAAAGGAGTTTTGTTATATGGCCCTCCAGGAACAGGTAAAACACTTTTAGCAAAAGCAGTTGCCACAGAATCACAAGCTAATTTTATACAGATAAAAGGGCCTGAATTACTATCAAAATGGGTAGGGGAATCTGAAAAGGGAGTAAGGAAAATATTTGAAAGAGCAAGACAGGTTGCTCCAAGTATAATCTTCTTTGATGAGATAGATGCATTAGCAAGTAGAAGAGGAACGGATGTAAATAAAGTAACCGAGAGAGTTTTAAATCAGATGCTTGCTGAAATGGATGGTTTAGTGGAATTAGATGGCGTTGTTGTTATAGCTGCAACTAACAGACCAGATTTGCTTGACCCTGCATTATTAAGGCCAGGGAGATTCGATAGAATTGTAGCAGTAGGTATGCCAGACAAGGCATCAAGACTTGAAATATTAAAAGTTCATACAAGAAATATGCCTCTTGCAAAAGATGTTAATATAGAAGCAATTGCTGATAAAATGGATGGTTTAGTAGGAGCAGATATAGAAGGAGTATGCAGAGAAGCAGCGCTTTTGGCATTAAGAGAAAACATAAATGCAAAAGAAGTAAAGAAAAAACATTTTGAAGAGGCATTGAAAAAAATAAAACCTTCTGTAAGTCTTGATGAAATTAAACAATATAAAGATATGGAAGTTTTTTTGAAAAGAGGAAGACCTGACAAGATGGATATGCCCGGATACATGGGCTAACAAGCAGTAGTCAGTACAGTTACTTTGTTTTTCTCAATTAAAATTGTATCTTCAACCTGTGAGCCTGGAGCTCTTGATTTTTCAATTAACTGAGAGAATTGATGTAAGATTCCTTGTTGTTCAAGTATTTTGAGAGATAATAAGCTACCAAACCCAAATTTTTTTATAATCCATCTTGCAGAAAAAGGAAGAGTTTTATATTCATTTTTAATAAATTCCATAATCTTTCTTGCTTGTATATTTCTTACTGGTTTTATTTCTTTTAATATATAAACACCAGAAGGCTTGCCATCTATTACTATTCCTTCTCCTATAGTTGCAAAAGGTTCTATGGCATAAATTCCCTCTTTTAACTTTGTAGTATTGCCATTATCATAATTTGGGATTGTTAATCCGGCATGCAAATCATATTGTTTCATTTCATGGCCTGCCAAATTGCGAATAGGGGAAAATCCTGCTTTTGTTATTGAATTTTGAATGATTCTGCCGATCTCTCTTATTTCAATGCCATATTTTGCTATTTTTATTGCATCTTTTAATGCACTCTCATTTGTACTTATCATCTCTTTATATTTCTGTTCTGGAGTTAGGTCTACTGTTCTTGCTATATCCGAAATAAATCCATCAACTGAAATCCCAAGATCTATTTTTAATAGCCCTGTTGCAGTAGTTTTATCCTCATACAGAGGCGAATTATGGGCTATTATTTCATTGATTGAAAGATTTATAGGAAAAGCCCATTTCACTTTCAGTTTTTCTGTTTCTTCTTCAAGTTTTTCAGCGATCTCAAGTAAAGGAGTTTCTGGTTTTGCGAGCTTAATGGCTTTTGCCATTATCTGCGAAGAAATCTCGCCGGCTTTTTTCCATTTTAAAAATTCTGATTGTTCCATTCTTTTAACTTTTTATTTCTTAATTTTATAAGCTTTGTGACATTTTTCTTTGTAAGTTCAATTTTTGGAAAAACATAACTTTTATAGCCACAGTCAAGGCAACTATAAGTAGCAGGAAATCCAGCAAACCAAAAGCTTTGCCATCTTATCTTGATATGTAGCGAATAGCATTTTGGACAAATTTTTGCTTTCATTTTTATAGATTTATTAACTTTTTTAATGGTTCTTTTATTTTTTTTAATGCTTTATTTTTTATCTGCCTTATTCTTTCGCGACTTAAATGCATAATATTACCTATTTTTTGCAAAGTATAATCTTTAACAAGACTAAAAATTAGTATATCAGCATATTTTTTTGGAAGATATTTCTTAAAAAATTGTTTAACTTCTTTTTCAGATAAACTATCCTTCTCAGTTTCTTTTATAAGGATTTTATCTTCAAGAGTCATTTTTTCGTCTTCGTCTATAAAATGATCAAGAGAAATTGGCAATGGGTTTAAAACAATTTCACTTATTCTTGCAGCTACATTTTTATTACAGTTCATTTTTTTTGATATTTCATCTAAAGTTGGTACTTTCCCTTGTGATTTGTATTTTTCTACTGCTGTATTGAGCTCTTTTATTCTCGTCCTAATATTTATTGTCATAAAAGGGTGATACTTATTTATCGCTCTTAATATATAGCCATCAATCCAGCGACATATATGCGTTGAAAATGAAGTACCTTTTTTAGGATCATATACTGCACTACCATCATTAAATCCTATAAACCCTTCTTCTATCATATCGTGAAGATCTATAAATGAATATTTATACTTCTCATATATTTTTTGCGCCCTGTGAATTAATAGCTTTATATTGCATAGAAACAATCTTTGTTTCGAAGAATCATATTTTTCTTTCAATTTTTTTAATTCTTCAAGTCTATTATAAATTTTTTTTTCTTTAAAATATTCTTCAAAGAATATAATTTTATTTTCAAGATTTTTTCTCGTAAGAAACCGATATTTTTCCTTTAATCTTTCAAGCTCTTCAAGTTTTTTATCTCTATATTCTATTTTTTTAAGAGGTATTTTATAAGCCCTAGTAAAAAAAACAATTTTATTTTTCAACTTTTTTGGAGAAGCGCCATTTTTACCATATACTCTATAATATTCATTTATTTTTGCCTTTAATCTATCTCTATTTTTAATATATTCATTTAATGCATTTTTGCTATCCTCCACAGAGTAATTATATGATTGTAAATAGGCTTCTAAAATCCCTAAATTATTTGTTTTCATTTTTATCTATTTTTAGATATTAGAAATCTTTTAAACTTTTTTGCTTTTTACCTTTGAGTTCTTCTAAAGAAATATTAAATACAGCAAAAATACTTTCCACTGCAGGAAGAACTTGATGTTCAATATAATAATCTATATCATATCCTCCCGGTTTTACTTCATCTGGTAATCTAGCCCTTTCTCTTATTAATTTTTCTTTTCCTTCAGCAATTACAAATTCTATTAATGCTCCTTCTCTTGTCGGTAATCCTAACTCTCGCATATGCTTTGCAATAGTAACATGCGGTCCTATTGCAGCGTAACTTTCAATTTCTTTTTTTAACTGTGTTCTTATAATTAGTTTTTCTATAGGTATCTTTTTATCTTTGACTTCTGTTATAACCTTGCAAATATATTTTAGGGCATTTTCCGGATTTCCTTCTTTGAGAATTTTCTCTAGTACAATATCTTGTGTTTCTTTTGCAAGTTCACATCTATCCCGCCTAACTGTTTCAAATCCTCGAACTTTAATTTTCTCATTTTTATCTATAAGTGCATATTTTTTCTTTGCTCCGAGTTCTCCTGTTCTTCTAAGAACAAAGATCCCTCTTTTATAGAAATTTTCCAATTCTAACTCCATTGTTCCAGGTAATTTTGAATTTATCTTTTTTAACAATTCTAAAACTTCTTTTTGTTTATTATCGAAAAGAAACATGACACTATCAGTATCAGCATAAATTACTTTAAATCCTTCTTTTTCAATTTTTTCTATTGTTTTATGAATATAATGACGAGCAATTGCTGCTATTGACGCAGCACATTCAGGAGAATAATAGCGTGCACCAAAAAAACCAAAGTAGCCATACGTAGCATTACTTAATGTTTTTAATGCATAATCTCTTGCTTCAAGAATAGGAGAAAAATGCTGTTTTAATTCATGTTTTACTTGTTTTCTTTTTTCAAGCAAATCATTTAAAATCTTAGGAATAAATCCTGTTTTTTTTATGAAAAAGAATTTTCTTTTTTTTCCTTCAAACTCAAATTCTGGAGTTTCATAAACTTCTTTTTCTTTTTCTATACGCAGGGTTGGTTGAGATATATTAAAGCTTACTATTATATTAGGATAAAAAGAACGAAAGTCAAAAACAGCTATATTTTCATACAACCCTGGAGTTGGCTCTTTGACGAAAGCACCTATATATGGTTTTCTTGTTTTTCTAGAATTTATTTCATCAAAAGTAGGTCTTGATTGAGAAATCTCATTAAATTTTTTCAAATTATGAAGAATATTATGCTCAACAAGATTTGAATATGTCGCTCTTGAAACATCAGCTAATGGTTCACGAACTAATTTTGTTAGTTCAGCGATATTAATCCAAAGCTTACTAAAAAGTTTTGCAGTTAGAACAGCATCTTGAAGATTATAGAGAGAAAATTTTCTCAATTCTAAATCTGAAATTTTACCTTTTGTTTTTTCTATTTCTTTGATCTCTTTTGTTATTTTTGATAGATCAATTTTTAACTTTTCTTCTCCTAACATTTCTTTTGCAACATCGTTCAGAGAGATAGTCTCTGACTGCAATGTATAAGCAATAATATTATTGATGTATTTGTATAAATCAATATGCACTAATCCTGTAATTGAACTTATAGGCAGTATTCCATGAGTAAATTTTACATTACTTTTATCTAGACTTAAATCGAGTTTTAGTCCATACTCATCTGCACGCATTCTTATGTAAGGCAAATCAAAAACATCTGAAAAATAACCTACTAAAAAATCTGGCTTGTATTCTTTTACACTTTGAATAAATCTTTTTATTAATTCTTCTTCATTTTTTACAAATTCTACTTCTTTTGGAGCAGCTGAAAAATGTTTCCATGTTATTATTTTTGATATATTCGTATCAGCCAAAGAAATCATCAAAATTTTACCTTTTCCAATTTCAAATTCAGTTGCTTCTATATCAAATGCAAGTATTTTTGGTTTGAACTCTAATTGTTCTTTACTTAATTTTATATTTTTTGCTTTAATAACAATATCTACATCGAAATCCCATTTTAATTTTTTCAAATCTTCTTCTGAGTATTTGTCTCCTTCAACATCATACCATGTTAAAGGTTCTATCTCCTTATCTATAATATACCTTGTCACATAATTGATATCATGCTCTTTTTTGTCTAAAGTTTCAGGAAATTCTTTTGCGATGTCTTTTATTACCTGAATATCTTTTGGATTACTTACAATAACCTGTAATGCTTTAATCTTTTCATCCAGAAAATTTTTTTCTCTTATTTTTACATCCAAAACTCTCGCTGTTCTGCCTGCATGCTTTAGCTGTATTTTTTTCACTTTTTCTGCATACTTCTCAAGATTCACCTTTTGCTTTGGGATAAGCCAAAAATAAGAGTCTGTTTTGTCTATAACGCATATCCTCTTCCCTTCTTTCGTCCTACCCCATAGTCTTATGACAGAAGAATCATCAATATCAGTATAATCATAATCAAGCGTAATAAATGTCTCTTTTTCCATCTAACTTTTAATATTTTGTATTTTAAAGGTTTTGTGAAACTATTAATCGAAAGTTTTATAAATAGATATTACTATTAAATAGTAACAAAATAATTAAAATGAATACTGAAAAACAATATTTTTTTAGACAATCAAAAGAAAGTAGTACAAAGACTATTTTAGAAGGAATCGGAATTCTTGCGATTGGCGCTTTGGCTTTATATGCTATTTATGTAAAAGGAATAAAGCCGTATTTTATATATGAAAGAGCTCCGAAGATACCACATTGCGTGCAAAAAGGAGATACAATATGGGATTATTTTATAGCAGAGAATACAAAAGGAAATTTGGATTGGGATACTTATAAAAGTCATATTTTAAGAATAAATAATTCTGATATAGACAGTTTTTCAAATCCAAAAAACCAGATAAATCTTGACAGTCTAATTGCAGGTACAACAATACAGCTTTTAGATATAAACAGAGATGGAAAGGTTGGAGTGAAAAAATAAAAATTTATTTTTTAAATATTAAAAATACTTTCTAGCAAATTATTTAAGTAATCTTTTTTTAGTTAAATTATGGGCTTGCAGATTTCAGAGATAGTTCCGAAAGAGGAAATTTCACTTGAAAGTTTGTCTGGAAAAATAATTGCAGTTGATGCTTTCAATACCATCTATCAATTTTTAACAACAATAAGACAGCCTGACGGCACTCCTTTAATGGATAGAAAGAAAAGAATTACTTCGCATTTGTCAGGATTGTTTTATAGAACTATAAATCTAATGACTCTTGGAATAAAACCAGTATTTGTTTTTGATGGTAAGGCTCCTGAATTAAAAGAAAAAACACATGAATTACGAGCAAAACTGAAAGAAGAAGCAGCTATAAAATTTGAAACGGCTGAAGAAATAGAAGAGAAAGCTAAATGGGCTGCAAGAATTGCTGTTATTACAAATGAAATGATTGAAGAAAGCAAAATTCTTTTAGAGGCATTAGGAATACCAGTAATTCAGGCTCCTGGAGAAGGAGAAGCCCAAGCATCATATATGGCAAAACAGCAAGATTGTTGGGCAGTAGCAAGCCAGGATTATGATTCTTTACTTTTCGGAGCACCGCGATTAATTCAAAATGTAACAATGGCAAGAAAAAGGAGATTGCCTTCAGGTTTGTTTGTGTCTATAAATCCTGAGCTTATAGAACTTGAAAAAGTTCTAAATACCCTGCAGATAACAAGAGAACAGCTAATATGCTTGGGCATTTTGGTAGGGACAGATTACAATCCTGGCGGAGTGAAGGGAATAGGACAAAAAAATGCATTAAAGATAGTCAGACAATTCAAGCAGCCAGCAATAATTTTTAATGAGGTGGCAAAAGAAAAAACAATAGATTTTGACTGGAAAGAGATTTTTGAGCTGTTCATGAAGCCAAATGTTATTAAAAAATATGACTTGAAATTTAAATCTGTTAACATAGAAAAAATCAAAAAAATTCTTGTCGAAGAACATGATTTTTCTGAAGAAAGAATCGATAATTCTTTAAAAAGACTAAATGAACAAAAAGAAAAAACAAAGCAAAAAAAACTTTTTTAATCGTTTAAAAGGATGTTCCTACAGAATTTAAAGAATCTTTATTTATCAATTGCTGAACTGTAAAGGAAATCTTATCCCAAAATCTTTCCAAAGTTGAATCATTTACAAGCACTGCATCCGCCATTTTCATACATTCTGCTGTTTGTTGGCCGCTTTCTGTCTGGTCTTTTCCTTGATCAATTGCGTCTATTCTCATAAAGTCATATAATGTTTTCGGATCAGACTCTCGATTTCTTGCTATAAGCCTTTGAAATCTTAATTGTTTAGGTGCATCTACCGCAATTAAATAGAAGCTTCCAAGTTGTTTGAAAAGCATAATTTCAGCAGGATTTCTTATTCCATCAATAACATAATTTTTTTGAGGATCTGTAATTTTCATTAAAATTCTCTGCGCTAAAACATCGTTTCCATATTTTTTGCGCATATCATTTCCTAGTTCTTGCAGATTTTCTCTTGTTATTTCAATGCCCTGCTTTTTAGCTTCTTCTCTAACTTCGTGAGAAAGAGAAAAATAAACCCAGCCTTTCTTTTGCAGATATTCTGCTACAATACTTTTTCCTGCTCCAAGAGTGCCTGTCAAGCCGATAATCATACAAATTTATTAATTATAAGAATTTAAAAGAATTTATGTTGTGAGAAATATTTCTTATCAAAAGTATTTTATTGTTTAGCAAGCTTTGTTGATAGAACTTTAATATCATTTTCAAGTTCTTTTATTTGACTCAAAATAGCCTTTCTTGCCTCTTCGTCTTTTGCTCCTTTTAATTGTTCATAAAGTTTATCTATCTCCTGTTTAGCAGCATCGATTTGTATATTCAGGACTGTTGCTTTACCTCTCGCAATTTTCATTTCGACAGTAAGTTTTCTTATAGTCCCATCCATTAATAGCATAACTAATGTTAAAACTATTCCTATAAAATATATCCATGCTAAATCGCCAATCTCAGCCCATCTTAAATACCAAAGAATTGTAAATATAACTATCATCAACATCCATCCTATTTTTCTTAAAGTAGCAGGAAGACTAGAAGTCACGATAAGATATCCATAAAGCATAAATGGAACAAATACCGAAATTACAATCCCTAATGCAGTATAAGGTATTATTAATCCAATTATCTCTTTTGTTCCTAAATATCTTAATGCTAAAATGCTCACTAAAATAGACAATATCATTCCGATACTTGATGATTTTGTTAATGCTTCTGCTGCTCTGTAAAGTATTATTGTAAGTATTAAAAATAACAAGAATCTTGCAGTAATGTCGATAGTGGTTCCTGAAGCACCAACTAGCAATTTCGTAATAAACTCAGTGATGTCCTTCGCTGCTGTCTGAGGAGCAGGAAGAGTTTGAGCAGAAACAAAAGAAAGTGTTAAAATCAGGAATAGTAATGTTACAATAATTACGCTCTTTTTCATTTTTATCTTAAGTTTAGGATATTTAAATATTTTATTATGGCATCCTTGCTTTCATTGCTATTAGTTCTTTTCTTGTGCGTTCTTTTGCCTTTATTTGATTTCTTAGATTGTTTTGTAATTGCGCATTTCCAGCAGAATTTGAATACTGCATATATAAATTAGCTATTTCTGTGTTTAAATTCGCGATTTGGACATCAATCGCATATTTTGAATTTGACATTGCTGTCTGTGCTAAAAATCCCCTTAATGTCGAATCAAAAAACAGTAAAATTGCCAGTGAGATTATACCTAATCCAAGATATATCCATGCTAGGTCGCCTATATCTGTCCACCTAAACCACCATAATAATATAAAAGCACCTGCCATTATCCCCCATGTAATTTTTCTCAGTACTGTATCCATTTCTGAGGTTATTATTAATGCGCTAATAAGCAAAAATGGGACAACTGAAGAAAGAGCAATCGCAAGAGCACCGTAAGGAAGCAGTAGCCCTTTAATCAAATCATAAGTTGTAAGATATTTTATTCCTAATATTGAAACAAGAAGAGCAATTATAAATGCAATGCCTGATTTTTTCCCAGATAAATTATATGCTGGCCTGAAAAGAATTGTTGTAAGAAGCATGACTAATAGAAGTTTGGCAAGAGAATCATCTTCTGAAATTCCTGACAATAAATCTCTAAAAAATTCTGCTAATTTATTTAAAGTTACAGGTGGTCCAGGCAAAACCTGAGCAACTGCCAAGTTAACTGCTAAAACTGAAAATAAAAATAGTATTACAATAATTACGCTCTTTTTCATTTTTATCTTTTATTCAAGGTTTAATTTGTTTAAATAATTTTGCTTTTGTCAACTAACTCTTTGTGGAAGGTTACTTTTGGACTATTATTTGGGGAAATTGCTTTTCTTTTCTCTTCACTGATAATGCTAAAGCAATTATTCCTATAATCACAAGAATTGTCTGATAAGCTACTGAACCTGCTTCGGGAATGTTTTTTAATATTTCTGGAAGAAATACTGTTTTTGCTGCAAGAGGGATTATTCCTATAATTATTATTATGACACCCAAAATCATCAAAGAAGTTCTTGGATTCATTTTTCTTTTTTATTAACCGAGAGGAAAAAGGCGCAGGGGATCAATAGATTCTGCACCTCTTCCTTGGTGATAATCTAAGAGATTTTTGGTTTAAAAGGTTTTTTGTTTCCAAAACCTTTTAAATTAGTATTTATTCTGTTTAATGAGTTTAAAAGAGATTTAGATAACACAATGAAGCTTGGTTCATTTGATACTATAGGAAATATTGCAATATTACCCCTTTTTACAAAAAATCCTAAATCTATTGCTAAAACATTGTTAACTGAAAATAAAAATATAAAATCTGTTTTTATGAAAGTTGAAAAAATAAAAGGAAGACTAAGGACAAGAAAGTTAAAATATATATCGGGAGAAAAAATAAAAGAAACAATCCATAAAGAATCAGGATGTTTGTTTAAGTTGGATATTGAAAAATGCTATTTCTCTCCCAGGTTAAGCAATGATAGAATTGAGATAATGAAGCAAGTAAAGCCAGGCGAAAGAGTTTTAGTTATGTTTTCTGGAGTTGGTCCGTATGGAATAATTATCGCAAAAAATACAAAAGCTAAGGAAGTTTATATGATCGAACTAAGTAGGATTGCAGAGAAATATCAGAAAGAAAATATTAAACTTAATAAGCTTAATAATGTAATATCAATTCAAGGAGATGTTAGGAAAATAATTCCTAAATTAAAGAAAAAAGGAATTAAATTTGATAGAATTATAATGACAAGACCACAGTTAAAAGATGATTTTTTAGATGTGGCATTGCAGGTAGCAAAAGAATCTACAATAATTCATTTTTATGACTTTTTAAAAGAAGAAGAAATACCTGAAAAAGCATTTGAAAAAATATCTAAAGCTATCGAAAAATTTTCAAAAAAACCTGGAGTAAGGATAGAGTCATGGAAGCTTATAAGATGGAAACGAGCTTTAGAAATAGGACCAAGAAGGTGGAGAGTTAGAGTAGATTTTTATGTCTTTTAAAAATATAGTTACTTAGTATATTTTTTGATATAAAAATTATTAAAAAAGACAGCTTAATATCAATTATATGAAAAACGAAGAATATTTTGTACATATATATTTAGGAAAAAACATAAAAAAGAGCGAATTAAAAAATATCGCAAAAAACTATAAATATTGGTGTGTTACTGATTTGGAAGGGAAAATTATAAGCGGGAACATATATGGCATAGAATTTGATGGTAGAGGGGCTGTGAGTGATGAAGAATTAGAAGAAACAATCAAACATTCTCCAATAGGGGAATATTAAAGTCAAAGATTTTTATCCTTTGCAAAAGCATCGAAGCTCCTATCATAAGTTTTTTCTGCTTTTTTAGAAAAGCAGCATGCAGGCAATTCATTGTTTGATAAATGATAGGCTAAACACTCACAACATATTCCTTTTTTAGAGCAGTCATGATATGTACAAGGACATCTCTTTAAATTTTCAGATTTTTTGCATTCCATTTTTATTTTTCATTTAATCTTATTAGTATAAAAACTATTGCAGAGATTAATGCAACTAAAGCCCCAAAAATAAATGTGGCTTCAGGAGAGATAAAATTCCATAATAAACCAGCAATAACTCCTGCCGGAAGTGCTGCAAGCGAAATGAACATATGGAAGGCGCCTATTCCTGTACCTATTCTTTTTTTAGCTAAATCAGCTGCTAATGCTCTTTGATTGCCTACAATAAATGCATGCGAAATTCCATAAAAAATAAAACCTAAGTAAAAAGACAGGAATGAATTAGCGAAAACAAAATTTAGACAAACAAGTGTAAATAAAATATAACCTAAAATAAGTATCCTCTTTTTTCCAATTTTATCTGCCCACATTCCAGCAGGAATAGCGAAAATCCAATATGAAATATTAAAAATAATATAAAGCAATACTGTAAAGAATGAAGAGAAAAATTGCTGTGCCCTTAAAATAAAGAACATATAAGAAAAATTTGCTAGAGCGAAAATTGTAGAAACGAAGATAAACTTTTTTAAATTTTTTGGAATATTTTTTAATCTGATATTTAATGAACCTTTTTTTAAAACTATCTTTTTTTCTTTTACAAAAAATAAAGGAATTAATGAAATAAAAGAAATTATTGCCGCAATTAAGAAGATTTTGTTATATGTCAATCCTAGTGCTAAGAAAAAAGCTGCGAGAATAGATCCCATAATTGCTCCTGCTGTATCAAATGCCCTATGAATGCCGAAAATCTTTCCGTGCACTTTTTTAGGAGTTGTTTCTGCTAAAATTGCATCTCTTGGTGGTTCTCGCAATCCTTTGCCTATTCTTTCTATAGGCCTTAAAATAAAAATATGAATCCAAGACGTTGCTAGCGACATCGCTAGTTTCATACTTGCAGAAATAGAGTACCCAATAAAGACAAATCTTTTTCTTTTTCCTGTTAAATCGCTCCAGTAACCAGAAAAAAAATGCACCATACTTACAATTAAATCTGAAATTCCTCCAAGAATTCCGATGAAAAATACAGGTGCCCCCAAATTGCTCATAAATAGTGGAATAAGCGGAATCAGAATTTCTGAAGACAAATCTGTAAATAGAGAAGCCATACCTAAAAGAATTACATTTAAGGTAATTCCATAAAATATACTTTTTTTCATGTTAAATTTTTTTTCTTAATAACTTAAAGTCTTTTTCAATGATTTTTTTTATCTTAGGGAATCTTGCTGCAGAAGGATGATATGTTGCAATGTAGCTAATATTGTCTTTTTTAATTATTTTTCCTCTTATTTTTTTTAATGATTTGTTTAGCAATGCTTCAGTTGTTGTTTCTCCTAATAATACTATTATTTTTGGCTTTATCTTTTTAATTTCTTTCTTTAGTTTAGGAAGCCATTTTTTTATTTCTTTTTCTGTAGGTTTTCTGTTTTTGGGCAACTTGATTTTTATTAGATTAGTTATATAGAGTTTATTGCGATTTATTTTGTTTTTTTTCAAAATTTTGTCAAGAAGCTTGCCTGCAGGACCTACAAAAGGCATTCCTTGTTTTATTTCCTGAGCTCCTGGAGCTTCTCCTACAAGCATTACTCTTGCTTTTTTATTCCCATATCCATTAACTTTTTTATTTATATTGAATCTTTTTTTCAATTTTTTTATCTGTTCTTTTTCTTTTTCAATTATTTTTTTAATCAACTTTTCGAAAGGATGAACTAACTCATGGTATCCTCTTACTAAACTTGCACCTATTAATGCTATTACTAACCCAGCAATTCCATCCCAAATTAAATCCCACATTGTATCTACTATAGGATCCAATCCGTAATCTTTCTGAAAATTTGTTCCGATTGTTTGATCTAAGATAAACTCCCCAATTTCCCATAATGTACCTATCGCTAGTGAGAAAATAAATGTGAAAAAACCAATCATAAAAATTGAAAGTTTCATCTGTTTTGTTAAATTCAGACTGTAAACTATTATAAATGCTAATAATGCGATAACTGTTGTCCCTAAAATATGCATTAGAGAAGAAAAGAAAATTGCTTTGTTGTACCAATCAAATAAACTCCCTATTATATGAAGCATCAATGCAAATGCAATTAAGAATTCTATTATCCATGGCAAATCAATTTTATAATTTTTTTTAATCAAAATTGGAAAAAATGCAATTAAGGTTGCAATTAGTGAGGCTAATGCAAACAAGAAATCTTGCTTGTAAATGAGATAAAAAGTTATTGTTAAAAGAATAATTCTTAAAAAATAAATTATTATCTTTCTAAACATTTTAAAATAACTCTCTTACTCTTGTAGCAGTAGGGGCTTCTCCACCATGCCATGTGTATCTTGCTCTAATTCTCATAGGATATATTCTTTCTGAGTTATCATCTAAAATTATCGCAGAGCCTTTTAATTTTGGCAAGTCATTCATATATTGGGTTATTGATTCAAGAAGATAAGTTTGCATTATTGTATTTAGTGCTTCCATATCGGGCTTTGAAGTTACTCGATGAGCAATTACAATATCTGACTGTGTCATTACGTCGCTGTGAATTTTTCCTGGCTGCTGCGTTGCGAGAACCATTGATATTCCTGGCTGCCTTCCTTCTCTTAGTATTTGAATTAAGGCATCTGTTGCAGATGTTTTCCCCTCTTTTGACAAAAACTCGTGAGCTTCGTCAATGAAAATCCAGACTAAAGGCATCTCTTTTTTTTCTGAGTAACCTACTTCAAGCCCATGTCGTACAGCTAAAATCTCTTCTTTTTTTCTTTCAGCCATTCTTTCATTAAAAATTTTTTTGCTTAATAGACCTATAACAAGGGCTCTAATATTAAAAGTTCCTATAGAAGAGTATGCTGATAGGTCAATTATAGAAGTCTTTCCGCCTTCTATAATTTCTCTAACTTCTGTACCAGGTTCACCTTTTTCTGCAAATAATCCCCATGTTCTTGCACCTTCAAACAAATTAATTGCAGCATTTTTCGTTTCTTGAGTTGTTTTTGTATCATCTTTAATTGCGAGAATTAAATCATCCAAATCAAATTCTTTTCCTTTTTCTTTCATCTCATCAAGAAGATTAGAGATTACTCTTTGAATTATAATAGCAACTGGATCAAGAAAGTTTAAGCCAAATGTCATTATCCAATCATCAGCGGAAAGTTCTGTAACTTTGAGAGCAAAACTTTTTGTGACAGGAATACCTTTTTTTTCATATTCTTTAACATATCCAAAAGGCACAAAAATTCTTACAGGCAATTTTTTTGCCTCAATATTCCAACTTCTTAGCAATTCTGGCTCTTTTTCATTCGGATAAGCCATTGTCCAGAATATCCCCATTGTATCATAAATAAGCACAGCGATATTTTCTGCAATTTCTTTAGGAAGTCCGGCCATCTCTTCTGCAAGAACCCCTAAAGTATAAGACTTGCCGCTTCCTCTTTTGCCTGCTACTAAAATAACATGAGAGCGAGCAACATCAAGAAGAATACGATTCGTTAGAGAAGTAGTCTGGCCCATTTTAACATAGCTTTTGCCTATGTATATTAACCCTTCTTTACCGAACTGTTGAATATCGGAAGGCGTTCTTCCTATTATAATATCATAAGGCATTTTTTCCTCTTTTAATGTATTATATAATATTAATACTTAAATTTATTGTTGAATTGCATAATATTTAAATACCTACTCTATTAAATAAATTTGAGATGGAAGAAAAGATTAATCAGGTACATGTTGACGCGCCGGCAAAAAAAAGAATAAACTGGAAAAAAGTAGTGCTTGTTGTGGGAATAGTCATTTCAATTATTGCGATTTATTTTCTAGTAAAAGTTATTTTTTTAAACAAGACAGAACTGACTACAAACAGCATTAAGATAGATTATTCTTTAGAGTTAGAAGATGGAACAATAATATCTCAGAATGTCTCGACTTTTAAAGCAGGAAAAATTGGTTCTTCTCTTGGTTTAAATACAGATAAGTTAGATAATGAAGTTAGTAAAATGAAAGAAGGGCAAAGCAAAGAGATTATATTGACTCCAGAAGAGGCATTTGGCGAATATAATGAAAGTTTTGTTGTTACTATAAACAGAACCGAGGTTTTGAAAAGAGAACAAGAACTTAATCGGACAATGGAAATATCAATTGCACAGTTTAGACAGACATTTGATGCAGATCCAGAAATAGGAAAATCATATTCTCTTCAAGATGCTCCATGGAATTATACTGTTATTTCTGTTAACAGCACTGATGTAACGTTTTCAAATGATGCAAAAGAGGGTATGAAAGTTCCTGTAAATGACATTTATTCTTTTGAAGTTAAAAGAATCACTAGTGACAAAATTATTCTAATTTATGAAGTAAAGGAGCAGATGCAAGAACTACCTTATGGAAACTTAAGCATAACAATGGATGAGGAAAACATTTATTTTAAATTCACACCTCATAAAAAAGGAGAAAGAATTATTTTTGGTTTTATGCCTGCTCTTGTAGTAGATTATAATGAAACGAGCATCGTTCTTGATTATAATATGCCTCATGCCGGAAAAACAATTATTGCAAAAATAAAGGTTCTTGAAATTGAGAAAAAAGAGATATCTGTTCAGACAGGAAGTGCAATCAAGAAAATTGAAGGCGCTCCTACTTTGCAGACATTTGTGATGACTCACTGCCCTTTCGGAATACAAATGGAAAAAGGTATTTTACCAGTTTATAAACTATTAAAAAATAAAGCTAATTTTGAAATAAGGTTCGTTTCATACTTTATGCATGGAGACAAAGAAAAAGATGAAACATATAGGCAGATATGTATAAGAGAAGAACATAGTGAAAAATTTTGGCAATATCTTGAATGCTTCCTTGAAGATGGAGATTCTGAGCGATGTTTAAGCGAGACAGGATTAAGTAAGTCTGCAATAGCTAAATGTATGACTGAAAGAGCAGAAGATTATTTTGAAGAAGATAAAAAATTAAATGAAAAATATAGTATAAGAGGAAGCCCTACAAATGTTTTAGATGATGAAGTCAAAGAAATTTATCCACGCTCTCCAGAAAATGTGAAAAATGTTGTCTGTAGCGCATTCTATTCTAAACCTTCAGAATGCTCAGAAAAATTATCTAGTGATAACCCCAGTCCCGGATTTGGCTATAAAACTATAGGCAGTTCGGCAAGCGGTGGATGTGGTTCTGCGTAAAATTAATAAATGACAACAGATTTTAAAAATATTTAAAATTTATTTGACCAAAAATGTTTAAATCATATTTAAAAACAGGAATTTTGCTTGCAATATTAACAGCATTGCTTCTTTTTATTGGAAACTTGATAGGAGGATATTCTGGCTTGATTATTGCTGGAATTTTTGTTCTTTTAATGAATTTTGGAAGTTATTTTTTTTCAGATAAGATAGTATTATGGATGTATCATGCAAAACCAGCAGGCAAATTAGAGTATTTATGGTTACATAAAATTGTTGAAGAACTAGCAAAAAAATCAAGGCTTCCTAAACCTAAACTTTATATCATTCCATTAAAAATTTCAAATGCTTTTGCGACAGGCAGAGGCCCTAAACATTCTGCTGTTGCTGTAACAGAAGGTATTATTCGTAATTTAAGTAAAGATGAGCTTAGAGGGGTTTTGGCACATGAACTTGCACATATCAAAAATAGAGATGTTTTGATAATGACAATTGCAGCAACAATAGCAGGAACAATTTCTTACATCGCATCAATGGCAAGATGGGCTGCTATCTTTGGAACAGGTAGAGATAACGAAGGAAATAACTTAATAAGTTTATTAGTACTTGCAATTGTTGCACCTATCGCTGCTTTGCTAATACAACTTGCAATTTCAAGAACAAGAGAGTACGCTGCAGATGAATCTGGTGCGAGAATAATCGGAGACGGAATACCATTAGCAAATGCTTTACTAAAATTAGAAGAAGAAGCTAAAACTAAACCATTAAGAGCAAGTGGATATGAATCAACTGCTCATTTATTTATAGTAAATCCCTTTAGAGGAGGATTTGCAAGCTTATTTTCAACTCATCCTCCAATTACTCTTAGAGTAGAAAAATTAAGAAAACTGAAATTTGATTAATTCTTTGTTATCTTTCTAGGAATGCACCTGCGACTATTATAGGAAAAATTATTGTTGCATCACCAAAAACTTTTATTGCTTCTCCTTTTTCTGTTATTTTACCCCAAGATTTAGCTTCCTCTGGCATAGCCCCTGAATCAGAGCCGTCGAATTCTGGATTTGAGTTTATGTAAACTGCATAGTCCGCACCATTCCTATAAAGATTTGCATTGCAAATTGAATGCTTTACTACCCCTCCTCCTAAAATAATCATTCCTGTTTTTTTCTTTCCTATTGTGCTATTATTTAGTTCCCATGTATCATCGGTTATATCTAATTTGAATTGTGGATTTTCTGATTTAAAAAAATAAATCATGTCTCCTAATGAACCATCCATTATTGCAGGGCAAAAGGTAGGAATATTATTTTTCCATGCCCAATAGTAAATTGATTGTGGATTGTTTATTTTTTCTCCTAAGATTCTTATTAACTTTGAAGGTGTCATTATTTCATTTTTATATTCTTTAAGAATTTTAAGAACCCATTTTTCGAATTTAATGTATCTCGAATTTGGAACAAAAATATTTCCTATCCTGTTTATTCCCTTTTTCCTCAAATCAGCGCCATTTGCATCAAATCTTCCTAATTTGAAATCTCCAAGGCATTTGATAAAATCTTCTTCGATACCCCCGGCAGTCGTTACAAGAACATTTACTAACTTATGCTCTACTAAGTATCTTATCATTTCTCTTAATCCAGAAGAGACCATATTCGAGGTATAACCTAGATAAATAAATGCATTCTCTTTTCTCATTTTTTTTATTATTTCTATTGCTTTAGCGAGATTAGATGCTTGAAATCCTGTTGATTCATAAGACTTTAAAAATTCAAAAAAATTGAAATTATTGTTAAAATCATAACCCTTTATCGTTAAGCCATGGGACTCTTTTGATTTTTTCAATATTGCTTCTTTTGCCATTTCAACTTTTTTATCTTGAGATATCATTTTTAGAAAATAAAGTTATAAATAAAATAGAATTATGGAAGTATCAAACTGAATTCATACTCAAACTCCATAAAATTAGAAATTATAACTCGCTTAAAAATCTTTCTAAACAAATTAATTTTTTTACTGTACAATAATAAAATGAAATTTTTGAAAAAAGGAATAAATTTATAAATAAAAACAGCTAAAATTAATTATTAAAAAAAGAGAAACATTACAAGTAAAGATTAGATGAATAGAAAAACTTTTGGATGGGAACTAAATATAGACCTTTATGACTGTGATCCTACAATTTTGAGAGATGGAAAATTAATAAAAAAATATGTTGCTGATTTATGTAATTCTTTAGAAATAAAAAGATATGGCCCTCTTGTTATGAAACATTTTGGGCAAGCACATTTACAAGGATATTCATTTATGCAGTTGATTGAGGCAAGTTCGATAGTAGGACATTTTTGTGAAGCCTATAATACAATCTATATTGATATCTTTAGCTGCAAAAAATTTGATGTTAAAAAAATAAGAGATTTTACAGCGCATTATTTTAAGGCAAGAAAATGTGTTAGTAGAGTAATAACAAGATATTAATCTTAATCAATTCTTTTATACCATAAAAAACTGAAATTGAAGTTTAATAATTATTTTCATCTAAGTTTAATTCTTTTTCTATAAATGGATTGTTGTTCAAGATAATTTCAAAATAAGGCATTTCTCTTAATGCTTTTTTCATTGAGCAGTGAGTTGCTTTTGCGAATGCTTGTGCTATAATTTTTTTTTCATTTCTATTCGCTATCCAAATTTTTAGCAATCTTGTTATAGGTTTATAATTTACAAACTTTTCTTTTTGTTCATTCTTTGCAAGAGCAATACCTGCTGTAATTAGAGCATTAACATAAGCAAGATATCTCCAATATTGTCTTTTAATTATCCTATTTCTAAAAATGTCTGCTTTACTTAAATAATCATATGCTTTTGTTAGTTCTTCATTTTTGTATTCCAATGGAAGATTTTCGTCTATCCATAGTATTATATCTTGAGGTTCCATATCGACATTTTCAAAAGCATTTAAAACAGAAAAGGTATTACTTTTAAATATAACTTTAAGAGCGTTAAATATTGAAATTTCTTTTTCCCTCTGTCCAAGTCCTTTTATATCTCCTGCGAATGCCTGTAAATCATTTATCGCAGCTCTTGCATCTCCATCTGCCATCAATGCAAGTTTTTTCAAATCTTGCTGTTGGATATCAATTTTTTCTTTTTTACATATTTCTTGTAAGATTCTTACGATATCTTCAGGTAACAGTTTTTCAAACTTAATTATTTCTACTTTTTTTCTTATTTCTTTCAGTTTAGGTTCGTAAGGGTCTGATGTTATTAGTATAAGCGGAGATTTTATTGTTAGAAGTGTATTTAATGCATTTATACATCCTCTATCTCTCGTTCCTGATATACCTTCTAGCTCGTCTATTAAAATTATTTTTTCCTTTGCGAAAAGACTCTGTTGTTCAAGAGCTCTTTTGACTATAAGATTTATTTGTTCTTTTGTTCTTAAATCCGATGCATTTAGTTCAATTAATTCAAAATTAAAATCATTTGCAATTGCATGTACAGAAGATGTTTTTCCTGTACCTACCGGGCCATATATCAAAACAGGTCGTTTATTTTTTATTGCGATTAAGAGTTTTCTTACTGCTTCACGCTGGCCTATTATCTGAGAAAGGCTTTTTGGTCTGTATATTTCTGTAAATAGCATATTTAATTATTTTTTTATCCCCATTAAAACAAATGAGGCAAGTAAGGCTTCAAGCTGGATAAATTCGTCAGAACCTTCAACTAACCGAAATTCTATCTCGCCACATTTTTCTATTAGCCTTAATTTTATTTTTTCATCTATTTCAAGATTAGGAATTTCTTTTTGTATTGTTTTTATTAAATCTAAGCCAGAGAGACTTTGCTTTAACATCAAATCAAGTAATCTTTCTCTTGAAAAAATAAAATTTCCTGATAAAGCCGACATTAGAATATTTCTAATTTCACTTGGCTGTGCTGATTTTACTACAGAATAAATTTTTTCTTCATTTATTAATTTGGTATCTGAACAAGCTTGAAGAATATTTATCATTCTTCTACAATCTCCTTCAGAAACATCATAAAGGGTCTCAAGAGCTTTAGCATCTATCTGCAAATTTTCTTTTTCTGAAATATTTTTCAAAATTTCAATTGCTGAAGTTTTATCTAATCTCTGAAATCTGAAAACAACACATCTTGACTGAATTGGTTCGATTATCTTTGTAGAATAATTACAGGAAAGTATGAATCTACATGTTTTAGTAAAATTTTCCATTGTTCTTCTTAATGCTTGCTGTGCTTCTCTTGTTAATGCATCAGCTTCATCAAGAAAAATTATCTTAAAATTTTCTGAAAGCGATTTTGTTCTTGCGAAATCTTTGACTTTTTGTCTTATAATATCTATTCCTCTTTCATCGCTGGCATTCAATTCAAGATAATTTTCTCGCCATTTTTCTTTGTAAAGAGATTTAACAATTACTAACGAAAGAGAACTTTTGCCGGTGCCTGCAGGTCCTGCGAATAGCAAATGGGGCATATTTCCTTTTTCAACAAATGCTTTTACTTTTGTTACTATTTCATCTTGGCCTTTTATTTCTGAAAATTCTTTTGGTCTGTATTTTTCTGTCCAAATCTCAGTCATTTTTTCCTTAGTTGGTTATCTAAAATTTTTTTAGTTTTTAAAGATTTAGATAAATGATTAATTAAATTTTATTAAATAATAAAAAAAGATCTGTATTATTCTTATACTGCTCGCGCTCTCATTTCTCTTCTTTTTCGTTTTTCTCTTCTAATCCTTTTTTTCTGCCACTTCCAGCGCATTTGCCATCTCTTTTTCCACCTTCTACTAGAACGTTTCATTTTATTTTTAAGAGATAAATAGGATTAAAAATCTTACTATATATTATGCCCCGACCGAGATTCGAACTCGGGTTACAGCCTTGAAAGGGCTGCGTGCTTGGCCTCTACACTATCGGGGCATGGGCCCAGACGGATTTGAACCGTCGACCCTTGGCTTTCTTAGAGTTTTTTGTTCCTTAAACAGAACAAGGCCGTATAAGACCAATGCTCTAACCAGGCTGAGCTATGGGCCCATTAATAATTGAAACTTTTAGATAATATTTAAAGATGTCGCTCTAATTAAAATATTTAAATTATGTTTTCTTGGCTTTTAGTATGAATGAAAAAACTATTAAGATAGCAAAGATCGCTATTTTTTTTGTTGTTTTAATTTTTATTTTTTTTATGGTTTATTCTCCTCATTTTAATTACAAATATCCTTATCATTCTGATGAATGGCATCATATTGCTGAAATAGTAAGCGCAGAGAAAGGAAATTTTAATGTAAATCCGTATTTTATTGAACAGCCAAAAAGAACAGACTACGAAATAGGTTTTCATGTAATCATGGCTTTGTTTTTTAAAATTACAGGTATAGATCCTGTATTAAGTTGGAGATTTTTTCCAGCTATATTTGCATGTCTCTCTGCAGTTATCTTATTTATTTTTATAAATAAAATTTCAGATTTTAAGACAGGGATTTTAAGCATGCTTTTCTTTTCTACATTAAAGTCAAATGTCAATATCTTAGGATTATGGTTTTTTGTTCCTATGAGTTTTGTGATACCTCTTTTCTATCTGACTTTTTTCTTTTTTGTGAAATTTGTTGATAAAAAAGAACTAAAAGAGAAAAAGAAATTCTTGATTTTGTCATTTATAACCTTATTTATAATTCTTATATCACATGCACCAACAGCTATGTTTATAGCTCCTATTCTACTTATCTATCTTGTTTACAGATTTTTTGGCAAAGAAGATAGAAAAAGTCTTAACCTTTTAATAAAAAACAGATTCATTTATATATTTCTTATAGTTTCATTCTTTATTATTTTATTATCTTTCATTTTGTTTTGGCATGGTTCTTTAGCACAAACATTAAAATTATTTTATGATTTTCTCATATTTGAAAAAGGTTTCACTCCTTATGAAATCCGTTATTCTTTATTCTTCTTTTATGGACCTGTAGCTTTTATTCTTGCTATGTTTGGAATAATTTCATCTTTAAAAAATAATAAAAAAATAATTTTTACTTTTAGTTTTATTTTATCAGCAATCTTAATTCTTATTTTTTCATTAAAAGAAATTTCTTTACTTGCACCTTATCAAAGAGTATTGTACTATTCCTTATTGTCTTTAGCTCCTTTATCTGCCTTTGGAGTTTCTGCTTTGTTTAATACTGCCAAAAAAATAAAAATAAAATGGATTTATATTCTGGCACTTATTCTTATTTTTATTATTCTATTATTATCTTTTTATACTTCTTTTTTTTACTATAATAAGCTTCCAGAAACATCAAAACTTAATGTTCAGTTATATAAACTTATAACCGATGAAGATTATAAAGCAATAATATGGTTAAAGAAAAATTTTGGAGAAGGCAATCTTGTCCTTGCAAGACCTCATATATCATCTGCAATATATCCTATAAGTGAAAACTATGTCTTTACTATTACACCAGCGCATCTTGGCGGAGAATATATTGTGGGGATTGATTATTTTTTCAGCTCAAATTGCGACTTTAAATATGATTTTTTAGACAGATATGAACCAGACTTTGTTTTTTCAAGGCAAAAAATTAACTGTGGGTTTAAGGAAATTTACTCACAGAATGTTTTTATTTATGATGTAAGGGAACTTAAATTATAATTCTATATATAAGATGTAAATTGCCGAATTATTAACTTTAAATTCTCAATAGATCTAATTTTCGGAATGTTCATAAAGCGCAATATTCTTCTTATCCTTATATAAAAAAAATCTATTAAAGACAGAATTCTTTTTCTATTTGTTTCTCTAATAGCCTTTTCAAAAAGTAAGCGATTAAATATTTTTAATGGACAT
Organism: Candidatus Pacearchaeota archaeon; assembly: GCA_038849525.1. Classification (GTDB taxonomy): domain Archaea; phylum Nanobdellota; class Nanobdellia; order Pacearchaeales; family JAHJTO01; genus JAWCMS01. The sequence goes on from JAWCMS010000001.1 coordinate 384,868, forward strand.
CCACATGATTCAAATGGGCATCTAATCATTTTCTTATTAAAATATATCCTTTCATAGATATTTCCAATTTTATTGTACAAAGAAAAGCAAGGAGTTACATCTCCTTTTTCATTAATCATTCCAACATTATATCCCGCATTGCACTTCTTCCCTTTTTGATGATACTCTTTTGTACTTAAATCAAAATTAAAAGCAGCAATTTCTTTTTTTGTGTAAGCGTCAGGATATTTTTTACCTTTATACTCTCCAATGAATGGTTGGAACTCTAAAGTTATACCTTGTTTTTTAAAAAATTTCTTATATTTTGTGATTTCTTTAAGTAAAGGTGGATAGGCGACTTCTTTGGCTACTATATTGAACCCTTTTCTTTTGAGAAGATGAAAATTATCTATATATTTTTTTAAAAGATTAGTTCTTTCAAGTTCTTTTATATGTAAAGAGGCTATAATTATATCTACTTTTTTTGGATCTATTATTTCAGAAAATTCTTTAATCTTATTTGATGTTAAGTTGGTATTAAAACTTATGTAATGTTTTTTTGTTATTTCTTTACATGCATCAACAATATTTTGTATTAAAAAAGGTTCACCACCAGTGAAACTTATTAAGCATGTCTTTTTTATTTTGTCTAATGTTTTTATTAAAGATGAAATTTTTATTTTATTTATCTGAGATTTTTTTTTATTTTCATTAGGAAAACAATAAATACAATTTAGATTGCATCTAAGTGTAATATTCCAATGTAACCAGCAATCATATTTTAGATTCATTGTTTTACTTTAATGAACTAATATATTCAGAAATTATTTCTTTGGGTTTTCCTATAGCTTTTATTTTTCCTTTTTCTAGCCAAATAACCCTATCGCAAAATTTTTCTACATCATTTAAACTATGGCTAACAAAAACTATTGTTTTTCCTTCTTTTTTGAATTTTTGAAAAACATCAAAACATTTTTGTTGAAATTCTGCGTCTCCTACTGCAAGTACTTCGTCTACTAAAAAGATGTCTCCTTTGGCCCTTATGGCTGTACTAAAAGCAAGTCTTAAAACCATTCCAGAAGAAAAATTTTTTAATTTTGTATCTTTAAAATTTTCTAAACCAGCAAATTTTATTATCTCATTAAACTCTTTCTTTATTTCTTTTCTTGTTAAACCTAAAAGAGAACCATTTAAATATATGTTTTCTTTGGCCGTAAGTTCTTCACTAAAGCCTAAGCCAAGTTCAAGAAAAGGAACTACCTCTCCATTAATTTTAACATTACCAGAATCAGGAGTAATTACTTTAGCTAAAATTTTTAGTAAAGTTGATTTGCCAGAGCCGTTTAATCCTATTATACCTACAAATTCTCCTTTATTTATTTCAAAGGAGACATTATCGAGAGCTTTTAAATTTTCATATTTAACAGGACTAAATAATCCTACGATATTTTCAAATAATGAAGTTCTTTTTTGATGAGGTATTCTGAATGTTTTACTTACATTTTCAACTTTTATCATTTTATATTTCCTCAACAATGTGTCCTTTTCTTTTGCTAAAAATATAATATCCTATAAAAAATATAGCTAAGCAAAGAATCAATGTAATTGTCTGGTCCCATAATCCTGAAATAGTGTTTGATATAAATATATCCCTAGATGTAGTGATTATTCTTGCCATTGGATTTAACATATATACTTTAAGATAATTTTCAGGAATCCTGCTTATAGGATAAACTATAGGAGTTAAAAAAAAGCCCATGCTTAACAAAACTTCCCATATATGCCTTAAATCTCTAAATTTTGTATAGAATGCTCCAAGAGCTAAACTAAATCCTAATGCTAGTATAAATAATTCTACTAAAATGAAAGGGAAATAAATTACATGCCAACTGAAATTCCCTTTAAATATAAGCACAAATATTAGGAAAACAACTAAATTTAATAATAAAGTAAAGAAAGATGTTAAACAAGCTGAAATTATAGTTATCTCTCTTCTGAAATAAATTTTCTTAATTAAAAATGCCTTTTCTAGGATTCCCCCCATCCCTTTAGTTGTAGCTTCTGAAAAAAAATTCCATATTATTATTCCTAAAAGAAGAAATAACTGATAATATTCAATTTCCCACTTAAATAGAATTGAAAAAACTAGATAGAGGGTTGCTAGCATTAATAATGGATTAAGCAAAGACCAGAAAAAACCTAATACCGAAGAAGAATATTTGAGCTTAAAATCTGCCCAAGTAGTTTCTTTCAATATACTTATCTCTCTTTTTGTTAACATCTTATTTTTTAAGCTAAATTGATATTTAAATCTTTTAAATCTTTGAAAAAAATATATTTAGCTCTTTTGCAATAATTTATTATGTCTTTTTCTTTATAGTTTAAAGCAACAATTTCAAAATACTTGCCTTTTAAGTTTAAATAATCTTTTATAAAAGGCTCGTAAAGTACTTCGATTCCATATTGCTGTAAGGTCTTAAGATATTGTAGTGGTTTACAAATTAAGGTAATCTGATTATTTTGTGAAAGTTTTTTAAGAAATTCAAGCATATCTTTTTTAATAATACCAGAAAAGGCTATTAAAATTTTTTTTCCATTCCTTCTATCACGCAAAAGATAGGTTTTTTCAAATCTATCAAGATAACTAAATTCTTCTTTGATTCTATATTTTTCTCTCTCTAATGTTTTATTCCATTTTTTTAAGAATCTCTGCCGATGATTCTCTATAATTTCATCTCTTTTTTGATGGTTGCCTAGTAATTTTAATGCACTTACACTCTCATAATGAATAAATTCTGCTAAAGGTTGATATATTACTTTGTATCCAAGTTTTCTTAATGAGAAGCATAAATCAACATCTTCACTATAAAATGGTTCAAATCTTTTATCAAATCCTTTTACTTTTAAAAATAAATCTTTTCTTACTAGCAGCGCTGCTCCAGAGCAATAGTCTACCTCTCTAACAAAATTATATTCTGGTTTTTCAGGACAATCATCTCTTCCATAACTCTGAAAAGGACCACCTTTTACAACTACACCACCAGCATCCTGTATTGTCCAATTCGGAAAAATAAGCTTGCCACTTGTAGCCCCTACATTCTCCTTTTTTATAGTTTTCAATAAAGGAGGAAGCCAGTTTTTTGTTACCATCACATCATTATTTAAAAAAAATAAATACTTTCCTTTTGCAAATTTTATATTTTTATTATATGCCTTCCCAAATCCATAATTTTTTGGATTTCTGATTACTTTAATGTTCCTTATATTTCTGAGCATTCTTTGTGTATTATCGGTAGATGCATTATCTATTACTATTATTTCATAAGAAACATATTTTGTATTTTTAAGAAGCGATTTTAAACAATTGAATGTGTATTTTGAATTGTTAAAGCATAAAATCATTATAGAAACCTCTGGATTTTCAAAATAAGGAAATACAAGCTTTTCATTTTTCCATTCTTTAAGTTTGAAACTTTTTTTATTTTTTAAATATAAATTTCTAAGATTAAGAAATTCAAACCAAAATATTTTTGGGCCTTTTCTTAATAATACCTTTATTAAATTAATGCAATTATCTAAAATTATTCTTCTTGCTTTTTCTTTTGGAAAAATATAACTTAATATTTTATATATATTATGATATCTTTTTTCTTGCCATGCTATAAATATTAAAAATATTAAGAGATGAAAACTTATTATAATGTAATTCATTGTGGAATTTATTAATATTAATAGCCTATTTAAATATCATATCAAAAAATTATAGGTAATACAAATTAAACTTTTTTTATTAGATGAGTGTATTCAGCCTTATTTTTTAATAATGTTTTCGGAAATGATTTATCTAGAGGAATATATACAACTTTTTTTGGGATATCTGGAGTCGTTGGATTTCTATCAAATAAATCTTTTCCTTGATTTATTTTTTCATTTATCTTTTTTATATCCTTAAGTTCTGGAGTATCAAATTGCTTATCACAAAAAGAATCTATTTTTTGTATAATTCTGTCTGGACCTCCAAGATAAGTAAAATGCCAACCACCATTTTTTATTATCTGAATATATTTCTTTTTAAGATCCATATATTTTAAAGTTTGTATAATTCTCAGAAAATAATCAAAATAGTGAATATTTTTTTGGTCTCTTAATTTTAAAAGAAAATGTTCTATTTTAAATTTGTCAGAAATATTTGTAATGGAATTCCTTAGTCTATAAAAATTGTGGAATGGTTCGCCATATCTATAATCTCTTGCTTTCTGAGGCATAGAATTGAAGGTTTCTTTAAGTGTTTTAAATGTTATAGCCATAGGCCCTTGCCAATCTTCATTAACAAATCCGTTAAGATAATAGTAAAAAAATTTTTGTTTGAAAACAACAATATTTTCTACGATATTCTTTCTTTTTAATAGTCTTACCGCCTTTGGAATTTTCTTTGGGTTTGGAATTTCATCTACATCAGAAATTATAATTATATCATCATCTTTACAATTTTTTAATCCTCTCATAATCTGATTTCTCTGAAAATATTCTACCTGCCATCTATCTCCATTGAATTTTTCAGGTGTTGGCATGTCATCAATAATAACATGAACTATTTTGTCTATATATTTTGAAAATTTTTCTTTATTTTTTTGGAAATAAAGTCCTTTGCTTTTTCCTGAAAAAGTTTTTGTTGCTTCTACTAGAACAAAATAGTCTACGCAGTTCCATAATTCTTCAAGTCTTAATTTTAATAATTCTAATTCATTAAAAAATATAAAACAGTCATAGATCTTCATTTTTATGAATGTTAATATAATCCATCAATTTATCTTATTTTTAAGCTTTTGGCAGAGGATATGTTGTAACATTAGATGTAAATCTTCTATTATACCATAATTGCTGCTTTTAATTATTATTTTGTGATCTAACAGTTTAGCTGCCTCGCCTCCTTCAAATCCAAGCAGACCTATAGTTATAGCACCAATCTCATTTGCAAGTTTTATAGCTTTCAAAATATTTTTAGAATTTCCTGAACCTGTTAAAACAATTAAAATATCTCCTGTTTTTATCAGGTTTTTAAGTTGTTGGCTAAAAATATCTTCATAACTTAAATCATTTCCATAAGATGTTAGTAAAGCTACATTATCAGTCAATGAATAAACTTTGAATCTTTTTTTATTCATATTATAGTGTCTTTCTAAAGTTCCTTTTCCTAAGTCACAAGCAAAATGAGACGCTGTAGAAGCAGAGCCACCATTACCTATAATAAAAACTGATTTATCTGTTTCGTATGCTCTTATTAAAATTTCAGAAATTTTTTCTATTTCATTCCGGTCAATTGAATCGATTGCTTTTTTTAGTTCTGAAATATATGCATCAAGTTCCATTTTAAATATTATAATAAATTATTTTGCTTCCATCTGAATCGAATTTTAGTTCAATTTCTCTCAAATCTTCCAAAGCTTTTCTTACTAAGTTCTGTTTATTTGGCTCCGCATAAATTAAAAGAAAGCCTGTGCCGCCGGCACCAAGTAATTTTCCTCCTTTTGCGCCTGCTTTTAATGCCTTATCATAATATCTATCTATTTCGGAATTAGTAACTCTGTTGGATAATTGTTTTTTTAATATCCAATTTTTATGAAGCAATTCTCCAAATTTATTTAAGTCATTATTAAGCAAGTCATTTTCTGCTTCATCAGCTAAATCTCTCATATTTAAAAGAATGTTAAAATATTTTTTATCATTCTTAATATTGTTGTTCTGTTCAATTAATATGCTTGAAGAAGTTCTTTCTCCTCCAAGATAAAATAGCAATAAATTACCTTCAAGCTCTTTTTTTACAGATTTTTTGAATATTAATGGTTTTACTTTAACTTCATCTCCTATAAATTCTATTTTATTAAAACCTCCAAATGCAACTGCATAATGGTCTTGCTTGCCTATGGGTTCTTTTAATGTATTAATTTCAAGATTCGCAGCTTCTCTAGCTAATTTTTCAGCATTAACATTCTTTTCTTGAAAAGCATATAATGCATTTAATAACCCGACAGTAAAACTTGAAGAAGAACCCATTCCAGTTCCTGCAGGAACCTCTGCTATTGAATGTATTTCTATACCTTTAGTTATTCCTGTTAACTTCATAGCTTCTTTTACTCTTGCATTGGTAATCTCATCAACATTGTTTGTTTTTTCTATCTTGCTATAAGCTATAAGATTTTTCCTATCAAAAGAAGGATGAACAACTATGTAGACATATTTTTGTATTGATGTACTTATAACTGCACCTCTTTCTTTTATACAAAAACTTGGTAAATCAGTGCCTCCGCCAACAAAACTTACTCTCAGAGGTGTTCTTGAAATTATCATTTTTTATCTTTCCCAAGCCTTATTCTTTCATATAAATCTTGTACTTTTTTAAATCTTTCAGGTGTTCCTACATCGCTAATAAACTCATTTGTGTTATAAGCATATAATCTAAGCCCTTTTTCAAGCATTTTAGGAAAAACATCTCTCACAAAATCAGATTTTCCTTCTGGAATAAAATCAAATACTATTGGTGAAAGAATATACCATGCAGCATTTCCTAATGTTCCAAAATTTCTATTACCTGGTTTATGAATTAACTTTATTATTCTATTTTCTTTTACTTGAATAATATCAGAATCTTCAGGATGGGTTGATTCATGAACAATTAAAGTAGCGTCGGCTTTATTTTTTTTATGAAAATCATAGAATCTCTTTAAGTCAACTTTTCCTATAACATCCCCATAAATTACAAAGAAATCTTCTGTTAATATCTTCTTAAATGCCAATAATGCTCCCGATGTTCCTAGTAATTCAGGCTCATAACTATAATGAATTTTAATGCCAAACTTTTCTCCGTTTCCTAAAAATTCTTTTATTTTTTCAGGCATATAATGCAGGTTTATGCAAACTTCTTTTACACCATAATTTTTAAGCATCTCAATCTGATATTGAATTATTGGTTTTTCATTTAATCTTAACATAACTTTAGGAGTATCTTTAGTCATTTCAGCCATTCTGCTTCCAATACCTGCTGCAAGTATAATAGCTTTAATTGTCATTTTAGCATTCTTATTAAATTCGAAGCATCCATCAGATTATTCACTTTTTTATCAGGTTTTATATTTGTATCTATTATTACTCCAGACTCTATTATTTTTTTATTATTCTCAGATTCGATAAGAATTGTCTTACATCCTGCTAATTTTCCTGCTTGAATGTCACTTATTCTATCACCAATCATCCAGCTTTTCTTCAAGTCTATATTTAACTCTTTTGCAGCCTGAAGAATTAATCCTGGAGATGGCTTTCTGCAGATACAATTTTTTCTATATTCTAATAAATCTGCATTTGGGTGATGCGGGCAAAAATAAAATTTATCTATAATATTATCTAATTTTACATTTATGTATCTATTAATTTCTGTCACATTTTTTTCTGTGATTATACCTCTTGCTATCGCTGGCTGGTTCGATATAACAACAAGAAAATAACCATTTTCTTTAAATTGTTTTAGTGCTTCTTTTACATTTGGTAATATTCTTACTTGTTCTTTTTTGTATATTAAACAATCATTATCCTCATTTATCACTCCGTCTCTATCAAGAAAAATTGCCTTTTTCATATTCGTTCAAGAGATATTTTATGATCTTTATAGAAATCATATGTAATCTTCATTCCTTCTTCTAAAGTAGTTTTGGGCTCCCAACCTATTTCTTTTTTTATCTTGCTTATATCTGCGACAAGATAATCTGGATCTCCTCTTCTTTCTCCTGCATCAATTATCTCTGTTCTTTTATTACAAGTTTTAAAAACACTTTCAAGAATTTCTAGCATTGAATTTCCCTTTCCAGAGCCAATATTATACTGTAAACACCCTTTTTTTCCAAGGACAGCAAGATGGGCTTCTGCCACATCTTTTACAAAAATATAATCTCTTATCTGCTTTCCTTCCCAATTTAGAATTATTGGTTTATTTGTTAAAACTGCTTTAAACCATTTTGGCACAGCTCTTGTAACTGGGGTTTGATCGTCTCTTGGCCCATAAACATTGTAATATCTTAAGGCTACAGAATTTATATTAAAACAATTATAATAAACATTAAGAAGTTCTTCATCTATCAGTTTAGATGCTCCATAAGGATTTATAGGATTTTTTTTAGTATCTTCTTTTATTGGCTTGTTTTCGGAAGGATTTCCATAAACTGCTGCGGAGGATGAAAAGACAAGACTTTCTATGTTATTTTGCCGCATTGCCTCAAGAAGGTTTATTGTGTTATTTATATTATTTTTTAAAGTCTTTTCTGGATTTTTCATTGAGAATTCTATAACACTTTCTGCTGCAAGATGAATGACTGCATTATGTTCTTTTAATGCATTTTTAATCGCCTCTTTATCTGTTAGGCTTGCTTTAACAAATCTTGCTCTTTTATCAACATATTCTTCATATCCGGTAGATAAATCATCAAAAACAGTGACTTCATAGCCTTTATCACAAAGCAATTCTGTTACATGGCTACCTATAAAACCTGCCCCTCCTGTAACTAATACTTTCATACCTCGCAAAATATATGTCATTTTATAAGTTTTATTATAAAAAAACATTTATATAGTGTTTCTTAAGAAGACTATTATGAAAATGCAAAATCATTCAAAAAAAATTTTAGTTATATCTCCTGTTCCTTCTCATCCGCAAAATCAAGGAAATAGAATAAGAATTTATAATATGCTTTCTTATCTGAAAAAGCTCGGATGTCATATCACTTTTGTCTATTTTATGCAGCCTTTAGTAGATGCTATTCCTGATAAGAGATATATAGAAGAAATGAAAAGATGCTGGGATAAATTTTATACTATTTCTTTAGACAGAGGTCAACCAGCGTTTAAGGATAGGAAAATTGTTAAATTTGCCGAGGCTTTTATTCAGAAAAGATTTCCATGGCTATATTATAGATTAAAGGCAGCTTTCTTTAAAAAATCAAATTTTATTCCTCTCGAAAGAATACCTGACCGAGCTTTAGATTCTTTCTTAATTAAATTATTGAAAAAAGAAAGATTTGATGCTGTACTCGTGGAATATATTTTTATTTCTAAAGTATTAAATTATTTTGATAATAAAACATTGAAAATTATAGATACTCATGATGTTTTTACAGATAAACATAAAGAAATTCTTAAAAGTCTTGGAAGTTATGGTTGGATATCTGCAACTCCAAAAGAGGAGGCAGAAGCTTTAAACAGAGCAGATGTAATTATTGCAATTCAAGATAAAGAAAGAGAATTCTTTTCTAAAATAACTGATAAAAAGGTAGTTACAGTTGGGCATTTAATATCCGGAAAAATTTATTCACCTAATACAATTTTAGGTAAGAAAAGGATGCTTTTTGTTGGTTCTGAAAATGATCCAAATCAGCATGGTATTAAATATTTTATAAATGAAATCCTACCAAAAATTAATAAAAAATTTTCAGATTCAAGTCTTTTACTTGCAGGGAGAATATGTAATGTGATAGATGATAAGAATGTAATTAAATTTGGAGAGCTTAAAGATATTGACTTGGCTTATGATTTGGCTGATGTTGTAATAAGCCCGATTTATATAGGAACTGGATTGAAAATAAAAAATATAGAAGCATTAAGCTATTCAAAACCTTTAATAACGACCTCTTTTTGTGCAAAAGAGCTTGGAAAAGAAGCACGAAAATGTATTTTAATTGCAGACAAGCCAGAAGAATGGGTTAAGGCAGTAGAGAAAATCTTCTTAAGTAAAAAATTTGCTGAAAAAATGTCAAGAAATGCTTATGAATTTATGAAAAAATACAATGATAAAAATTTAAAGACACTAAAGGAAGCGTTTAATATATCTTAATATCCTCCAAGCCGAAGGATATTTTTCTATTTTCGAGAAAATAAACCAAAAAAGATTTGTAAGTTTTATTCTTTTTTTGTAATCAGGCGAATGCTTTGGATTTTTAGCCCATTCTAACAAGGGTTTTGCTGTTTTTTCATATGTAAAATTTTTAAATGTATAATTCTGGGCTTTTTTTCCAATCTTTTGTAATTCTTTTTTTGGCGTTTTAGATAACTTTATTATTAAGTTAGCAAGTTCATCAGCATTTTCTATTTTATAAGTATAACCTATTTTGTTATCTTTTATTATGGAACTTATTTCAGATTTTAAACTAGTGACTATTGGAAGTCCTGCTTTCATCATATCTAAAAATCTATTTCTTGCTCCAATTTCTGTTTCATAGATATTTCTGTCTGTATTAATTCCAATATCTGCTTCAAAGTAACAGTTTTTAACATCTTGAGTTGGAAGCCAGCCAAGAAATAGAAAATTATCTTTGAATTTTGATTTTTCTACTTTCTCCAAGAATTTTGAAAATGTTAGTTCATCCTGACTTTTTATTTTACCCCCTGTAGAAACAAATTTAATTCTTTTATTTATTGACATTGCTTTTTCTAAAGCATTGAATAAAGTATCTACATCAGCCCAAGTATTATAACCTCCAGCCCATAAAATGACAAAATCTTTCTTACTAAATTTATTTCTAAAAATTATTTTTTCATGCTTGAATTTTTCTTTATCAATAGAATTTGGGATATAATGTACAAAATCATATCTATAAGTTTCTTTATTCAATCTTCCGATAGAAGCCAATTCCCCTATTAGGACATATTTTTGAGGAATAGAAACAACGGAAAATATATCTGCTTTTTTTATTACTGGCTTTTCCAAGTACCATGCATATTTTAGTGGCATATTACTTTTACATGTTGCCGATTTTGCCTGCATTTCAGCCATTGCCCAACCATTTAAATCAGCCCAAAATGGTTTATCAGTTTTTATCTCAGAAGCTATTTTTGAAGGGAGGCTATTTATTCCTATAATACAATCAGGATTAAATTTATCATGAATTTTTTGTATAATTCTTGATTCTCTTATTTTATCATAGGAAAAAGAATAATAAATTAAATTTTCATTCAATTTATTTTTTGTTTTTGGTTTTTCATTAAACTCTTTTTCATCTTTATGAACCCCTATAAGACATATTTTATGGCCTCCTTCCATTAGTGCTTTTGTTAGATGCCACGTTCTTATTCCTCCAGACCATAGCCTTCCTTTTTCAAAAGGGAGAGGATTATGACCTATTATCAATATTTTTGACATTTTTCCAATAATTTTTATGCATAGAAAATATTTTTTTTATAAATAATGGAATATATTTTTGATTTGTTCCTAAAAAAGTTCCTAAAAACATGCTTGTACAGTAAAAAAAGGTATAAGGGATTAGTAAAGGATTATTTTTGATAATAAATGCAAATAAGCTAGAAGTATAATTTAGCCCATAATCTAAAAATTTCTTATCGCTCTCTTTTGTTATTTCTTTTAAAGAGAATGCAGAATCAAAGTACCTTTGAAATACTGATACTAAAGTGTAATCATGAGAATGAATAACCTCTGATTTAGGTTCGTATACTGTTTTATAACCAGCTTTTATTACATCTCTAGCAAATTGCTGATCTTCACTCATTATTAGTTTTTCATCAAATGGATAGTTTAAAAGAATATCTCTTTTTATACAAGAACTTACATTTGAGAAGAAAATACTTTTCATAAATGCCTTGTCTTTATTCGGTCTTATTATTTTTTGATTAGGAAAATGAAATTCATTAAAAAATATTTCAATTAAGGAAGCATTTTTTCTTGGAATTTGTCGTGAAAAAACCGCTGCTACTTTTTTGTCTTTAAAGTTTTTTAAAAGATTTGAAAGCCAAAATTCATTTGCTGGGATCGCGTCTTGTGTTAGATAAACTATATATTTGCTTTTCGCTATTTTAGCTGCAAAATTTCTTATCTTTCCGTGATTAAATTCTTCAGGATTTATTTTATAAATTTTTGATGGAAATCGCTTTGCTATCTCAAGTGTTTTATCAGTCGAGCCAGAATCTATGATTATAACTTCAAAATCTTTTTCTTTTTGCTTGAATATTTGTTCCAGTACTCTTTGAAAATTACTGCCAGCGTTTTTTGTTAATATTGCTATAGATATCTTCATTTTTTGTGTATGTTCAATATACTTATAAAAAAAGCTGAAAAAGCAATCTGAATGCCTAACACTATCAAAGTCATTGCTAGAATCGCATTTCTCATTTCGCTTAAATTACCAAAACCTAAATTTATCCATCTTGTTAGAATAATCAGGCTTATTATCATTCCAATTGAAACAATAACTATTCCAGTCAAAGCACCTTTTTCAAAATCTAAGTATGTTTCAACCAGTCTAATAAACTTACTCGGTTTTTCTAATTCATTTTTGACTGCATAAATTTTTGCATATGTTCCTAAAGTTATTATCTGAAAACCAACAATTATTAAAACAGAACTTAAAATCATTGAGTGAATGTCAAGCCTTACATTGTTGATCGCTATTGTTCCGAAAAAAAGAGACAGCATTAAAATAGAACCAGTTAAAAAAAGCAAAAATCCAGGAATTATGAATAAATATAAAGGGGAATAAAGAAGCATAAATCTTAAATGTCTCCAGCCATCATGAAATGATTTCAACTTAGATTCGCCTTCTCTCGGGTGATAGCTTACTGGAATCTCTTTTATTTTTATTTTAGATTTTATTGCTTTGATAATCATTTCAGATGCAAATTCCATACCTGTTGTTTTTAAATTTAATTTTTCTAAAACATCTTTTCTTATTGCCCTAAATCCAGAATGGCAGTCTGAAATTTTTTTTCTGAAAAATATTCCTAAAAGAAATGAAAGTAATGGATTTCCTATATATCTATGCAAGAAAGGCATAGCCCCTTTTTTTATTTCTCCTTTAAATCTTGAGCCTATGACAAAATCATTTTCTTTTAAAGCTGTAAGAAACTTTGGAATTTCGAGCAAATCATAAGTACCATCAGAGTCGGCTAAAATGATATATTTTCCTTTTGCTTCAGAAAAACCTCTGAGATAAGCTGAACCATAGCCTTTTAATGGTTCTTTTATCACATTTACACCTAGAGAGCTTGCAATTTTTACAGAATTATCGGTAGAACCATTGTCAACAACAATGATCTCTCCGTTAATCTTGTTCTCTTTAAAAACTTGTAATGCCTTTTTGATACAGTTACCTATTGTTTTTTCCTCATTAAGGCATGGCAAAATTACAGAAACATCTTTTTCCTTAGCCATACTATATATATCAAAAAAATGATATTTAAAGATTATCGAGAATAAACATAAATATAATGTGGCATTATCATTCTATTTCTAGAAGTGAAATTTGCTACTAATTTCATGTTTTCTATATTTTTGGGGGCTGTATTTTCATCGGATATTAATATTGCCGCATCTGCCCCTTTAAGTTTTGTTTCATTATAATATATAGTGGGAAGCTTATAATAATATTCCCATCCTCTTTTGAAATATTCATCTGTACCAAAATTTCCTCCGTAAACAATATCCTTATCACAATAAAGATCAAAAAGCATAACATATGGTTCTGGATTTACTGTTTTATTGTCCCAATCTTTAAAATAAGAAGAATTTGCATAGACTGTGATTGTATGTACATTTTCATTTTTGTTAAGATAATTTGCTGCTCTAGCAAGATTTACTTCGCCACAATCTTTTATAGCTGAAATGAGACCAAATGAAATTACAAGTCCTGAAAGCAGAATTAAAAGTACAACATAGAGAGCAAAATTCTTTTTGATTTTCGATAATTTTGAAATTACAAGTCCAGAAATAATAGCAGTTGCAGGTGCTGCACCCATATAATATCTAAATATCGCTCCTTCATGAGCTATCAAGAAAAGAGGGATTAATGGAAGCAAGAGCCATGAGTAAAAAAATACTCTTTCTTTTTTGTTTAAAAATAAAAACCCATAGAATATCAGAAGAAAAGAAGGGCCAAATTGAAAAATAAGTGCAGGTAGGCCTGATAAAGCTATTAAAAAATCAAATGGCTTTAATATGAGTGCATTTCTTCCTATTTCTATTATGCTTTTAATATTAAAGATAATAATGCAAATTAGTATAGATAATATCCCTATTATTAGCAAAAGTATTCTCTTATTTTCTATTCTGAATAAAAGTAATACTAATAAAGGTGTAAAAAATAATAAAGCGCTTATTTTTGTTAAAATTGCTGCTACAGCAAATAAAAAAGTTAATAAAAATAAAGAAAATTTATTTTTTTCAAATGCATTTATCCCTGTATAAATTGTTAAAGCAACAAAAAAGACTAAAGGTATATCAACAAGAATCATTCCTGTTTGTACTAATATTCCATTGAAACCAAGAAAAATCAATGATGAATAAAATCCTATTTCTTCATCAAATAATTTTCTGGACAATAAAAATATCAAAATAGCAGTGAAAGAATAAATAAGAGAAGTGAATATATTAATTGCTATTATCGACTCTTTTCCTAACAATTTAAACAATATAAAATAGATAAAAGGAATTAAAGGAGCATCTGTCGATATCCCTATTTTGTTTGAACCATAAGTAGAAAAATCTTTTGCAAATGTTAGATAACGCAATGAATCCGGATTTATCTGAGGAGAATTCCAAAAAAGTATAGTCAAAATAAATGAAAACAAGAATATGGAAATTATTAATTTTCTAGTTTTAATTTTTTTGATTTCAATATCTTTGGAGATAAAATAAGAGAAAACTGCTAGAACAATAAAAATAAGAGCAAATTTTAAAAAATGGGGCTTTAAGTTATATATGCTAAATAATAAAGTTAAATCAAATTCTGAAAATTTAAAAATTAAAAAATAAATTATTAAAAATACAACCACAATAATGCAGGCATACAGCCAGTCATTTGTTTTTTTCATTTTATATTAGATTTTTAAGGACTGTTAGAAAATAACGCGGGCCATGCTTTAATAAAGAAACATGAGATTGTCCATATTTTCTTTTTAGTTCTTTGCTTGGTACCTCTATTATTCTATAGCCTAATTTCGAGCATTTCATATTCATTTCAGTTTCTATTTCTGTGTGATTTGATTTAAGATTTAATTTTTTTGCTATTTCTGCTTTTATTGCTCTAAAGCCATTTTGCGTATCCATTATTTTTGTTTTGAATCTTAAATTAATTATTTTTGCTATGCATATTGAAAAAAATAATCTTAATGATTTATCAAAATCTCCTTGAAGTTCTTCAGAACCACCTAAAAATCTTGAAGCAATAACCATATCTGCTTTATTTTGGAGTATTGGTTTTACTAATTTTGGAATATCTTCTGGAATATGAGAACCATCACAATCAATAAAAACTATTATTCCTCTATCAATTGCATTTATCGCACATCTCATTCCATCTCCTTTTCCTAATCCATTGTCTCTTATTATTCTTGCACCTTTTGATTTTGCAATTTTATACGTTTCATCATTTGAATTTTTGGCAAGAGCAACTATTATTTCATCTGCATATTTTTTGCATCTCTCTATACATTCTCCTATTGTCTTTTCTTCGTTATATGCTGGAATGACTACAGTTATTTTTTCTTTTTTCATTTTATTAGTTTAGAACTATCATATTATTTAAATATTGTTTGAAAGTTTTTTGATTTTTATGCATTCTAAAAATATATTTATAATTAGTATTTACTTATAAATAGTAACAAAATAAAAAGGTTTAAATATTTGAAATAACTTAAAATATCATGAAATTCAAAGAGGCATTAAAATCAATAATTCCCAATACAGCTAAAAAGGCTGTTTTAGAAGGAATTCTTTTAGCAG
>JAWCMS010000002.1:0-162650 GCA_038849525.1 Candidatus Pacearchaeota archaeon
ACAATTTCTTGATCAACTAAGATATTTTAGAAATGGAATAATTTATTATGGAACTAACTTGAACAGAGATTATGCAGAAAAGGTCATAGAGTTCGTAAAAAGGATTTACCAAAAATTGAAAAGGGTTAAATAACTTTCATACTTTACAAAATGGAAAGAAAAGATTGGACTTTAATGTTTTGGATAGTATTAGTATTTGCTATATTCTATTTTGTTCCACAGAATAGCGATTGGTTTAATAATTCTGTTTTGAGCGGAATAAATCTTCTTGGGGAATATGCAAAACAGCATGTTTTAACCTGCTTGTTACCTGCTTTGTTTATTGCTGGGGCGATTGCTGTTTTTATTAAGAAAGAAAAAGTTATGAAATATTTAGGGCATGAAGCAAAAAAATATGTTTCTTATGGGGTTGCTTCTGTTTCTGGTGCAATTTTAGCTGTTTGTTCCTGCACTATTTTGCCATTATTCGCTGGAATCAGAAAAAGAGGGGCAGGTTTAGGTCCAGCCATAACCTTTCTTTTCGCAGGACCAGCTATTAACATAGCTGCAATTTTCTTGACGATGTCTGTTTTAGGAATAAAAATTGGTTTAGCAAGGGTATTTTTTGCTATCTTGTTATCAATTCTGATTGGCTTGACAATGCAGTCTATCTTCAGAGAGAAGGTTGAAAAAGAAAAGCTAATAATTCAAGAAACAGAAGAATCAAAAATCTCTAACATTGTTTTGGTTGCTTTCTTTCTTATGCTTGTTGGGGTTCTTGTTGTAAATGGCTTACAGATAGGCACTTTGCTTAAGTATTCTCTAATGGGCTTTTTTACATTAGGAGTGGTTCTTATTGTTTTGTTTAAGTTCAAAAACCATTCAACAAAATTATGGCTTGAGGAAACTTGGAATTTTGCTAAAATTCTCTTGCCCTTATTGTTTATAGGAGTTTTCATTGCAGGCTTTATAATGCCTCTGCTACCTCAAAGTTTGATTGAAAACTTATTTGGTCAGAACAATCTCATTGGAAATCTAATTGCTTCGGTATTTGGAGCATTCATGTACTTTTCAACGTTAACAGAAATTCCAATCGTACAAGCATTAATTGCTAAGGGGATGGCTTCAGGACCTGCTCTCGCTTTATTATTAGCAGGACCTTCATTAAGTTTACCAAACATGTTAGTTATTAGAAAAGTTTTAGGAACAAAAAAAACAGTGGTATATGTTCTAATTGTGATAATTTATTCCACAATTGCAGGTTTAATTTTTGGTTTATTATAAACTCCCGCCCACGCTTCACTCCTACCCGTTCTTTTTCAGAAAAAGAACCAAAAACACGCCCCCCTTGTTGCTCCGCAACATATAGTCTGCCTTCGGCAGTTATTTTATATCAGTAAGAAAAAACTACGGTGGCAAAAATTTTCTGCGCCCTCGCGACTTTGAGTTTTTCCTTCGAAACGTTGCACTAAAACTCAATCCTCACTGCGTTCGGAGAAATGAACAGTGATTTAACGGTTCCACTCACCTGCGGTTTGCTTCACCCAAATCCTGCTTCGCAGGACTTCGTTAAATCGCATATGTTCAACGGAATTTTTGTGGGCTTATGAGAAAGCTTTCAAGAAAGCATTTTATAGCAGATACAAAGTAGATAAAGTAGAGCTAATAAGAAGAGTTGGAATAAGAACAAGGGAAACAAACAATGCTGTTGAAAGACTTCATGGGACACTTAAAGATAGACTTAAATCAATGCGAGGATTGAAGAGAGAAGAAATAGCTAAAACGCTTCTTGATGGTTGGTTTGTTTTCTATAACTTCTTAAGACCGCATCAAAGTCTTAATGGCAATACTCCGGCTAAAATTTCTGGAGTAAATATTGAAATTAAGAATTAGAAATTTATGGTACAAAAAGCGACAAAATTCAGAGCTGTTGATCCTGCATAAATATCGGTGATAAAAATGAAGATTTTTAATGTTTAAGGCATCAACATTAAGTTAACAGAATCTCTAAATATAAAATTTAAAAAAACACTTTATATTCTCTATAATTTGATATGCTATAAGCATATAGAACATCATTTTTATTTTATATTTACTTTACAGAAATTGGTTTTGCTTTTGTTATCTCTATGCACATTCCTGCTGCTACAGTAGAACCAAAGTCTCTTATAGCAAATCTTGACATATGAGGGTTTACTTTTGATGTCTCGATAACTAAGTTACCCATTGGTCTTATTGTTACAATAGCTGCCTCTCCATTCTTTAAGAAGTCAGGATTTTCTTGAATAACCTGGCCTGTTTTTGGATCGAGTTTTTGTTTCAATTCAGCAAATTGACAAGGTACTTGGGCAGTATGAACATGGAATACAGGGGTATAACCTTTTGCTATGACTGTAGGATGATTGATTACAAAAACTCTTGCTATAAATTCTTCTGCTATTGTGGCTGGTGAATCTGCAGCGCATATAATATCTCCTCTTGCTATATCTTTTTTTCCTACGCCTCTAATATTTACTCCAACATTGTCTCCTGCAATTGCTTGAGGTAGTGATTCATGATGCATTTCTATAGTTTTTACCTCTCCTGTAATTCCCCTACCGCTTCTTGCAGGTAAGATTATGACTTTTTGTCCTGGTTTCATTATTCCTGTTTCTATTTTTCCTACAGGAACAGTTCCTATTCCGGTAATTTCATAGACATCTTGTATTGGCATTCTTAAAGGTAAATCTATAGGTTTTTTAGGCTCTTCAAATAAGTCAAACTGTTCTATTAATGTAGGCCCTTTGTACCAAGGCATTTTGTCTGACCTTTTAACTATATTTTCTCCTTTTAATCCAGAACCAGGAATAAATGTAATTTTTGAAGTATCATAACCTGAAGTTTTTAATAGTAAAGAAAGTTTTTCTTTTACATCATTAAACTTTTTCTCATCATAATTAACAACATCCATCTTATTTACTAACACTGCAATTTGTTGAACTCCCATTGTTCTTAGTAAGAAAGCATGTTCTTGAGTTTGTGGCATTACGCCTTCCGAACATGCAACAACAAGTATTGCAGCATCTGCTTGCGAAGCCCCAGTAATCATATTTTTAACAAAGTCTTTATGTCCTGGAGCATCTATAATGGTAACATTATATTTTTGAGTAGGAAATTTTTTATAAGCAAGATCTATCGTCAAACCTCTTTCTCTCTCTTCTTTAAATTTGTCCATAACAAAAGCAAATTCAAAACCAACCTTTCCATGTTTGATAGCCTCTTCTTTAAGTTTTGCCATTTCTTGTTCAGGAACTTTGCCGCTATCATACATGAGTCTTCCTACAGTAGTTGATTTTCCATGGTCAACATGACCTACAAATATAACATTCAAATTTTTCTTTTCAGCTGCCATATCTTAGTTTTTGGAAAATATGGTTTATAAAGATTTCTATTCTTTGAACTGTAAGATTATTGATTGATTTATCTTAGTTGTATATGTTATTTATGATTATTTAAAAGTAAATAAAAAAAGAAATATCCGGAAACTTTGTTTCCGGCTTCGAATAAAAACTAAACTTTTTGTTTATTGAATTGAACTAAAATTCTTCTGAATCTTCTTCGGCTTCTTCTACGTTTTCTTCAGATTCTTCTTTTTTTGATTTATTAAATGGTTCCTTGGGAGCTATGCCCTTTTTCTTAAAAAAACATTCTCTGCAATAAACAGGAGTACCATCTCTTGGTTTGAAAGGAACTTCTGCTTCATTGCCACATTCGCTACAAGTGATTTTGTGCATTTCCCTTGGTCCATTGAATCTGCGGAATCCGCCTCTTCTAAAGCCTCCGCTACCATAAGCCATTCTTAAATTAAATCCTCCTTGTACATTTTATGCTATATATCTAGAATTAGCTTTTAACTTCATTCTATTATATACCTGAATATTACTTTTATCTTGAGTTTATAAATTTTTGTATGGATATCCTAGAAATTAAAATAAAATGGTTTAAGGAATATAACTTCTTTTATGATGTTCGTGAGATGTTTCATAAATCTCTTTATTATCTTCCTCTTCTATTATAAAAAGATGTTCTATTTGGGTATGAAGTATCTTTGCAATCTTAAAGGCTAAAAAGAGGGAAGGGTTGTACTTTCCCTTTTCAAGAAAGACTATCGTTTCTCTTCTTACACCTACTTTTTTTGCTAACTCTTCCTGCGTAAATCCATGTTTTGTTCTAAACTCCTTTATCCGTGTTTTCATTGTTAACTTTCTCTTTGGTGTCTATATGATTTTTCTCCAAAGCCGTGGGATCTTACAGCGAGAGCAAAATCAGCATGCAGTGTTTATTTAGTTTCCTTCCCTCTTTTTAGTTAAATAATTCTAACAATATGTTATATATTTATAACATTTAGTATTTAAATGTTATGCTTTTAAAATAATTTTAACTTTAATTTTTTAAAGTAATGATCTTTAAGCAAGATATTTAAATTAAATATACTGTCTTCTTATATGGAAAAAATAACTGAATATACTTTTGCAATTGGAACAATTAATGAACTTAAAAAAGGAATTTCTAAAAAAACAGACAAAAATATAGATTCTTTGAAATTGTTTTTTGACTTAGAAAACAAAAAAAATATAGTTACTCCAGTATTCGGGGGAGTATATCAATATGATACCTTTCTTATAAAAAACAGAGAAGATTATGAAAATGCAAAAGAAGAAGAATTTGATACTATTCTTACTTCATCAGGACTTTCAATAGTAAGGGAATTAATGAATATAAATGATGATATTGAGCCAACACTTATTCATATTGTATATGATAAAAGGATAATACAAGAAAAATCTTTTGTAAAAAATATTCTTAATGATACTACTGGAAGAGTAGCGATTTCTGATATTTATATGCTTCCTGATTTTAGTATGAAGAATACTGCTTCTATAAAAAGATGTAGAGAACTTTTGACCAATGCATATATAAAATCAAAAGAGTTTAATGATGCAAACATTTTTGAAACCGAACAAAAGGAAAAAACAAGAGCCTTAGCTGAAATTCTTAAAAATCAAATGCAAGTATACGGGTTGACGAGAGACGAATACACTTATCTTGCTTTTATTAAAGAAATAAATTCCTTTAAAACTGAAAAAAATAAATCAAAAATTTGCAAAGTACCTTGTTTTTTTGCAGAACTTATAAAACATATTAAGAATGCAAATAATATTTAATCATTTATGCCTTTTCTTTGCTTTATTTGGCGGATAACTTTTTCTTGTAACTCATTAGGAACTTTCTCAAATGTTTGATCTATCAAAGAAGAGACTCCTCTACCTTCTGTCGCACTTCTTAAATCACTTGACCAACCAAGCATTTCTGCGACAGGAATCTTTGCTGTTATTAATACTCTATCTCCTTCTTGTTTTACTTCAAGCAACTGACCACGTTTGCTTGTAATAAGCTTTGTAAGTTCTCCAAGAAAATCTATTGGCGCTTCGATCAGATGAGTTTGTATCGGCTCAAACATTACAGGAGTTGCTTTTAACATTGCTTCCCTTATAGCATCTCTTACTGCCGGATATACTTGTGCTGGACCTCTATGAATTGCATCTTCGTGTAATTTTAAATCAATAATCGAAACCTTTAATTTCATACATGGTTCCTTTGCTAGAGGACCTTGATCTACTACTTGCTCAAAAGCATCCATTATCAATCCTATTACTTCGCCGATTTGAACAATTCCTTTTGTTTTATCAATTAAGACGCAGCCTTTGTAAATCTCTTTATATTGACGCGCTTCTTCATTGCTTACTCCAAGCGTAGAGAGAGTTTTCCAAAGCAATTCATCTTTTTTCTTTATTCTTCCTTCCCCTATCTCTCCTTTTTTTATTGCTTCATATACCGAATCCTCAAGAGGTTCTACTTCAAGAAAAAATAAATTGTGCTTATTCGGGGATTTTCCTACACACTCTGGAGATTTTTTCATTATTGTTTCTCTATAAACAACAATTGGCTGTGAAGTCTTAACATCAACATTTTTTTCTGTTTTTATTCTATTTTCAATAATCTCAAGATGCAATTCACCCATCCCATGCATTAAATTTTCCCCTGTTTCTTCATTTATCTCAATTTTAATTGAAGGATCTTCTTTTGCGACTTTTTTTAAAACTTCAATAAGTTTAGGAAGATCGGCTACCTTTACTGGTTCTATTGCTTTTGTAATAACTGGCTCGAATATATGTTTTAGCTCAAGAAAAGGCTCTTCTGGTTCAAGTGTTATTGTTTCACCAGCAAATCCTGTTATTCCTGCGATTGCAATTACATTACCTGCAGGAACTTCATCGACTGATTCAGGTTTTATACCATTATAAATAAGAACTTGCTGGACTTTTTGTTTTTGTTTTGCCATATTCATGTAAACTTCTTGTCCTGATTTTATAGTCCCAGAAAACAATCTTCCAGCAGAAATCTCTTTTCCAGAGATTGGATCTACAACTACTCTTGTTATTACAAATGCGAGTTTTCCATTAGGATTGCAATTTATAAGGTCTTGGCCAAATTCACTCTCCAAATCACCATGCCAGATTTTTGGAATTCTATATTTTTGAGCTTCAATAGGATTTGGTAAATGCTTTATAACAGCATCCAGAATAACTTCATATAAAGGAGCATTTTTCCACGTCCAATCTTTTCTTTCTTCTTCAGACATTTCATATAATTTTATTATATCCTTAAAAGTTATTCCTTTTTTTTTCATAAAAGGAACGGACAGACCCCAATTGTCTTTTGCAGAACCAAATGCAACACTTCCGTCCATTATATTAACTTTCCACTTCTCCTTATATTCTGTTTCGGCAATTTCTTCTATTAATCTGTTGAAATCTTCATAAATTTTTAAAAATCTTTCTTGCATTTTTTCTGGAGTTAGTTTTAATTCCTTGATAAGTCTGTCAACTTTATTAATAAATAAGATCGGTTTAACCCTTTCTCTCAATGCCTGTTTTAGAACAGTTTCTGTTTGTGGCATTATTCCTTCCGAAGCACATACAAGAACAATTGTTCCATCGATTGCACGCATTGCTCTTGTCACATTGCCAGAAAAATCAACATGCCCTGGAGTATCTATTAAATTAATTAAGTATTCTTTCCCTTCAAAATTATGTACCATTGAAACATTTGCGGCATCAACTGTTAGTAATCTTTCCTGTTCATCTGAATGCTGCCATGTTGCCATTCCTTTTTCTAAATCTCCAGCGTATTTAGAAGCCATAAATCCTGCTGCTGCAAGAAGATTATCTGTGAAAGCTGTTTTTCCATGATGAATATGCGCAGAAGTAGCTATATTTCTAATTTGTGTTGGATTCTTTGCTAATTTTAAAATTTTTTGTATCCTTGTTTCTTCGATTGCCATTATGTTTAGCAAAAAGAAAAGTGCTTTTTAAAGTTTTCTGGAAAAATGGAGTTATAAAAAATTAACAACCTATCGCTTTATACTATAGAAAAATAAAATTTCTTAAATTCTATAGGCATAAACTTTCAGTTTTTTATCAACTTTCCATGGATTAAGATTTAATCTCCAATAATGTGAAACTATTCTTGAGCCAGGTTTAAGCTCTTTTTTGAATTTTTCTAGAAGTTTGTTGTTAGTTTCTTGCCTAAGAAATATAAAAATAACGTTGGCATCCGAGATATTTTGATTGAAAAAATTTTTTCTAATAACACAGATATTCTTTCCTTTTGTTTTCAGCTTTGACCATAAAAATCTTAATAAATCTACTTCGATTCCTATTGCTCTTTTACATTTTCTTGCCACAGCAAGTAAAATTCTTCCGTCTCCGCAGCCTAAGTCATAAACAATATCTTCTTTCTTTAATTCAGCAAATTCGATCATTTTTTTGATTACTTTTTTAGAGGTAGGATAATATTCTGCTCCAAAAAATCTTGTATAAAAAAGCCATAAAAGGAAAATATAAAAAATAAATGCGAAAAAAAGTAAGATTTGCATAAAATTAAATAGTAAAGAGAATATAAAAAATTTTTTAAATAATTTTTTATTAAGTTATAAAATGAAAAAGAGAGAAGTTTACAAAATAGTTCTAGAAATTGCAAAAAATATTGCAAAACAAAAAAAAGGTGCAATGTTTTTAATTACAGATAAAAATAGTATAAAAAATCATTATAACCTTCTTTATACTAAACTTATTAGTGGTAATTATCTTAGTGATCCAGGGTGTATTAAGGTAATTGAAAAATTGGCAACCTTAGATGGAGCAGTTATAATATCACCTCAAGGAGAAATTTTAGAATATGGTGCAAGATTAAAAAAAGCTAAGATACTGTATGGATTTGGTACAAGACATGCAACTGCTGTAGGAATAACTTCTTCTATTAAAGGGAGTACTGCAATTATTGTTTCTGAGGAATCAAACCTAATAAAAATATTTAGAAATGGTAGACTTATTCTTGAGATGGATAGCCAAGAAAAATCAAAATCAATGAATGAGAAAATAATCTCTTTCTTGAGCGAGGGAGATAATGCTCTACTTGCTGCAGCTGGAGCAAGTGCAGCTATTCTTGGATCTGCAGCGATATTAAATCCAGCTGTTACTCCCGTTATAATCGTAGGTGGCTCTGTATATCTTGCACTTAAAACAGCAGGAAGACTTATAAAAGAAAGAAAAAAAGAATAAAATTACAATAATCTTTTTATAGTAACTTAATTCTAAAATCTGAATGACTGAAGATAATAGATTGCTAAAAACATATGAATACTGGAATCTTTACCTTAACTATAGCCAGCAGTATTTCGGTGCTACTTATATTAAATCTAAGAGGATAGTTTCAAATATAAGCGAATTTAATGAGTCAGAATGGAACGAAAGCCTGCTGATTACAAAATCAGTTGAGTCAATACTTAATCACTTAGTTGAAGGCATACGGCCAGAAAAAATAAATTACAGGCTGGACAATACAAACATAGATGGATTCTTTAGGATTCAAATAATACCAAGATATAATGGGGTATTTAAATTTGGAGGTTTTGATTTTGGAGATGATATATCGATTAAATATCCTAGATTCGATAAGAATTTTAAGGTCCCATACAATATTCGCAATAGAATATATAATCTAATAAGAAAAAAGCTTGGTGGATGAAAAAGATGCATATATGCTAAGACGATTTTTGGTGTTTAATCAGATTCTTCAGCGTTTCGTATACTAACGAGAGATGTCGACTTAACAAGCCTAATTAGTGGTGTGATCCTGCCTCCAGCAATAGCTTATTATACTCTCAGTAGAACAAAAATCTAAGTCTCTAGAATAAATTCAATAAAAAGAGACTAGAAATTTAATTTTATCTCGCAGAATCAGCCATTTTCTCTATTTCATTTTTCTTTGAAATTGCAAATGATTCAGATGAATTTTCAGATGCAGAAATAATTTCATTTGCTAGCGTCTCTGCAAACTGGGCTTTTTTTCCAAAAGCTTTATCATAAGCTCCATGAACAAGATTCTTTAGTGCAAGATTTAATCTTCTTAGTGGAGATGTATCAACTGCTTGAGGATATCTTGCTCCACCGTATTCTATGGTTGTAATTTCATCTCTTGGAGCAGCATTTTCTATTGCTTTAACAAGAACCTGAATGGGATTCTGCCCTGTTTTTTCATATATAATCTTAAATGCTTTTAGAACAGTTAATGCATTAGTTGTCCATTTTCCTGATGCCCAATGGGACATTATTTTTTGTTTCTTACCGCGATGTCCTGGAACACCTATTTCATTTATTAACCTTTCAACAATATTTACTTTTGCTTTACTAAATCTTTCACGTTCTCTACCATGAGACTTAACTATTAATTTTTCAGAAAGATTGATATATCTTTTTAAACCTACATCTTCAACTTTTACATCCTTTGTTTCGTATAAATCAAAAATTTTCATTTTATCTTCTTCCTTTTTCTATCTTTCCTGAAACAAGCAAATTAAGGGGTTGATCATTTACAGCGATAACTTGAAATCTTACACAAGGAATGTCACCTTTTGAACGACCCATTTTTCCACCAATTCTTTCTATTAGTACTTCATCATGTTCATCTATGAATTTTTGAGCTAGATTTCCAGGAATGAATGCAGTAACCTGTTTTCCATTTTTGATTAACTGAACTCTACAACATTTTCTCATTGCAGAGTTTGGTTGTTTAGCTTCTAATTCGACTTTTTCTAATACTATACCCTTTGCTTGAGATTTACCTTCTAAAGGATCTGCTTTTTCATATAATTTTAAAGCTCTTCTTTTAAAATCAAAAGAGCTCCATCTAAATTTTTTCCTTCTTTGTTTTAATTTTCTTGCACTTAAAATACCCATGTTTATGAAAATGAGAAGATGATTTTTAAATGTTATGGCGGAAATGTTTTATTGATCTTTTTGATGCTTTTTAAACAAATAATTTTTAAATTGCTTTTGATTGATATAACTATGACAAAAGAGATGAATATCCTTATAGCAGGAGAAGCAGGACAAGGAACGGATTATATTGGAAAACATCTCGGAGCATTTTTTTCTGAACAAGGACTGTGGGCTTATGTTTATAGGGATTATGGAAGTGTTATCAGGGGAGGACATAATTTTGTTGTTGTAAAAGTTTCTGAAGAAGAAGTTTTTGCAACTGATAATGAGATAGACATATTGATTGCATTAAATTCTGAATCTTTGAAACATATCAAGAAATTAAAAAAAAATGGCATACTTATTTGTGCAAGAGAATGCAAACTATTCAAGAAAGTAAAGACAATATTACTTCCGTTTTCTGAGATAGAGAATAAATTCGGTAAGATTTTTCTGAATACAGCATGCATTTCTGCTTTGCTAACTGTCTTGAATTATGATATTAGAGATTTTTTGAAATTATTACCAAAAAGAAGAGAGGAGAATAAAAAGGTAGCTGAATTTATAGTTAATTATGTAAGAGAAAATTATTCTAAAATGATTGAAGCTAAAAAGAAAAAAATGGCAAAAAAAGGAGAGCTTGTTTCTGGAAATGATGCGATCTCTTTTGGGATGATTAGTGCTGGTTTAGAAAGATATTATGCTTATCCTATGACTCCTGCAACAGGAATACTTCATACTCTTGCAGCAAAGCAGAAAGAGTTTGGTTTTGCTTTACAGCCAGAAAATGAAATTGCTGTTATTAGTATGGCTCTAGGCTCTGCGTATTCAGGAAAAGTTTCTGCTGTAGCAACATCAGGAGGAGGATTCGACTTAATGCATGAATCATTAAGCTTTGCAGGAATGGCTGAAATTCCTATTCTTGTAATAGATTCGCAAAGAGCAAGCTCATCTACTGGATTACCGACTTACTCAGGACAAGCAGATATGCTTTCTGCTATTTACGCAGGACATGGCGAGTTTCCTAGAATTGTTGCAGCTCCTTCTTGTAATGAGGAGGCATATGAAAAATCTGCTGAATTATTAAAGCTCGCATGGAAATTTCAAGTTCCAACTATTTTGTTAAGCGATAAAAATCTTTCTGAACATTACAAAACATCAAGATTTAAAAAAATTGACAAGATAAAATTAAATCTTGCAAAAGGAAATAGGAGGTATAAAATAACTAGAACAGGAATCTCACCATTAATTATTCCAGGTATCAAAAATTCTGTTGTAAAAGTTTCTAGTTATGAGCATGATGAGTACGGTTTTACTACAGAAGATCCTTGTATTACAAGCAAAATGCAAGAAAAAAGAGCAAAAAAAATAGAGGCGATTATTATGGAGATGAAAAAATTAGAGACAGTGAAGACTTATGGAGATAAAAATTCTGAAAACATTGTTATTGCGTGGGGGTCTGTGGTATCACAGTTAAGAGAGTCTCTTAAATATATGAATAAAAAAATAAAAATTATTCAGCCAATCTATCTTGAACCTTTTCCAATATGGGAATTTGATCTAAAAAAAGCAAAAAATATTATACTTGTTGAGCAAAACAAAAATAATCAATTAGCTTATTTACTTAAAAAAGAGGGAATTATTGTTAACAAATCAATTCTTAAATATGATGGTAGACCATTTTTTCCTAAAGAACTCGCAAAGCAGATTGAAAATAAAATGAAAATAAGCGATTCAGAAAACAATTGTAAAAAAAGAAAATGATTCAAACCAACCAAAAAATAACATGGTGCCCCGGATGCGGTAATTTTGCTATCTTGAGTGCTGCGAAGGAAGCTTTTTTAGAATTAATAAAGGAGGGTGTAAAGAAAGAGAATATTGTCCTTGCGAGCGGAATAGGATGCCATGGAAAAATTGTTGATTATATTAATCTTAATTCTATTTACTGCCTACATGGAAGAGGAATACCTATAATGACTGGAATAAAGCTTGCAAATCCTCATCTTCTCCCTATCGGATTCTTTGGAGACGGGGATGCTTTAAATGAAGGTATTGAACATTTAATACATGCTGCGAAAAGAAATTCTGATATTACTGTTTTAATTCATAATAATGGTGTTTTTGCATTGACTACAGGTCAAGTTACAGCAACATCTGAACTATGGCAAAAAAATCATTCCACTCCATTTGGTAATCCTGAAGAGCCATTAAATGTAGTTGCATTGATGCTTGAATCTAATGCAACTTTTGTTGCAAGGGGATATACTAGAAAACATAATCATTTGAAGAATCTTATTAAAGAGGCAATAAAACATAAAGGCTTTTCTTTCATAGAAATCCTACAACCATGCATTACATATAATAATACTTTTTCAGAATATAATTCGAAGATTTATGAAATGAAAGAAATTCCTCTAAATGCTTTGGAAGTTGCAAAAGAAAGAGCAAGAATTCCAATTGGGATTTTTCGTAAAATATCAAAACCTACTTATGAAGAAATTGTCATGAATTTAGTAAAGAAGAATTAATAGTATCAAATAATTCTAATACTTTTTATGTTAAAGTACTGTTTTACTATTTCTATTAGTTCATCTAAACGTCTATGATTCCTTCCAATTAATGACGCTTTCGATTGCTGTCCAGCTGAAATTATTACATTACCATTTTCGTTTACAAGTTTTTTAAACTTTAATGGATAAACTACTGCCCTCACAAATTCTTCAAGATTATTAGGATCCGGAGATTTAATTATTTTTATTTTCTTTTTTAAGAGATAGTTTAATTTTCTGATATTCTCACCTTGTTTTCCCATGGCTTTACTTAAAAATTTAGGATTAACTACAAAAAGAATAAAATTAGAATAATTAAAGCAGTTTTTTGCTGGTACACCTGTGATTTTAGAAAAGAGATTTATCTGTTGGATAGATTTTATATCAAGAGTGGTTCTCATTTATTTTCTTCCTCTTTCTTATATTAAAAGTATTTTATTTTTGATATTAAACTTTTTTAGTCTCTGATTTTTTTGAAAGCCTTCCTGTAATTTTAACAAGTAGGCCCGGTAATCCTGTACCTATTGGAATAGGCTGATTAAGAATTACATTTTCTATAACACTTCTTAGCTCATCCTTTGCTCCTCTGATTGATGCATTTACAAATTGTTTTATTGGAGTTTCAAAAGATGCCCGTGCAAGGACAGAAGATTTTTCTGAGATTATACCTACCCTTGTAATCCCTTTAACTTCTCCATTTAATGTCATTGAATCAGCAACAAGCATAAAATGCCTTTTATCTATGTCAAGGCCTTGTTGTGAGACTACACTTTCTGTTTCTCTAATTATTGCTTCTCTTGCAGCTTCTATTCCAAGAACCCTTTCAATTTCATGAATATCGTTTGTTAGTGTTTTTTCTTTGTCTACACCTTTAATTTTTATTACTTCTTCAAGATTTGAACCAGCTGTAATAATTATATACTTATTTTCATCTTTTTTAATTAGTACTTGTTCTATACCTTCTATTCCAGAGACTATTTCATTTTTTAATTTTTCTTTCATTTTATAAATTTCTTTAAATCCTAACTCACCTGTTGAAATTATTATTGAGTCTTCTTTTAATTTAGCTTTGTATTTTTTTTCTAACAATGCCTTAAGTAGTGTAGAAGGAGTAAGCTTTGCCTCGTGCATTGCTGCTTTGTCAAATTTAATCTCTATTCTGTTTTCTGTAAAGATAATGTTAATCTCACTTATAACATCCTTTAATTTTACTGACTTTATCTTTTCAGCAATTTCTTTTGCTTTTTCATCATTATTGTATGATTCTTCAAGATAAATTTCCATTCTTGGTGTTGAAGGTTTTTTTCTTGCATCAAATATTTCTATTAGTCTTGGTAATCCTAAGGTGATTTGCATTTCAGAAACTCCTGCAAAGTGAAATACGTTAAGAGCCATCTGTGTTGATGGCTCACCTAAACTTTGGGCAGTGACTATTCCTATTGCTTCACCTGGGGTAATCTGTTTGTCTTCTAGATGAAGTTTACTTATATCGTATCCATCTTCACCGTACTGGAATTGGATTATCTTGCCTGTCGCATCCCTTACTGTATTATCATATTCTACTTTTAAATCCTGCAACGCATTCGCAAGTCTTCTATATAAATAACCTGATTTTGGTGTTCTAAGCGCTGTATCCATAAGACCATCTCTACCTGTTATTGCTCCAAAGAAAAATTCGTATGGTTCAAGTCCTTTATAAAAACTTGAACGGATAAATCCACGTGCAATTGGTGTCAGGTCATTAGGCTTGAACAAAGATAAAGTTCTATTTGTGTATCCTAGTTCTATTCTTTTTGCATAAAGTGACTGCTGCCCCACAGAACATGCTATTTGTGTGATATGAATAATATTGCCTCCTGCTCCTGAAAGTATCATCACATTTGCTGGATTGTTTGGAGTAATATCTTTTTTTACTATCTCTCCAAGTTTTGTTCTGACTTCATTTAATACATGCAAAATTTTCATTTCTCTTGATTCTTCTTTTGTTTTTCCAGGTATTATTTCAAGTGTGTTTGCATAATAAGAATCAATATAATCTTTTGTTTTTCTTTCAGCTTCTTTCAAAATTGTTTCTGTTGGTGCTTGAATAGAAGGCATATTTACATCTGACAATGAAATTGTAAATCCATATCTCGATAAAAATAAAAGACCAAGTTTGAATAGCTTTTCAAGCGTACTCATCGCAGCTTCTCTGCCTACTTGTCTATCTATTTCTCGTATAAGGATCCCTTTTTCTACTCCAATTGTCGAATTATCCATTATACCAGATATTAACTCGCCATTTTTTATTGCAAGATAAGCATTATAAGGACACTTTTCTTTTAAGCATTTTTCAAAATATTTGCAATCTTTGCCTTTGCATGCTTTTGTTTTTGCTTCTAGATCTATTTTTGGTAAAAGAGCAGAATAAATGTCTCTACCAGTAACTTTATTTGTTTTTATGAATTTTTCAATTTTGTTAGGTTCTACATTTATTTGCGTAAGAAGTTGGACTGCTTCTTCTTTTGGTATTTCTGATATGCTTAAGATATAGTTTCCTGTTATCGCATCTGCTTTGCAACCAAGAGTGTTGCTATTATTTTTTGGAGAAATTAGATTTTGGCTTACTTCCAACAAAATCTTACTTTCTGCTCTTGCTTCTTCTGTTTGTGGAACATGGATGTTCATTTCATCTCCATCAAAGTCTGCATTATAAGGGGTAGTAGTGCATGGGTTTAAGCGGAAAGTCCTACCTGGAAGAATTTTTGTATAATGCCCCATTAAGGAAAGCCTATGAAGACTTGGATGCCTGTTAAATAGAACAATATCTCCATCCTTAAGATGTCTTTCAACTATATAACCTATACTTAATTCATCTAAAATTTCTTGTTTCAGATCTTCTGTTATTCTCTTTTTTTTCCCATCAGGTCTAATCACATAATTTGCCGCTGGATATTCTTTTGAAGTTATTAGTTTTTTTAATGCTTCAATATTCTCTGAAGTAACTCTTTCAGGTATTGTTAGTATCTGCGCAATTTCTATAGGAATTCCTACTTCATTTAATGCAATATAAGGATCTGGAGAAATTACAGTTCTTGAAGAGAAATTTACTCTTTTACCTGCGAGATTATGTCTTATTCTTCCTTCTTTACCTTTTATTCTTTCTGTGATTGTTTCTAGTGGCTGGCCTGATCTGTGACGAGCAGGAGGAATTTGCGCTATTGTATTGTCAAAGAAAGTTGTTACATGATACTGAAGAAGGTCCCATAAATCTTCTATTATAACTTCTGGTGCTCCTGCATTCAAATTCTCCCATAACCTTTGGTTACTTCTAACAATATCTCCAAGTTTATGAGTTAAGTCATCTTCACTTCTTTCTCCTGTTTCTAGAGTAATACTTGGACGAGCAGTTACAGGAGGAACAAGAAGTAACGTAAGAATTGTCCATTCTGGTCTTGCCGTTTCTGGATTAATTCCAAGAAGTCTACAATCATCATCTGTTATTTTTACTAATCTTTCGCGAATTTCGGAAGGAAAAATTCTTTTTTTGCCAGTCATAAAAGTTGTTGGCTTTTCAATTTTGATTTTTTCTTGTTCTGCCTTGCACCATGGACATCTTTTTACATCTCTTGCTTTTTTAATTAGTGCAAGACCTCTTTTCTTTAGATCATTTTCTGAAACGAGAATTCTACCACAGTTTCCACATGTAGTGCGAAGAAGCATTTCTATCAAAGGAACATACTTGACATGTATTACAGGTCTTGCAAGTTCGATATAACCAAAATGTCCTAAACATTCTTTTAACTTACCTCCGCAGGTTCTACATCTTACTCCAGGATCTATTGCACCTAGCCTTAAATCCATCAAACCTCCATCGACTGGATATCCATCCATATCGTAAAGTTCGGGGGTAACTATTTTTGCTACCCCGAGCTTTTTTATCTGTTCGGGGGATAATAGTGAAAAAGTTATTGCACCAACTTGTTTTCTTATATACTCTACCATTTTATTCGTATTTATTTTTTAGGATGAAATGAGGAAAAATATGAAGTCCCATTAGTTCTTCCATTAACAACTTAAAAGCATAGGAAATTTCTATAGGTTCTATTTCAGAACTACCACATAGAGGGCATATTTCTTTTTTTCTTATTTTATCTATAATCGCGAGAGAACCACATTTTGTACATACATGAACTATAACTTTATCTGAATCGAATCTTTCTTTTAATAATAAAGAAGAACCGTGTCCAACAATTGCATCTTTTTCCATTTCTCCTAATCTTAATGCTCCTCCTTTACTTCTTCCTTCAACTGGTTGTCTTGTTAATAATGTAACTTTTCCAAACGCACGTGCATGAATCTTGTTTGCAACCATGTATTTTAATTTTAGGTAATATATATTTCCAACATAAATTTTTGCTTCCAGCATTTTTCCTGTAATTCCATCATAAAATGTTTCTTTTCCGTCAGATCTGAATCCTAATTCTAAAAGTTGTTTTTCAAGTTCTTCCGGAGATTGAGAAGAGAAAGGAGTAGAATCAATTATATTTCCACTAACAGAAGCAGTTTTTCCTGCAAGCATTTCTATTAAATAACCAACAGTCATTCTACTTGGAATAGAATGAGGATTGAAAATTACATCTGGTTTAATCCCGCGGCTGGAAAATGGAATATCAGATTCAGGAGCAATTAAGCCAACAACTCCTTTTTGCCCATGAGGTGTTGCAAATTTGTCCCCATATTCAGGTATTCTTGAATCTCTTGTTCTTACTTGTACTATTTTGTTTCCTTCGCTGTCAATTGTTATAAACACTGCATCTATTGTACCTTTTTCTTCTTGCCTCACTATTACTGAATTTTCTTTTCTTGCTTTTGCTATGGAAATTTCTCCCATATCAGATAAGAATTTGGGTGGAGAAGTCTTTCCAATAACTACGTCCCCTCCTTCTAATACTTCTTCAGGACAAACAATTCCATCTTCTTCAAGATATTGATAATTTTTTTCTGTTCTATAACCAGAAACATCTTTCGAAGGGATACAAATTTCATCTTTTAACCCTCCAGTATAATGTAATTCTGTTGATGTATAAGGTCTAAAATATGTTGATCTTGCAAGCCCCCTATCAACAGATGCTTTGTTTAACACTATTGCATCTTCTACATTATAACCTTCAAATGGCATTACTGCGATGACCATATTCTGTCCAGCTGGATAAAAAGATAATGTATCGTAGATAAAAGATCTAACAATCGGTTTTTGTGGATAATGTAAAATGCTCACATCTGTATCAAGACGAATAGGATATGCTGCAGAATATAAACCTAAAGACTGTTTTTGGGTTTTACTTCCTCTGATGAGTCTGGAACTTTGGTCATGATTTGCATAAGGAACTAATGATGTAATTAATCCAAGCATTGCAATTGGATCAATTTCAAGATGTGTGTGTTCTGGTGTAAGATCTTCTGGTTTTAAAGCCACTAAGGCATTATCTTCTTCTGCTGCATCAAGATATTCTATTATCCCTTGTTTGACTAAATCAGTAAATGTTAATTTATTTTCTTTTAACAAATCTAGATGCTCTGGCCGAAGCATAGATCTTCCATTTTTTACGATAATTAGGGGTCTTAAAACCCTGCCTGTTTCAGATGTTAGAAGTACAGCATCTTTATTTTTATCATACTTTATACTTAATTCTATAGGTAATTCTTGATTTCGTCTTTTTTCTTTTAGTTTAGCGATAAACTCTTCTGGATTATCAACTTTTCCTATTGCTTTGCCATTGAAAAATACATCTATCATTCTTTTTTCATCCCTAAATCTTCAAGTTTTTGTTTTATTTGTTCTTCATCTATTTCGACAGCTGTTGAAATTTTGCTAAGTAAGGCTAGATTTTTTCTTAATCCAATTGGAGTTCCTTCAGGTGTTTCTATTGGGCAGAATCTACCCCAATGAGTTGGATGTAGTGTTCTAGCTGCAAAATTTTCTTGTTCTGTCGGCAATAAAGAAATTACTCTTTGTAGCTGTGAAAATATTGAAAGAAAATTTGTTTTGTCCATATTTTGTGTTACTCCTGTTCTTTCTCCAATCCATGAGCCTGTTGCAATTGCAGATTCTATCCTATGTGTAAATAGAGTGGACTTTGCGAGTGTTTTTATTGAGTAAAACTTTTTTCTTTTAGCAAGTCTTTGCAGCGAATGTTGTAAATCTCGGACAAGAACAGTTAGATTAACTCTAAATAAGTCTGAAAATAAATCGCCTGATAATTTTACTCTTTTGTTCTCGTAATGATCTTTATCGCTAAATGTCTTATTTTCTTTTACAACAAAATACTGCCTTATCAGCTTACATAAAGTTTTTGCTTTTTCATATCTATCTTCTTCATTTATTCCTATATGTGGAAGAAAGTAAGAATCTATTCTTGTCTTTATCTTGTCGATTATTTCTTTTTTTGTTCCTTGAATTGAACTTTTTTCTGCTATGAATGCTAATGCATCATTTGTTGTCTGCAGATTTGTAAATTCATATAGATTAACTATCAAAGTATCATTTTCTTTTCCTATTAATGCTGCAATTTCTGCATCCTTTGCTATTCCAAGAGCTTTTATAAGCGGAATTATAGGAATGTTTTTGAATCTTGAGAATGAAATTTCGAGAATACCTTCTGATGTTTCTTTTATCAATGTTGGAATCTTATACGCCCCCCTTTGTGAGAATAATTTTAATACTGCCTTACCTTGTTCTTCTTCAACAAAAGAGAAATTTGGGGCCAAATCTTCAATCATTACGAGCACTCTTTCGTTGCCATTTATTATAAAATAACCCCCTGGATCTGCAGGGTCAATATTGTTTTCTATCAATTGTTCTTTTGACATACCGTAAAGATTGCAGAATCTACTTTTTACCATGATTGGTATTCTACCTATTTCAACTTCGTTATGCTCTGATTCACCTTCATTTTTTATGTTTATTTCTAAATATATTGGGGCAGAATAAGTTAGATTTCTTAGCCTAGCTTCTGTAGGCAATATTAAATGTTTGCTGCCGTCAGCTTCAATTACTTCTGGTTTACCGACTCTTACTTTTCCTAGATTAATTTTTATATCTTCTTTTGGTAAATTCTTGTTTACGTCATACACTATTTGTTGCATTCTGTTGCTTATAAAATCATTAAAAGAAAGGATGTTTGATTCTACTAAAGAATATTCTTCTAGGAATTTTTTGACAAGGATATGTTCTTTTTGATTCATTTTTAACTTATTTAAGGGTATGGGATTCAAGCTACTACAACTCTGTAGTAAAAATATTTGCCTGTTTTGCTTTTGCGTTCAATTTTTATAATATCCCCGGGTTTTGAACCTGGAGGAAGAGCTGGATCTGTGATTTTTATCATTGGTAATTGAGATAGAGAAACATTATATCTAAGAAGTAATTCCTTAGCTTCTTTTTCACTTAATTTTGAGTGTTTTGGCTGAAGGATATGCATTTTTGATATAAGTACAAAAAAAAATCTGAAAGATGGTATTTAAACCTTTCGCCTTAAATGGTTCTGTTAACTTATTTAGGTAATCAATTCCGATGTTAGACGTAATTCAGAATTCGAGCTGTTGATCCTGCATAAATATCGGTGATAAAAATGAAGATTTTTAATGTTTAAGGCATCAACATTAAGTTAACAGAACCCCTTAAAGAATTTAGATTCACTACGGCCCCGATGGGATTTGAACCCACGACACCTAGCTTAAAAGGCTAGTGCTCTAACCAGGCTGAGCTACGGGACCATGGTTATTAAAAATTTTTTTTGTTTATAAATCTTGAGTTAAAGATTAACATTTCTTTTTAATTTTTTGAATTAGATATTTTGTAATATTCTCTAAAAAATAAAATATTTCTTTAATCTCTGCTTTGCTCTTTCCTTCTTTTCTATTAACAAATGTTATGGGGATCTCTCTTATTTTTTTATAGTCTGCTTTTATTATCAATTCTAATAATATTTTGAATCCCTTAGGATTTAATTTTTTATTTTCTATACATTCTTTTTTTATCATAAAAAACCCGCTCATAGGATCATTAACATTAGTAAAAACTTTTGCCAAGAGAGTTGCTCCCTTTGATAAAATTTTTCTATAAATATTCCATCCTTCGATTTTTCCACCTTTAATATATCGGCTTCCTATAACAAAATCTGCCTTTCCTTTTTTTAACAATTCATACATTTCTTTTATTTTTTCTGGAGGATGACTTAGATCAGCATCCATTACTCCTAATATCTGTCCTGTGCTAATTTTCCAACCATCAAGTACAGCAGAAGATAATCCAAGCTTGCCTTTTCTATGAATTATCTTAATGTTATACTTTTTTTTTAAAGAATCTAAAATCTTACCTGTGCCATCAGGAGAATTATCATCAACTACAATTATTTCTCCATTAATTTCATTTTCTTGAAACTCTTCTGTTAGTTTAGCTAATAGCCTTTTAATATTTTCTCTTTCATTATACGTTGGAATAACTAGACTTAATTTCATTTCTTTTTCAATACAAACATCCTGATATCATGCGCCTGCTTAGATAGCCAATAATTCATAAAATGATTATTACCTTCCTTTTGGTTCCTTAATATTTCTTTTAGTATTGTTCCAACCTTTATAATTTCATAATCTGAATTGTTAATAAATTCTTCTAAATAAGAAGGATAATTTTCACTAAAATAAATACTGTAAGAATTATCAAGATAGTTTTTAGTTTGCAAAGTTGAATTTTTATCAAAAGGATTTATAATTGTTCTATTCCTGACATAATAGTTATCAAAAGGCCATTCATGATTGGCTGCAATTACTGCATTTTCTGGAGTGTTCTGTGCAAACCACAATGCTACTGCCTTCTCAGAATTTATTTTTGTATGATTGAGATAAAGAGTAGGAAAAGTATAAGCAAAAGAAGTTACACATATAATAAATAAAATAAAAAGCAAATTTAATTTTTCTTGATGTTTTTTAAATTTATTACTGAAATAATAAAATGCAATATATACAAAAATAAAAATGCTGCCAATGATTAATACAAATTTTAAAATAAATGGAATTAAACTAGGGACTATTAAAAAGAAGTCAGTGATAGTATAAAAATCAATATTATTTATAATGGTCCAATCAAGTAAAAAGCAAAAAGATGCAGTAAAAAAGATATATCCCATAATTTTTTTGTTAAAATAAGGTTTTAGATAAAATAATATCGCTGTAAAAAGCAGAATAAAACCTGGCAAATTTAATAAAAAATGTCTTGTATAGCGACATACAAAAATTGGTAAAAATAATGAATAAATAGAAAATGGGATAAGCCATACTAAAGGAAAAATAATCTTTAAATTGAATTCTTTTGTTTTTATTTTTCGCTTAAAAAAAAGAATTAAAATAGCAATAAATCCTAAAACTAAAGTTAAAACAAAAAAAGAGGTGAAAATGTTTATAAGTGATATAGCTAAAATTTTTAGCGAAGTAAGATTAAAATTTGCTAAACTTGCCTTGGCTTGCCAATCTACATAAAGAAAATCTTGTAAATAATAATTGTTGAAAATAATATAAAAAGAAATAGGGGTTATAAAAAAGAAAAGAGAAAGCAAGATATTTTTTATTTTATCTGATTTATCACTTTTTATAAAAAGAAGAAAAATAAATGCTGGAAAAACAAAAAAAGAGGAAAATCTGAGAAGAAGACATGCACCTAAGATAAATGAGGCCAAAATCAATTTATAATTTTTAGGCTTTATAAAAAATTCAGTGAGCAGCAAAAAAGAAAGAGTTATAAAAAATAATGTTGGCAAGTCCGTCATAATTTCGTTGGAATACCATAATACAAGAGGATTGAACATAATCAAAAATCCAGCAATAAAACCCCAAAAATCGCTTGAATAAAGATTTTTTACGATCTTATATATCAAAAGCGGAATAAACGCACCAAGAATAATTGACATCAGTAAAGTAGTTTTTTCAACATTAAGATTAAAAATCCCAAAAATCCTAAAAAAAATTGCGCTAAGGACAAAGTAAAGTTCGTGAATATATTGGAAAGTATTAAATTCAAATAATTTTCTTTTTCCTTCAACTATAGCCTCTATCTGAGACAAATAATATGCTGCATCAAAGTGATCTGGAGAAGTATTCATTAATAATAATTCCAGAAAAAGGAAAAAGCAAAACATAGCAGCCAATAAAATGTATCTTATCTTTCTTTTCATGATTAGATGAACAAAAAAGATATTTTAAATATTTATGGTAGCAAATTATATTCAAAAAATATTATTCTATTTAACAAGTTTTTCTGTTTCAAGAGCTATGAGCTTTTCTTCATTTGTAGGAATCACAAGAACCTTGACTTTTGAGTCTGAAGAGCTTATTATACCTTCTTTTTTGTTCATCTTTTTATTTTTATTTTCATCTATTTTTATTCCAAAACATTTTATTTCTGAAGACAACTTTCTCACGAGAGGATTATTCTCTCCTATCCCTCCTGTAAATACAATCACATCAGTACCGTCAAGAATAGCATAATAGTAAGCTATGTATTTTTTGATTCTATAGCAAAACATTTTCAGTGCAAGCTTGCATCTTTTATTACCTTTTTTAGCACCTTTTATTATATCTCTAATATCCTTTCCAATGCCAGAAATCCCTGAGAGCCCACTTTTTTGATTAAATATTTCATCTAGCTTTTTTGGAGAGATTTTCTTCTTATCTGCAAGGTAAATTAATATTCCTGGGTCTATATCACCGCATCTTGTTCCCATCATAAGTCCTTCTAATGGTGTAAAACCCATACTTGTGTCTATCGATTTACCCTTATCAATAGCAGTTATACTACATCCTGCACCGAGATGACATGTTATTATTTTTAGCTTGTTTAATTGTCTTTTTAGAAATTCTGCTGCTCTTATACTTACATACTTATGCGAAATTCCATGAAAACCATATTTTCTTATGCCTTCTTTTTTGTAAAAATAATAAGGTATAGGATAAACAAAAGCATAATCAGGAAGTGTCTGATGAAAAGCGGTGTCAAATACAGCAACGTGAGGAATTCTTGGAAGAATTTTTCTCATTTCAATAATTCCTTCTAATTCAGCGGGATTATGTAACGAAGCAACCGATGAAAATTTTTTTATTATTCTTATCACATTTTCATTTATTATGCATGATTTTGAAAGTCTTCCTCCATGAACAACTCTATGTCCTATAGCATCTATTTCTGAAATTGATCTTATCTTTTTAGTTTCAAGCAATTGTTTTAACATTAAGCGTATTCCTTCTTTATGATTTCTTATTTTAGATCCTTTCTCTCCTATTTTTTCTATAAGTCCTGAAGCAATCTCTTTATTCTCAAATAGTTTATATTTTATTGAGCTACTTCCACAATTCAAAACCAAGATTTTCATTTTTATATCTCTTTTTTACCAAAAATAAAAAAATATAAGTATATTAGCCTTTCCTTAGCCATGAAATATTATTCACATTATGAACTTTGATTCTTAATAGCTTTGAAAGATATGTTTTTCCACTGCCAGATGTTCCCAAAATGTGGATTCTGTTTATTTTCATTTCAGCCTCTTTAAATCCAATAAGACATTTTAAGTTTAAAAATGCTAACATTTTTTAAGAACGCAGTGCTCTTATTTTCATGCAATATGGTAAGAGGTATTGTTATTTTTAATAATTCATCAATATTTGATATATTTATTTTTAATTTTCTTCTTCTCATAACAATTTAGGTATG
Organism: Candidatus Pacearchaeota archaeon; assembly: GCA_038849525.1. Lineage (GTDB taxonomy): Archaea > Nanobdellota > Nanobdellia > Pacearchaeales > JAHJTO01 > JAWCMS01. The sequence continues at coordinate 24,633 of JAWCMS010000002.1, forward strand.
ATATGAATAATACTATCCTACCAAAGTTGCAGATGGAAAAGGAATATTCTAAATCCGTTTTCTAAAAAACAATTGTTTTTCAGTTTTCTTGAACTGCCTAAATCCTTTGGCTTTATACATTTTAATTGCTTCTTTGAAATGTGGATAAGTTGAAAGTATCAGTTCTTTGAAGCCTTTCTTTTTGCAGAATTTTTCTATTTCATTGTACAAAGCAGAGCCCACTCCTTTGCCCCGATATTTTTTCAGCAGATACATTTTATGAATTCTACCTTTTCCTTTTTCAGGAACAATAGCTGCTGTTCCAATTATCTTTCCTTTGTCAACTGCGACAAGATAAGTCCCACCTTTATCCAAATAGGCTTCTTTGAATCTAACAATATCATCAGCATAATTTCCCAAATTTTTTGTCTTGCATTTGAATAGAGCTTTCAGGCAAGAAGCAGTAACTCTTTTAACTTCAGGAATGTCTTTTTTCTGCATTTGTCGGATTATCATTTTATTTGTTTTTTATTAGCAAATAAAAAATAGTCGCAGGGATAAGGAAAAATGCGAAAGCAACTATAGCCATTTTGGGGCCAATTTTGTCTATTATATAACCTCCTGCAACAATAACAAAAAAAGCCACAGCCGATAAAATCATTGACTGAGTTGATGTTGTTGTGGCGCGAATCTTATTTGGAACAAAGGATTGAAAATACATCGATCTAACAGGCAATCTTAAGTCAGCCATTATGTTAATTAGCAAAAATACAGCAACTCCGAGCAGAAAAAAAGGCCTTTCTATAAAACATAGCGATATTAGGGCCAAAAATTGCAGAGCCGTTGTTAAGGCAAGATAATGTTTTTCATAACCTATCTGCTTTAGTAGCTTCTTTGTCAAAAATGGAGTAGCTATACCAATCACACTAACAGCAGAGAAAATAAGACCAAGATACTGAACAGGCAGCGCTAAATCAACAAGCAAAGGTTGCCATGCAACAATGTTGAACTCTTGGGCAAAAGCAATAGCCATTTCTGCTATTATAAGGTAAAAGAGTGTTTTATGGCTGAATAAATAACTTGTCCCTCTTTTAATAGTTTTAATTGTATGATAAGCCTTCTCTCTTAGTTTTGCTTTTCTTCGAACAAAATACTCTTTAGCAAAAAATATTAACATAAGAGAAATAAACAGAGCCCCGCTGCCTTCTACAAAAAACAGATGTTTCATCTCAAGAAAAAATAACAGCAAAGTTGTAAGAAGAGGACCTATTACAAAACCTATTGAATGAATACTTTGAATTTTTATATACATTTCATGTATAAGATTTTCTTTTTTATTATGCTTTAGCCAGTCTATAATCCATGCTTCATCTGCTCCAGATTTAAAGGTCATAAACACACCTATAAAAAAGAAAGCTGTGTAGAGAATGAAAGGAGTGCTGACAAAAGGCAACACAAACCACACCAGACTTCGTAAAATAAGACTCAGAATTACTGAGCTCTTTCTTCCGAAAATATCTGCAAATGCTCCTGTTGGGATCTCAAACAGAATCATTGCAGCAGAAGAAATAGCAAGAGCAAAAGAAATTTGCAGATAAGTAAATTTTTGTTGAAAGAATATTATCCAGATTGGAAAGACAACTGAGAAAGCGCCAGCTAGAAAAACCATAAGATAGAATGGCCATAAAAGCCTTAATTCATCTTTTTTGAAAAGTTTCATTTCCTTTTTGCGACAGTTATAAGTCTCGCTGCATCGGCGACCTTATTTTTCAAATCATAAGAGCCGTAAAAGTCTATAAATTTAAATCCACTTAGCTCAAGATAAGCCCTCATTTCTTGAGGAAAAAACATCCTAAGGACAGTTCTATTGATTTTCACTTTTTTGTTATTAAGATAAGTTGTTCTTATATCCATCAATGTTTGGCTGTTTTCATTTATGCGAGACTCTAATTTTTCTTTGAATTTTAAACCTCCAAGCTGATGAGTCTCTACTCTTACTCGTTTATATCGGATTTTCTCTATAAAAGAAATAGGATTAAATACGTCAATAACTAGAATGCCGTCTTTTTTCAACGCCTTTCTAAAATTTGCCAAAGTTAAGAGAATATCTTTGTTGTTTAGATTATAACAAAAAGTTGTACACAAACAGATTATTGCATCGAATCTGTTTTTATAATTGAGCTTTCGCATATCTTTTGTTTCAAATTTTATGTTTGGACATTTCTTTCTGGCATAGTTTATAATGCTTCTGCTGAGGTCGATCCCGAATCTTTTGTAGCCCATTTTAGCTAATTCGTTTAGATGAGCACCAGTCCCACATCCGACATCAAGAACAGTTTTAACTTTACCATATTTTCTAAAAATCTTATCAAGAAATAAGGGTTCTCTTTCAAATCTTCCTTTACTTAGCTGTTCCAATATCTCAGAATGTTCAAAATAATATTTTTTAATTTGATTTTTCATTTCAGTTTCCTTTATATAATCCACAAAGAAATTCAAAGTTTTAAACCTTATGAGACGCAGCCTATCACAGTCAAGATAATATGTGGAAAGCCTATTTTAGGCTACTTTTTTCTTGCTTTCCATGTGCAAAAAACGGTTTTTTGCTGTACACTTTATAATCCAATGAGAATATTTTTTACTCTTTTTTCTAAACTCTTTAGGGCAACCATTGAATAATAGAAATTAGTATCTTTATTAACTTTATTAAAATATTTATTTAAGAAGAAGCTTTTTATTTTATATTTATCTTTATAGGAAGAATCTCTAAAGATTTAATACCGCTATAGTCTCCGAAGTTCTTGTTTATCTTGTAAGATACAGGCTGTTTTTCATAAATCTGATTAGGCCTGTAGCTTTCAATCCTTGTTATAGGATAATTAATTGAATTCATGCTTCTTAGACTTGAATAGTGGCTCATTTTACTATAAAATAAAAGAGATAGGCTGTTTTAAAGCCTATCCATTCACCTCAGCTTTGCATGAAAAAGGATAGTAGTTTCTTCTTTTGCAAGATAGCTTTCGGCTATTGCTGCAATTGTATCCAGATAATCGCTTTGATTTTCAAAATAGCTTGTGCTGAAATCATTGACATGCAGGCCTTCTCCTTTTTTTAGTCTCAACTTTCCATCTGCAATATATTTTAACATTGCATTATAAGGCATTATCTCTTCAATATCTCTTATAATATCATCTTTGCTTTTTCTTTTTTCAGCTATTATCAGGCGAGGGCTGTAAACTGTCAACCCGCATCCTCTTGGAAAATCGCCTTCAACAAGCACAAAAGGCAACTCTTTTCCATCAGCCAAGTCCTTAATTATGTCATCAATGCTGTATTTCACTATTCCTAAACACGCATCTGAAGAAAAATCAAGCTTTTCTTTGATTTTATAAGGAAACCAGCTTTTTACAGGAAATTTAATATCATCACTATATCTTATATGTCCTACTAAATCTCTTGCTCCTTTCTCATCTTTAGTCAGCAAAACCAAAGAATTTTGGTTGTTTGCAATGTATTCTTGTTCTGGTTTTGCCATTTTAGATCAAATAATCCTTGAGTTTAAGTACATCATCTATACAATAAACAAGAGGATTATCGTAAGTATGAACTCCTGAACAGACCTTATCAAACATTTTTCTAAGTTCAAAAGGGCATTCCTCTTCTTCAGATAAAACTCCACATCCAAACTTTGAATAAGTTAAAACCTTGAATAGAAATTTCTCTATTTCTTTTGAATACTTTTTCGCTGAAGTTAAAAGTCCTTTCACTTCTGGATTATAGTCTACCACGAGAACTTGCTTGGGCTCATATTTTTCAATTCCATCAAATGAGCCCGAATCGTTTATATTCACAATTGCACCCAGACTTGAGAAGGCACTTTTATAAGGTTTCGAGCTGCAAACGTATTTCTGGCCTATTACTAAAATATTCAAGCCATCTAGTCTTCCATGCTTTTTTTCTATCTTTTCCTTAACTCTTTTAGTTGTTTCTTTTTCGGCCTTCTTATGCCATTCTTCTAGCTCTCTTAGCTTTTGAATGCTTGCTTTTGATAATTTAACTATATTTTTCATTTTTATTTTTGACCTCCTGTTTCTTTGGCCTTTTCTAAAAAATAATCTGCCAGATCGCTTCCTTTGGTGTACATATCAATCACATTTTTCAATATTGAAAATGCATTTTCCCAGCCTTCTTTGCAAGTTTTCTGATGTTTTGGCAGATATGACTCAATTACTCCTACATTCTTCTGAATTTCTTTAGGGTTTCCATGACAAGTGCCTCCATAAGCATATACTATATTTTGAGCGTCATCTATACTCCCCAAATCATCTATATTGTTGCATTTACGCAGCCAGTCAAAATAATCTCTGGCTTTTTTTGCTTTCGCAGCATCAATTTTTCTTAATGGAAAAGTTAAGATGGCTGATGGCCCATGAGAAGAATACTTTATCCAAGGCATGCCTTTTGTCATAGCAACATAAGCAATGTCGTTGCCCTTATTGGCTGCTTTTTCGCCTTTATTCTCAGGGAAGTGTTCATCGGTTATCAATCCATCATATTTTTTTTCTGCAAGTTTTGACAATGCCTCTGCCTTTGTTTCTGTAAAATCGACATCAATATCCTTCACACTACCAAAATAGCTTTTTGCAATTCCAAGGTGCTCGTCTTCTATTACCAATATTTCAAGTTTTGTTTTATTTGCCATTTTTGTTTGCCTATTCATTACCTTGTGTTATCACCTTTCAGTGATATTACATTATTTTTATGTTGTAAAATTATTTAATTATTTCTATTTAAAATTTTAACAAAATGAGAAAATTTATAAATATAACATGTTTTATTAAAATATGACTTTAAAATATATAAAACTTATAAAAGGACTAGATTTAAAGGATTTCAAAATACTATATGAACTGGACAAGAATAGCAGAGCAAGTTTGACTGAAATTGCTAAAAAAACAAGGCTAAGCAAGGAAGTAGTATTTCATAGAATCAATAAACTTATTGAGAAAGGATATATCTTGAGGTTTCAGGCAGTTATTTCGACTTACAGGATAGGGTATCAGTCATATAAGATATATCTAAAGCTTCAAAATCTGACAAAAGTAGCAAAGCAGGAAATTCAAGAATATTTGTTAAAAAACAAGAATATTTTCTGGATAGGAAACTGCCAAGGAAAATGGGACTTAATCATTGCAGCATGGGCGAAAAATGTACGAGAATTCAGCAAGATACAAGATGAAATACTTGGAAAGCTGAGCAACTATGTGTTGGAAAAAGAGATATCAATAAGCTCAAAAAGCATTCAATTCAACAGAAGATGGTTTTATGCTGGAGCTGAAACAATTGAAACAACATTCGGAGAAGAACTCGAACCTGTAAAAGTTGATGATATTGATTTAAAGATTCTTGAAGAGCTAGCCTTAAATTCAAGAATTAAGATAGTTGATTTAGCTGAAAAGTTAGGAATTACAGTTGCTGTTGTAATTTATAGAATAAAACAGCTTGAAAAAAATAAAGTAATTACAGGATATAAAATTGCCTTGGATCCTAAAAAAATGAATTATGAAACATGCAAGGCTTTTATTTATCTTAAAGAAATAAAAGAAGAAAGAAAAAATGAATTGCTAAACTACATTAAATCAATGAAAAATGCACTTAATATTGTTCTGACAGCCGGAAGATGGGAGATGGAAATAGAGTTTGAAGTTAAGAACTTTAAAGAATACTATGTATTAATGGCTGAACTGCAGGAAAAATTTTCAGATATCATAAAAACTTATGATTCTGTTGTTCTTGTTTCAGAGCCAAAGCAGTTTTTCATGCCAAAGGCATAATTTCTAGGCCTCTCTTTTAAATACCTCCACAATCTTTTTCCATAACTATTTTTTCTGCGAGCTTTTTTTCATAAGAAGTTAGCTGCCCTTGTTTTAAAATCCAGCCTTTTTCTGAAAAAAGACTTTGAAAACCTTTTTTCATTGCTTCTTCTAGTTCTGAAAAAGAAGGAATTGTTCCAAGATAGTCTTTTATGCAACCAACCTTTCTTTTAGATTTCTCAAACAGCTCTTTTTTCTGCTTTTCTGAAATATTCTGGCATTCAATAATCTCCTGAATATTATCATCTAGAATAATTGTCCCGTGTTGAAGCAGAAAACCATTAAGCCTTGTTTGAGCATTTCCAGAAATTTTTTTATGTTTAACAATTATATCATAAGGATTGTCATTTAAATAACAATTTCCTTCTCTTTTCTTAGATAATATTTTTCTTTTATAGGCCTTTATTCCTAAATTGTTTAATCCTTTAACTAATCCTTCAGAAAGATAGTTATAAGCATCTAAAACTTTATGAGGGATTCCTTTTTCAGGCAATATTAAAGAATAAACGAAATCATTTTTATGCAAAACAGCTGTTCCGCCAGTAATTCTCCTGACTAAATGAAATCCTTTTTCTTTTATCTTGTTTAAGTCAAAATCATTTATATTTTGATGATATCCAATAGTTATTGCTGGAGGAATAAATCGATAAAATCTTAATGCTGGAAGAGACTTTCCTTCAGAACAAGACTTTAATATCGCTTCATCTATGGCCATCTGCATTGCGCCACATTCTTCTATAATTGGAATTAGTCTTATCTCATTTTTCATTAAAACATTCTCCAGCATTATATGAACTCCTGATTAAGGGCCCTGCAATAACTTTTTTTAGCCCTATTTTTTTAGCTATGCTCTTTATTTCCTGAAATTCTTTAGGATTATAAAATTTTTTGATTTTTGCATGTTTTGAACTTGGAGACAAATATTGTCCTATTGTTACAATGTCTACTTGAGCTTCTTTTAAATCTTTAAGCGTTTGGATTATTTGTTTTTTTGTCTCTCCTAAACCTATCATAAATCCTGATTTTGTAGTTATAACTGGATTAATTTTTTTGGCTCTTTTTAATAATTCTATAGAAAGCTTATAGCTCCCTTTTGGCCGTAATTTAGGGAATAATATCTTAGCCACTTCAACATTGTGGTTTACTAAATCAGGCTTAGAATCAACTATTTTTTTTAAAGAATCCCAATTTCCTTTTAAATCTGAAATTAACAATTCAATCTTGCATTTAGGATTTATTTTTCTTATCTCTTTGACAGTTTTAACAAAATGCCCTGCACCCCCATCTTTCAAATCATCTCTTGTAACACTGGTTATGACTACATAGTTCAATTTTAATTTTTTTACGGCTTTTGCAATTCTTTCAGGCTCATTTTTGTCTACAAGATTTGGAATTCCTTTTTTAATATTGCAATATTTGCAGTTTCTTGTGCAAGTATCTCCTAAAATCATGAAAGTTGCTGTTTTATTTGAAAAGCATTCATATCTGTTAGGGCAGTTTGCCTCAACACAAACTGTATGGAGTCTGCTCTTAGAAACAAGGTTAAAAGTTTCAAGATAACTATCTTTATTAAAATCCTTTATCTTTATCCAATTAGGCAGTTTCATCTTTAGATTCAAATAAAAAAATAAAAAAAATAAATAACTGATTACTTTTTGCTTATTGATTCTCTTGCAATAAGATCTGTCAATGGATGTTTTGGATTTAATGGAGACATAACCATCTGATTGACTGCAGGAGGATACTTGAATCCTGTCTGCTCCAGCCTTTTTAATGCTGTGTCGAGCTCTTCTGGTTTCATTCCAATCCAGATTTCATCATCCTGAGCATCTCCAACGCTTCTTGCTCCTCCACAGGGGATTGTGAGCCATGGAGATTTTCCCATTGCAACTGCAGAGATAACTTCGCATGCAGCATGCCCATTTATGCAAGAGCATGGCTTTTTGCCAGTTGCGTCAAAATAGCTTACCATCAAGAGATAAGACTGGGAAGAGTTTACAAACATCACTATTGCATCGGGCTCCTGCTTTAATCTTTGGAACTCTTTTAAAGGCCCGAAGATGGCTGCTTCAAACTTTTTCTGCGGCAAAGCCTCTATATTTTTGACAAGCTTGTCAAATGTATTTGGATTGTATGCAAATCCCTTCACCCATCTCTCTTTGATGTCTGCAGGAGGCATTCCAAATCCCAATATATATGTCCCTACAACACAAGCATCTATATTCTCAAAATAAACTCCCCTTGTCTTTTCATAAACTGCCGCCAACTTCATAACTTGGCATAAAGCAAGATTGTCTTCCAGAGGCATTACTCCGATTTTTTTAAGCTCGTCTTTTTTCTTTAGGAACTTTATTCCAACAGGAACACCTTTCCCTCTGACTAGAGAGTTGTATCTATTGTGCAAATCCTCAAAATTTAAATTTTTGCCCATTTTTTACCTCCTTTTATCCAATTTTTTGTTTTATCCATACTGAAGCTTCTTTCGCATCAATTAGCTTTTTGGCTTCAGAAGGATTATCAAGTCTGACTTTCATTATCCAGCTTTCATAAGGCTTTTTGTTTATTTTTGAAGGCTCGTCAAAAAGTTTATCATTAACTTCAATAATCTGGCCTGAAACCGGGCTTGACAAATGGCCAGACCATTTGACAGCTTCCAGAGAAACATAAATATCGCCCTGCTTTATTCTTTTTCCTTTTTCCGGAAGTTTGATAAACACAAATTCCTTGACTTTTTTTGCAGCAGGCTCAATAACTCCTACAACTGCAATATCTTTCTCTATTTTTACCCATGAATAATCTTTGTTATATTTCAGATTTTTTGGAAGATCCATTTTTGCCCCTTTTAATTCGATTATTATCATTATTTTCAGAATTAAATTCTTTTTCTTCTTTAATCCTTCTCGTTATGAAGATTATTATTCCTGAAATTGTCAAGGCAATTACTAGCAGCCCTATTGCAACAAATACATTATTCATCAAAGCAGGTTTTATCAGCAAAACAATGCCTAAACAAAGCATCATCGTCCCTGATATTAACTTTAGAACCTGCCCCTGCGCTTCTGTAAGCTTTTTTGCTCCAAGAGTTATTGTAAACATGAGCACAATTGCTGACAAAGGTATGACATAAACTATGTTGTAAAATGCCAGATACAGATAATATTGTATTGTTGAGAGGTCATTCAAGGTCAGAATTCTTGTGAATACCATTGGAAATCCTGCTGTGCAAAGCAGCTCATAAGTGTTTGCGGCTATTGCCAGCACTATTGTTCCAACCACCATAGAATACATTGATTCTGCTTTCAGAAGATTTCTCATTCTTTTAAACAGGCTTGGCTTGGCTTTTTCAGGGATTACAAGTGAAATTCCTTTCTCAAAAAAGAAAAAGTCCTTAATGTTTATGGCTGCGACTATAAGTGCTATAACTCCGGCTATTGTAGTAATTATCATAATCTGGCCGATAATCAGGAAAAGATTAAGCCATGCAGACATGAATAAAAAGTATATCAGAGCTGAAAAGAATACAAATGTTCCTCCGATAATAAGCATTTTCTTCCTGGATTGGGCATATACAAGCATGCTTAGCAAGAAAAACAAAACAAAAAATGAGCATGGATTAAATCCGTCTAAAAATCCAAGTATTACTGTGAATATCGGAAGAGACATTTTAGAGGTATCAACCTTTCCAAAAAGAGGAAGAGTTACTGTGCTTTCTGTCTCAGGAGTTATATCTTTTGGCTGTGGCGGATAGGGGATTAATCCATCAATTTTATCAGCAGGGCAAATACATCCCCCGTCCTTGCATGAGATTATTTCATCTTCAAGATTTTCTCTTATGGCAGTCTCTCCAATTATATATCTGTCCCCAATAAATACAATAGGGTATGCAGCATACTCCAATCCATAAACCTGCTTAAAATTCTCATAAATTTCTTTCTCTTCTGAGATTGAAACATCATGCTTTTTTAGATCAACATTGTACTTTTCATTCAATGAATCAATATAAGGCAAGATATTATCGCATGTTATACAATTCCCATGAATGAATACATGAACGCAAACTTCTCCTAATGGAGAGATTGTTTCCTTAGATTCTGAAATCTCTGATTCTGAAGGTTTTTTTAGTTTTTCAATCGGATCTGTACAGCCATGCTCAATGCAGTATTTTACTTTATCTTCAATCTCCTCAGCCATATAATCGGCATAGCCCACCCAAACTTTATCATCTAAGAAAGTTGTAGGAACTCCCATTGCAGATGTTCCAAATGCTTTAGCCATATCAGAAAAGAGCTTTGCATTTTCTGGATTTGACCAAGTTTCATAAGATTTAACTTCTAATTCGGGATATTTCTGCTCTAAACCTTCTAAAAATGGCTTTTCATGAGCGCAATGAGGGCACCCTTCTCCCCAGAAAAAATAAAGAGAAACTTTGTTTTCTTCCTGCGCTAAAACAAAAGAGGATAGTAAAACTAAAATAAAACTTGCTAAAATAAACGCTTTTATGTATGATTTATTCATTTTTCACAGCAACACTCACATTTTAAAATCCAGCCTTTGGAATATCCCAATGCCTTGAATATGTCACACACTCTTTTATCATTGATTTTATAGAAGATCTTCTTCCCTTCCCTTCTTGATTTTAGAATCCTTGCATCCTCCAGATTTCCTAGATGTATTGAAACAGTTGACTGGGTTCTTTTCACATGAGGAAAAATCTCACAGACGCACTTTTCTCCTTCTAATAGAAATTTAACAATTTTGAATCTTGTATCATCAGCCAATGCCTTTAACAATTCAATCTCTTTTCCCATAGAACATATTGGCAAATGTCAATATATAAACTTTATCAACGCCCTGCTCGGGCTTCGTCATCACCACTTAGAAAGTCATCACTCACGTGAACGCCCGGACCGAGATTTGAACTCGGGTCGGAACCGATCTGTTCAGCAATTTCTTCCGAAATTGGTTGACAGGGTTCTATGCTAGGCCGCTACACCATCCGGGCTTATTATATCAATAATAATTGATAATATTTTTAAAACTTTTTAAATTTAAACCTTTAATCTAAAAATTTAATAAATGATGAAAATAGCATTTATATTGCCTGTTTATAATGAAGAAAAAGATTTGAAAAAAGGTGTTTTAAAACTCTATAATTATTTAGTCTCGAATAAAATAAAATCATGGAAGATAATTATTGCAGATAATGCATCAACAGATAAAACTCCTGAGATAGGCAAACAACTTGCAAAAAATTATACTAATGTATTTTATTTTTATTTGCCTATTAAAGGAAGAGGGTATGCTTTAAGAAAAACATATAATTCATTCAATGCAAAAATTTATTTTTATATGGATATTGACCTCTCAACTGATTTAAACCATATAAAAGAAGTGCTGAACGAAATGAATTATAATGATATTGTAATTGGAACAAGGCTTTCGAAAAACTCAAAAGTTGAAAGAAGTTTGTTTAGAGAATTAATTTCTAGAACATACAATTTGATTGCAAGATTTTTAACAAAAACTAAAGTTTCTGATCTTCAATGCGGATTTAAAGCCATAAATAATAAAATTATCGAAGAAGTAATTCCTTTGGTTAAGGATAATAATTGGTTTTTTGATTCTGAAATGTTGATAATAGCAGAAAAAAGAGGATATAAGATTAAAGAAATTCCTATAAAATGGACTGATGATCCTTATTCTAAGGTTAAAATATTAGAAACTTCTTTAAATTATCTAAAAAATTTGTTACGTCTTAGAAATTTTATAACAAAGATGTAGTATTAAACTTATTGAAAATTGAATATATCTTTTTTAGTGAATCCTTTGTATGATTTTTAACTTCAGACAAACAATTCGATTTTGGATACATTATATCCCCCGACTTGTTTACATGATTAAATCCTAAAACATGCAATAATTCATGCAAACCTGAAGAAGCTTCATTACTACACTGATACTCATAAAGAAATATAACCCCTTTTGTTATTATATTATATCCATTTATCGGATAGTGCTGTACAGGGCCCCCTTCTCCAAGAATTTTCCAGTGTCTTTCTGTTTCAGGCGCTTCTGAAGAAGAACTACAATAAATTAGTATATCCGCATTTTCATTTCCAATTTCTTCATTAAATTTAATTAGATTGTCTGAATATTTTTCAACTATACTGAATGCGTCTTTCATTACTTTTTTTCTTGCGTCATCACATCCTCCAAGATAAGAATATTTCAGATTATTAGAATACCAAATCGGATAAGAAAAAAGAGTCGGGGATTCTATATAACCAATTGTTTGCTCTGGAGGGAAGTCTAAAGGATTAACATGCATTTCTTTCTTTTCTTTACTGACAAACTCATTAGATATTTCTTTAGATGAATAATTGGATAATCCTAAAATCTCTATATGATCTTTTATTTTTGCTTTATTTTCTTCATGTTGGAGAACACAATTATTGATGCCTGCAACTAAAAACAATAAAACAATTATCAATATAACCAAAAAATCTCTTTTCATATTTTATCCCGGCGGGCGGACTCGAACCGCCAACCACTCGGTTTCTTTTTTGGCTGCCTATGAATCATCTTTTTCCCGAAGGAATATCTTCATAGCGCAATAAGCTACAGCCAAGTGCTCCACCGTTGAGCTACGCCGGGATAAATATAGAAAAAATGATTGTCTTATAAAGTTTTCTCAATGATGAGAAAGATATAATAATCACTTTTGCAGATTTTTTAAAAATTTTATTTAATTACCGTAGATCCTATAGGTGACTGCTCTGGAACAATTATAGAAAGAGAATTTGATTTTGCTTCATGTAAATTCCCTTTAGTATCTTTGTAAGTAACAAAAGTTAATGGAATAGACAATGTACCTATTATTGTAAGTTTGCTGTATACTATATAAGAGAGCATTATCTCTTCATTTTGCCCTAATCTATCGATATGCCATATTAATGTTTTCTTTCTTATTTCTGTAGGAGAAAGGGTACCAAACTTTTCAGGTACAAGTTCAGTAAAAGCAGGTAGCCTATCAATAATTTTTAAATCAGTCACTTCTTTTCCTTTGTTTTTTATCGCAAGAACTATTTTTGTAGCGAATACCCCTGATTTTGTTTTAACATTGACTGCTTTTTTGTTTATTTTTACTTGTGGGGTCATTATATAAATAAAAATCCATGTTGCGATAATAAGTAAAATTAATATTAAAAAGGGTAGGTAATAAGATGTTCTTGCTTCAACAGTAAGCTTTTCTCCTGGATTCAGCTCTTTTGTAAATTCATAAATTACACTGTTTCCTTCTCTTTTAATGTTTGTTGGTTTGATATTAAAGTTTGTAAACATTCCAGCAATAATTGATTTTTTTAAAGAAATTGTAATATCTGTTACACTATTGCCAGTGTTTTCTTTTGTTACAGTTGTTTTATAGTTTAAAAAATAACCAGATTCTTCTGTTGTTTCTTCTACTGAAATTATCGATTTTAGCGTTATATCTTTAATTATTTTAAAATCATAATCGTCTATAGTAAATGTCGCTTTTATTTCATATGTTCCTGCTTTTGGTAACGTACTTTTAAGCGGAACATTTAAAACAATTCCATTTTTAGTTAGTGTTACTTGTTTTGTATAGCTTAAAAGCTCAGAAACAAGAGTAAGCTCTGCATCAAGAATTGTATCTTTAGTCAAATTTATAGTTACATTAATTTCTTTTTCGTCACTTGAAATTGTTGTAGGCATTTCTAACTCAATTAAATCAGATAGAGAAATAAAATCAAGCATCATAGTACTTTTTTTAATTTCTTTTTCACCTTTTATATAATATAAAAATGAAAAACTACCACTCTGATTAGCTCTTATCTCTTGGCTTGGATAAATTTCTCTTCTAACAGTTTTTTCACTGTTTCCTGCTACAAACACTGCATCTTTTGGAGTTATATTTATATCAAGTAATGTGTCTATCAAGAAAATATCTGAATTTCGATTATTGTTTATAATAGTAATATCAAAAGTTGCTGGTAATGAAAGCTCTTTTATTATTATATTGTTTATAGCAGTTTCTTTAAGCTCTACATCTGCATTTGCAAAAGGGAATATCAGAAGAAATATTGCTACGATAATAATTATTAAACCTTCTTTTTTCATTTTGCTAAAATGTAAATAATATTTAAAAATGTTTTGATAATTATTTCTTGGCTTCTAAAACAAGAAATGCCTTTAGCTGTTCTGTCATTTCGTTCATTTCTTCAACTAATTTGTCTTCATAATCTGAGATTCTTCCTCTTATTATATAATTATCATATAACCCTCTTAAGAATTTCAGGAATGCAGTTGCTTCCCATCTATTTTCATAGTCTTTTTCAAGATATGCTGAAAATTTTATTTCCAAAGAACCTTTATTTGTCTTAACTTTTATACCTTCTTTTATAACTTCAACATCATTCATACCTAGGATTAACCAATGCATTTTTATTATAAATCTAAAATAATCACTTATCTTTCTCTTGGCAACCCATTCTATTTCTATTTCTTTACCTTTAGTAGAATTTTTTTCAGAATAAACTCGTTCTTCTACTTCATACTCTAAATCAGTCGCTAGAGTAAAAAGAAACCTATATGTATCTTTAAAATCGAAAATACCATCGTGCTTGATTTTAGATTCTGCTATTTTATCTTTTTCAGCCATTTGTGCTCTTTTTTATTTTAATATTTATATTTATTTAAGAAATAGTGTTTAAATATTTTTGGAAAATGGTTTATTTTTTAATTTAGACTGATACTAAAATCAAAAAAACCGATCTTCACATTCTTCGCATATAAGTCTTCTATCTATATCATAGAGCAATCCATATGTGCCACATTCTTCGCATTCTCCTTCTTTTGTCCAAGACCTTCCTTCTTTTCCTTCCGATATCCTTTTTAATTTTTCTGTTTCTTCTTTTATTTGCATATTTCCCACAGCGATTTCAAATAAACTAGGCTCTATTCTTAAAATATCTTTGATTGTAAGAATACCTATAACATTTCCTTTGACAGTAACAGGGAGCCAGCGTAATTTTTTATTTCTCATTCTCACAAGAGCTTCATAAATATCACGGGAGGGTTTTATAGTTGTTATTTTTCTAAGCATTATATCTTTTACTTTGACATTATGTAAATCTTGTTTTTTTGTTAGTGCCCAAATAATATCTTTTTCAGTTATGATACCTTTTAATTTTCTATTATCTTTTACTATCAATAGGCCTATATCTTTCTTAACCATGCATTTTGCACATTCTGTTATCGTAGCTGTAGGCTTGACACTTATAACATTTCTTGTCATTATATCTCCAACTTTAATCCCAATTTGCATTTTTTCTCCTATAATGTGCTAAATAGAAAATTATATAAATAACTATCTTATATAAAGCATATAAAGTATATGCCTGCTAGGCTAAGGAAGTGTTTAGGTATATATTTTATTGAAGTATTATATTTAACACTGTAAGATAGTAAAAAGATTAATAAAATGGTTAAAAGTGAACCGAGAAAATTGATAAAATTTGGAAATTCCTCTTATATAGTTAGCCTTCCAAAGAAATGGATAGAGAAAAACAACTTGAAAAAAGGAGATATTATCTACCTCGAAGACAACAACGATAGTCTTACTCTTAATCTTAAAGACAAAAGAAAGCCTGACAGCAAGAAAATTGTAATCTCTATGAACAATAAAGATTCTGATGAATTAAAAAGAGAGTTTACATCAGCATATATAAATAACTATTCTGAAATTATTATTGAAGGAAAAAATGAAAGAAAGAGAGATGAGTTAATAAACAAAATTGTGCAGGAGAAAATAGGCGTAGAGATCGTAGAGCAAAATGCCGAGCAAATAGTGATAAAAGATATTCTTGACCTTGAAGCCATTTCTTTTGAGAAAATCACAAGAAGGCTTGACAATGTTGTCAGGTCAATGTTTGATGAATTAATAACTGCATTGAAAAGTGGAAATTTGAAGGAGTGGAATATAAAAGAAATCCAGCGTGCAGATTATGAAGTAAACAAACTGTATTTTCTTGTGTGGAAACTTGTAAGAAAATGTCAAGATGAGCGCACAGCACTGAGCAGCATGAAACTCAGTTCAAAGGACCTTTCAGATATACAATGGATATCTTTACACCTTGAATACATAGGTGATGATTTGAAGAGGCTTGCGAGAAACCTCGCTGTTCTAAAGATAGATGCTGAAACTATTAAGAAAATACTTTTGATGATACAGACTCTTGAAAAGAAATATATTACTGTAATGAATGCCTATTACTCTCTTGACAAACTGTCAGCAAGAAAAATAGCTTCATCAAAATATGAATTTCAAAAAAATTGTGATGCTCTTTACTTAAACCATCCTTCAGTAAGCATATCAATCGAAAAACTCAAAGGAATATCAAGCTCAATACACAACATTTCAAAAATAATAGCATACTAAAATGAAACCAACAAAAATACTTGTAAATGGAGTAGAAGAAGAAATAAACAAATTTTTAGAGATTGACAATGGGAATCATCTTGAAAAAATAACAGAATACTGGAATCAGGGTTCAAGATCTGTAACTGAAATGTATAGACATCCAAAAAAAGATGAAGTTTATATGATAAAGCAGTATGTTTCTACAAAATATGATGAATTTATTACAGAAAAAGCCATCCTCAAAGTTGCAAATAAGTATATCGAAGGACTTTTCCCGAAAATATTTGCATATGAGAGCAGTGTTCTTCATGAAAACAGAATACTTCTTTGCGAAGGAATAAAGTCAGATACTTTAGAACAAAAAATAGAGAAATCTGATAAAATAACCTTTTCACAAATTGCGTTAGCAATAAAACCTATAACTATTCTTCACACACAACTCAGCCAATATGCAAAAGAAATAGAAGATGAAATGAGAGTCCTTTCGAAAGGCAAGTTGTACAGAATATATGAGTTAAGCAAATATAATTGTCTAAAAAATATAGTGACACAGTTCAAAAATGCTGATAAATGGACATATAAACTGATAAGTTCCCTTCTTGAAGAATATGTATTTAGAGATGAATACAATGTCCTTGCACCACATGATGGATTTCCAAGGCAAAATCTTATAACGAGGCTTGTTGACGCAGGAAATATCTATTGGACTTCATGTCTTATACATCTTGGCTGTACTATAGGACTCCCAATAGTGCAGAATAAATTTGAAAATCCTCACGAAGAAATGAAAAGTTGTGTTAATTTTTATCTTCAAAATACAAGGATTAAGGCCGATACAAATCACTTCCTGACAGGATTATATCTTGCATCAGTCTATGCAAACATGAGGATGATTAACTTTAACAGGAGGATTGGAGAAAAAACAGATGAGTACAAATCATGCGCTGTAAAGCATGCTAGATATGTGTCAATGCCATTGGCAGAAAAAATAGCCGGAGACCTGAAATGACATCCATCCTAGAGAGATATACTACAAACAAAGAAATGCTTACCCAAGATTTACAGCGACTACTACAACTTTCAGTACTTCGGGAAAGAAAAGAAACTCTTGAGCTTAAAATAGAATCTATGGAGATGCAGAAAGGGCACAGAAATAAATTCTTGAGAATTCTGACTCACCAATATTTTCACAATACACAAAAAAGAGATTTTGTAGTATATTTTTTGAAGGAGCATTACAATGAGGAAAGTTTTGAAAATGAGAGAAAAATACTTGAATTCACAAACAATTTTTCGTTCAAATATGATGAGTGGACATTTATGACTCCTCCAAAAGGGACACCTACACAAGGAATGTCAAAAAGAATATTTCCAAAATTAATTAACACAGAGAGATACAATGATAGTAATGCAGACAGTTTCTACAACAATAAAATTCTTATCCTTCAAGGGATAGATCCCGAGAGAAATCTCAAAGAGATAGTGTCAGGAAAAAAAGACATCTATTGGCTGGATATAACCGGAGCATCTGATCCGATAGTTTTGCTGCAGGATTTTTTGTTTTATCAGAAAGGAATAACAAAAGAGGCTATCGGAGAATTTAATTTGAAGAATTTCAAGGAAAAATTCTCTTCAAGGATGGAATATGCACAGTTTGAGAAAGTTATATACTCTGATGATGGTCTTTCAATAAACTTGGTAGAGCTTTTGGACAAATATCTAAATAAAAATGATACTCTTATCCATAGGACTTATCCTGAACATAATCTTATTAATGGACTAGTTGATGCGAATATTGAATTCGGACCGAGAGCAATTCCATTAGGAAGCTTGTATGGAGATTATCATGTTTTCAAAAGTATGTCTGAGCCTGAAAAAAGTGTTTCAAACCTTATAGACAATATCATAGAAAAACGAAAGAATATGGTTGAAGAAGCTATCTTAAAGGGAATGATTCCTGCTGATGCAAGAAATATCCAGATTGATAAAAATTATCTTGAAATGGGATTTTATCTAAGAAGTATATACCATAATCTTGGTTATTTCTTGAACCAAAATATTGATAATACTATCCTGCTTAGAGAGTGCATAAACTACCAAATAGACATTCTTGCCTGCAAAGAGTTTGAGAACATACGAAGAACAGCTAATAAAGCAAAAAATAACTTCTAATCTCTTTCTTCTTCATCCTTGCACTCTTCGCATAAAAGACGGCCATCAACATTATACAATAACCCAAATGCCCCGCATTCCTCGCATTCTCCTTCTTTAGCCCATATATCTCCTCTAGCAAGAGATTCTCTTCTTTTTCTTAATTTTATCGCTTTATATTTTTCTTCTTCCTCTTTTATGGGAGTAAATTCTCTGACAATCTCAAACAAACTGGGCTCTATTTTTAGAATATCCTTTACAGTCAGCATGCCAATTACTCTAGATTTTACTATAACTGGTAACCACCTTATTTTTTTACCCTTCATTTTTTTCAATGCTTCATACATATCTTCACTTGGTGAAATAGTGATAACATGTCTTGTCATAATATCCTTTGCTTTAATCTTCGATAAGTTTTTAGATTTTGCAATTGCTCTTATTATGTCTCCTTCTGTTAATATTCCTTCTAATTTTTGGTCTGTTTTTACTATAAGAGAACCAACCTTGTTTGAAATCATTATTTTAGAGCATTCAGATATAGATGTGTCAGGCGTAACAGAAATAAAATTTCTAGTCATTACATCGCCAACTTTTATGCCTATTTTCATAGTTTTATGATAGAATTTGTATTTATAACTTTTTTGTTATCTTTAAAGCAAAGTGACATTAATTTATAAAGTTTAAAAAATATTATTTAAAATCATGATAAAGGCAATCCTCTTTGATTTAGATAATACTTTAGTGGACTTTATGGCGATGAAGAAGAAAAGCTGCGAAGCTGCTATTGATGCAATGATTGCTTCTGGATTAGAGATTAAGAGAGATGAAGCATTAAAGATCCTTTTCGAATTATATGACAAATATGGAATAGAATATCAGCAGATTTTTCAAAAATTTCTTGAGAAGACGAAAGGGAAAGTTGATTATAAGATTCTTGCAAATGGAGTTATTGCTTATAGAAAAATAAGAGAGTTTTATCTTTCTCCCTATCCAAGAGTAATTCCAACATTAATTGAATTAAAGAAAAAATACACTCTTGCAATCATAACAGATGCTCCAAGGCTTCAGGCATGGTTGAGATTGGTTTCCATGAAGATTGATTCTTTTTTTGACATTGTAATAACAGCAGCCGATGTAAGGAAGAAAAAAATAACTGCTGCACCTTTCAAAGCTGCATTGAAAGAATTAAAGATAAAGCCCGAAGAAGCAATGATGGTTGGAGATTGGATTGATAGAGATATTAAGACAGCAAAGTCTTTGGGAATAAAAACATGTTATGCGCGTTATGGAGATGAAAAGCCGGCTCCTCTAGGACAAAGCGGAGCTGATTATGAGATTGAAGATATAAAAGATTTGATAAAAATAATCTTTTAGAATAGCTCTCTGTAGCAATAACTGATGATGATTCTTAAGTCGAATGTGGGTGTGATGAGCAGTTTTCTTAGGTTTTATGCAATGAGCTAGCCATTTAATTCAGCTTCAAGATTACTAGTATATTTTGTGTAATTCCCCGACTTTATAACTTCAAAAACCTATGAAAAATCTTGCGGAAAGAGGAACTTAAAATCATTTTTAATTTCTTTTGCTTTTTATCTAAATCTTTGAAATTTATTCTGGCATATTTCGTTTATCTTATTTTCTTTTTTATATATTCATCTCTCCATCCCTCCTTTTTTAAAATAGGGTCTATGTACCTTTCTCTCGTTTCTTTTTCTGACAAGTCCATAATATTTTAAGATAAACTTAATTCATCATCGAGTTGCATCTTATTTCACCTTGCTTTTTCTTAGCACGTTTTAATAAGAGCTTTTGTATTTAAAGATTTTATCTTACTCTTATAAAATATTTTATGGTTTAACAGAGTCGGGCTAGCCAAAAATAGCGAGATTAACATTCAACTAAAAATTAACAAAGGCAGAGCTTATTAAAACAAAGTCTCGATCACCCGAATACGACAAAAAGGGAGGCGATTTTAAAATGACCCTTTAATACGACAGAGAGTAGAATAGAAAAATTTAAAAAAACACCCTATAATATAATTTTAGGTTAAAGGGAAAAATCTATTGGAAATTAAAATGGTAGAAAAACAACCTATATATATACTCCCAGAAAATGTGCAAAGGATGCTTGGAAGAGACGCGCAAAGGAATAATATTTTAGCGGCAAGAATGGTTGCTGATACGGTCAAAACAACTTTAGGACCAAAAGGAATGGATAAAATGCTTGTTTCTTCTATTGGAGATATTACTATTACAAATGATGGGGTTACTATCCTTGAAGAAATGGAAATAGAGCATCCTGCAGCAAAAATGTTAGTTGAAGTTGCAAGGACGCAAGAAGATGCTGTAGGGGACGGAACAACAACTGCAGTTATCTTAGCTGGAAAAATGCTTGAGAATGCTGAAAAATTATTAGATCAGAAAATTCATCCAACTGTAATTGCAAAAGGTTATAGAATTGCAGCAGAAAAATCAATAGAACTGCTTAACAAAATTGCAGTTACGATCTCTAGCAAAGATGATTCTCTTTTGAAAAATATCGCAATGACTGCAATGACTGGGAAGTCAGCAGAAAATGCGAAAGAAAAACTTGCAGATATTATTTCAAAAGCAGTAAAACAAATAATTGAAAATGATAATATTGACTTGAATAATATTAAACTTGAAAAACAAAAAGGTAACGGAATAGAAGATACAGAATTAATTACTGGAATTGTTATTGATAAAGAAAGAGTGAATTCAGAGATGCCTAAAGAAATAAAAAATGCAAAAATTGCCTTGATTGATGCTGCACTTGAAATTAAGTCACCGGAAACAGAAACTAAAATTTCCATTTCTTCTCCAGAGCAACTTCAATCTTTCCTTGATCAAGAAGAAAGAATGTTAAAAGAAATGGTTGATAAAATAAAGAAAAGTAAGGCAAATGTAGTTTTTTGCCAAAAAGGGATAGATGATGTTGCACAGTATTATCTTATGAAAGAAGGAATTTATGCATGTAGAAGAGTAAGCAAATCAGACATGGAAAAGATAGCTTTAGCAACTGGTGCAAAAATAATTTCAAAATTAGATGAATTAACTGAAAAAGATTTAGGCTACGCAAATCTAGTTGAAGAAATAAAAACAGGAGAAGAGGGAATGACTTATGTTAGAGGATGCAAGAATCCAAAAGCACTAACAATCTTGATAAAAGGCAGCACAGAACATGTGCTTGATGAAACAGAAAGAGCAATAAAAGATGGATTAGGAGATGTTGCTGCTGCTTTGAAAGAAAAAAAGATTGTAGCTGGTGGCGGTGCTATCGAAGTTGAATTGGCAAGAAGATTAAGAAAAGAAGTAATAGTTAAAGGAAGAGAACAACTTGCAATAGAACAATTTGCAGATGCTTTGGAAAGCATTCCAAAAATCTTAGCTGAAAATGCTGGGATGGATCCTATAGATGTTATAACAGAATTAAAATCAAAACATAATTCAGGAGAAATAAATGCAGGTTTAGACTTGTTAACAGGAAAAATAGATAATACTCTAAAGAGAGGCATTATAGAACCATTAAAAATTAAAACACAAGCAATTCAATCTGCTTCTGAAGTAGCGATTATGATTCTAAGAATAGATGACATAGTTGCTGCCGTAGGAAAATCTAGCGGTAGTTCATCACATATGCCATCCATGTCAGAAGAATATTAAAGATAAATGCATTGATTTCTTAAAATTCCAATGAAATAAAAAATCTTCTTGATTACATCAAAAGTCTCTTAGATCTGATAAGCGCAGCTTACACAAAAAGAGATGCAAGTTATCTTGAAAACGCCTTCAAGATAGAGAGAAAAATGAGGGAAGAAGGTTATAAGATGTGGACTGAAAAAAAAGGAAAGGAAAATATTGTCATATATAGGCTAATTTCTTCAGGTAGGCACATTTATCTTGCTTCAAGTCCTTTGATTGCTTTTCTTTTGGGTTGATCATTTTTTGTGAGTCTTTCTTTTCATTTCTGATATCTTTTAAAGAAATAGTTTATTTCAATTACTGCTTCATCAGGACTGCTTGAAGAATGAATAACATTTCTAGTTGCTCGATTTTCAGAATCTGCAATTCTCATCTTGTCTGTTCCAAAGTCTCCACGGATTGTGCCTTTCTCAGCCTTTTCAGGATCTGTATTTCCAGTAATTTTTCTCAGAACAGAAACTGCATTTTCTCCTTCTAAAATCATTGGCATAACTTCTCCTGAGGTTATATAGTCTATTAACGATTGATATATTTGATCCCCTCTGTTTACTCGAACATGCTTATAAAATTTTGCAGCTAAATCAGGACTTACTTTTACAATGTTACTTTTAACAACTCTCAATCCGGCCTCTTTTATTCTTTTTAATATTTCATCTTTATATTTCATGCCATCTGGCTTTATCATCGCAAATGTTCTTTCATAAACCATCGTTCTCTTCACTCATTTCTATCTTATCATCAGTTTTATTATAAATTTTTTTTGTTTTTTCTTTAAATTCAAGAAAATTTCCTTTTTTTATGGCTTTTTTGGCATTTTCAATTAAGTTTGTTATGTAATAAATATTATGATAAGAGGCTAATCTTCTCGCATTGCCTTCTTCCATTTTTAAACCATATCTTATATATGCTTTTGAATAATTATTACATACAAAGCATTTACAGTTTTTATCTAAGGGGTTTGAATCTTTGGCATATTTTGAATTAAAAAGGTTTATTTTGCCTTGAGAGGTAAAAATAGTTCCTCTCCTTGCATTTTGAGTAAGAAACTTAGAATCAAACATATCAACCCCTCTTGATATTGCTTCAAGAATTTCTAAAGGGTGGCCTGCGCCCATTAAATAACAGATCTTATCTTCTGGAATTACTGATTTGTGGGTTTCTATTGCATTATATTCTTGTTCTTTTGTCTCTCCTAAAGCTAAACCTCCAATAGCATAGCCATCAAAATTTAACTTTAATAGTTGTTCACAGCATTTTTTTCTTAAGTCAGGATAAACTCCTCCTTGAGAAATTGCAAATAACAGCTGTCTTTTTGATTTTTGAATGTTTTCTTGTATTTGGTCATGATGTTTTTTGCATTTTTTTGCCCATAGAACTGTTTTTCTTACCGCCTCTGCGATTTTTTCTTTAGGTTCGCAAAGTAAGGGCATCGAGTCAAGGCACATTGCTATTTCTGAATTTAAATCAAGTTGTATCTCCATATCTTTTTCAGGCGTAATAAATAATTTTTGTTTGGTAAAAGGATTCCTAAAGAAGACCCCTTTATCATTTGAATCTATATAGCAAGCTGGATTATACATTTGAAAACCTCCAGAGTCAGTAACATTAATTCCATAAAAATTCATAAATTTTCCAATTCCGCCAAGCTCTTTTATTAATTTCTCCCCGGGTTTGAGATGAAGAATAAAAGTATTTGAGATTATTGCTTTTATCCTTATTTTTTTTAAATCTTCAGAAGAAAGATACTTTACAGAAGCTTTTGTTGCAACTGGCATAAATACTGGAGTCTCAAGATTTCCTTTCTTTGTTTTAAGTAGCCCGATTCTTGCATTTGTTTTTTTATCTTTTTTAATAATGCAAAAGCAATCCATACTTTTTCATTATCGATAGATATTTTTGAAATTATCGTTTTTAAACGTGAAATTTATAAAGTAAATTCTATAAATGAGATAATGGAAAACTCGATAAAAATCACATTAATAATTGCTTTTACAATAATTTTACTTGCAATTTTTGGTTATTTTATAGTCTATCAATTTACAGTACCTTCAAAAGAAGTTAATGTTGATGGGGTTGCAGAAATAAAAGTATTTCCAGATATAGTAGCTATTTATCTCAAAATTGAAACAAATGGTTCCAGCGCAGCTATAGCAAAAGACAAGAATTCAGAAATTGAAGAGAATATGGTGAATGCATTAATTCGAGAAGGATTTGCAAGAGAGGATATAACAACATTTGATTATGCTATATATGAGGATTTTGAATGGACAGAAGAAGGAAAAAAAAGTCTCGGATGGAAAGCAATTCATACTTTAAGAATAGAGCTGAGCTCAGACAAAATGAATCTTACAGGAAAAGTTATTGATATTGTTGTAGATAATGGTGCAATTATCAATTTTATTAATTTTGAATTAAGCCAGATAAAAGAGAATGAATATAAAAAAGAAGCGCTTACATTAGCAACACAAGACGCAAAAGCGAAGGCTGAAGGGATTGCTGAAGGCCTTGGAATGAAAGTAGGAGATGTAGTTTCTGTTTCGACATCCATATGGGAATATAGGCCATGGCCGATGTACGATAAAGTTATTACATTGAAAGAAGCAGAAGAAGCAAAAGAAGCTATTACAACAATACAACCAGGAAAACAGACTGTTGCCGCATTTGTTTCTATAAAATACAAACTTATCTAATTTTTTATCTATTTTAAGCTAATTTTCTGAGTTCAGAAAACCATTCTGCAAGAGAAAAACAGATTTTTCCACCTGAATCTTTTATATACCCTTCTATTTGGGGATTTATTGCAAAATTTGAATCATGTTGTCGCAAGTCTGTTCTTAATGCAATTATAGGCCCTAATTTTTTTAGAGAAAATTCAGCTATCTCTCCTGCTATTCCATCATCGACAGCATGGCTTCCATCAAGAATCGGCGCCATTATTTTTGCTTTGGACATTAGCTTTCTATTAGATAATATTATTGCTTTTGCCGCATCTTTTGATGTAACTTTTTTTATTATTCCTGAATCCCTAAAAGGTTCCTTAACAATAAAATATTTCTCAATTTCAGGAATTATCATTTTAAGAAGCATTCTTCCTGTCTCTGAAAATCCCAGCTGATTTGCAAGATACAACAAATTTTTAGCCATTGTTTTTCAATAGAATTTTAGTTTATAAGATTATATAAACAACAAAATAAGCATTAAAACAATCAATTATTATTACATCATCCGGAATCCTTTTTTTATTCAAAAAGACTTCTTTCAAATAAAGGTTTTATCTCTTCAAAATATTCTGCCTTACTTTCAAAATAAGCATTGTCAAATTTTTGTGTTTCAAAAAAATCAGGCATCATGGATTCTTCAAGAACTCTTCTGAACTCATCAAATTTTTTTGAGTCAGTTATGTATTTTAAAACATTATCAAGAACTTGTATCTCCCACCCATAATCATTATATGATTTTGCTTTTTGTCTTATCTCTTCTTTTGTAGCTTTTGTTTTGAGAACATTAACAATATAATCCATATCAAACAAATCAGAAGGTTTCATTGAACCTCTCATTTTCATTCTGTGCATTGTTGCGATTACCTTGTCAGCATAAATTTCTGAAGGATCTTCTACGAGTATCGGAGAATATTTTCCCTCGCTTTTCTTAAATTTCTTTGGGGCACTTATTCTATCAACTTCGATTTTTCCGTTAGGCGTATTTGGTATATCTTGATTATAAGATATTCTAAAAAAATCTGTATTGTTTTTTGCTAGTTTTGGATGATACACTTTATTGTCTATGCATATATCTTTGTTAAGATCTTTTATAATATGATTCTTATAAAGATCAAATCCACCTTCTTCTATAGCAGCATCTATATCTGAAGAATATCTCGGAGATGAATAAAAAAAATGTAGCGCTGCTCCGCCTCTTATAATGAGATTTTCTCTTGAAACGGGACTTTCCTGTATTTTGTAAAGGATATGCTCAAGTAATGAGTCTCTCTCTTTTATTAAATCTGCTCTTTGGATATTCATAGAATAAATATGTCACTTGACTATTTAAACCTTTTGCTAATTACTACTATTGAGTGACATAATAAACATTATTTCATGCGCCGGCCGGGATTCGAACCCGGGTTACGTGCTTGGCAAGCACGAGTCCTACCACTAGACTACTGGCGCGTTATTAATTCAAATAAAATTGTGTTTTTTAATATTATGGTAATAAACTTTTTATGAATTTATCTTATTCTTAGAAGTTTTTTAGCATATTTCTAATTATAGTAAGAAATAAAAATGGGCCTAAGCGGAGTCGAACCGCTCTCTATTCGGTGTAAACGAATTGTCCTAGCCGATGAACGATAGGCCCTTAAATCTTTATAATTTTTACTGTTTAAAACTTTATCTATTAATAAACTTTAAATATTCACTTTGGTGCATATTAATAATGACAGAAGAAACTAAAAAAGCAGAAGAACTTCTAAGCAAAGTAAAAGAAAAAGAGAAGCCTTTAGAGGAAGAAAAAATTTCTAAAGAAGCACAGAAGCAGATTGAGCAATTAAAAACAAAACTCGAAACTTTCAAAAAAAGTATCTTAAAAAAATTTCCATTCATAGATGCGATAGGATTAATCCCCCCACAAGCAGCAAAGCTGTTTGAAGAAGAAAATATAGAAAAAGAAAAGCTTATACACATAGCAATAATAATTTCAAATGAAAAAGAAAAAGAATTTGGTAAGGTTAAAACAGAAGCAATTAAATTAGTACAAGCAATAAGACCGAAAATATGGTTACATATCTACACGATAAATGAAATATGGGAAATGGCTTCTGATGGTAAATATGATATGGTTGAGGCTATAGGAATGTCTATGCCTATGCATGATAAAGGAATATTAGGAGCACTAAGAGTTGCAAGTATTCATAAATCTTTATGTATAAGAAAATTTGAGAGGTATATTGTATCTTATGTTATTGCTGGTTCTTTAATTAGAGGAACTGCAACTAAGACAAGTGATATTGACGTATTTGTTATTATTGATGATACTGACGTTAAAAGAATGACAAGAACTGAATTAAGAGATAGATTAAGAGGAATTATTTATGGATATGTAATGGAGGCCGCAGATATTGCAGGAGTAAAAAACAAATTATCTCCGCAAATTTATATTCTGACAGAATTTTGGGAAGGAATAAGAGATGCAAATCCAATTTTCTTTACGTTTGTTAGGGATGGGGTTCCATTATACGATAAAGGAACATTTACTCCGTGGAAATTGCTTTTGAAAATGGGAAAAATTACCGGAACGCCGGAAGCAATTGAAAGATTTCTTACAATTGGAGAGAAAGTTGAGGAAGTAATTGATAGAAAAATGATAGATATCGCAACTGAAGATATTTATTGGAGTGTTATTACACCATCGCAAGGAGCATTGATGCTTTACGGTTTGGCCCCACCTACTCCTAAAGAAACAGTCGAACTAATGAAAAAAATTTTTTATGAGAAAGAAAAACTACTTGAGAAGAAATATATTGATTTTTTAGAACATATTGTTGTTGATGTTTATAAGGCATACGAGCATGAAAAATTGAAAAAAATTTCTGGGAAAGAAATAGATGAGTTATTAAAAGGAACAAAAGAGTATATTAAAAGGATAAGAAAACTTGTTGAAGAGGTTGGAAAAAGAAGTGCAGAAAAAACAATAGTAAATATATACAAAGATATAATCGGTATTCTTGAAGGATTATTCGGCAAATTTAATGAAGACCAGCTTGTTTCTAAATTTAAATTAGAGATAATAGAAAAAGGAAAATTACCAGGATCTTATTTAAAGATTCTAGACGAAGTAATCAAAGCAAAAAAAAGCTATGAATTAAAAAATGGGTTATTAAAAATGTCTAGACAAGAAGTTGAAAGTATCAGAAAGGATGCTCAAATTTTGATTGCGGCATTAACAGAATATTCGCAGAGGCAAAAACTTTTCGAAATGAATAGACTAAGGTTTTCAGTTAAAATAGGAGAAAAAGAAGGGGAGATTTATCTTATTGGAAATAATGCTTTTGTAATTTCTGATTTGAAAACACCTGAGCTAAAAAAAATTGATTTGGAAAAGAGTATTATAAAAAAAAGTAACATGACAGAATTAGAAGAATCATTAAAAAATCCGCAGGCTGAAACAAAATTGTCTAAGGATATAATCGAAAGAATAGAAAAATTGCTTGATAAAAAAATTGAATTTGTTATTTAACTTTCTTTGAATGATAGTTTCACAAGCTTTAAAAAGCTAATTTTTATTTAAAATAACATGCAAGGTATTGTTGTAAATTTTAGAAGAGGAAAAAGAACATATAAACCAAGGCATTTCCTTATTCAAATTGAAGGAATAAATGATAGGAAAAAAGCAAAAGAATTAGTAGGAAAAATAGTAACATGGAAATCAAGTTCTGGAAAAGAGATTAATGGAAAAATCGCATCTCCTCATGGAAATAAAGGTATTTTAAGAGTAATCTTTGAGAAAGGACTTCCAGGACAAGCATTGACTCAGAAAGTAGAAATAAAATAAAAATTTATACTTAAAAAATGACAATAAAAAATCCGGCACCGTACAGAAAACTACAGATGCCTTATACCAGAAAATCAAGAGTAAAAAGTAAGTCTTATATAAAGACAGTCCCTCCTGTCGCTGTTGTTAAGTTTGTGATGGGTAATTCCAAAAAATGGAATACCGACGGCTTTCAATATAAAGTTTTTATATTAAGCGAAGCTGATGGACAAATAAGAGATGTGGCTATTGAAGCTTCTAGACAGCAAATACTGAGAGAGATCACAGAAAAGATAGGAAATGATTTTTATTTTGCTGTCTCTACCTATCCCCACCATATGCTGAGGGAACATAAGCAAGCAGCAGTTGCGCAGGCAGATAGAATGTCTCAGGGAATGACATTAAGTTTTGGAAAGACTGCTGGAAGAGCTGCACAAGTACATAAAGGAAAGCCGATATTTATCATAGGAGTAAGCACAGAAAATGCAGTTGCAAAATTAAGAGAGATTTACAACATAACAAAAGCCAAGCTCCCTATTCCAACAAGATTTGAAGTTCAGAAAATTAAAGTTTGAGAGTTTTTAAGGTTCTATAGGTATTATCAAAACATAATCTATAGGAATTCTTGATTTATCCTTAATTCCATTATATTCCATTATCAAATCTTCATTTGAGTTGTATTTTTTTGCTATTTCACTTAAAATTTCATTTTTATTTGTTTTATGTTTTATAAATTTCAACTCTTTTGAATTAATATTTATTCCATACTTTTTTTGATCTTCTAATAATAATAGAAGAGATTCTATTTTGGGAATATAATTAATAGATTCTTTTTTTAGCAGATCTTCAGGAATTTCAAAAGCATTCTTTATATCAGGGTATTTTTCTAAAATTTTTTCAATTTTCTTAGTACCAGTATTATAACTCAATAAAGCAAGTTCTAAAGAATGATACTTTTTTACACAG
Source organism: Candidatus Pacearchaeota archaeon (assembly GCA_038849525.1). Lineage (GTDB taxonomy): Archaea > Nanobdellota > Nanobdellia > Pacearchaeales > JAHJTO01 > JAWCMS01. Next base: position 54,293 of record JAWCMS010000002.1, read on the forward strand.
TCTAAAATAAAATCTAATGCTGCTCTTGTAGACTTTTCTGGATTAATGCTCTCATTAATATAAGAATCATTTTTAAGTCCATAATATCTTGCTGTTTCAGGCATAAATTGTCTTGGTCCACAAGCTCCTGCAAATGATATACATTTTAAATTTCCTCTGCTTTCGACATATTCATGTGCCATAAGGAGATCAAGAAGACTTTCTTTGCTGCATTTAATACCTGCTTCATCGAATTTTTTAACATATTCATCAACAATTTGTCTATACATTCCTTTTCTTTCATTAATCTTATTTAAACCTCTGGAAACTTCATTTATATTGTTTATATAATACACTAACCATCTCCCAAATAAATTTGGTTTGGAAATTATTGTAGGTGTAGAAGCACTACAATTAAGTAAAATGCATAATATTAAAGCCTTAGTAAAATTTTTTTTCATTTTTTTGATTCTTTTGAAATGAAGAATATTTTTTAAACTTTTTTATAAAAATTAATAATGAAAATTTTACTTTTTATTATTTAAAGTAACAAAAGAAAAAATAATCAATAAATTAAACAGAAAAATATTTAAATAAAAATTTCTTTGAAAAACAACTAATTCTAAAGGCAAAAGGGAAACAGAGAGGTTATAAAAATGCAATCTAAAGAGAATCCTTATGGAAGGAAAGGGGATTTAACAACAAAACAAATAATAGACAGAATACTAGCACAACATTTTGATAACTCTCCAAATCGAGTTAAAACAATTGGAGAGATAGAAGATGAGATGTTGAAGATTATTTCTGAAAAAGTTAAATTTGTAGATTTTGGGAATGGAGAATCCTGCGACTTTCCTGGAACACAGAGATGAAAGAATGTAATTGGCTTGAGGAATTTTTCTAAGAGAGAAACTAATGTATAAAAGAAAAAATTTATTAACATAGAATACGCTATAAAAGAGAAATCTATGCGGCAAGGGAAGGAATAATATGTCTGGAAAAAGAGATGATGCCGCTGTTAAAACATTAATTAACAGAATTCTAGATGAACATTTCAGCCAGAAAAAAGAAAAAAAACTAGAAAAAGAAAAGAAAAATCTTTTTGAAGAGAAAAAAGATATAAAGAAACTTAAGGGAAATAAGATGGAAGAAAAAAAATCTGATAAACTAATGGAAAGAAACATCCTATGGCTAAATGAGATAGGCAAGGAAGATATTAATATTGCTGGCGGCAAAGGCGCAAATCTTGCTGAAATGTATAATATAGGGTTACCTGTACCACCTGCATTTATTATCACTGCAAATGCCTTCAAGAAATTTATCGAAGACACTGGCTTAAAAGATAGAATTCTTAATGAGTTAAAAAAGATAGACATAGAAAATACTTCCTATTTAGAACAAAAAGCATCTGAAATTCAACTTATGATTACAAGACAAAAAATACCACAGCATCTTGAAGAAGAGATTATTGAAGCTTATAACAACATGAATGTAGACTCTTCTATTCTTAAAGCGGCTTCGTCAGATGTTTTGAATATCATAAAAACTGCAAGAGAACCAATATTTGTAGCTGTCCGTTCATCAGCAACAACGGAAGATTTAAAGACAGCAAGCTTTGCTGGACAACAGGAAACTTTTTTGAATATAAAAGGTACAGCACAGCTGATAGAAGCAGTAAAAAAATGCTGGGCTTCATTATTTACAGCCAGAGCAATTTATTATAGGGAAAGAAGAGGATTCGAACATGAAAAAAGTCTGATTGCTGTAATTGTCCAAAAAATGATCAATTCAGATAAATCTGGAGTAACTTTTACAATAAATCCTGTGACAAACAATAAAGATGAGATTGTTATCGAAGCAGTTTTTGGTTTGGGAGAAGGGATTGTATCGGGAGCTATTGCTCCAGATAGATATATTGTCGACAAGCATACAAACAAAATAAAAGAAAAATTTGTTTCATTTAAGCCAATCTATTTTACTAGGAGCAGTAGTGGTAATACTGTAAAAAGTAATTTGCCAATGGAAAAAATAAATGAACAGGTTCTTGAAAATTATGAAATTATTAAGTTAGCAAATTATGCTAGGGATATAGAAGAACATTATGGGATCCCACAAGATATAGAATGGGCAATAGAATATGGAAAAATTTACATTGTACAAACAAGACCTGTAACAACAGTAGAAAAGGAAATAAAAAAAGTTGATATTTCTGGTAAAATAATTCTTGATGGGCTTGCTGCAAGTCCTGGAATTGCAACTGGGAGAGTCAGACTCATAGGAACGCTTGCAGATTTGTCAAAACTTATTCCAGGTGAAATTTTAGTAACGAAAATGACGAATCCTGATATGGTTGTTGCAATGCAAAAATCTGCTGCAATAGTCACAGACGAAGGTGGTCAGACATGCCATGCCGCAATAGTTAGTAGAGAAGTTGGGTTGCCGGCAGTTGTAGGAACAAGAAAGGCAACTAAAGTTTTACAGAATGGTCAACTAATTACAGTTGATGCCTATAATGGCAAAATTTACGAAGGGAAGGTTGAAATCCAAAAAGAAGAAAAAGCAATTGAAACAAAAGAAGAATTAAAAGTTAGCGAAGAAGTGGAGATGCCAAGTGAAACTGTAGAAGAATTTCTTGAAGAAGAAAAAATTGAAGCAGAACGAAAAATACCAAAAGTTTATATGAACTTAGGAGAACCAAATAAAATCTATGATTACAAGAATCTGCCTTTCGATGGGATAGGATTAATGAGGCTTGAATTTGTAATAGCTTATCAAATAAGACGTCATCCTTTATTTCTTATTGAATTAGGACAAGAGGACAGGTATGAAGAAGGAATTGCAAAAGGAATATCAATTGTTGCAAAAGAAGTTTATCCAAAACCAGTAATAGTAAGATTTTCTGATTTTAAGACAAATGAGTATAGAGGATTAGAAGGGGGAAACAAATATGAAGAAGAGGAAAATAATCCAATGATAGGGTTTAGAGGAGTAAGTAGATATATAAGCAGAGAATTTGAACCAGCTTTTAGACTTGAATGCAAGGCAATTAAAAAAGCAAGGGAAAAATTAGATAATATACATGTTATGTTGCCTTTTGTTAGAACAGTAGAAGAAGTAAAGAAATGCCTTAAAATAATGAAGGAAGAGGACTTAATAAGAAACAATACATTTAAGATATGGTTAATGGCAGAAGTTCCTTCGATTGCTTTAATTCCTGAAGAATTTGCACAACTTGATATAGATGGAGTAAGCATAGGAAGTAATGATTTAACTCAACTTATTTTAGGCGTAGATAGGGATTCTGCACTACTTGGAAGGATGGGGTATTTTAATGAAAGAAATCCTGCAGTTTTGAAGGCAATTCAAAATATAATAAAAGGATTTCATAAATATGGAAAGACTGTAAGCATATGTGGCCAAGCTCCTTCTGTGCATTCTGAAATCGTTGAGTTTTTAGTAAAAGAAGGAATAGATTCTATTTCTGTGAATCCTGATGCTGTAGAAAAAGTCAAGGAGCATATTAATAAGCTTAGTTTGAATAATTAAATTTATCACTTAATAGTGAACACAGATAGAAAGATTTTTAAATTCTTATAACATAAAAAGATTATGTCAAATAAAAATTTAAAAGAACTTGAACAACTTGTAAAAGAAGTAAAATTTATAGACTTAAATCTAGAAAATATAATCAAAAAACCATTTGATTCTTATGATTCAAGGCACAATCTTGATGCTATTGTAAAGCATGAATACCCTATAGATACAGCTGCTTCTTCATATTTTCATGATGATGACATTCCATATATGAATAAGTATATAACAAAAGTAGTTGAAAAAAGGAAAAATAAAATGAAAGAGATTATTAAAAATAATTTTGAAGATTATCTTAATGAAATTGATGAAAAAAGTTTACTTGAGCTCGCTTTTAGTATGGATGAAAAGTATAGAAAAATATTATCTGCTGAAGGAAGTTATGAAAAAATAATAAGCCTTATAAGAGAATATGCCGCACATCCTGACCTTTGTATTGAATATATCAAAAACAGCAGAAATCCAAATGTATTACAAGACACTTATAATGCTATAATCGAAGTAGAAAAGCAAACAATTGCAAATAGAGAAGGATTTTTTAGCATAAATGAAAATGAGGGAAAGATTATTTTAAATAGAAATAATGTTGAGAAGTATATAATTAGTATGGTTGATAAAAGTGATGCTAACAAAAAAAATAAAATTTACTCTGGTATCGTAGAATCTTATTTTGAAAAATAAATATTCTTTTTAAAAAATCAATCTTAATTTAAGATGCTATCTACTTGAGAAAGTTTTACTATTTAGGCATAAATCCAGTAATTTTTTTCACAACAATGGCCATTTCTCTAAGATATTCATCTGCTCTTTCCCTCCAAAGCTGGATTTCTTCGCCTTTTATGTCTGTAATTTCTCCTCTCAAAATTTTATGAGTCAATGAATAAAGTTCCCTATACCAATCTACATATTTTTCTTTCAGAAGCCCTTTATCGACTAGAAACTCACGCATTGCAGCAGGAATATGCTCTGGACTTGGAGGAGATTGTTTTGCAGCTATTAATGCAGAATGAGATGAATCGACAAATGCCCAGTATATAGCTTCAAGAGAATTAAGCATTGATGTTTTTGCTCGAAGTAGATGTGCAGGTGCCCTGCCTAAAGTTATATAAATCATTTCAGGAGTCCCTTTTATTTTTCCTTGGATCATTAATGATTTAAGAGGATTAAAAAATCCTCCAAAGTCAATTAATGGAACACCCCATCTTATAATATTAAGAATTACTGGCTCTCCCCTCATCATCTCACTCCACCAAGTTGTTAATCTTACTGTATTAATGTGTAATGGCTTGATATAAGGATTTTTATTGATTATTTTACCGAGCTCTTCACGATACCATGCAATAAGTTCAGAATCCCATTGGATTGTTGCATCGTCTATAACAATTATTATATCAATATCTGATTTTGGTGTTGTGATTCCTTTTGCTGCAGAACCGAAAAGAATAATGCTTTTTATGACTTTGCCTATTTTCTGATAAACTTTGTTTGCGAAGTCTAGTGCGATATCTTTATCATTAGCAAGTTTTAAGGTAGGAAAAGTTTTTTCCATCTCTTCTTTAGTTTTTTTTGGTTTTAATTCAGTCTTTTCGTTTTCTTTTTTAGAATTCTTTTTATTCACCATCTTTTTGTTTATATATTAAACAATTTTTTATTTTTAAATGTTGTTTTTTGATGTTTTTATTCCATTGGTGCACCTGAAAATCTTGACTGTTTTCCAGATATTGTGCCACCAAGTGAAACAGGCAGAGCAGAAAATCCTGCACCATACATAGCAAAATGCTGTTCTGGAAATGTAACTCCGTATCCTACACCGCCAGCACCGTAAAGCCCTCGCGCTGTGGCCCACGTGGGTGAGGGCGTTGTAGTATAAATTGGAGAGCTTAGTGCTTCAATAGCATATGGATGAGCTGATGTTTTAAATTGTGTAACCCATGAGCCTGCCTCAATGATTGACTTTCCTGTAAAACCTGCTTTTTCTATTTCCTCCATCATTTTTTTTATAGGAACATTTCCCATTCCTGGAGGCAAGTCGGAATGTTCCATTCCAAAATTATCTGTCAAATGAACCTTTTTAACATATGGTGCAATTTTTTTGGTTTCTGCAATAATTTCTTTTTCTTTAAAACCTTTCTGTCGCATTAGGTTTATATGTGCGATATCCCATGTTGCTCCAATGAGCTTTTCTGCCTCTTTTTCTGCTTTTTCTCTTTTCATTCCTGAAGCGACAGCTTTTTCTATAAAATGTTCACGACTTTTATCAATAACTTTAGCTAATGATTCTGCTCTTGAAAACACCATATTAGGTAAAACATTTTCAATAGCGATTATTGGAGTATTTTCACCAAACTTCTTGTAAGCTTCCCATGCAACGTTGCCTATTGTTTCAGGAGCTTTTTCAAGTGCAAAATCTGTAACAGGTTGGTACAATTTTGGTGGGTTGTGTTTAGTTATATTTTCCATTAAATTCAATGAATGAATAAGGATGTTCCTTTCTTCTAGAGGGTCTAATGCTGCGAGTTCTTTTTTTTCTTTCCACATTTTTGCAATTTGATTCATCTTCTCTTTTGTTTTTTCATCTCCGTATTTGTAAACCCATTCGTATAATGTTCTGAATCTTGTTGCTGCATCTTCAAAATAAAGTCTTGCTCTGTTTAATTTTAACCAATCTTCTCTTTGTTGGGGAGTCATTTCTGCTTCTGATTTTATTTTTCCTTCCATAATTGATTTCAAAAGTATGTCTGCGCTGGGAACTTGAGCCATTATTTCATCTCCTATTCTCAGCATATCTGAAACTTTAATCAAATGGTTTTCCCATTCTGTTGCATTAATAGAATCAAGCCTTTCTTCAGGAGACCTATATATCGGCTCTACTTCTCCAAGAGTCATCATCTCTTCACCTCTTATTGCTGTCAGTTCTCCTGATTCCCTATTTATTGCAACAATTATGTTTCTTTGTGGTTTTTCAAATTCAAATTTTCCAATTTTTTTCTGCCAATCTTCTGCGGGAATAACAGAGCCATGAATAGTTACAGGAATATTTCCTTTCGGATTAATTGCATGAGCCTTTTCTATTATCCCAAGAAGATGCCTTTCTGCTTCTTCTCTTGATATCTCGCTCCATCCTCTGTCAGTAAATCCTGAAGGATCTATTAAAGGACCATGTATTGTCACTTCTGCATTCGCAAGTTTTGCAAGTCTTTTCATTTCCTCGAAATGCTGTTTTGGAATCTGCTCAAATATCTCAGGTGACATTGTTCCCATCTCTACTGTATTAATTCCTTCTCTCAATCTTGCCTCAACTTCAGCAAGCTGATTTGCTGTCTGAATAGAAGTAGTTGCACCTATATTAGCTGCAGAAAGACTGTATCCGGTAAACAACTCACTGTATCTAGCAGACAATTCTGGGTCTAGACTAGCATAAGAACCAATATATGATTTTGAATAAATCATAATTCACCTCTTTTAATTATAATTATTAAATTTATCGGATTTATTAACTTTTTTAAAAGCATGTAAAAGTTTTATCCTATAATTATATATAAAATTACATTGCTGGCTTATATTTTTTTATCTTTTCTTTTCTTTCTCTTTCTAACATTTCATGGTCTAGTTGCTTTATTTTAATTTCTTCAAAAGGGGTATACTCTTTTTCAAATGTTACTTGCAATTTTGGCATGAAAACTTTTTCTTTTGCTATTTCTGCAAGTTCTGCTTTTTCAAATATTTTTGGTATTGGTGTGAATTCTGAAAGTGAAATTATGGGGCTTTCGTATTTTCTTTCTTCTTCAGATGGCTTTGCAAGATAGCTTATTTTTTCTTCCTTTTCTTCTTCTTTTTCAATTTTCGATGACATACCTACTGTTGCCTCAAGATTTCTTTCTATTTCTAAAGAAGAAGCTTTTTCAGGAAGAATTGAAATAAATTCTTCTTTTTCCTTTGGAATCAGTGACTCTTCAAGATTTTCTGGTTTTTCCTTTTCTTCTGCTGATTCTTTAGGTATATCTGATTCTTTTTTTGATTTTTTCTTTTTTAACATTTCCCATGCCTTGCTTATTTCATTATCTATTATTACTCCCATATTATCTAAAAGAAAAAGATATATTTAAGATTATTGCCAATTTAATTATAATTCTCCTTTAGATTTTAATATTGCTTGAACTTCTGCTCTTTTTAATCTTAATCTTTCAAGAACATCTGGCTCATCAAAAGGATTTGGAAAAGAGGCCATTCCTCTTGATTTCTTAAAAACATCATAAATTTTGAAACATATAGATGCTGACTCTAGCTCTGTAAGTTCACGGACAATAGATTCTTCATAGCTATCTGGAGGAATACCTTTTTCTTTTAGCATTTTCCCTTTTTCTTCCTCTTCTTTTTCAATTTCTTCAGGGGTTTTTTCCTTTTTTTCTTTCTTTTTTACCCCCCATCTTTCTTTAAAGTCTGATAAAATTCCTGAAAACAAACCTTCTTCTTTCGGTTTTTTTTCTTCTTCATCTTTTTTTGTGTATCTTTCTATATCTTCTTTTAGAGCTTCTAGAGATTCTGTTGTAACTGCTGTAACTGCAAAAATATCTTTCAAATCCTTTTCCTTTTTAAGATACTTCAATAAACATAATTCATCATCATTCAAGGCATAAGCTTTGAAATTAATAGTTACTTTGCCTGAATGCATTGCTTGCTGCGTTGGAAATGTCCTGAAAGAAAAATTTATTATGCCTATTTTATTGTAATTTCTTAGTTTAAGATTCTTAAATCTTATTGGGAGGTCTTTTGCGATTACTGCATCAACAACATTGAATTTTGATTTTCCTATCAATTCAAGCTCAAGAATCATTGTACCAAATACTGAAACAAGAGAGGGGGTTTCTGTTCCTTTCATTCTCAATTCTTCTGCTGCTGTAAGATATGGTTTTACCCATTCTGTATAAAGTTTTAATGTATTAACCTGACTTTTAAGATAGCTTTTTTCTATTTCATATCTCTTTCTCAGTTCTTTTTCGCTTAACTTTACCCATTCGAAAAATTCTGCTACTCGCGGTTTCAAAACTCTCTTTACTATTTCATTAAGATCCATTGAGTCTACAGCTTCCGGAGAAACAGCTGCCATAAATGCAGGTCGTAATAAAGTAAATCCATACTGATGCGTCATGTTGTCTATACTCCCCATTCCTCTTTTTGAATCTACAGTAGAGAGCCATCTCTGCTTCAACCCTAAAATACCCATTTCTCTAACTTTTGGATCAGTACTTTTCGCATTATTATAGTCATTAAAAAGCATTTCAAATTCTTTTAGATCATAAATCAAATTAACTATAGATTTTATCAGAGTATTGACATAACCAAGAATCTTTATGCTTTCTTCTTGCATTCTTGTTGCTCTTTGACCTAATTCTGCAAAATAGCTTGAGCCAGGAGATGTCATAAAATTGTCTTTTGTTTTTGTTAGCTCATCTGAAAAAAAATTTTTTGCAAAATCAATTATCCAAAAATAAATAGGCTGTAAATTATCTATAGTCGTTTCATAGTTCAACTCATTTTCCCATACGGGCTCTTTGTATCTTGGATTTATTTTTGCAATTAATTCATCTAACTCCCCCATCTTTCCTCTTTTTAAAAACTATAATATTAAATAGAGGTTTTGGCTATAAAAACCTTTTTGATATTAAGGAAATATAATGGAAAAGTATTTATTTTTACATTTCAAAGAAAAGATATGATTGATGTCATTTTTATTATAGCAGAGAAGGATTTCAGAGATGAAGAACTTTTCCATACAAAAGAAGAGATTGAAAAGAATGGTTTTTCCAGTATAATTGCTTCAAAAACTACTGGTATAAAAACAGGAATGCTCGGAGGAAAGGCTAAAGCTGAAATAACACTAAAAGAAATTAATGTTAATGATTGTAAAGCAATTATTTTTGTTGGTGGTTCTGGAAGTTACCAATATTTCAATGATAGTACTGCATTAGGTATAGCAAAGGAGGCATTTAAAAAAGGAAAGATTATCGGAGCGATATGCATAGCCCCTGCAATTCTCGCGAATGCAGAAATACTGAAAGGAAAAAAAGCAACTATATTCAAGGGAAAGGAAGATATGATTGAAAGCAAAGGTGCATTTTATAAGAATAGCAATGTTGTTAAAGATGGGAATATAATAACAGCATGTGGTCCTCAAGCAGCAAGAGAATTTGGAAAGGAAATTGCAAATATGTTAAAATAAAATGGTATTTGAATGGCTCAAAAAAAAGCCTATAGAGAGGGTAGAAGGCAGAGAGATAGAAATAAAAACGGATACAAAGGAAGAAGATATAACTAAAAAAGCAATAGAAAAAAGCGAAGAACAGATTAAAGATCAAGAAAAAAGGGAAAAAATAAACAGATTTATTTCAAGAATTTCAGCAATAATGGAAAGAATCGAACTGCTTGAAAGGAAGATGGATAGAGTAGAAAGCAGATTAGGAATAAAAGATGAGGCGAAAAGAAGTGAAGAAAAGAAATAATAAGAAAGAGGAATACAATTATGAATACCTATTTTTGCTATTTGCAATAATTGTATTTATAGACAGGATACTAAAGACTTTTTTGAGAGAGGGATGTTTTTATAAGTTTTGCATAAAAAAAGCGATAAATACCGGGGCAGCATTTGGAATATTTCCAGGGATGACATGGTTTTTTATTGCTATCGCTATAGTGATACTTATTTCAATAATTTTGTTTATTAATGAATTTGGGAAAACAGCGAGAATCGCACTAGTGTTTATAGCAGCAGGAACCACTGCAAATCTTATTGATAGGATTTTTTTTGGTTATGTAATAGATATTCTTTCTGTTTTCGGTTCTTCTTCATTTAATCTGGCAGATGTAAGTAATTGTATAGGAGCGATTATTCTTATTTATAGTTTAATTAGAAAAAAGTAATATTTAAAATCCCTTCCCTATTAAATCAAATATGGCAAAGAGAGCTAATTCTAAAGAAAAAAAAGTTAAGGAAATTATCAAACATGATATTATTCTTGCATATGCTTTAGAAAATGCAATAATTCATGACGGAAAAGCTCAAATTAATGCAGTTATCTCAAAACTTTTTCAAGTTGGATTGAAAAAAGAGCAGATTAAAGATGTAATAAAAGATGTTCAGAGTATTGTCAATAAAGTTAATACAATGACTAGAGAAGAACAAGCAAAAGAATTTGATAAGTTAAGTGAATTGTTACCTGAAAAGAAGAAAGAAGAAAGAAAAAAAGGAGAACTTCCTGAATTGCTAAATGCTGAAAAAGGAAAAGTAATATTAAGACACGCGCCTTTTCCTTCAGGAGCTTTGCATATAGGAAATGCTATTCCTTTGGTTATAAATGATGAATATGTAAAAAAATATGAAGGAAAGGCTTTTTTAATTATTGATGATACAATAGGAAGTGAAGAAAAACAAATTGTTCCTGAAGCGTATATGCTAATTCCTGATGATTTGAAGTTAATGGATATAAAATATGATGGAGATATAATATATAGGTCTGACAGACTTAATATATATTATAAATATGCTGAGATGCTTATAACAAAAGATAAAGCTTATGTCTGCTTCTGCAATCCTGAAAGATTAAGAAAATTAAGAGCAGAAGGGAAAGAATGTGAATGTAGGAAAAAAGATTATGAAGCTAATATAAAAGACTGGAAATGGATGTTTAGTAGCGAAGCAAAAGAAGGATCTGCAACTTTGAGAATTAAAACAGATATGCGGCACCCAAACCCTGCTTTTCGCGATAGAGTTCTTTTCAGAATAAGCGATAGAGAACATCCTAGAATTAAAGGGCTGAAAGTATGGCCAATGCTTGAGTTTTCTGCTGCTATTGACGATCATCTTTTGGGAATCACCCATATAATAAGGGGTAATCAATTAAGAATAGAAGGGGAGATGGAAAAATACATTTGGGATGTTTTCGGATGGAAACATCCAGAATTAATTTATACTCCTTTGATAACTTTGGAAGGAATAAAAATTTCAAAATCAAAGTCTCAGGAAGAAGTTAGTAAAGGAGTTTACAAAGGATGGGACGACCCTAGGACATGGAGTATTCGTTCATTAATAAAAAGAGGAATAAAGCCTGAAGCAATAAGAAATTTCATAAAACTATTTGGTATGTCTGATAAAGAAAATATGATTATTCCTATCGAATTATTATATAATGAAAATATGAAACTTATTGAAGATTCATCAAATAGATACTTTTTTGTTAATAATCCAATCAAAATTAAAATTCTCAAAGCAAAAAAGATGATTGCAAAAATTCCTTTACATCCAAACCATCCTGAAAGAGGATTTCGAGAAATAAAGACAGGGACAAGTTTTTTCATTTCAAAAGATGATTTTGACAGTCTTGAAGAGAATAAAATTTATCGTCTGATGCATCTTTTTAATTTTGAAAAAAAGAAAGACAAATTAGTTTTTCATTCAACTGAACAGAAAGCTGAAAATATAGAGAGAATGATTCACTGGCTTCCTTGCCTTAAGACATTGCCAAAAGTCAAGGTTCTTATGCCTGATGGGAGTTGGATAGAAGGAATTGCAGAAAAAGATGTTAAAAAAATTAGGCAAGGAGAAGTTATTCAATTTGAAAGATTTGCATTTTGTAGATTAGTTGAAAAACCAAAAAAAGGAGATTTAGAGTTTTGGTGGACTCATACCTGAAAGTTAAATGAAATAATATTCATCCTGCATTTTACAATGCAGAGTTACTATTGCATATCAATGCAATTTTATAACAATTACCTAATGATGAAAAAATCAATTAAAGACTTGATAAAAGCAGTCATCCTGACATTATGGGCGGTTTTCTTTGCTCATTGGCTTTCAGGAATAACAGGAATTGAGGCGTTGACAAGATTTGGAACAATAGGGTGGATAATACTTTTTGTGTATTATCTTGTTTTTGTCTACATAGGAATAAAGGCTGTTGATTCAATCAGGCTTTAGAAGAAATTTTCCACAATCGATTAAAAATTTCCATGAAATAGTTTTTGAAATCCTCATGCTTATTACGAACGAGGTTTCATCTTTATCATGAAGTCTTATAAAGACTTTGTTTCCATCGATAGTTACTGAAACTTTTGATTTAAATGGATCTGAAAGATATCTTATTGTTGTCAAAGAAGATTTTTGTAGGATTGTTTTTACACTAGACATGGCAAGGGCATATCTTCTGAGTTTTTCCTTTATTCTTCTCTTATCCCAATTTTCCCAATTGAAATTAAGAATCTTAGCTGTAGTTCCAGAATAACCAAGAACATAAAAATCTTTTTTTATTCTTAGAATGTCCTCACATAAGAATTTCAATGCCCTCTTGCCTTTGAATACACTGATATTCACCTCTTCTTTTGTTTCTTTTGGCTCGACTCTAAAAGGTTTAATCGTCTGAGAAAGTTGCTTCTTTTTCTCGTCTATCTGTCTTTTTTGGTCATCCATATAATCCAAAAGATTTTTGACGTCCACCTCTCAAAAGACGGAACTTATCTTAAGTACTATAAGATTCATTCGATAAGAGCATTTGATATACTTTATTTACTGTCACTTCCAGATTTTGAGAGATTAAAAAGAGAATATCTTGAGGATAAGATTATTAATTTTTTCAAAAGTTATGAATTGGAGACATAAACTTGAAAATATATTGAATCTATATCAGAGTCTTTTTCATGTAATAACCACTAAGAGAATAGCCAAGCCTTCTGTAGTATTCTCTGACGCCGACGCCTGAAATCACATTAAGAATTTTGCATTTTTCTTTTTTTGCAATATTTTCAGCTTCTTTTATCAATTGACTACCTAATCCTTTATGTTGGTAAGAACTTTTATTTTTTTTACCTATCTCTGTCTGAGGGCCATAAACATGTAATTCTCTAATAAATGCAGTTTTGTCTTTGTTTATTCTTAAACGACAAAGACCAAAGATAATATCATCTTTATTAACAATCTCAAGGAAAAGTTCCTTGCCTTGGGAGGCAGAATATTCTGTTTTTTTAAAAGTTAATGTATTATCGAGTTTAGTTTGAGGGTTGTCTCTAAGAAACAATCCGACTTCACGGCATCTTATGCATTTGCATTTTTTATTTTGCTTTCTTAATTCCTCAGCTAAAACTTTTCTCAGATCTATCCTTTTTGTTCCTGCAATCATATATCTCGGAGGAATCTCCCTCATTATTCGCATGATTCTACAATAACGAGGAACAGTAAGCTTGAATTTGATAAGAAGAGGTATCAACTCGTCTAATGAATAAGGCTCGTATTTTCCTTCTTTATACAATTTAACTAATTCGCTTCCTGGCAAAACTTGGCAAGGATAAATTTTAATTTGATCTGGCCTGAATCTTTCGTCAGAAAATAATTTTTTGAATAATTTCAAGTCTTTTTCTGGATTTGAGCCAGGCAGGCCAGGCATTAGATGATAGCCTACTTTAAAGCCTGCATCTTTCAGACGCTTTGTTGCCTGAACAACATCTTTTACTGTATGCCCTCTTTTGTTTATTTTGTATAATTTATCGTCAGGCATCTGAACTCCTAATTCAACTCTTGTTGCTCCGAATTCAAGCATTCTCTTAATTTCCTTGTCAGAACAAACATCTGGCCTTGTTTCAATGCACAATGCAACACATCTGTGCTTTGCAGTTTCATTGATTGATTTTGCTTCTTCCAATGACTTACTGATTTTTCCATTCAATGCATCATAGCATTTCTTGATGAATTTGTATTGAAAATCAATCGGATAGGAAAGAAAAGTTCCTCCCATTATAATTAATTCAATTTTGTCAGTGGGATGATTCATTGTTTTGAAAGAATTTAATCTATTGATAACTTGTTTGTAAGGATCATAATTTAATGATTTTGCTCTTAAAACAGCTGGCGAATTTGGAGTATAGCTTTGAGGTACATTTAATGACGGACAATATAAACATGTTCCATGCGGACATTTCCTTGGATGGAGCATTACAGCTAAGGGGGTGACTCCTGAAATTGTTTTTGTTGGTTTTTTTAGTATCATAGCTTCAATAACCAAAAGATATTTAAATAACTTACTTTTGACTACTTTAAAGAAGTAAAATGGATGAAATAATAGAAAAAAAACAGAATAAAATAAATGAGCTCGAGCGATTGATAAGAATGTATGCAAGATTTGATGTAGAAAGCAAATTTTCTGACGATGAAAAAGTAAGAGAATGGTTTAATAATTTTCTCAATAAAGTAAAACATAGCATAGCAAAACTTAAAGAAGATATAGGATTAGAAAAAGAGATTTTAGAATTATTAGTTAATGAGAGAAATATTTTAATTTTTGAATATAAGCAGATTCTTAATGAAGAATTTGATTATAAAAAGTGTGAAAATTGCATTTATTTTTATCAATTTCCTGATGGAAGAAAAATAGATTTTAGTGATGATGTATATTGTGGCAGAAATCCTAATTTTGATCCTATAAAAGATAAAAAGAGAATATTAAAATGTAGAGAAACTAACTTTATACCATTTAATAAAAAAAATTATTCTAAAGAAAAAAAATTATATCTTAAAAATAAGATAAAAGAGTTATTTTTTAAAAATGGCAGAAGTGAATGAAGAGATAGCAAAAGCATATTTCGAAGAAGTTTGTGGATATTTTGTCAAGACAAACCTTTATTTTAAAAAAGAGAGTGAAAAACCCCATAAAAGAGGAGGTGTCGGAGCAAGTGATATCGACTTGTTACTCCTTCATCCAACTGATGGAAAATATGGTAAAAGAGCAATGGTTTCTGTGAAAGGATGGCATGAATATGTCTTAAATTTAAAAAATTGTAAGAATAACTATAAATGGATGCATGGCTTTGAAAAACAGGATTTAAAGGCCGTAGAGAATTTTTTCGGAACAAAAGAATTCAACAAAATACTTGTTGTACCAAGAGTAAATGAAAAAGAAAGATGGATAATAGAACAATACGGTAAACAAAATAAAGGGATTGATTATATCATAAGTTTTCCTTTCATGCTTAATGAGCTTTTTAATAAGTTTAAGCAGAGCTCAAGATATTATAAAGAATCTGAAGTTCTGCAAACTCTTGCAGTAGCATATAAACACAGCTTTAGGCCCTTGCTAAAGGAAAGAGAAAGATTAATTAAAAAATTAAAAAAAATTTAAAATGAAAATACTAAAAAAGATTGAAAAATTTAATGAGGAGCATTCTGACGCAAATCAGCAAAATGTATGGGATGCACTTGCAAAACAATGGCATAGCTATAGACAAAGACAATGGAAGGATATTGAAATAATAATAAATTCCTTGGGATGGAAACCAGGAAAAATTCTTGAGATAGGGTGTGGGAACTGTCGTAATCTTCTTACATTTGCCCAAAGGGGATTTGATTGTTATGGTATTGATTTTAGCAAAGAAATGCTCAAATATGCAAAAGAATTTTGTAAAAAAAATAAAATAAAAATAAAGTTAAAAAAAGCAAAAGCTGAAAGCCTACCTTTTCCTAATAATTCTTTTGATTATGTACTATCAATTGCATTATTGCATCATCTGAAAAAATCAGAGCAACTAAAAGCAGTAAATGAAATGTTTAGAATATTGAAGCCTGGAGGAAAAGCTATAGCTACAGTATGGAATAAACTAAATCCAAAATTTTGGAAATTTTTATTTAAAAAAGAAACTTTTATTCCATGGAGAATTGATAATAAAGTTTATAGAAGGTATTATTATTTTTTCAATTTTTGGGAGTTAAAAAAAATGTTGAAGGATAGGGGATTCAAGATAGTCAAATCTTCATCAATTTTTTCAAGAAATATTATTCTTGTTATAAAAAAACCATTAATTATAAGAAAAAATTTTTGAAATATTATATTTGTAATTAAAAATGAATAAGAAATTATATAGACCATACTAAAAAGCATTAGCTAGATTAACAAAAGCTGAAACAAAAAATAATAATATTGATGTTTTTTCGATTTTAATTTTTTTTATATACTTAGTTTTTCTTTTATAGAAGTATAAATGTTTGATAATTTTTTATAAATAACGATCGGAATTGATTTATAGTTTGATGTTAAAACTTCTTTTCCTGATTCCAAATTGATTAAAGCCTCAGTTATCATATTATTATCCCAATATATCGGAGCTTTTATTTTTTCATAATAAATTCCATTTAAAGGATTAACAAAATTATCAATTGTTTTAACAAGATTTATAGAATATTTCTCAAGTTTTTCAATTTCTTTTTTATTTGGTAAGTATATTTCCATAAAAAATTTAAGTTTAGTAGGAATTTATAAATTTTATTATTAACCTATATAACTATTTTTATTTTTATTTCCTTTTTCTATCTGTATCATATCAAGCATAGAAGATTTTTGTTTTAACAAAAATTTGCCTTCCATATTAATATGAAGTCTCAGAATGTTAAAACCTGAAAGAAGAGTAAAATTCCATATTAATTTTTCTGATTTTTTCAGCCTTTGAAGGATTGCTATTATCTTGGATAGATTAAAATTTTGTTTTTCAGCTTCTTTTTTTGCTATTTCTATTGCTTTGTTTAGATCAATTTTTATCTCATCTTTTTTTATCTCTTTAAGTTCTTCTTTTTTTATCATTTCTGCTTTTTTAGGGATTATTTTTTGATCGAGAATGAAAGTCATTATACCTTCTTCTTTTGAAATATAATAATCAAGCTGTTTTTTTTCTTCATTGTTGTCATAGTCAAAAACAAAAAAAGCTGCACAGAAATATGATTTTGGATGCTTTTTCTTGAATTTTATGAATTCTGAAGAATTTTCAAGATTTGTGAATAGATCACTCAGATTTAAAGAGGTCATTTATTTTTTCTCCTGAATCTCCTTCTGAAGATCTTTTATGAAATCATCTATTTTTATACCATATTTCACTTTTCCATCCCTAGTCCTAACTGCAATAGTATTATTTTCTTCTTCTTTCTTTCCGATTACTATCATATAAGGAATCTTTTCCATCTGGCTATCACGAATTTTGGATTGAATAGTAGTGGATGAATAATCTGTTTCGACTCTAATATCAAGTTCTTTAAGCATATTTTCAATTTTTTGTGCATATTTTATGTTTTTATCAGTCAATGTCATTATTTTAACTTGAATAGGAGAAAGCCATGTTGGAAATGCACCTGCATAGTGCTCTATTAAAATTGAAAAAAATCTTTCTAAAGAACCAAGCATTGCACGATGTATCATTATTGCACGATGTTTTTGATTGTCTTCACCTATGTACTCTATATTAAATTTTTCTGGAAGATTAAAATCGAACTGTATAGTTGAGCATTGCCATTCTCTTCCTAAAGAATCGAAGAGTTTAATATCTATTTTCGGTCCATAAAATACTGCTTCACCTTCTGCTACCTTATAATTTATTTTTTTCTTTTTTAATGCTTTTTCAAGACTTTTTTCAGCTAAAGCCCACATTTTATCTGTTCCCAAATATTTTGATTTATTTTTTGGATCTCTAACAGATAAATCTGCTTTGAAATTGTTAAATCCAAAAGTTTTAAGGAAAAAAAATACAATGTCTAGAAGTTTTTCGATCTCTTCTTCTGCTTGTTCAGGAGTACAGATAATATGTGCATCATCTTGAGTAAATCCTCTCACTCTACCTAATCCATGAAGAGTTCCTGATAGTTCTTTTCTGTAAACTGTCCCAAGTTCACAATATTTTATTGGTAGTTCTTTATAACTTCTTTGTTTTGACTTGTAGATATAAATATGAAACGGACAATTCATCGGCTTCATCATGAATTCTTCATTATCAAGTTGCATTGGAGGATACAGATAGTCTTTATAAAATTGTAAATGACCAGAAGTTTTCCATAAGCTTATTTTTCCAATATGAGGGGTATAAACATAAAAATAACCTTTTTTCCTATGTTCGGCTTTCCAGAAATCTTCTATGACTTGTCTTATAATTGCCCCTTTAGGTGTCCAGATTGGTAATCCAGAGCCTATTTCTGGATAGATAGCAAACAAGTCTAGTTCTTTTCCAAGTTTTACATGATCTCTCTTGGCTGCCTCTTCTCTTCTCTTTAAAAAATCTTTCATTTCAGATTCTGAAGCGAATGAAATTCCATAGATCCTTTGTAACATAGGTTTTGACGAATCACCTCGCCAATATGCGCCTGCAGTACTTAGCAGTTTGACAGCTTTAATTTCACCTGTATTCTTAATTAAAGGACCAGAGCACAGATCAATAAATTCTCCATGTTTATAAAAGGAAATTTTGTTTCCTTTGATTTCGCTTAAAAGTTCAAGCTTATATGGTTGATCTTTAAGTAATTTTTCAGCTTCCTTTCTCTTAAGAAAAATATGCTTGAATTCGAGATTTTGCTTGATAATTTTATACATTTCGGCCTCTATCTTCTCAAGGTCTTTAGGAGTAAAAGGTTCTGTATCGAAATCATAATAAAAACCCTCATCAATTGCTGGTCCAATTGCTAATTTGGCATTTGGCCTTAGTCTTTTGACAGCATCAGCCATAACATGACTTGTAGAATGCCAAAAAGCTTCCATACGCTCTTTTTCTTTTGTCATATAATGAATTAAAAGAACTATTTTATAAATTTAACCTATTCTTATTTTTCTTTTCGCTAAAATTTATATATTAGTTAAATTTTAAAGAATAGATTAAAATGAAGATTAAAATCCTATTTATTATCGTACTACTTCTTATTTCTATACAGTTCATGCAATTCACAGCTGCGAAAATAATTCTCCCTGAATTTAACAAAGTTTATTCTATTGGGGACTCTATAGATTCAAGTTTTGAAATCATCGAAGAGCAAGAAGTTGTTGGTATGATAAAGTTAGAGATAGACTGTGGGGAAAAAATCCTGTTTTATACATCCCCTATCTCGTTAAAAACAAATGAAGTTAAAAAAGTTGAAGTATTTCCTTATGTCTTGACAAAAAAAGGAGAATGTAATATAAAAGCGACATTAGACGGACAGAACAATTTTTCAGATAGCGCAACAAGCAAAACTTTTCTGGTAAGCGATGAACTAAACATTTCATTAAAAATCAATAAAGAGAATTTCAAACCAGAAGATATTTTGAAAATTAAAGGAGAAATTAGAAGGGCTAATGGAGAATATGTTGATGGAACTGCTTTAGTAAAACTAAATAATGAAGTCTATTCTATTATAGTCAAAAAAGGATATTTTGAATTTGAAAATACTCTCAGTAAAAATTTTCCTTCAGGAAAAAATAACATTGAAATAGAAGCAAAAGATAATTTTGGGAATTCTGGAAATTTCATAAAAAGTATCAACGTTGTATCTATTCCGACAAGTCTTGAAATTATAGCAAATAATAACGAATTTTTTCCTGGAGATGTATTAGAAACATATGCTGTCTTATATGATCAAGGAGGAAAAAAAATCAATACCTCTATAAGTCTTATTTTATACGATTCATGGGGAATTGATGTTATAAAAAAAATGATAAATGATTCTGAAGAAATATTAAAATATGAATTTGACAAAAAATCTCCGACAGGAGAATGGTGGATTTATGCTTATTCTGAAGGAATTAGGACAAGAAGGTTTATTATATTAAAAGAACAAAGTAAAATTTCTGCCATTCTATCAGAAAATATGCTTACTATAGTTAATTTAGGGAATACTTTATTCAAGAAACCAGTAGAAATATTATTTCAAAATGAAAAGACAAATTGGACAGAAATTAAGGAGATGAATCTTGGAATAGAAATACAAAAAAAATTTCAACTCAATGCTCCAGAAGGGTTATATAATATCACAGTAAAAACAGATGACTTTGAAAAAACTTTCAATGATGTTTATTTGACTGGAAATGTGATTGTAGTAGAAGATATAGACAATAGAACGACTAGAATTGTACGTAATGTAACTGCAGTAGTAATAATTATCGCAATAATTTCAATTATACTAGCTGTGAAAATAAATATACGTAAGAAAAAGCCCATTTTAATTGAAAGATCATATAATCCAATAACAAAAAAATTCAAAGAGAAAATATAAAAAAGTGGTAAGAGTTTTAATTTTTGATTTTGATGGAACTATAGTTGATTCTAAGACTGCATATATTGATACAATACATCGTTCTCTATTGAAGCGTTCATTTATTTATCCAAAAGAGCGTATTGCTAAAGCCTTAGGACCTAAAATTGAAACTACACTAAAAAATCTTAATAAGTTCTCCCATAAGATGCTTAAATCTTTAAAAAATGAAATAAACAAGAATATAACAAAAAAAGTAAAGGAATTAAAACTTTGCCCATATGTTAAGGAAACTCTAAGAAGATTAAAACAAAAGAAATTTAAAATAATACTTTTGACAAATTCTGCTAGAAAATTTGTGATTACTTTTTTAAAGTATAATAAAATAATGAAATATTTTAACAGATTATTCTATGCTGAAAATTTTAAAAGCAAAGAAGAAGCTATAAGGAATATAGCAAAAAAATATAATATTTCTATTAGGAAAATAGTGTATATAGCCGATAAGAAAAAAGATGTTGAAATAGCAAAAAAAATTGGATGTAAAATAATAATTGTTCTTATATGCTCATGGGACAAAAAAGAGTTTCATAAAGAAAAGTATACAATTAATTCAATGAAACAGCTTGAAAAAATGCTTTTAGAATTGAATATTTAATTTCTTTGTGTTTTTTTTCTAGTTCATCAAGCATTTTTTCAATTTCTAATTTTAATCCTTTATATTTAATGAATTCAAATTTTATTTTTTTTAGTTTTCCATAAATTTCTAATTCTTTTTTTAAACATAAAAGAAATGCACTTTTTTTTATACTTAGTGTTTTATTCTTCATTAATCCATAAATTATATCGACAGCTGCATTGTCAAGACAATAAATTTTATTTATTCTGATTTTGATATTAAATTTTTTTTGTGTCTTTTCAATTTTCTTATCAAGATATTTTATAAAATGAGTTTCATCTAGTTCCTTACCATTTTGGAGAATATACACAATTGACATAATTACTCTGAACTATAAAGATTTTTAAATTCTTTGAACAAAAGGTAGTGAATGAAAAAAATTATACTACTGATTATTTCATCTATAATTGGAATGATATTATTTGCAGCAGTAATATTTACTTCTGACATTAAAAGAATAATAAATATATTTGAAATATTTTCATTTTATAAATACCTTATTGTTCTTATATTCTATATTGTAATCTATCTTATAACATTAGCAAGATGGGGAATGATATTAGATACATTTGGATATCATATACCATTTACAAAACTTCTATCGATGAGACTTTCTGAATGGACTTTTGGATACTTGACTCCTTTCGCAAGACTTGGAGGAGAGCCTGTAATGGTTTATCTTTTCAAAAAAGAGTGTAATATAAAGTATAGAAAAGGAATTGCAATTATAATTTTGAATAAAGTACTTGATTTTACAGCTGCATTAAGTTTATGTATTGTAGGAATTACTTTCTTCGCAGTATTTTATAATGATATGCTCCCAAAAAAAGCAACATTTCTGCTTGCTCTTACAATAACTCTACTTTCAATGCTCACTTATCTTTTTTATATAAAAATAAAGAGAAAAAAAGGATTTTTCTCAATGTTTATAAAAGCATTTAAAAATACAGATGTGCATAACGGAATACTTCTTGTTGAGAATGAGCTTTATAAGTTTTTTAAAAAGCATAAAAAAAAGATAATTTCTTCGCTGTGTATTTCATTTATAATTGCATTTATGACCCTCATTAGCTATAAAATATTGGCAGTGTTTATAGGAGCAAATCTTTCATTAGCACAAGTGCTAATAGTGTTTACATTTCTTGTCATTGCATTTATATTGCCTATCCCGGGATCTTTAGGTTCAATGGAGGGATCGATGGCTCTTGCATTTGTACTTATGGGATTCAGTGCAGGTCAAGGAGTTGCATTTGCTCTCATATTAAGATCATGTGAATTTATACTTACAGGAATAGGCTCAATCTTCTTGTCATATTATGGCATAAAGCTAAAAGGACCTTAAAAACGTGTAATCTAACAATAATTTTAAAAAGGTTAACAGTGTTAACTTCTTATGTTTAAATGTTTAACACAGAAAATTGAATTGAATTGTATAATTCCCACAATAAGAAAAGAATTTATTTCCATTTTGGAATCGAAAGGAATGAATGATTCCGAAATTTCAAAGAGATTAGGCATAACAAAAGCGGCAGTCTCGCAATACAAACATAAAAAAAGGGGAAAAATGATTAAGTTTCCTTCTAAAATACAAAAAGATATAAAAAAATCTGCCAATCAGATAATGAAAGGAAAAAATGCCAATTCTGAAATTTTAAAGATTATTGAAAATTTAAAGAAATCACGATATATCTGTATTATATGTAAAGAACGTAGATAAAATAAAATGAAAGTCTATATGGATAATGCGGCAACAACCCCTGTAAGAAAAGAAGTAATAAAGGCAATGTTACCTTATTTTAACAAAAAATTTGGAAATGCTTCTTCTTTACATTTGTATGGTAGAGAAGCTCGAGATGCGATTGAGAATGCAAGAAAAACAATTGCAAGAATAATCAATGCAGAGCCTGAAGAGATTATATTTACTTCTGGAGGAACTGAATCAGATAACATGGCAATCAAAGAGATTGCCTTTGCAAGCAAAACTAAACACAAGAACGAGATTATTACGTCTAAGATAGAGCATGATGCTGTTCTTGAGTCATGCAAGATGCTTGAAAAGATTGGATTTAAAGTTCATTATGTTAATGTTAACAAAGAAGGAATCGTAGATATCGATGAAATTAAAAGAATGATTACAGATAAAACAATTCTTGTCTCGATAATGCATGCTAATAATGAGATAGGGACTATTCAACCAATAGAAGAAATAGGAAGAATATGTAAGAGATATAATGTTTACTTTCATACAGATGCTGTACAGACATTTTGCAAACTTCCCATTGATGTTAAAAAA
This sequence comes from Candidatus Pacearchaeota archaeon, assembly GCA_038849525.1. Taxonomy (GTDB): domain Archaea; phylum Nanobdellota; class Nanobdellia; order Pacearchaeales; family JAHJTO01; genus JAWCMS01. The sequence goes on from JAWCMS010000002.1 coordinate 77,846, forward strand.
ATGAATATTGATTTGCTTTCTGCAAGTTCTCACAAGATTTATGGGCCAAAAGGAGTTGGCTTTCTTTACATTAGAAAAGGCATAATAATTGAACCTTTGATTCATGGTGGAGGCCATGAATTTGGTTTTAGGTCAGGAACCGAAAATGTTCCTGGAATAGTAGGATTTGCAAAGGCAGCAGAACTTGCTAATAAAGAAAGAGAGAGGGAAAGGAGAAGATTAAAGAAAATGCGAGATAGAATCATAAGAGAATTAAAGAAAATAGAAGGATGTGAAATAAATGGTTCTTTGAAAAATAGGCTCGAAAATAATATTAATGTATCATTTAGGGCAATTGAAGGTGAATCTATTCTCTTAAAACTTGATAAAAAAGGAATTGCAGTAAGCACAGGGAGTGCTTGTTCAAGCAAAAGTTTAGAGCCGAGTCATGTCTTATTAGCATTAGGATTACCACATATTGCAGCGCATGGATCAATAAGAATAAGTCTAGGAAGGTTTAATACAGAAAAAGAAGTTGATTATTTGTTAAAAGTTTTTCCAAAAGTCATTGAAGAACTAAGAAAAATTTCGCCATTTAAATAAGAAAAGGAAAAAAGAATGAAAAAACAAATAAAACAATTTATAACGAAAGAAATGTCAATTTCAGAAGTTGCAGCCAAATATCCTGAAACTATTCCTACTTTAATAAAATATGGAATGCATTGTTTAGGATGTCCTATGGCAATGCAAGAAACTTTAGAAGAAGGGTTATCAGCACATGGGTTAGATGTTAGCAGAATAATTGAAGAAATGAATAAACTAGTTAAGAAAAAAAGAAAATGAATTATAAATCATATTGGAAAAAAGAAGAATTCATTTTGAAGGAAGCACTTTTACATGTGACTATAATATCTATAATAGTTTTCGCAATTGCATATTTTGGAAAAAATTTTAATCATATCGGCTTGATTTTGATTGCAGCAGGAATTCTTCCTTTAATTAGCTTAAAGTTGACAGGGGAAAAGATAAAAGAAAGTATTGCTGAGATTGTTTTTGGATTTATCAATACTGGATTAATAACTCTTTTTGCTATCATAGGATATAATATTGAAGGTTTGTTAGGGGCAGTCATTGGAGTTGTATTAGGAGATGTCATAACAGAAGGTTACTCTGGAATTTTAGAAGGTGAAGTTGTGGATTTAATGCTGAGATGGAAAATAAAGGAAAAAATAGATCCTCTAAATTCATCTTTAGGAAAGATGGCAGGAGCATTGTTTGGAGGAGGTATAGTGCTTCTGATTTTTTAGTTTAATATGACAGATCCAATTAGATACTCAAAGAAAGTAATGAAATATTTTTTACATCCAAAAAATATTGGTGAGATTAAAAATGCTGATGGAATAGGCAAAGTAGGAAATCCAATATGTGGGGATATAATGTATATTTATATTAAAGTAGGAAAACGTGGAAAAAATGAAATTATCGAAAACATAAAGTTCAAGACATTAGGATGTGCTGCTGCAATTGCAACAAGTTCTGTTGTAACTGAGTTAGCAAAAGGCAAAACTTTGCAAAAGGCAATAAAAATAACAAATAAAGATGTTGTAAAATTTTTAGGGGGGCTGCCTCCTATAAAGCGTCATTGTTCTTTACTTGCAGAAGAGGCTCTTGGAGAGGCGATTTACGATTATTTAAAGAAAAATAAAAAAGAGATTCCTAAAGAACTAAAAGAAAAGCATAAGAATATATTAAAGGAAGAGAAATGATTTAAAAGCCACAAACGTTAAGACTGATGGGAAAAAGAGGATAATGGAACATAAAAAAGCCGATTTCAAAAGAAAAATAAATCACATAATATCAGCACCATTTATCTGGATTTTAATTATTCCTTTGACTATCTTAGATATCTTTGTTGAAATTTATCATAGAATATGCTTTCCATTATATGGTCTTCCTTATATAAAAAGAAAAAGTTATATTAGAATATGGGACAGACCTCAACTAAAGTATCTTAATTTTTTTGACAAGATAGCATGTGCTTACTGTGGTTACGCTAATGGATGGTTACATTACGCTTCTGTTATAGCTGCGAAAACAGAAAAATATTGGTGTGGAATAAAGCACAAGAGATATAAAGGATTTATTCCGAATTTACATGAAAAAGAATTTCTTGAATATGGAAATGAAAAGCAGTATAGAAAGTTTATAATGAAGAAATGAGGATTCTTGCAGTCTATTCTACAATAACAGGAAATACACTAAAGTTACTAAAAGGAATCAAAAAGAGTATAAGGGAAATGAGAATAATAAAATCTTCAAAAAAAGCTGTTAAAGAAATAAAAAAAGCTGAGTTAGTAATTTTTGCTTCTGGAATTTATATGTGGAAGCACCATAAAAAACTTTTAAGATTTTCTGAAGACATACCAAAAATTAGAAAAAAAGCCCTTATAATGTCAACTGCGGGCTTGCCTTTTAAGTGGATTATGCATCTTACATTGAGAAAAATATTAGAAAAAAAAGGTTTTATAATCTTGGGTGAATTTTCTTGTAAAGGATATGATAAATTTGGGCCTCTTAAGATTTTTGGAGGAATAAATAAAGGTCATCCTAACAAAAAAGATATAAATATGGCTACTGAATTTATTAAAAATAAGATAAAATGACATCGACAGGCTTTGGTTGGATAAAATTCAACGAGAAAATTTATGAACATGATATAATGATAACTGTTTCCAGTGAAATTGTTAAGAGAAATGAAGAAGAATTAAGAAGAAAATATGGAACATGCCATGCAATCGATGCAAGTGAGATAGAATTTCTACTTAAAGAAAAGCCAAGAGCAATAATATTTGGAAATGGACAATCTGGATGTGCAAGATTATCACAAGGAGCGAAATCTGTATTAAATAAAGCAATGACAACAAGATTAATTGAAAGCTTAACTCCTGCAGCATGCAAAAGATTTGATCAGTTAAGAGAAAAAGAGCCTATTGCTGCTATTTTTCATGTAACTTGCTAATGTAGTGGCTAATTAAAAATTTGAATATAATGTTCGTTTAATTACAAAAAATTTCTGAAAAAAGGTTCTGACCAATAAAAAGTTAAAATTTAAATAGTTGTTTTTATTATAAAAATAAAACAAAATGACAAAAGAGGCAATCATAAAACTTCTTAATCAAGCTCTTGAGCTAGAACATGCGGCTGAAATTCAATATCTAGCTCACGCTGAATTGATTGATGGGTTGTATGCAGAACCTATAATATCAAGGTTAAAAGAAATTGCTGAAGACGAACATAAACATGCTGCGATTTTCAGAGAGTTGATAGGCGGCATTCTTGGAGGCACTCCTATAATGAGTGTTGCCAAAACATATCCTGGAAAAGAGATAAGGCAAATTTTAGAGCAGAACTTGAAAAATGAAAAAGAAGCTATAGATATGTATACAAAGATTTTAGAAGCGATTTATAATGACAAAAAAAACCTGCCATACGAATTCCATAAGCTTGAGCATGATGTAAGGTCTATTATAATGGATGAGCAAGAGCATGTCTCTGAGCTAAAATTGTTGCTTGCAAAACGTTGAGAAGTTTATTCTGCAAATATGGGAAGAAAAAGGATTATTAAGATTCCTAAATCTGTAAAGATTAAATGTCCTCACTGTGGTAAAAAAAATTTAATAAAAATGCCAAAGGAGAATATTTATTTTTTTGAGTGTAAAAAATGCAAAAATAAAATTGAAACTCCACAAAGCCAATGTTGTATTCTTTGTGCTTACAGCAATTCAAGATGTTATAATGAATTGATAAGAACAGCACAAAGAAATGAGCTTGAAGTAAGACAAATAAAATGAAAAAAGTATTATTATTATTCTTATTATTATCTTTTTTGTTTATAATAGGAATGAGCGGATGCCATCAGACTTCAGTAAAAGAAAAAGAAGAACAAAAACAGCAAATTCCTACAATGCATGTAATTAAAATAAAGGAATTTAAATTTCAGCCATCTGAAATAATAATACATCGAGGTGATAGTATAGTATGGATAAATGAGGATCCTTATCCTACAGTACACACAGTATCTGCTTATGACTTATCATACAGCTTTAAAATGATTTACGGACAAAATGCGACAAAAATATTTAATGAATCTGGGACATACGAATATTACTGCGCTGTTCATGGAGAAAAAGGAAAAATAATTGTAAAATGAAAGTTATTGTTTATTCCACATCAACATGTCCTTATTGCGACATGGCAAAAGAATTTTTAAGAAAAAACAAAATTAAATTCTTAGATATAGATGTTAATGAAAATAAGAATGCAGCAAGGGACATGATAAAAAAGTCAGGCCAGACAGGAGTCCCTGTAATAGAGATCGATAATCAGATTGTAATTGGCTTTAATAAGCAAAAGCTCAAAGAATTATTAAAACTAAAATAGAGGGAATATAAAAATGACAGATAAGATACCAAAAGTCAATCCAAAAAAATGTATATCTTGTGGAGCATGTATAGCAACATGCCCTAATCAGGCGATTGAATGGAGAAACGGCAAAGCATTCATAAATCCGAAAAAATGCAAAAAGGCATATGAATGCATTAAAGTCTGTCCTGTAAAGGCGATAAGTAAGTAAACCAAATAACAATAGATTTTCCCATATTTGCATCCCCAAGAATCAAAATAGCTTCTTGAATATCAGCTACTCTTATTCTTTTTTATCGGTTTTATTTTCTAGATTATTTCTTACTCTTTTCATGTTTTCAAGAATGGTTTCGTAACCTTGCGGTCCTCTCTCGTTTAGAAGTTGAATCAAAAAAGTCGAAATAAAATGATTCCCTTTATCAAGAATATCTCCAATGTGGACTATGAAGCGTTCTGCTTTTTCATCAAGCACCGTATTCTCAAGATTTTTAAGAGGTATTTCCACGTGCTTAGGCAGTGTATAAATAGACTTAGGAAGCAATTTTTCCAGCGGAGAAAAATAGTCTATAGTCCTCTTAAATTCCCTGCAATTTAGATTAAGCAGAATCTTAATCTCTTTTGCTTTTTCCCTTGGAATTTTATATTTTTCATTGAGACATTTGAAGAAAGTTTTTTCCTCATCTCCAATACCGCCATATAATATGAGATATTCTGGTGCTATTCTACACATTAACGGCATCGCAATACTTTCATGAAGCACGCATTTCTTGTCATCTAGGTAATAACAAGGAGATTTCAATTTTGGTCTTATTAGTGGCTTTGCTACTTCCTTTATAGAAAATAGAGTTGGGGTATTTTGAGTGATTTTTTTCATAAAAAGTATAGTTGAAGGATCCTGAAGGACTTTCTGCAGATTTTCATATGAAAAAGAACTCTCACTTGATTCAAATACATCCTCTATACTTACTGTCAACTCACATATTTCATTGAACAAATCCAAAAAAGGCTTTTTTTTCGGATTTGCATGTCTGTAAATTCTCTCCAAATCACTAAGATTTAAATGCACAGAAGGATATTGCTTCGTATTTTTTTCACTATAAGGTTCTGTCTTTTCTTTGGGACAGCACGATGCGCACTGATTACATTTAAAATATTTCATTTCAGTAAGCCCAATTTTTTCCATTCTTTTCTTGTTTTTTCGTTAACATACACCTGAAGTGGTTCGATTTTCAGGTTACTAATAGTATATTTATCTTTTAGATATTCCTTCAGCATATTAGCAAAGACATCAGCAACAATTTTTGGTACACCACCAAAACTGCTTGAGTAGTCATAGATCTTCAATATTCCATTCTCAATTACAAATTTTCCTCCACCAAGCACCCTTCTTTCTGAGATTCCATTATCCTCTGCGATTGTTCTATGGTAAGGTTTTTCACCTCCTCTTATTCGAAGATTTGCAGAATACCATACCAAGAATTTTCCTTCTTTAGCAATAATATATTTGCTTTCATTATCAGGAAATCCTTCTACGAAGCCTATTTTATATTCAAGATTTTTCTTTGCCATTTCATTTTATCATTTTATTTTTTCTTTCCATTCTCTCTGCCAAGTATGTTATCTGCTATCTGCATGAGATCATACTGATCGAACCTCTTTGCCAAAGAGCCTTCAAACTGAGACATTTCTTTGATTTTCAAATAGCTTGGCAAAAATTTTCTTAGTTCTGCTACATCTTCAGCATTATCATTTATGACAAGTATTTTCTCTAGCTTTTTGTTTTCCATTTTATTCTTTTAGCTTTGTTTTTTATATTGTTTTTTCATAAGGAATATATACCCCCCTTATTCAGTGCACATAAGCAAAAGTGCTTTGTTTCATGCCTAAAATAACTCCTTCCAGGTTTATTCTCAGATATTTTCCTGTTCTGTCCAAAACATCAAAGTGGTTTTCCAATTTATCATAACTCCACAGTTTACCATTGATGTCTCTATACATCATTGCTCCTGTCTTCGGATTGATTCCAACTTTCGCTTCTTGCAGAGAATAGCACTTTTTAGGCAAAACATACCCTGCATTCTTCATGAATTCAAATGTTTCTTTAAGGTTCATTTTGTCTCCTTATATGTTACTTTATAGTGATAAAAGAAATTTAAGAAGATTTTTAATAAGATATATATATTTGTATAAGTATATATAAAAACAAAAGATTTATATATTAAAAGATAATGATAAGTACAACATGAAACGTAAAATAATCAAGTTAGGCACGGCAACTTTAGTAACCAGCTTGCCTGCAAAATGGATTAAGGAATTTGGATTAAAACAGGGCGACTATATTGATGTTGAAGAAATGAAAAGTAACCTTATCTTATCAACAGAAAAAGAAATCGCTAAGGCAGAAAAGAAAATTGATCTTAAAGGAGTTAACACAAAGCTTGCATCTTATTATATCGAAGCGGCATACTGCATTGGCTATGATAGGATAGAGATTCTACATGAGCCTTATATTACAGAGTATAAAACGAACAGAAAGATATCAACATCAGAATTTATACAAAAAGAGGCAAATAGCTTTATAGGGATAGAAATTATTGAGCAATCCCCTGAAAAAACTGTTCTGAAAGATCTCGGTAAAGTGTCTGATACAGAGGCTGACAATATCTTAAGAAGGTGTTTTTTGCTTACAAAGGACATGTTCAATGAATGCTTTAATGCAATAAAAAATAAGAACAAGGAAGTTTTAAAAGAAATGGATAGCAGAGGTAACAATGTCCAGAGATTTATATATTATTATAAAAGAATATTGAATAAAAAAGGATACAAGGATTTTAACAAAACTGCTGTAATGTACCATAACATCGAAATTCTTGCGGATATTGTCGGTATAACAAAATACATTGCGAAAGAAAGCCTACTCTTCAGAAAAGATTACACTGAAAAAGCACTGAAAGTTTTTTCAATGACTACAGATTCAATAAACAAACTCGATTCTCTTTTCTTTACATTTTCAAAGGAAAAGTCAATGGAGATAATAAAAGAAAGGGCGCAGATATGGGAACTCATGAATACTGAAAAAAATAAGTCAACAGCGGAAGATGCTTATCTCTATTCTAAGTTAGCAATGATAGTTATGAATGTTTCTTATCTCGCTATTGGAAGGTTTTACTTAGAATTATAAGGCGCAACAAGTACCAAAAATTTCATCTTTAGAACAATTTTCCCAAACTATCCATTCAGCATTTATAGGTTTTTTATCACAACAAACTTTAATGTTTACTTTATAATCAGAAGTTGGTACATAGATATCATCAATTTTTTTCATGACGCTTAAACGGATATTCTCATCTATCTCGCAATCCGAAAAATCAATATAATAAGTGTTAGTTTCATCCTGAATAAAAGTTCCTTTGCAATTATCATCCAAAAAATTTCCTTCTTTATCTACTCTTACAATTTCATATTCTTCTGTAAGTTCCTTATTAGTTTCAAGTGCAATAATACAATTCCAAGCTAGACTACTAAGGTATACTTCAAGGAATGAGATTATTAGACCTAAAAAGAAAATGCTTATTGCCACAAAAAATAAAATTTTGTCAGTTTTTGTTGGTTTATTTTTTTGCACTAAAAAAAGTACAAATATTAAAAAAAGTATAGGTAATATTTCAGCGTGATGGTTCATTCCAAATGAAGGAATTTTAAATATTAATGATGAGAGAAATATAATTAATGTAGCTATCATAGCAGCAAGATTTTTTCTTTTTATAAGAAAAGCAAGAATTAAAAATGCTAAACCTTCTATGGCCGTTCCGTAACCTATGCCAATTTTAAGTAAATGAGTTATATTGCCTAATTTAGCCCAAATGCTGATAGCAATTGAGAGTATAACTCTGATGATAATTATCCAAAATGTCAAAATTAGAAATAAATTCGAGATGTTTTGCTTATCAAATTTTTTCATTTTCATCTTCAAAAATTATTTTAAGAAGCTCTGATGGTTCATTTATTTTATAAGAAATGTCTTTTAATTGTGACAAATCTTTATTTGCATATCTGAATGCAACCGTCTTATATTTTAATTTATGTGCTCCTACAAGCTCATCAGTATCATGACCGATAAAAATAACTTCATCTTTCTTTAGCCCGTGTTTTTTCAAAGCAGTTTCGAAAAATTTTGCATCCGGCTTACATACATGAACATCTTTTGAGGATATAATATCTGAAATTTCTGAACCGTATCCTATTTTTTTCAGCGATTCCTGAAGTTCATAGCCGTGCTTTGTCGCATCTGTAAGAACTATTATTTTGATTCCTTCCCTTGCGATCTGTTCAAGAACTTCTTTCACTCCAGGAATAACTTTTGGAGATTTTTTATTTTGGTTGATATAATTCATTAAATCATTATAGTATTTTTCAATCATTAATTCCTTAAGGGTATCTTTATATGCATCCTTTCTTTCATAACCTTCAATTGTCTGAGCCTTGGTTTTATATTTATTATATATTTTCTTAAATTTTTCTTCATTAATGTTGCTAAAAGAAGATGTTTCTTTTGGAATTTCATCTTCTTTATCTGCTATAAAATTTTTACTTTTAAGATAATCAAATAATTCATTTTTCTGTTTACTATCTTCAAACAAAATGTTCCCGCCATCTATAAGTAGTGCTTTTATTTTATTTGTCATTTTTCTTTTTTTCATGTTTCTTAGAAACTTCCTTTGCAATTATGCCTTCTAATTCTTTCTGATCTGTCTTAACCTTGTCAAAAAGATAGCTAAAGTCATTTAGTGTAATGTCACGCTCCTTGTTTATTATTTGTTTCATCTCACTCAAAGGCATATTTTCTCTATAAAGATGAGTTTTACCATATACTTTTAAAGTTTCTAGAAAGTTATCCTTTATTTTATTATAGTGAGTCGTTCCAGGTTTAATTGAATCATAAATTAGAGGGTTAATTGAATTAATGATTTCGTTGCTTTCTTGTATTTTTTCATTCGTATCTTCTATGGTGTTAACAATATCTCTTCTAAGAATAATTCCTTCAAATAAACTATTTTTTTGAGCAAGAGGCTTTACTTTTATAGAGTATATTCCTATATAGCTTCCAAGTATAATTGCAGCTATAGAAGCGATAGTTACTACCTTCTTCTTTAAAGAATTATAATAATTTTTAATTTCCTTTATTTCCTTTGATTTTTTGGCCATAGCTTCTATTATTGTCTTATCTATTACTTTAATGTCTTCTTGGTAAATCGCATTTACGTCCTTGATTTGGTTTTCAGTTTTCATATTTTTATCTCCTTGATTTTCGCATAATTTTTTACATTTGTCAGAAGATCCTCTTTTGCATGCTCTGCTTTTCTGGCAGCGACTTCAAATATTTTTGGATCATATTTGTTTTTAGCCAAAAATTTCTTGTCATTCATCACTTCTCTATATTCTTTAGCTTTTTTCTCTGCAAATCCAGCTAATTTTATGTATTCATGAATTCTTGCTAATGAATAAATTTCTTTGAATTTTTCGAAATTTTGGTTTATACTTAATTTTGAGTATAACATTTCAATAGCCTTATTTTCCTTTTCAGCATTATTTTCCCAGCCAAATGAAAAGATGATTCTCGCCAAGTCTGTTTGTGGTACACCATACATCGCTCTTGACCAGTCTATAATCCATAAGTCTCCATTTTTCTTCAAGATTATATTGCTAAAATGAAGATCCCCATGAGTCAAACCACTTCTATTGGCATTAAGTTTATCTGAAATATTCTTATAATCAAATTTTTGGGTAAAGCCAAATGATTCATATTCCTTCCAGTAGTCTGATTTTTCAATTAGTTTTTTGATCCTCTTGTTTAAAGGAATAGAGTGATACGCCACAATGTTGTCTATTATTTTTTCAAGGGTGTTTTCTTTTTCCTCATAGCTCATTTGGAATACTTTCTTTGCCAAATCAATATCTTCTTTATCCAAAAGTTCGAAGGCAATAAATTCAGAATTATTGTAAATATTTGATAATACAATTTTATTATTTAGTTGTTCTCCAAGATAATCAGAAATAACCTTTTCTTTCTCTATCTCGTGCTTTTCAGCATTTTTCCCAAAACATATAAACTCTGTTCCGTTTGGAAATCCCATTTTAACATAAACGCAATCAGGATGGCCACTTTTTTTATTTGCACTTGATATAAATTCATCTGTTCTGATAAAATCATTGAGTTTATTGTATTCTGATTTCGTAAGCTCTCCATTTTTCAATTTTTCCTTTATGCCATATTCGATTAATTCAGCGATAAACTTATCAATACCTGAACTAACGAACTGATTAAGGCATTCATTATCATAATTTTCTTCCATTTTAACTTTCTTCATATATTTCTTATATACGCTTAACATAAGATATTTTTAAACCTTTCTATCAGTTACTATTATGAGGTAATAAAATAATTTAGATTTCCTGTTGAACAGTATAAAACCCCCAACCATGATAAAGATTAAAAGCCCCTTTTTATTATTTATAGTATAAAAAAGAGGAATCATGAATGAAAAAGAAATTTTGAAGTTTTCAAAAGAATATGCGAAAAAAGCCGGCTTTGTTTTGAATAAAGACAAAAAGCAGTTAGATTATATTATAAAAAGCTTGAAAAAGAATGAAGAAAAATATGGTTTTAGATTCTGTCCTTGTCGTGTTGTTACAGGCAATTTTGAAGAAGACAGAATAATAATCTGTCCTTGTATTTATCATAAGCAAGAGATTAAGGATATGGGGCATTGCTTATGCAGATTATTTTTTGATCCTAAAAGAATTGTTAAAGGAGAAATCTGTGAGATTGAAGAAAAAAAGCAATTAGAAAGTTGGGTTAATGAAAAGCTTGTTCAAAAATCAAGAAAAGACAATGCTTCTTTTGTTATTGACAGATTTTCTGAACAACAGCCACAATGCAATTTTGGCTTATCAGGAGTGTGTTGCAAGAACTGCAATATGGGTCCTTGTCGCATTACTGAAAAAGCATCAAAAGGAGTATGCGGAGCAGATGCAAATGTCATATGCGCAAGAAATTTATTAAGAACAATCAGCGCAGGAGCATGCTGCCATGTTGAGCATGCTCGTGAAAATGCCTTGCTGTTATGGAAAATAGGATTGAAGAAAACAAAAGCTTATTCTATTAAAGATAAAGAAAAACTGAAATTGATTGAAAAAAAGCTTGGCAAGAAATCATCTTCAATTAACAAATCTGCTCTTAATGTTTCTTTGGAAGCATTTGAAGATTTCAGAAGGCAACATGGAGTTTTTCATAAATCAGAAGGCAATTATCTAAATTGGTTAAGAATAAATGCTCCAAAATATCTGCAAGATGAATGGAAAGAATTAGATATTCTTCCTGAAAATGCAGACATTGAGACAACAAGAATAAATCATGCCACAACAATGGGCAATGATGCAGATGCAAATTCTTTGCTTTTGCAATGTTTAAAGCTTGGATTAGTTGACGGCTATGCTGGATTAAGAATGGCTACTGACTTGCAGGATATAATGTTCGGAACTCCTAAATTGATTAAAGCAGAGGCTAATCTTGGAACAATAAAGGAAGATTACATCAATTTAGCTGTCCATGGACATATTCCTCTTCTTGCAGAAAAAGTGCTTGAATGGAGTAAAAAATTAGAAAATGATGCTAAAAAAGCAGGAGCAAAAGGAATAAACATTGTTGGGGTTTGCTGTCAGGCAAATGAAATGGTTCAAAGGCATGGAATTGCAATGGCTAGCCATACAATGCAGGCTGAATTGGCTTTAGTGACTGGAGCAATAGAAGCAATGGTCGTTGATGCACAATGCATTTATCCAAGTTTGGCAAGTGTTGCAAGCTGTTATCATACTAAGCTTATTACAACAATGGTTGCAAAACTGCCAGGAGCAATATATATTCCTTTTAAAATAGAAACTGCAGATGAGCAAGCAAAACAAATAGTAAGAATTGCAATTGATAACTTCAAGAATCGAAATAAGTCAAAAGTCTATATTCCAAATCAGAAAATGGAATTGTATTCTGGATTCTCAGTTGAGCAGATAATAGAGGCATTATCCAAACTGAATAAAAAAGAGCCACTAAAGCCATTATTGGACAATATCAAATCAGGAAACATAAAAGGAATTGTTGCAATAGTCGGCTGCAGAAATCCTAAATTAAGAGGACAGAAGTTCTGCGAAACTTTAATTAAAAAACTTCTGAAAGAAAATATTCTCGTTGTAACAACAGGATGCATTTCTCATGCAGCTGCGCAAGAAGGCTTAATGAAGCCTGATGCAATAAGATATTGTGGAGACAAATTAAAATCTGTATTGATTGCAATAGGAAAGGCAAACAATCTTCCTGCTTTGCCTCCTGTCTTACATATGGGCAGCTGTGTTGATAACTCAAGAATTATTAGATTAGTCTGTGAAATTTCAAATTACAGCAAGATTCCAATCTCTAAACTTCCTATATTAGCCTCTGCTCCTGAATTAGTTACTGAAAAGGCAGTTGCGATAGGAACAAATGCATTATGCCATGGATTGACTGTTCATGTAAATCCGCCTTTATGGACATCCGGAGCAAAATTACTAGAAAGTAAGCTTTCAAATCTTCCAAATGGAGGAAAAATATTCTATGAAGATGATGTTGATGAGGCCGCAAAGAAAATTTTAAAAATTATTGAAGAAAAGAGAAGAATATTAAAGATTTAGAGAAAATGGAAAAGTATATAGCAATTCAAAAGCAAATGTGTATTTGGAGGCATATTCTTATTTATAAAGGAGGCAGCACAGCTGAAGGCATGAGAAAGAGTATAGACAGAGGTTATAACATTAAAGATTGTCATAAATGTTTTGGATACGATTCTAAATGTTCTGCTTATTGTTCTTTAAAGAAAAATAGCATTAAGGAATAATTTCAGGCCCAAAATATTTTTCATGTTCAAATTGAGATTCTTTGATTATTCCACTTTCAATTAAACTTTTAACTTCTGGCATTTTTGTTTTTAATTCACTAATCAAATGCTTGACTGTTTTGCAAATCAAGTCATTTCCTTCTTCAGGCCATAAATTACTGTAATTCCAGTACAAACATCTGCCTCCACAAATGTCTTTATCAGAACATTTCAAACATCTTCCTTTGATTTGGAATTTTTTCAATTTTAAAGGGTTTGAATTTAAATCGCCTGCATAAAATGTTTCAATAGAATTCATAATCGGGCAAGCAGAAATTTTTCCTGAAGTTGTTATGGCATATCCAGAATGTCCTGCTCCGCATCTCATTAAAGTTTTTTTATTTTGCAACAAGTCTTGCATAATATCAACAAAAGGATATAACATAATAACTCTTCCTTTTCTCATCTCAGAAATCCAGAAATCGATTAATCTTGAAATTGACTTATTATATTCATTAACAAATTTGCTGAATTTTTCTTTATTAAAATCAAATTTATAGAATCCTGCATCTAACTGCCAGTGAATAGATTTAAAACCTATTGACAAAAGATGCATAACCTGTTCATACAAATCAGGCTTGTTGATTGTCATTCTTGCAATTAACTCTCCTTTGTAGCCATTTTTTTTGATTAAAGCAATATTTTGCATGACTATATCATAAGTTCCTTTTCCCCGATTAAAATCAGTCCTTTCTTTATTGCCATCCAAAGAAACAAGAATCTTATCAATTCTGTTCAAATATTCAGAAGGCAATTTGTTCAAAAGTTTCCCATTGGTCTGCATTCTAAAAGAAATATCGAGATTATCCATAATTTCTTTTATCTTTTCAATTTCAAGCAATGGCTCTCCGCCATAAAAAATAAGTACTGCATTCTTGTCTTTTAATAGAAATCTATTTAGTTTTTTAATATCAACTTCTGATTTCTCAGGTGCTGAAAAATCAAATTTAAATATTTTATTGAGTTCATTACCAAATTCATTCATTGATTTTTCATAACAATATTTGCATTTAGAATTGCATAATTCAGTTAGTATGATATGATAATACATGATTTTGTCTGATTAATAAGATATTTAAATTTAAAGAAAATTAAAAATGAATGGTTTTTTCAGATGAATCTGAAATAGAAAGAATTGCAAGACAAGCGATGGAAATAAGAAATAGAATAATAGATTATATAAAAAACAATATAGAAACTCCAACGGAAGAGAATATAGCTCATTATTTGAAAACTCATTCTTTGCCTCATGAATTTTATAGAAAAGCATGCAAAAATAAAGAATATTTATGGTATGTAGTAAATTCGATGCCGATATCGATTGGAAAGATTTTTGAAAATAAAGCCAAAGAATATTATTCGAGAAAATATGGATTAAAAGAGTCTAATAATTTAGAAAAGAAAAAGAGATGATAAAATAAAATTGATGTAGCATTTTGATGTATCTTGTCGCAGTAGGTAAAAACAAAGAGACTCCCTTCAAGATTTTTGTTTAAGGCGCTTAAGATAAACTTTAAAAGAAAGATTTCTAAAATTATTTATGAAAATCAACGATTTTGAAAAAAAAGTAAGACAAATTATTCAAAAGTATAGGTTAGTTAACAAGAAAGACAAAGTTATTGTGGCAGTTTCAGGCGGAAAAGACTCAATGACTGTTCTTTACCTTCTAAATAAATTTGGATATAATGTTTCTGCTTTGCATATAAATCTTGAAATGGGCAGATGGAGTGAAGCGCATTTGAAGAATATTCAAAAATTTTGCTCTGAATTAAAGATTCCGCTTTATGTTTATTCTGTCAGAAAAGAGTTTGGAAGGAGTATGTGCTATATTAAGAACATTGTAAAATCAAGAGTAAAACTTCAGGATTGCACTATTTGTGGAATTATAAGAAGATGGCTTATCAATAAGAAAGCGAGGCGATTGGGAGCAACAAAGATTGCAACAGGACACAATTTAGATGACGCCGCTCAAACAGTTTTGATGAATTATTTTAAAGGCAATTTATTCATCGGACTAAATGAAGGGCCTTATGTTGGTGTTATTCAAGATAAGAAATTTGTGCAACGAGTAAAACCTTTATATTTTATTCCTGAAAAAGATGTTGAAAATTATTCAAAATCTCAAAAATTTCCTGTTATTTATGAACGATGTCCATGTGTTGTAAATGCGTACAGGCATAAAATAAGACAAATGCTTAATGAAATTGAAAAAAAGAATCCTAGAATTAAAGAAAATATTGTCAAATCATTTCTTTCATTGCTTCCTTCTTTAAGAAAAAAAATCCTCGCAGGAAAGCCACTTTACTGCAAATTATGTGGGGAGCCTGGAAGAAACGAAATCTGTAAAGCATGTAGTATTATGCAATATATTCACTAAGATTAAGGATAAAGATTTATTTTTTCTACTTCCATTTCGCTAAAGCTAATCTTAATTGTTTGTGAGATTTTGCGTAATCTTCTAATGAAATTTTTTTCATTACAGCTTCGATTGCTTGTCTTGCAGCTCTTGCTCCTTCAATTGTTCCATTAGGATGTCCATGGATGCCTCCACCCATTTGAATGATTATATCTTTTCCTAAAATATTGACAAGCTTTTCAACATGAGCGGGATGCAAACCACCTGAGCAAACAGGAAAAACTGGTTTAAAATTTTTAAGTTCTTCTTTACATGCTTTTACATTCCCCAAAACTTCATCTTTTGTTTCACCCATTTTTCCGAATATTGTTCCGACATGTAATTGATCAAAACCTATTAACCTTGACAGTTTAGCTATAACTTTCATTGAAATGCCATTTTTTCCTTTTGTAAATGCTGCGTGACCTGCTCGATGAGCATGCATCACTAATTTTAAGTTTTGGTTATAATTTCTTACTGTCTGTAAGCCAGCCCATCCAATTGTGATTATATCGAACATAGCATACTCATTTCCTATATTACTAACTAATTTCATTCTTCTTTTCATTTCTTCTGTCTCTGCAGTAACATTAACCATATAAACTTTCTTTTCTCCTGTCTTTTTTTCTGCTTTTTCTTTCATTTTAAAAGTCTCTTTTAATCTTTCCTCAAATTTATTGAAATTCTGAGAAGAAAGATTTTCATCATCTTTTACTATATCACATCCACCAAGCCAAGCATCATAAGCTACTTTTGCGTGATCCTGTGTGTTTAAGCCTAATTTTGGTTTTATTATTGTTCCTAAAAGAGGTCTGTTATAAACCTTAAGTAGTTTTCTAATTCCTGATATACCGTAAAGAGGACCTCTATATTTTTTCAACATAGCATTTGGGAAGTTTACATCCTCAAATCTTAAGTTCTTGATATCTTTCAAACCAAAGATATTTCCTGCAATGCTTGATATTATATTTGGAATGTTATCAAGTTCGAAAAGTTCGATTGGATAAGCTATTTTTATGTAGTTTCTTTTTATCGAAAAGACTTTTGCAGCCAGTTTTTTCATGTAAGATTTTTCTGTCGTCAGCTCAGTCCATGTTCCTATGCTGCTTTCAGCAGCGACTCCCCCTGCAAGCTGCTGATAGCTTAAATTAGATTTACTATCTTTTTCAAGATAGAACTCACAAATTAAATCAGTTGGTTTAGGATTATATTTCAAGTCCACAAAATCTATATATTTCATAAACCCTCTTTTATCAAGAATAATAATTTTCAAACTTATATAAATCTTTTTAATATATATTTAAATAATAATAAGAGATAAGAAAAAACTATGGAAAGTGAAAAAAGAATCTATCTTATATGTTCAAGGAATAGTTCTAAAAAAGAAATTCAAGAAAGATATGTAAGAATGCTCGAAAGTTTGGGATATAAAGTATATTACTCTCAAAATGACACAAATCAAAATAACAAAAGTGGAATAGAAACTTGCATTGCCAAGAAAAGAGCTATGGCAAAATGCACAGAAGTTAGAGCAATCTGGAATCCTGAAAGCGAAGAAAGCATTTTTGATTTTGGAATGGTTTTTATGTCATATAAACCATTTTACCTTGTTAACAAAAGAAGAGTTAAAAGTTGGCTTGAAAAACATCCTGAAAAAAGTTTTACAAAAGTGGCATATGATCTTGACAATCTCAGCCGAATGTATAATAAAAGAAAACTTTAAAACTATATTTTCTTGCAAACATTAATGGTAAAAAAACAAACAACTGCGCTTGTCCTTCTCTCTGGAGGACTTGATAGTATTCTTGCTGTAAAATTATTACAGGAACAGGGAATAAAAGTAATAGGAATAAATTTCTATTCGGAATTTTTTGGAAATACAAAAGCAATAGAAGCAGCAGAGCAGCTCAGAATTCCGTTTGTCTCTATTAAACTTGGTAAAAAATATATTAAAATGATAAAAAATCCAAAATATGGCTACGGCTCTGCTATGAATCCTTGTATTGATTGCAGAATTTTCATGCTGAAAATTGCAAAGAAGCTTATGAGAAAATTTCATGCCGATTTTATTGCTACGGGTGAAGTTTTAGGAGAGAGACAGATGTCTCAGTATCGTGGAGCGATGATAAATGCTGAAAAAGAAGCTGGATTGAGCAGAATGATTCTAAGACCTCTTTCTGCAAAGTTACTTGAGGAAACAATACCTGAAGAGAAAGGACTGGTTGACAGAAATAAATTATTAGATATACAAGGAAGACGAAGAAAAATTCAATTAGAGATGGCAAAAAAATATAATCTGAAGTTTCCAAGTCCTGGAGGTGGCTGCTTGCTGTGCGAAAAAGAATTTGCGAAAAAACTTTCTGACTTATTTGAACATAACGAGATAAATGAAGAAGATATTAAATTACTAAAACTAGGAAGACATTTTAGATATAAAAATAAAAAGATTATAATAGGGAGAAATGAAATAGAAAATAAAGAGTTAATAAAATTTAAAGGAATAAAGATGATGCCTTCAAATAATATTCCAGGGCCAATAACATTATTAAGAATAAATTCTATTTTTCCGAAAAAAGAGATTATAAGAAAGGCTGCTGAATTGACTGCTTTTTATTCTGACTTAAAAGAGCCTATGAGTATAATTTACGGCAAGAGAAGGTTTAATAAACAGATATTTGTTATCTTGCCAAGTAAAGAAGAGGTTGAACAAATAAGAGTATAAGATGAAATTTTTAAAATTAACATTAATCCCTATTTTTATACTATGTATTATGATATCAGTTGCAGGATTAGTTCCTGCACAAATAGATTTTTGTAAAGAATGTGAAGGGAAGATATGCGTAGCTTACTTTTATTCGCCAACATGCCACGCATGCCAATATATAGCGGATTTTATTTCGGAAATAAATAGAACATATGCTGAGAAAATAACTCTATATAAACTTGATGTCAGAGAAAATGAAAATTTTGAGGTATATAATAATTTCTGTTCTATACAACAGCTTCCTGTAGAACAGAGAGGGATTCCGTTGATTGTAACTAAAAATAGTTTTTTAATGGGAACAAAGCAGATAAAAGAAAATCTAGAAAATGATATCTTAAAATTGATTAAAGAAAATAAGACTGGTTGCCTTGATTTTAGCATATGCCATCAAGAAGTTAATGCGATAAAAAATCAGAATTCGCGAGCGATAATAACTCTTCCTTTAATCATAATTGGCGCTGCTGCTGATTCAATAAATCCGTGTGCAATTGGGGTGCTTATATTTTTGATAGGATTTTTATTGCTAAGCTCTGGCAAAAATTATAAGAGAACATTAAAAATAGCTATAATTTATATTTTGACGGTTTATGCAGTTTATTTTCTTGCTGGGATTGGAATCTTAGAAATCTTGAGCAAGTTAAAATTTCTTAATATTGTAACAAAAATATTTGGTATAGGTATTGCAATTTTAGGAGTTATAAATATAAAAGATGCCATTCAAAACAAAACTTCAGGAACACTAGCTATACCTACTAAAGCCAAACCTTTAATAGAAAAATGGGTTTATAGGGCAAGTTTGCCTGCCGCTGTAATTTTAGGAATAATTGTAGCATCTGTTGAGCTTCCTTGCACAGGAGGAATGTATCTTGCAATACTTACATTAATGGCAAATACGGTTTCGAGAGGAATCGCAATATGGTATCTTTTGATTTATAATTTTGTTTTTGTATTGCCTTTAATTCTTATTACTTTGCTTTTTATAAAAGGCTTTGAAACAGAAAAACTTCAAAACTGGCTTGAAACAAATAAAAGAAAATCAAGAATGATAATGGGTATAGCTTTGCTGATTATTGGGATAATATTAATTTTATTATAAATGTTTTAAATTTAAAGTATCAATAAATTTAAATATTCTATTAATAAAGAAAAACTATGGGATTGTTCAAGAAATTATTCTTAAGAAATACGTTATATTATCCTGGATGTCTAATTAAGCATGTCGCAATAGACTTAAATGATAACTATAAAGAAATTTTAAAAAAATTAGGAATAGAATTTCTCGAGTTTGAAGATTTTGTATGTTGTGGAAGTCCTGTTTTGAATGCTGGATATACAGAAGATTTTGAAAACCTTATGACAAAAAATACGGCATTGCTTGATGTTTATGGGATAAAAACAATAATAACGCCATGCCCTGCATGCCTGAAAATGCTGAAAAAAGATTATGGTCTTGAAGAAAAAGGTATAAAAGTAAAACATGTCACAGAGGTTTTGGCTGAAAATATCCATAAGTTTAAGGAATTGAAAGAGTTAGTTAAGAATCCTGTAAAAGTAACATTCCATGACCCTTGCCATTTGGGCAGACACTGCGGTATCTACAATGAACCAAGAAAATTAATAATGAAAATAGGCTATCAGCTTGAGGAATTTGACAAAAAAATGAATGATGCTGAATGTTGCGGAGGAGGTGGAGGAGTGAAAGCCAATTTCCCAGAAATTGCAAATGAAATCGCGAAAAAAAGAATAAAAAATTGTAAAACCAAATTGCTTGTGACAGCATGTCCATTATGCTATCTGCATTTAAAAGAAAATTCTAGTGGAATAGATGTAAAAGAAATAAGTCAGATATTAAAGGAGGCACTATGACGGGAATAATTTCAATTTTGAAAGGAATCTGCCCTGCAAGTGAAGCAGATGCTGAAAAAATTGCTTATTCGACAGATTCAAGTACAATAAAAGGAAATTGCCTTGCGGTAACATGGCCTGAAAATGCAGAGCAACTACAGAAACTTATAAGATACTGCCAAAGGGAAAAATTAAATCTAACAGTAAGAGGGGGAGGCACAAGTCTTGTTGGTGGAAGTGTACCTAACGATTCTATTATTATTGATATGTCAAGATTCAACAAAATAAAAAGAATAGATTTAAAAGAAAAGGTTGTATTTGCTGAAGCTGGAGTTATTCTTGATGATTTAAATTTTGTACTTGGGAAATATGGGTATGAATTTCCTATAAAGCCTGGAAGCCATAGTGCATGTACTGTTGGAGGAATCATTGCAACAAATGCAGGAGGAATGTTATCACCAAAATTCGGAAAGGTTTCTGAATGGGTTGAAGCACTTAGAGTCATAGATGGAACAGGAAAAGTATTTGATTTTTATGATTCTCAAGCAAAAGAAATAGCTGGTACAGAAGGATGTTGTTGCATTATTTTAGAAGCGAAGCTCAAAATAAATGAGCTTGCGAAATATTATTCTACTGATTTCTACGAGTTTGACGATAATCAGAAATTAATTAAAAAAATTGAAGAATTGAAAAGAGACCCTGATGTAATTGCAGTTGAATATATTAATAATATTGCTGCAAAAATTGTTGGATTAAGAGAAAAGGATTATCTTCTTATCAAATATGCTGGAACAAAAGGTAATCTTGATCCACTCAAAGCAGAAAAGTTATGGAAATTAAGAGAAAATCTCTATTCTATACTTGTAGAAAAAGGATATAAAATAATAGAGGATCCTTTAATTGAAAAAGACATAGACAAATTTATTGACTGGCTAAAAAAACAAGAAATTCCTTGCTTTGGACATATAGTTTATGGTGTTTTGCATCCACATTTCGAAAATGAAGAACAAATAGGAAAAATGATTAATGTTGTAAAAGAACTTGGAGGAAAGCTGACAGGCGAACATGGAATTGGAGTATTAAAAAAGAAAAATGCGCCTTTTATTATCACCCAAAAAATTAAAGAATTAAAGGCAAGATATGATCCAAACAATATATTGAATAGGGGGAAGATAATATGATTATTGAGAAAATTCAAAGTAACAAAACAAAATGTACGTTATGCGGACTTTGCAAAACAGCGTGCCCTGTATATAAAATTTTATTAGATGAAGCTGTTTCGCCTAGAGGGAAAGCAGTTTTGTTAAAGAGAGACTTTCCATCAAAACATTTTTATTTGTGTACTCTATGCAAAGCATGCGAAGAAGCATGCATCCTATCAGATATTGATTTGATCGAAAAAATAAGAAATTATAGAAAAGAACTTCTTGAATTAGGAATGTCAACTGAAGCAAATAAAAGAATGATTTCAAATATTAGAAAATTTGGAAATCCTTTTGGAGTAATAGAAAAAGGAAAAAAAATTGAGCTATTCTGTTGCTGAGTTGTTAGTTTATTATTCTCCAATATAGCTTATTGATTTTATGTTTCAAATATAAAATATTTTATTATTCAATTCGAAAAATATATTTTCTTGAAAAATTTTATTTAAATAATTGAAAATATTAAAAAAAATAAATTTATTCAGCTTGAATCTAAAGGCTAACTTTGGATTTTGAAAAACCTTTGAAGTTATTCTTTAGGGCATGGGAGAAAAAAATGCAAAAAGAGGTGATATTTTTTATTTTTTTGTATTATTACTTTAGAATAATTTCTCCAATAGAAAAAATCGTTATAGAAAATATAGATTTCATAGACATAATATTTAAATATAAGATACAATATCTTGTGTTTTTAGATAAATTAAACACAAGATATTGATATAAACAAAAAAGGTGTCTAAAAAAAGAGATGAAATGTCCTTTTTGCCTGTCTGAAAATACAAGAGTTATTGATAAAAGAGATATTGAAAACTCGACAAAAAGAAGACGTGAGTGTCTTGAATGTAAAAAAAGATTTACAACATTTGAGAGAGTTGAGGACATTGATATTTTCGTAATAAAAAAAGATGGAACAAGAGAAAAATTTTCAAGAGAAAAATTAAAAAATGGGTTAATGAAAGCATGCGAAAAGCGCCCTGTATCACAAGAGAGTATTAATAATGCTGTAGATGAGATTGAAAGATTAATAAGAAAAGATGAAAAAGAAGTTTCAACAAAATTTATTGGAGAGTTAGTCATGAAAAAATTAAAGCATCTTGACAAGGTAGCATATATAAGATTTGCATCTGTCTATAGAGACTTTAAAGATATAAAAGATTTCGAAAAGGAGATTAGAGAAATTAAAAAATGAAAGAACTTACAAATAAAAATTATGATGAAGTTATGAAATCTGAAAAGCCTGTAATAATAGAGTTTTATGGAGAAAAATGCGATGCTTGTAAAGAAATAATGCCTTTACTTGAATCAATAAATCAAAAATGCAATAATAAATTTGATTTGTATAAGTGCAATATTTATTCTGAAGAAACAAAAGGAATCGCATCAAAATATAAAATAAGAGCTGCTTCTGAAATCGCAATTGTATACAAAGGAGAAGTTATAGGAACCTTTGCAGGAGCAAAATATTCTTTTGGAGATAACAAAATAAATGCAAAAGCTTATAATGAAGATGCATTGAAAGAAAATATCGAGAAATATCTTAATAAGATATTTTCATTTAATAATCCTACCCAATGTAAAAAAACCGAAAATCTTGAACAGAAAGTTGAAAGTAAAAATGAGACTTCTTTAAATTTATCAGATAATGCACTAATTATTCTAAAAAAAAGATATTTGAAAAAAGATGAGACAGGAAAAGCAATAGAAACTCCAGAAGATATGTTCAAAAGAGTCGCTTTGGCAATAGCTGAAGGGGATAAAAATTATGGAGCATCTAAAAAAGATATAGAAAGTTTAAGTGCTGATTTTTATGATATGATGGCTGAACTAAAATTTTTACCTAATTCTCCTACACTTATGAATGCAGGGAGAGATTTAGGACAATTAAGTGCATGCTTTGTACTTCCGGTTGGAGATTCTATAGAAGAAATTTGTGCTGCAGCAGGATATACCGCAATAATACAAAAATCAGGCGGAGGGACTGGATTTTCATTTTCAAGATTAAGGCCAAAAGATGATATGGTAAGATCAACAGCGGGTGTATCAAGCGGGCCGATAGTCTTTATGTATTTATTTAATATTTATACAGATGTTATAAAGCAGGGAGGAACAAGAAGAGGTGCAAATATGGGGATTATGAGGGTAGATCACCCTAACATCTTAGATTTTATAGACGCAAAAAGAGTTGCTGACGAAAAAAATTCAGAAATAGTAAAAAAGAATATAGAAAAAGTAAGAGAAGTTTTTGATAGATACAAACTTATAAAATACGCTATTCCTGAAATATATAATGAACTAGATTGGCTAAAAGAAAAATTTGAAAAAACACTTATAGAAAAATATCAACTAAATAATTTTAACATTTCTGTAGCACTGACGGATGAGTTTATTGAAAAAGTAAAAAGAAATGAAAAATACAACTTAATTAATCCGAAAGATGGAAAAATTTGGGGGCAATTAAATGCAAGGGAAGTTTTTAACAAAATAGTGAATTCTGCATGGAAGAATGGCGAGCCAGGAGTAATATTTATTGATTCTATAAACAAATATAATCCAACACCACACATAGGAGAAATAGAAGCAACAAATCCATGTGGAGAACAACCTTTACTGCCTTATGAATCCTGTAATCTTGGGAGTATTAATTTAGCAAAATTTCTAAAAAAAGAAAATGGAAAAAAAGTAATTGATTGGAATGGATTAGAAAAAATAGTATGCACCGCTGTTCATTTTCTTGATAATGTAATTGATATAAACAAATATCCATTACCACAAATAGAAGAGAAGACTAAAGCGAACAGGAAAATTGGATTAGGGGTAATGGGTTTTGCTGATATGTTAATTGAACTTGGTATTTCATACAATAGCCAAGAAGCAATTAGTATAGGAGAAGAGGTAATGAAGTTCATAAGGGAAAAAGCGAGAGCAAAATCTGTAGAATTAGGAGAGAAAAGGGGGGTATTCAAAAATTTTGAAGGGAGTATTTATGATAAAAATAGTAAAAATTACCGTGGAGAAGACTTAAGATTAAGAAATGCCACATTAACAACTATAGCCCCTACAGGAACATTAAGTATGATTGCAAACTGCTCTTCTGGAATAGAACCTATTTTCGAGATTATATATAAAAAGAAAGTTCTTGAAGGTAAAGAATTAAAGTATATGAGAAAAGATTTGGAATGTATGCTTCTTGAAAAAGGATTTGATAAAAGAATTATAGAAAGAATAGAAAAAGAAGGATTACAAAATATTCCAGAGATTGATGACAATATAAAAAAATTATTTGTTTCGTCCCTTGACATACCCGTAGAGCAACATATTGCGATGCAAGCCGCCTTCCAAAAATACACTGATAATGCAGTAAGTAAGACAATAAATCTTCCTTTTTCTGCAACAATAAGCGATGTTGAAAAAGCATATTTTTATGCTTATGAAAAAGGATGTAAAGGACTTACTGTTTATAGAGACAAATCAAGAGACGAACAAGTGATCAACATAACGAGAGAAACAAAAGCACTTGATGAAAGAAATGAAATAGAAGAAGAGATAAAAAAGAGAGAAAAAAGACCAAAGATACTTTTAGGGTTAACAAGGAAAGAAAGAGTAGGCGATGGAAAATCTATTTATGTAACAAAAAATTTTAGAGAAGATTCTGAGCTTGATGGAATAATAAAATATCTTGTAGAAAACAAAGATCCTATAGAGATTTTCATAAATTCTGATTTCTTTGACCCTGATCTGCATGGAGCAATGATTTACATAGGGAAGAATCTTTCAATAAAATTAAGAAAAGGGCAGACAACAATCGAAAAAGAAATTGAGATTCTTGACGGATTGCCTATAGGAAAAGAACTCGGTTATGATGAAGGATTTAATGGTAAAGGGTATGTCAACAAATCTCTTTATGATGCATTAAGAAAAGTTCTAATGGATCAAGGAATGAAAGTAACAACGTCATTCGTGATGCCTATAAAAAATACTGAAAAAAAAGTGAATGATAATGAAGAAAATGTCAAAAAAAGAAATGAACTTGTTGATTTATGCCCTAAATGTGGAAAAGGTAAAATGATTGCAAAAGAAGGATGTATAAAATGCGATAATGAAGAATGTAATTACTCCCCTAAAGGATGCGAATAAAATATATACTGCAAATGAATAATGCTTAATAAACAAAATTTATTTTTAGATATATGTTAAAGATAAAAATACAGAAAATTCATCCTAATGCAGTAATCCCAGAGTATAATTATAAAGATGATTCTGGGATGGATTTATTTTCTTTGAAGGAAATTAAAATCAAACCTCGGCATAGAGTAGTAGTTCCGACCGGACTAAAGATAGAAATTCCAAAAGGATATGAAATGCAAATAAGACCTAAATCTGGACTTGCAATAAGAAATGGAATTACTGTGCTTAATACGCCTGGAACAATTGATGCAGGATACAGAGGAGAAATCAAAGTTATTTTAATAAATCACTCTTCCAAAGCATATAAAATTGAAAAAGGACAAAAAATTTGCCAAGCTGTATTTAATAAAATTGAAAGAGCAAAAATAATTGTTTCTGAAGAATTAAGCAAAAGTGAAAGAGATGATAAAGGTTTTGGTTCAACTGGATTAAAAAAAATAAGAACAAATTTCTGAATTTTTTACTGTCTCTTTTATTTAAAGAAAAGAATATAAAGATAATTTTCTTAAAAAAAGATGATATATATCACACCTAGTACTGAACTTTTTAATATTCTTGGCTATTCTGTACAGACATGGGGATTAATTGTAGCATTTGGAGGTTTAATTTCATTATTTTTAGTGTTAAGAAAAGCAAAACAAAAAAATATTTTTAATGAGATGCAGACTCTTATTGTTTATATTATAATTGCTTCACTTGTATGTGCAAGACTTGCTTATATAATTATTAACCCTTCTGAATTTTCAAGTTTTTGGAGTTTTTTTGAAATATGGAAGGGCGGAGTAATAAGTTATGGAATGATATTCGGGGGGATTCTTGGAATAATTTTTTTTAAATTATTTACTAAAATAACAACTAATGAGCTTGAGGAGTTACTTGATTTAGCAGCACCATATTTTATTCTTGCTATAGCTATAGGTAGAATAGGATGTTTCTTAAGAGGTTGCTGCTTTGGGCTGCCAAGCGAACTACCTTGGGCAGTTGTTTATGCTGGAGAAAGTTTTTCAAGATCTGCAGGATTAAATAGTGTACATCCGACACAAATTTATCACTCAATTCTTGATTTTATAATTTTTATAATCCTGTTAAGAATAAACAAGAAAAAAGAATATCTCGAAAAAAGAAAACAAGAATCAAAATTTGATTTATTTAATAAAAAAGGAAGTACTTTTCTGCTATTTTTATTGCTTTATTCTGCAGAAAGATTTTTTATTGATTTTTTAAGATGGCATTCTCCCACAGAATATATTGGAAGAATAACAATAACACAAATTATCTTTCTTTTTATTTTTGTTGTAACTTTTTCAATATTGCTAAAGAAAAAAAATAAAAAAAGAAAAAAACAAGAGATTAATAATCATCGTTAATTTCATTGAAATCTTCGTCTTCTTCGTATTCTTCTTCGTCTTCTTCAAAATATGCCATCTTTTATTAGCTTTTTAAGCCTATTTTTTAGTTATCTTTAGAATTTAAAAAGCTTTTCCTTTTCATCATTTCAAACGTAAAGTTTTAAAAGGCATAATTAATAAATATTAAAATAATAAAAACAGTAAGAACAAATATATTATATTATCAAAATCACTTAATATCACATTCACGCTCATTTTGTGAAATATTAAGTAATTCAAGATTGTATAATATATCTTGTTCTGGGAGTAGAAAATGGGAAAGATAAGCCCAATATCAATAAAATATACAATTTATGCAAAATTTGAAGCTAATGGAGTAGTTGAAAAGCCAGATGTTATAGGCGCAATTTTCGGTCAGACAGAAGGCTTGCTTGGGGAAGAATTAGAGCTTAGAGACTTGCAGAAAAATGGTAAAATAGGAAGAATAGATGTAAATCTAAAAACAGAAAATAGCAAAACAGAAGGAGAGATTATCATTCCAACTTCTCTTGATAAAGCAGAAACTACAATAATCGCTGCAGCCATAGAGACTATAGAAAGAATAGGACCTTGCGATACTAAAGTAAGTGTTCAGAAAATAGAAGATGTAAGGGTAAGCAAAAGAGAGTATGTTCTCGGAAGAGCAAAAGAGCTTCTTGCAGGAATGTCTTCTCCTGATAGTAGAGAGATACAGACTGCAGTTTCAGAGTCTGTAAAAGCAGGAAAGATTATAGAATATGGAGAAGAAAAACTTCCTGCTGGCCCAGATATGGATAATGAAGAAATTATTGTTGTAGAGGGAAGAGCTGACGTAGTAAATCTTTTAAGATATGGAATAAAAAATGCTATAGCTATGAATGGAACTTCTTTGCCAAAAACAATAACTGAACTTGGAAAGACAAAAAGATTGATTTTGTTTATTGACGGAGACAGAGGCGGGATTCTTATTGCAAAAGATGCGATAGCAAACGCAAATATCTCTGCAGTTTGCCAGGCACCACAAGGAATGGAAGTTGAGGAATTGACTGGAAAAGACATTCTTGCTTCATTAAGAGCAAAAATGTCGGTAGATGAGTTTATAAAAGAAAAGTTAGGTAGCAAAAGAAGAGAGAAAAGAAGTAGAGAAAAATTAAAGATAAAAGAGAAAAAAGAAGAATATCAATATACAGATATGAAAGAAAAATCAGAATCAGAAGTTCTTGAAGTAGCAAGAGAAAAAATAAAAGAAATTGAAGGAACAAGAACAGCATTACTTTTGGATAACAATTTAAAATCTGTCAGAAAAGTTTCTTCTGATGACTTAACTTTTGCACTTAGAAATTCAAGAGTAAAAATTTATGCAATTATTTTAGATGGCCTTGCAACTAATGCAATGATAAAAACAGCTGAAAGAATTGGATGTAAATACTTTATAGCCAAAAATTTTTCAGTTTCGGAAGAAACAAAAATAAACTTACTAAGTTTATAAAATATAGCTGATATGATTTATTTACTAATTAGGAAAAGATATTTAAATTATATATTACTTTAAAAAATATGTCAATAAAAAGAGGTATCAATACAAAAATTATCTATATTGTACTAATTATCTTGACTATAGCAATTATTGCGATATTAATATACTTTTTTGTTTATATGCCTGAATGTGAAAATATTGAATGTTTTAAAGACGCATTGTTGAGATGTAAAAGAATGGGTTTTCTAAATGAAAGAGAAAATTCTGTCTGGATATATAAAATAAAAGGATTTTCCGGTGGAGAATGTAAAATTTATGCAAAACTTATTTCAATTAAAACAGATACATACACTGGAAGTATAATAGCTGGAAAAGATATGACATGCTATATTCCAAAAAATCTTTTAGGGGCGTTTATGCCTGAAGAGAAGATAGAATACTGCCATGGAATACTAAAAGAAGAAATCCAAAGATTAATGATAGAAAAAATGCATCTTTATATTGTCCAAAATATCAAAGAGATAAGTATTGCTCCTGTAATATAAAATAAAGAGGTTCTTAGAATGATTCGATTTGGGCCTACAGGACTTGGAGCAAGTGTTGAAAAGGCTGCTATAAGTCTAGAAAGATATCATAAACTTGGAATTAAAGCATGTGAAATTCCATTCACATATGGTATTTTTATAAAAGAAGATAAACATAAAAAAGAAATCGAAGATATTAGAAATACTGCTAGAAAACTTGATATAAAACTTTCTATTCATGCTCCATATTGGCTGAATTTAAATTCTAAAGAAAAAAAGAAAATTGATGAAAGTAAAAAAAGAATACTTCAATGCTGTAAGATAGGAGAGCTTTTAGGAGTAGAGATAGTGGTTTTTCATGCCGGATTTTATGATGGAATGAGTAGAGAACAATGCTATCAGAATATAAAAAGAGCAATTCTTGAAATTATGGATAAAATAAAGAAAAATAAATGGAAGATAAAAGTTGCACCTGAGACTATGGGAAAAATAAATGTCTTTGGGGAAGCTGATGAAATTTTAAGATTGGTTAAAGAAACAAAATGCGAATTTTGTCTTGATTTTGCACACCTATATGCAAGAAATATTGGAAAATTAAGTTACAAAGAGATATATGAAAAATTCAAACAATTTAAAAAATTGCATTGTCATTTTTCTGGAATTAATTTTGGAAGCAGAGGTGAAATAAACCACAAAATTACTCCAGAGTCTGAAATAAAAAAATTACTTTATATTCTACCAAAAAATAAAGATATAACAATAATTAATGAATCTCCAGATCCACTTGGTGATTCATTAAAGAGTCTAAGAATTCTTAAAAAAATTTAAGATACTTAGAAAAATTTAAATAGATGTAATTATATAGTGATAACAATAAAATTAGTAAAAAAATGGTTATTTCTGAAACCGAAATCCAAAATATACTTAAAAAGAAAATTAACACGGGCGGAACTAAAGTTATTGCGCTTACTGGAACACATGAAAATATAGTTGTAAGCAATCTCGCACCTGCTATAGCTAAAATTGAAGAGAAAAAGAAAAGTTCCAAAAATGTACTTTCTATTGATCTTAATTTCGATTATCCAAAACAGCATCTTCTTAATCAAGCGATAATTCCCATGACAGAATGGATAAAACATAAAACAATATTGCCTTTATTTAATGGTCAAAAAAAATATGGACTTGAAGAGATGATAACAAATACAGAGAATATAAAAAATCTCAATTTTATTTTAGGAGACTACTATTCTTACAAAATGTTAAATAATATAAATGAAACATTAATAGGCAAAAGAATAGATGAAGAAATTGAAAAGTTAATATTGTCTGGCAAGTTTTCTGAAATTATTATTGCTGCTTCACAAAATATATTTCCTTATCTACTTAGTGCTGATAAATATATTCTTATCGATGTTAATAACAATTCTTCATTTGAAAAAGCAAAATTATGTATGATAAATTCTATTATTCCTATTATAAAAAAAACAGTAGAAAATGAAGTAAAGAAAGAAAAAGGTATCATAGAAAAAGAGAATAATATTATAGATTCGCCATTTTTAAAAAGATTTGAAGAGCTAATTGAAAAAAATAAATCAGACATTAAAGGAATTTGTAATGGCATAAAAGAATTGCCAGGTTATAATATCAGACAAAAATTATCCATAGAAGTCGAGAAAGCTATTGGAAATGTTGAATTTGGTGTTATTCCAGTACAAGCTACTCCTTCAGATGTTGACAAAGTAATGGAAATGATAGCAAAAGATAATTTTTTACCTCAAGGCGTAAGGATTTTCTGTGCAGGTTATTTAAATTATGGTCAGAAAAAAGATTTTTACAATGAATGTAATCTAATTAAACGCTCAGCAAACAGCGGTAAACCATTAATATTGCATCAATATGATAAGAAAAGTCCTCTTAGAAGTATAGCTAAGAAATCATATTTTGTCAAAAGTATAGAGGACATAGCAAAATATATTGTTCTTGAAGAAGAAACCAAAGAGACTATCAAATCAATGAGAGTAAAAGATATTGCTATAAAATATGGGCAAAAGAATTTGATAAGAAGAATAAATAAAAGTATAAAAAATGGTTTTATTGGCAAATGCATGAAAACAGGTTTCTATACTATATTAAGCGGATTAACAATTTATGGGCTTGCCAAGTTTATCATTCCTGATTCAAAAAGAATTTATGATTTATATCGATATAATAAACTAATAGAAGAAATTGAAAAAAAAGATAAAGAGTTAATTAAAAAGAAAAATGAGCTTATAAGCAAAGAGCAAAAAATTGCAAAGCTCCTAAATGAGAAAAAATATTACAAGCAGATTGAAAATGAAAATTTGAAACTTAATAATGAATTAATAAAAGTAAATATGAAAATAAAAAATATAGAGAATGAACTCACAGAAAAAAAACAGGTAGAAAATATGATAAAAAACATTTTAATAGAAAGAGGATATAATGACAAGCTACAATATTTTTGGGAAGGAAATGCTAAAACAGGATACTTATTTTTTGGAACTAAAGTAAGAGAAAATATTTCAGAAGAAGAAAATATAAGAAATTTTGAAATGGTAGAAAAAAGTGCTGAAGAACTTGACAAAATATTCGGCCCTGATTTTGAAAAAAAGGAAATAAAGGAGGTTGTTTCTGGAAAAGCTTGTTATAAGATTAAAAACAAAGTTTATGCTAAAATAATAAATGGAAAAGCCGAAGGTTTTGATATCATGCCTGAAGAAGAAAGGCAAATTAAAGAGTTTATAAATAAATATATAAAAAGCAAGTAATTTATTGTCACTATATAATGTCGACAACCGAAAAGTTTATATATCAAATTAGAATGAAGATTAAGTAAAAATGAATAAAATAAATAAAAATTTACTAATAGTTTTTTTAACAGGAATAGTAGGATTACAAAATTTGAGTGCTCAAGAGATTAAAAAAATACCAAGGAAAAAAGCTGAAAAAACAACAATTTCTTATGAGATTAAAAAAAGTACTTCTGTACCTACATATAACATAAAAACAAGTACTGAGTCATTTAAAGTAGAAAAAAGTACATTTCCTCTCGCTGTTGAAAAAAGCACATCAAGTTATTCTTTAGAAAAAAGTACATCTCCTATTCCTTTTATTAAATTAAACTATGGCTTAGAAAATGGATATAGGATATTTGAAGGATCATGTAGAGTTATAAAAAACTGGTGGCTTAATTTTATGCTAAGCGATAGAAAATATTCTATAATTGAAAATAAAACAGAAAAAATAGGAAGTAGATTTGATGCTTATGGAAAAACAAAAGAAGAAAAAATAAATAATACATATTCGATTGAACTAGAATACAAAAAAAATCTGAAAAATTTTAACAATTTTTCTTGTGATGCTATTTTTGGAGGAATCCTTTATAATAATTTAACTGAATCAACAAACACAATAGAAGAAAGAATACAAGACAAAAATGGAAATGTTCTTGCATCAGAGACAAATGTGTATAATACTAAAAAAACAGAAAATGAGTTAAAAATAAAAGCAGGGATGGAATGGGCTTATAAACATTTTAATTTAACCGCTTCTGGAAATTTTGGATCTAAAGATAGAACAATAAGGATAACAATAGGATATAAAAAATAAAATGTGGATTAAAAATTTTGGAAGGATAATAGCAATTTTTTTGATAGCAGTTGCTTTACTTTCGATAACTGCTGTTGCAGTAGTAACTTATGCTGATTGGCAAGATAACAATAGCAGTAAAACAATAAACAAGAATGAAATTGCTTTATTTGACGTTGCATTATTTTCTGTTTCTCCTCCTTTATATTATAGTATAAAGATGTATGATCCTAATGGTAATCTTGTAAAGACGTGGTATGATAATGAAATAAACAATGATGGTTTTGTTGAATTAATAGGTTTAGAAGTAAGACCTGATGATATTACTATAAGTGGAGATTATAGTATTATTGTATCAAGCAATGACAATAATGGAGACAGCAGTTATTCTATCTTAACATTAACAATAATTAATAGTGCTCCGATAATAGAATGGATACACGTTCCTTCAGAGATATATGAAGGTGATATAGTATATACAGAATTTTACGCTTCTGATCCAGATAATGACTCTTTAAGTTATACGATATATAGAAATGGTATTTTAGTATCTAACACAAACAGTAATTCATGGCAAACTGATATAGGAGACGCTGGAGTTTATAATTATACCTTTGAAGTAAGTGATGGGGAGGATATAGTAAGAGTTACAAGAACAGTAGTTGTGAATAGTATCATAGTAGACTCTAAAAATAAAACGAAAGAAGTACCAGAAACTCTTATATTAGCAAGGGATATTGAAGTTACTTCGTTAGACAATTTCTTAAAAATAAGAAACAAAAAAAGTCAAGAACTTAAAAATTTTGAAATAAAGATAATTTATATTGGAATTAATTCCGAAGAAAAATATAAATTTAACTTTGGAAGAAATGAGGTTGTTTTTAAGGAATTATCAGCAAATCTTGAAGATAATAAAGCATACTTGGCGAGAATAGAAGTAAATACTAAAGGAATGAAAGACTCTGGATATTTGATTATTAGAAAATAAGATTATGTTACTACCACAAAGTTTATAAAGTCAGATAATTACTATAAAATAGTTAAATTAATGAAATCATACTTAGGTAAAATGAAACAATTTTTAATTGCACTGTTTGCATTGCTTATGTTGGCAATGATACCAGGCGCACTAGCGATGACAGTGACTGTAAAAGACGTTGGATATGGTGGACCTGTAAGTGTTCAGGTCGGAGAGACAATACCTATAAAAGTAACTTATTTGGCTTCTAAAAATTTGAGCGATGTTGTTATTACAGCTGAGCTAACTTACAACGGTAAAAAAGTAAGTGTAGAGAGCAAACCTTTGGATATGATTGAGGGAACTACTTATACAGAAACTCTCAATTTAAAAATTCCAGAGAAGATAAAAGTAACTTCTCCAGGAGAATGTTATATCCTTACTGTAAGAATGCAAGACAACAAAGGACATGAAATAAGCTGGAAAGAGTTTGAAATTACCGTACAAAGAGCGAATGACAAAATACAGATACAAAAAGTAATAACAACTTACGCGAAAGCAGGAGAGCCATTAATAGTTACAGTTGTAGCAAAAAACATTGGTTCTGACGCACAAGAGGATGTATATGTAAAGGTTTCAATACCTGAACTTAATCTTGTCGCAGAAGAGCGAATGGGAGATATTGCAGCAATAGACAAAGGAGAAGATGAAGATGTGGCTACTGTTGATGTGCCGCTTAGAATACCGGAAGATGTTGAAGATGGAGATTACACATTAAAAGTCGAAGTATATAGCGACGATAATGATGTGGAAGCTTCAACAACAAAAAGCATCAATATAGATGGTGTGGCACCTACAGAAAGATTCATTGAAGTTGTACCGATAGTAACATCTCAAGATGTAGAACAAGGAGAAACAGCAATATACAATTTAAGAATTGCTAACCTCGGAGATGCAACAAAAACATTTACTGTTTTTGTTAAAGGTACAGAAGGATGGGCTACATCCCAGATAAATCCTTTGGTAGTAACTTTAACTCCAGAATCAAGTCATGAGATTGCAATTGCAGTTACAACAGCTAAAGGAGCACTAATAGGAAATCACGTATTTACAGTAACTATAAAATCTGACGATGCTGAAAAGAGCATTTCTTTGACAGCGAATATCAAAGAAAAAACTGTTGGAGCAGATGCATTGCTTATCTCAGTGATAGTACTCGCAATAGTTTTAGTGATTTTAATTGTTATTCTTGTTAAAACAAGAAAAACAAGCGAGGCGACAGAAACAGAAGAAAGTTATTACTAAAAACTAATGCATAATGCATAAAGTGCAATAATAAGACATGAAGGGAAGATTTGTTTATTTTTTATTTTAAAATTTATTTTTTCCCTTTTCTCTTTTTCTTTTAATTTTTTTAAGATGTTTAAGATTATAATAATTATAATATAATTCTGACATCACCATAATGCTTTTATATATATTTAATTTTAAAGTGATAACAAAAAAATGACAAAAAAATATTTTTTTATTGTGGGCATTATACTTTGTTCTTTACTTTTTAGTTCAATTGTCTATGCTGATTTTTCAGTATTTACAAATAGCTCTGAAAAAACAGTTTGTATTGGTTCGACTGCAGTAATTGTTGATACAGTAAGAGGAAGCCCAGGTCAATACAGCATTGAAACAGCTGGCACTGCTACGAGCTTTACAACAACAGTACCTTCTGAATTCAGTCTTAAAGAGAGCCAGAATATATATTCTTACATTACAATCAATAGCAAAGTAAAACCAGGAGTTTATGACTTGATAATAAAAGTAAAATTTGAAAATATTACAAAAGAACAGGTTCATAAAATAATTGCAAAAGACTGCCATGGTACTTCTTTAATTATAGATGGAGATAAGAAAGCATGCCCGTGTGAAAAAGTAAAATACAAGCTCACATTGGAAAATCTTGGTGAGTTTAAAGAAAAATTTAATATTAAAGTAGAAGGAACAGCTAAAGATTGGATAAATCTTTCCAAAAGCAGTATAGAACTTAAACCAGGAGAAAGTGAAGATTTTTATGCCTATGTACAACCACCTTGTAATATTCATGGGGAGTATAGCCTCACATTCAAAGCAATAGCAGAAAATTCCCTTGCTGGAGCAACTATAAAAGCAAAACTTGAAATCTTACCTTGTTATGAATATAGTCTTGAATTGAATAAAAGCTATAGCATATGTGAAAATGAAAAGTTAGATATCCCCTTAAAAATAAGCAATAAAGGTACGGCGGATAATAAATTTGCGTTAATACTTGAAGGGCCACAATGGGCTGTGCTTGAATCAAATTCTGTAGAAATAAATGCAGGATCTGAAAAAATAGTTGATATTAATTTACAACCTCCATTCAAAACAAAAGGAAATTTCACATTAAAAATAGAAACAATGACTTCTAGCGGAAGTATAAAGAAAAATGTAGAAACTATTGTATATGTAAGAAAATGTTATGGTTTAGATATAAAACTTGAAAGTAAAGAAGAAAAGCTTTGTAGAAAAGAAAAAGAATATAATATAATACTAAAAAACTTAGGAGAATTTAAAACAAAGTACAACCTGAAAATTGACGGCCCAAAATGGGTTGAGTTGGAAGATGATACATTGACTATTGATGCAAAAGATAATAAAACAATAAAATTAAGTATAAATCCTAAAGATGCTGAATTTAAAAAATATGAAATAACCATAACTGCAACAGATTATGTAAGCAACGAGAGCGATTCTGAAAAACTTATTTTAGAGATTTCTAAACCAGATGAGTGCTATAAAACAGAGTTAAGTAGTAAAGAGGATAAAATTAGTGTAGAAATAGAGAAATCAAAAACTATATTCCTACTGCTAAAGAATAATGGATTAGATGAAGCACGCTATAAAATTGAATTAGAAGGTAACGGTGCTAAATTCGCAATGATAAATCCTGAGGAGATAAAATTAAAACCAAATGAGTCAGAAACTCTTTATCTTTATATTTCTCCTCCTTTATTTATAGAACTAAAAGAGTATAACATCTCTGTAATAGCAGAAGAAGCTAATAGTAAGATAAAAACAGAAAAGAAGATTATTGTTAATATTCTAAAGGAAGGAGAAAAGCAAGAAACGGAAGAAAGCATTGCTATAGAAAAAACCGAAAAAAAAGAAAGTCTGTTCGCTAAGATTATTAATACAATCAAAGATTTTTTCAAAAAACTCTTTGTAGTACAGCAACCCATAAGCAGTGAAACAAAAATCAATGTATCAGAAATTATTAAAAAAAATATCTCTGTCTCAGAAGAAATTAATAATTCTAATGAAGAAGAAATAATTGAAAATGAAACAATCGAAGCAATAGAAAATGAAACCGTTATGATTGATAAAACAAAAGAAAGAAATGAAAATAAAACTATAGAAGAAAATCTTATCGAAGAGGAAGTGAATAAAGAAGCAGAGATAGATAAAGAAGTTGAGATTAATAAAATTGAGAATATTGAAAGTTTTAATGAAAATATTAAAGATTTATTGACAAAATATAAAAATTATATTATTGGGGCTGTAGTAATTCTTTTGGTAATTATAATAATAACAAGTGGAATTGGAAAATCTATAATTGAATTTTTTGAAGAAGAAGAGCAGCCAGTTAATAATAAGAAAAAATAATTCTTGTTTTAATTATTAAACTCTTAATGAAATTACCTTTGAGATTCCTTCTTGCATGCTAACACCGTAAAGAGTGTTTGCTCCTGATATTAAGTGATCATTATGAGTAACAACAATATATTGAGCATTTTTCATATATGTTTTTAACAGTTCAGCTAATCTCTCACTATTTCTTTTGTCGAGAGCAGCATCAATTTCATCAAGAATATAGAAACAGTAAGGCTTAAGCTCTTGAATTGCAAATATAAGGCTTAAGGCAACTAAAGTTCTCTCTCCGCCAGATAAAGAGGAAACATCAAGATACTTTCCTGAAACAAGTTTAACTTCTATATCTATACCTCCTGCAAAAGGATCATCTTTATTCTCAAGAATAAGTGAAGCTTCTCTACCGCCTAACTTCAAGAAGTAATCTGAAAACTTACTATTAAGATCATTAAACATTTTCATAAATGCTTTTTTCTTTTTCTTATCTATCTCTGTTATTACATTTAGAATTTCCTGTTTTTCACTTTCAAGCTTCTGGACTTTTTCTTTTATCTGATCATATTGCTCTTTTACTTTATCATAGACCTCTAATGCTTTAAGGTTTACAGAGCCTATTTTCGCTAAATCTATTTCATTTTTTCTTATTCTCTCTTCTATTTCTTGTTTCGATTGCCTTAGCCTTAAAGATTCTATATCAAAAGATTTATACTGCTCAAATTCATTAGTCAAAGTTTCAAGTTCAGCATTTGTTTTTGCTTTGGCGATTTTTAACATATTAAACTCATCTTCGATACTCCTCGTCTCTATCCTTAGTTCAACTAATTTCTGCTCTGTTTGCCTTGAAATTTCTTGGAGAGATGCTTTTTTCTTAAAAATTTTTTGGAATTCGCTATAAATCTGTTTTTCTTGTTTTTCTTTTTCTTCTAAAATTTTTTGCTTTTCTTCTAATTGTTTTTTAATCTCAGAAATAGAGAATGCAAGCTCTTTTTTTTCGATTATACTTTTTTTGATAATGTTTTGCATTGTCTCTACATCGCGCTCTTTAGATGCAATTTGTAAAGTTAGATTTGAAAGTTTGTTATCTTTTTCAGCTATAGCAGTAAGTTCTTCCTTTAGTTTATAATAATTCTTTTCTATATCTGAATAATTTTTAATCTCTATATTTAGAGTAGAAAGTCTTTTTTCTAACGAAGCAATAGTTTCAGAAAGCATTTCTCTCTCTTGTTCAAGTTTTTCTTTTTCTTCTTTTCTTTCTTTTAAGTTTTTTTCATTGATTTGCCATACTTTCAACTTAGCTGCATTTTCCTTTAAATTATCTAGCTCTTCTTTTAGTTTTTCTATATTTTTTTTATAATTCGAACATAATTCTAATTCCTGCTCAACTTTTTTCGTAAGTTTTTCAATTTCTGCATCTGAATTTAAATGCACTTCTTTTATATGCTCAATAGTTACTTTTCTTCTACATACAGGACAAATGTCTAACTCTTCTATGTCTGTTTTAAGTTTTTTATGTAAGTAAATTTCTTTTTTTAGTTCAGCAATTTTATTTGACGAAAGAATAAGCATTTGCTCAAATTTATTTAGCTCAAAAGAAGATCTTCTAATTTTTTCAAGTACGTTTTCTAATTTTTCCTTTGGTATCTCTTCTGACAGTTTAGCGATTTTATGTTGTAAATCATTTATTCTTATTATAATAGACTCATAATTTGATTTATTATTTTGCAGATCACTTTTTATTTTTATAGTTTCTGCTTTAAGTTTGTCTAGTCTCTCTTTCTTCTCTTCCAAAGTAGAAAAGTCTTCTGTTTTTGCCTTTAAGATTTTTTTTAGATCTTCTTTTGGAATAGAAGACTTTAAAGATGCTATTTCAGATAGGTTATTTTTAACTTCTTTTTCAAGCTGTTCTTTTCTTTTTTCAAGTTCCTGCAACCTTTGAATAAGATTATCATGTTTTACAGACAATGCTGCTATCTCTGCCTTTTCATTGGCAACCTCTTTATGCAATTGTTCTTGTTCTATGCCTGTCGATTTTTCTACTTGCTTATTTAATTCTTCGATTTCTGTATTAAATTTTTTAATTTTTTCTTCTAATTCTGTTATTTGTAATTTAGCTTTAGATAGTAATTTATCTTTTTCTTCTATTTTTTTCGCAAGATCAGAGTCTTCTTTAGATTTTTCTTCTAACTGTCTAAAAAGCAAGGCTGCTTTATCTCGCTCTATAGCTTTTTTTATTTTTTCATGATGTAATGCTTGTTCTCTCTCTTTTTCAAGATTTCTTAGATAAGCTATTCTTTCATTTAGGATAGTATTAACTTCTTTCAACTTTTCTTCTGTTTTTTCTAGTTCTAGTAAACTTTTGTGCTTTCTCTCTTCATAGATAGAGATACCTGCAACTTCTTCTATAATTTTCCTTCTCTCTTCAGGATACATCTCTACGAATTTTGCAATTTCTTCTTGTAAAATTATATTGAAGCCGTTAGGATCTAAACCTGCTTGGCTGAGCAGTTCAAGAACTTCCTGTCTTGTCTTTGTCTCATCATTTATTTTATAGATAGAATTGCCATTCTTTCTAACAATTCTTGAAATCTTAACTTCTGGTCTGTCGATAGCAAAAGTTCTATCAGAATTATCGAAAACAAGTTCCACAAGAGCTTCTTCTACAGAACCATGTTTGCCGGTGTATATAAAATTAGAGGACTTTTCTGCCCTAAGGCTTTTTGCACTTAATCTACCTAAAACAAAGCAGATTGCCTCTGTAATATTAGATTTGCCACTTCCATTAGGGCCAATTATAATATTTAATGTTCTATCAAAAGGGATTTCTGTTTTTTTTGCAAAGCTTTTAAAGCCATGCATCATTAAACTTTTTATATAAGTAGGCATCTTTTCTAGAAGAACAAATAAAGAACGATATATAAAATTAGTGGTATTAGATGAGATAAATACTTCTCATTACCGACGATAAAATTAAATATCTTTATTTTTATAGTTATTAGATATTAACATTGATAATTTAGAGATGATTAAATACATTTTTAACATTAATAAAGTAAAAAACGATAAAAGCATAGAAAATCTAATTGCTTCACTTGAAAAACTTAAAAAAAGTGCTGTAAAAAAAATTATAAATTCTAAATTAAAAGAATTCAAAAAAAAGAGGAACGATGAAGAACTTTTTTCTGAGCTTTCATTTTGCATAATGACTGCGAATTTTAATGCTGAAAAGAGTATTAAAATCCAAAAAGAAATAGGACAAGGATTTTTAACTTTTTCTGAAAAAAAATTAAAACAAAAATTAAAGAAATTAGGATATAGATATCCTAACCGGGCCAGTTATATCATTCAAAATAGAAAATATTTGCATGAAATAAGAAATAAAGATAGAGAATGGCTTGTTAAAAATATAAAAGGATTCGGAATGAAAGAAGCAAGCCATTTTCTAAGAAATATAGGGCATAATGATTATGCGATAATTGACTTTCATATTATTGATTTGTTAAGAAAATATAAAATTATTAAAAAAATTAAATCATTATCAAAAAAAGAATATCTTAGAATAGAGAAAATACTCAAAGAGATAGCAAAAAAAACAAAATTAAATCTTGCACAACTTGATTTGTATCTATGGTTCTTAGAGACTGGAAAAATCCTGAAATAATGTTTTCTTTATGAATCAATATTAAATTTTATAAAGATTGGTGTTAAAATTAGAATAATTCTTTCTGTTTTTCCTTCTTCTCATGGTTTTTCCATGTCTGCCATGATTTTCTGATAATCCCATATTTTAGATAATCCTTTCCATATTTTTTAAGCCATTCGATAGTCGTTGGATCAGAAGGATAGCCTGAACCGAAATCAATATTGTACATTTCTTTCAATTTTACAACTTCCTCTTCTCTTTTTACTTTTGCGAGTATCGATGCTGCAGAAACTACAGGATAGTTTATATCTGCCTTGTGTTCAACTATAAATTCCTTATTCTCCTTGCTGTCTATATGCTCTAAAAAATAAAATTTCCAAGATTTTATGTTAACAGAGGGACAATCAATATAAATTGTTATTTTATCTTTTCTTTCTTTAGAAAGATTATTAACTATTTTTGCCATCATCATAGCCTCAAGTTTATTAAGATTAAAAGAATTAGAAAGTGCTTTGTCTATCTCATCTGGTTGTAAAATAATTATATCAAAATCCTCTACAAGTTTTTGTATTTCATTTGCAAGTTTTATTCTGGTAGAATGAATTAACATCTTTGAATCTTTAACACCAAGAGATTTTAATTTTCTTTCTTTTTCTTTGCTAATAAGAACTCCTGCTAACACCATAGGACCTATTACAGGACCCCTACCGGCATCATCAATTCCAATAATGTATTCTTCTTTTTTCATTTTCTTATTCATAGCAAATGATTATGAAATTTAAATCTTCTCTAAAAAAATGAAAAATAGCGGGGGCGGGATTTGAACCACGCGACCTCAAGGTTATGGGCCTTGCGAGCTAACCAGGCTGCTCCACCCCGCTATGTTAAGAACACCATCAAAAGCTTTTAAATCTTTCCGTCGATTTATCGACGGAAAATCTAATAGAAAGACTTAAATTAACTGATTTAATAGTAAAGAGATGAGTGGACCAGCAAAAGGGAAACATCTTTTAAAAATAAAAGCATATATTCATGAAAAAGGAAAAGCTAAAGCCCGGATTACACATATAGACTTAGAAGGAGACATTGCAGATATAATCAAACCAGGAGAAGTTACATTCGTAAAAGGTAAACCTAACGGCATTTTTATTGCTTTGAAAAAAGAGATGATTGAACGTGCAGAGAATAAAATAAAAAAATAAAATTAGATATCTACAACTTCTTCTTTCTTCTTTTTTAAGCCAAAAAGCCTTGCGAAAAAGCCATGTTTCTTTTCAGGTTCTTCTGAAACAAATTCTACTTTTGGTTCTGGTTTTTTTTCTTCTACTTTTGGCTTTGGTCTATTCGCTTCTGCGATTTTTATTGCTCGATTAATAGCAGGTCTTGAATAGCCTTGTTTAATCAGAGCAAGTTTTATATCATCTACAGAATATCCTCTAGATAGATTTCTCTCGGCATACTTAACAAGATTTTTTATATAATCACCTTCTCTCAAAGAGGCCATAATTTTAACTAACCATTCTATTTTATAAGGTTTTCTGTTTAAAGGAAAAAATTAAAAACAAACCTTGTTTCATAAAATCAAGCCCCGATGGCCCAGTGGTACGGCGCAGGATTGCTATCAATAGTTTCTTTTAAAAAAAGAAACTCTTGGGTGGTAGAAATTTATAACATCAAAAATCCTGTTGGCGAAAGCCTTCGCAGGTTCGAATCCTGCTCGGGGCGTTTTTAAAAAAAGATTTAATTTTAAATATTAAAAAGATTAACAATTATAAGATATTCTCTTGATGTTAATTTTGATTATAATTTCTGAATGCCTAAATTTTTGGGAGAATATTCAGATAAAGTTCTTAATTTTATATACAAACCAGTAAGGATAATTTCTAAAGAAATACCAACTCTTATATTATTTTCATCAGCCCATGCGATACCCCCAAGGCCATCTTCATATTTATAAGAATGATATTTTTTTCCTTGATATATTAAAGATTTTCCTTTTTTGAGTTCTTCAAGATATTTGTTTTCAAGAGACTTTTTAGTATGAGTAATAATTCCACATAGCCCCATACGAAAATTAATAAGCAATTGTTAATAAAAATTGTCTATATATATTATATACTTAATATATCTCTCACAGCGTCATCTATTTAAATATTAGAATTCTTGAAGAACTATGAAAAAAGGAATGATAACTTTTTCACTCGCAACTTTAATTATAATCATAATGTCAACAATAGCTATCGGTTCTGGAATTATTTTAGTTAAGAATATTTTTACTGCAACTGAACTACCTGCGCTTCAAAAAGATATACCACAGTTTTTTAAGTTTACTACCTTTCCTGAAAAGGGACAAATAGGAACTGTTTTTAAATTAAATCTCGAATTAGTGAATAAGACAGGAATTTACTTGATAGAAGCAAGAATATCAAAATCTGGAAGCATAATAAAAAATGTTCCATTATATGATGACGGTGATCATGGTGACTTGCTTAAAGATGATGGAATTTATGCAGGAATATGGGACAGCGAAAACGAACAAGAAGGAATTTATAGTATCAGTGTTATAATAAATCCTTCAGAAAAGCAGATTGTTTATGAGAATGTTTCTTCGGTGAAGATTTTCAAGCAAAATTGTGAA
Organism: Candidatus Pacearchaeota archaeon; assembly: GCA_038849525.1. GTDB lineage: Archaea > Nanobdellota > Nanobdellia > Pacearchaeales > JAHJTO01 > JAWCMS01. Next base: position 121,474 of record JAWCMS010000002.1, read on the forward strand.
CCTTTAATTTATAATGGAAATCCTGATGACAAAGTAGATGTCGTGATTGTTCCTTATGGTTACTCTGACTTAAAAGCGTTTAAGCAGGATGCTTTGCAGTGGATAACAAAAGGACTTCTTACCTACGAACCTTTTGCAAGTAATAAAGAAAAATTTAATTTTTACATCATAAACCAAGCAAGTGATTTTTCGTGCGAAAGAGATAACAAAGTAAAAACTTTGATATATTGCAATGATATAAAAGTTGAAAGATTTGCATCACAGTGTCCTAGCGACCAGATTGTTGTGATTCTTAATGAAGCGGAGTTTTGCGGAACTGCAAGCTTTTATGTAAAGGCATGCAATGGCTGGAATTTAAGACAGGTTGCAACGCACGAATTTGGCCATACTTTTGGGGGCTTAGGGGACGAATATTCTTACTCTTCTTCTTATCCCCAGTATACTGCAGTAGCTGCTGTTTACCCAAATTGTGATATAGAAGGATGCAGAAAATGGCAAGATATTTATCCAGGATGCTTCAAAGGCTGTGGTGTTGATGAACTTTACAGACCTACAAGAGAGAACTGTATAATGAAAAGATACGTTGACATATTTTGTCCTGTATGCAGGAAACATATAGAAAAACTTTTGGAAAATTACAAAAGTGGAAATGAAATTTTGCAGGCTGCTCCGCCCACAGAAAAAACATATCTCATTGACTTGAAATATGATTTGGGAAAACTAACATTTAAAGATATTTATGTAACTAAAAGCAAGGCGCCTGATAGAAAAATTTTAAGAAAAACTGATTACACTGGAAAGATAATTTCTTTTGATGGAAAAGAGATTTATTCTTTCAATTTTGAACTGCCTAACATGCTGTTTCTTCCTCCTCCGAGAGATGAAAATGAAACAGCTGCCTCACCCATTGTTCTTCAGAAAATTGAATGGAGCGTTCTCGTACCGCAATTTGATAATGCTTCTAAACTTGAAATTTATGATAGCAAACAAAAAAAATTGTTTACAGTAGATATTGGATATCTTTCTAATTCCTGTGGAAATGAAAAATGTGAAACACATGAATCTGCTTTTGAATGCCCTAAAGATTGTAAAGAGAATGTAAAAGATGATATTTGTAGTTATGTAAAAAATAATATCTGCGATTCTGATTGTCCAGAGATAGATCCTGACTGCAGAGGAATGAATTGGACTCTGATAGGATTAATTGCGATATCTTTAATATCAATAATAATAATTCTTACATTGACGCAAGTTAAAAAAGAAGATTAAAATTATTTTGCTACATGTATCCTGTTTTTTCCACTTCTTTTAGCTTCGTATAATGCAATATCTGCACGATGCGTAATTTCAAAGCCGTCTTTCTCCCATTTATCTGCACCTGCGATTCCCATGCTAACAGTTATATGATTATAACCAGCTGGCAAATCTTTTTTTACAGGTTTGACTGAAACATTTTCGACATCTTTCCTTATTCTTTCTGCAATATTAATAGCATCAGCAACTTTTGTATCTGGAAGCACTAGAATAAACTCCTCCCCTCCATAACGTGCTGCAAAATCTATTTTTCTAGTATGTTTTTGTATGATGGAAGTAACTGTTCTTAATGCTTCGTCACCTTGTTGATGGCCATAAATATCATTATATTTTTTGAAATCATCTATATCAATCATGATTACAGAAATTGGTGTCTGATGTCTTATTGCCCTCAACATTTCATGACCGAGAAATTCATCTAGAGCCCTTCTATTAAAAACACCTGTTAGCTGATCTCTTGTAGCTAAAAAATAAAGATTTTCAAATATCTTGCTCAACTGAGATTTTCTTGGATTTTGTCTTTCAATCTCACTTTCGAATTTTTTAGCAATATCTTTTAAAGCAGCATATCTTTTCCTCTTTTCTTCCTCTTTTGCCATTTTTTACTTATGTTAAAGGGGGTTAAAATATTATTGATAAATTATCTGTTTAAGTCTCCTTAATGCGGAGTACTTTTCTTTTTCATTTAACCTTGCATTCTTGATGCCATCTTCTAATATTTTTATGCTTCTATCATAAATCTTTTTATTTACAGGATAAGGCCAACCATCTTTTCCACCGTGAGCAAATGAAAATTTACATGGATCTTTCCACGAAGCTTTTGTTCCATAGACGATTTCTGATATCAATGCAAGAGAGCGAATAGTTTGAGGGCCTACGCCTTCTATTGCAAGAAGCTCTTCATAATTTGAAGGGGAGAATTTTTGTAGTGATACAATCATCTTTTCAGTAATTGTAGGAAAATGCTCTGTCGATAATGTAAAAGAGGAATCGGAATAGTCGATAAGAGAGGTTTGATTTTTAACTTGTTTTGTTTTAATAAATTTATTCAATGAATTATCATTTATTAAATCAACAGATGCTTTTCTTGCCTCTTTGCTCTCTGATGCAACCATATTTAATGTTCTACCAGTTATATCACAGCAAATTGCAGTGTGTGGTTCATTTACAAAACTTTGAAGTTCATCAGAAAGCCAGTGATATCTTCTTGCATAGTTACTTGTAAAAGACATACCCTGTTGTACTATAGCCCATCTTCCTTTTTCATCGAAGAAAAAAGAGTGATGATAAAGCCGATAACCATCCTGAACAGCAGCATTGTCAACTTTTGCCGCCAAACGTGAAGCATAAATAAGAGAATTTGTTTTATTATCGGTTAAATTTAATTGTTCTCCTATAGTTATTATTTCATTAGGTGTTTTTCTACTTGCCTTTCCTTTACCCCCTACCGCATAAAGAAGATTATTTTTTTTAAAGGATTCTTTAAGTGCTCCGCATACAGTTGTTGTTAAACCAGAAGAATGCCAGTCGAATCCAAGAATACATCCAAAAGATTGGAACCACCAAGGCTCTGACAATCTGCGTAGCATTTCTTGAGTACCATACTCATCCATAATTATTGTTGTGATCGCATCTGCTAATTTAACCATTCTGCCAAAAAGCCATGGCGGGGCTTTACCATAATGCAGAGGCAAATTAGCTACACCTGTTTTCATAAAAAGAAAAATTAAGATAGGTATATATTTATTTTGATATTAAAAGAAATAATTAAAAACTATTCCATAATCATAATATAATGATAGATTCTCATTGCCATTTAGAACAAGAAGATTATGACAAAGATAGAGACAAAGTAATTGAAGAATGCAGAAAAAAAATAAAAGCTATAATGACATGCTGTGCATCTCCGAAGGATTGGAGCAAAACAAAAGATATTGTAACAAAGTATAAAGGATTTGTTTATGCTATTGCAGGCATACATCCTGAATTTATTAAGGACATTTCTGAAAATGAAATAAAAAAATTTATTGAGATCATAAGATATGAAGCAAAAAAAGGATTTATATCAGCTATAGGAGAAGTTGGTTTGGATTACTGGTGGATAAAAGAAGAAGAATTTAGAAAAAAACAAGAAGAACTTTTCATAAGAATGATTAATATGGCCAAAGAGCTTAATCTTCCTTTGGTGGTGCATTCAAGAAAAGCGGTTAAAGAATGCATTGGTATTTTAGAAAAAGAAGGAATGAAGAATAAAAAAGTACTTATGCATTTAATGACAGAAAATAAATTTACTAAGAAGATTGTTGAAAATAAATGGATGATTTCCATTGGACCAAACATACTCAAAAATAAAAACTTAAAAAAAGTCGCAAGAGATTGTCCATTAAAAAATATGCTTTTGGAAACAGACTCTCCATGGTTTGGAATCGAAGAAAAAAGAGGAACACCATTAAATGTTTTCAAGACGGCTGAAAAAGTAGCTGAAATAAAAAAATTACCTTTTGAAGAAATCGAAAAGCAAACCGATGAAAATGCGATAGATTTCTTTGAATTAGATTTATAAATAGTTTTGTCCTTAATAAAATATGAAAATAAGAAATAAAGCAATTTCTGATTTAATAACTATTGTTATACTAATTTTAGTAACGATAACTATGGCTGGAATGATCTATGTATTTGTTGTGCCAATGATAGAAGAGAATATGGAAAAAACACAAAAATGCTTTGATGTAAAACTTGAGATTCTTGCTGGAGAAGATACATGCTATGATGCCATAAGAAAGGAAATTAAAATTGAGATAGCAAGAGGCGAAAAAGACGTAGAACTTACCGGAATACAAATTCTTATTTCAGGAAGAGAAAAAATATGGGGGGGTGTGATAAGGAATAATACAGTTACTGCAAATGTAAGAGAATATGCTGGCAGTTACAATAATGTTCTTAGTCTTCCTGGAAAAAGTGAGGCAAGAGTATATGTAATAAATGCTAACGCGATAAATGTGTATCCTGAAAATGTTGCTGTAACTCCGATAATAAAACTAAAAGATAAGGAAAAAATGTGCACAACAAGCTTTCAATCTATTTTAAACCCTTGTTGAAAATAAAATGAATTGGATAATAAAATATGTATTTTTATTTGCCATAGCTTTGCTTGGAATTCCAGTTGGAATGTTAATAGCAAAATATACTAAAGAAGAGATAAGGAAAGGAAAAACAGAACTGAAAATTTTGATGATTATTTCTGCATTAATATTTTTATTAAGTACATTATTAGAATTTTCTGAAAAGTTATTAATCATGACTGTTTCAGCATTCATCTTTTTTCTTGTCCTTACCTCATTAAAAGCAAAAGCTTAAATTTCTAAAGTATTTCTTATATGTATGTTATATTTAATAGGATTGGGACTAGACAAAAAAGACATTTCTCTTAAGGCAATTGAAGCAATAAGATCATGTAAGCATATATATTGGGAAACTTATACTAATGTATATAATTATTCGCAAAAAGATATCGAGAAAGTAATTGGAAAGAAGATAATTCCTGTCGATAGAAAGATTGTTGAAGAAGGAAAAGAGATTCTTGAAAATGCGAAAAATAAGAAGATAGGATTGTTAGTTTCAGGTGATCCTTTAGCAGCAACGACACACGTTGATTTATTGTTAAGAGCAAGAAAAATGAAAATTAAAACCAAAGTTATACATGCTCCCTCTATTTTTACTGCAATCGCAGATTCAGGATTGCAGCTTTACAAGTTTGGCAAGACTGCGAGCATTGCAAAATGGAACAAATCTTTTAGGCCAGATTCATTTTATGAAGTTATAAAAAGAAATGATGAAATAGAGGCTCATACTCTTTTGTTGATCGATATTGGGTTACAAGTTTCAGAAGCTCTTGGATATCTTGATACTATTGCAAAATCAAGAGATCCAGGAATGTTAGAGAGAAAGATTATTGTCTGTGAGCAGTTAGGTACTAATAAACAAAAATTCACAATTGGTAAAATTCCGGTTTTGATAAACAAGAAGTTTAAGCTTCCAGCATGTATAATCATTCCTGGAAAGCTACATTTTATGGAAGAAGAATTCTTAAAAGAGTTACAATAATTAGATTTTTTCTTAGATTAATAAAAAATATCGATAAAGCTTTTAAGAATAATCAGCTCTTTCTGATAATATAAAATATCTCATTTCCTGTTTTAAAAGTACTAAATTTGTATTTTAATCTTGAAAGCATCTTTTCAAACCATTCTCTTTCAGGAGAGGACATTATCTTTCCAGTTAAAGAGATCGTTGAAAATGAAGCTACAATAATTTTTGCATTTACTGTTGTTACTAAAGGTTCTGCAAGTCTTTTGTCTGTTTCAAGTAGCTTGAACATAAAACATACATCACAATCAATAAATGCAAGTTTTTGAAGATCAGTTTCGTTTTCTAAATTTAAGATTAAAATTTTTCCATCAATTCCAGACAATTCAAAAAATTTTTGAATAAAAACTAAATTTACTTTATCGATGTCGGAGGCAATATATTTTGCATTTGTATTCATGTAGTGATAAGACAAAGGATTTAGCCCACACCCCAAGTCGAGGATTATTTTTGGTTTTATTTTCTTGAAAATTTGTTGATAAATAAAAGGATAATATTGAAATCTTTCTTTCGTTGACAGATGAAGTGAAAAAACTTGTTTATAATCTTCATTTGTTTCCTGCCCCACACTTAATTTTCTTAGAAAACGTTGTTTTATTTCATCTGCATTTTTCGGAATTTGGAACATTCCATATGACTTGTATAGTTTAGCACGTATTGTTTTGATAACTTCTTTATACTCTGCTGATTTTTTTAGTTGATCTTCTATTTGATATTGTACAAGTTTTGAGAGAGATTTCTTATTTTTGTTGAAATAATTTTTAAGAATGTCTTTTATTATGCTATCATCTATTCCTTTTAGAGTAGCTTTTTTCTTAATGTCCTCAATCAATAATAGAATTATGTGGCTTTCATGCATTAACTATAAAAATTTAAATAGTAATTAAATTTTGCCTTTTCTATGAATATCCTTAAAGAAAAAGAACTTGAAATTTTAGAATTTTGGAAGAAAAATAAAATTTATGAGAAAAGAAAAGCTAAGAACAAAAAAGGCAAGAAATTTTATTTTTTACAAGGACCGCCATATACATCTGGAAAACTACATATAGGGCATGCTTGGAATAATTCGATGAAAGATATCATTCTCCGATATTTAAGAATGAAAGGGATGGATGTATGGGACAGGGCCGGATATGATATGCATGGTTTACCAACAAGCAATGCTGTAATGAAAAAGCTTGGACTGAGAGATAAAGATGAAATCATAAAATTTGGAGTTGATAGGTTCATAAAAGAATGTACTGACTTTTCAATTTCTAATGCTAAGATGATGGACCAAGATCTACAAAGATTAGGAGTATGGCTTGATTATACTGATCCTTATTATCCTGTTTCACCAATTTTCATAGAAGGGGAATGGTGGCTTATAAAGAAGGCATATGAACAGAGAAGACTTTACAAAGGAAAGAAAGTCATGCATTGGTGCGCAAAATGTGAAACCTCCCTCGCAAAACATGAATTAGAATATGAGAAATTAAAGGAAAAGAGTATATTTCTAAAATTTCCAATTAAAGAAAAGAAAAATGAATTTTTAGTAATATGGACAACAACACCATGGACAATTCCTTTTAACCTTGCAGTAATGGTTAATCCTAAAGTAAGATATGCAAAAGTAAAAGTTGACAAAGAAGTGTGGATAGTTGCGAAAGATCTAGTCGAAGAAATTGCGAAAGTAACAAAGAAAAAATTAACAGTCACTGAGATTATAGAAGGAAAAAATTTGGAAGGAATAAAATATGTCCATCCTTTTGATTTAGAATTAAAAAAGCAATTTGAGTCAATAAAAAGCAAAAATCTACATTCTGTTATTCTTTCCGAGCAATATGTCACAACAGAAACAGGGTCTGGATTAGTGCATTGTGCCCCTGGCTGCGGACCAGAAGATTATGAAGTTGGAGTAAAGTATGGATTATGTCCACTAAATAATGTGAATGAAAAAGGAATTTTTGAAGACATGGGAGAATTTTCTGGTTTTATAGCAAAGAAGGATGATGATAAATTTATTAATGTACTAAAGAAAAAAGGCGCTTTACTGGCAATAGAAAAAGTAGAGCATGATTATGCAACATGCTGGAGATGCCATGAGCCAGTTATTTTCAGAACGACAGAACAATGGTTTATGAAAATTGAAGATCTTATTCCTAAGATGATTTCATCAAATAAAAAAATACATTGGGTTCCTAAATGGGGGAGAGATGCGTTTGAATCATGGATAAACGTACTTAAGGACAATAGCATAACAAGACAAACATTTTGGGGGACCCCTGTCCCAATATGGCAATGTGAGTCATGTAATGCTGTAGAAGTAATAGGCTCAATCAAAGAATTAAAAGAAAAAGCAACTACAAAAGTTCCTGAAAACCTACACAGACCTATGATAGATTCTGTATTACTTAGATGCAATAAATGCGCTGGAGAAATGAAAAGAGTTCCAGACGTTATTGATGTGTGGATTGATGCAGGGACCTTATCATGGAATTGTCTTTATTATCCTTCAAGAACTGATTTATTCAAAAAATTATTTCCTGCAGATTTAGTTCTTGAGGCAACAGAGCAGATTAAATTATGGTTTTCAATGTTATTAATCTGTTCTATGATAGCATTTAGGAAACCTTGTTATAAGAGAGTGTATATGCATGGAATGATTTTAGACTATCAAGGAATGAAGATGTCAAAATCTTTAGGAAATATAATTTCACCATATGAAGTGATTGATAAGTATGGTGCAGACATTCTAAGGTATTATATGTGTGAAACTGCTGCTGGCACCAATATAAACTTTAATTGGGAGAATATTAAAATAAAACAAGCAAATTTAAACATACTTTTGAACATAGAAAAATATGTTCAGAATTTAGCTGATGAAATCAAAGAAAATCCAAAAAAGTTTAAAGTAAAACTTGGCTTGGAAGAAAAATTTATTATTTCAAAACTAAATTCAACAATAAAAAAAGCCACTGAACTATTAGAAAATTATAAACTCGATGAAGTAATAACACTTCTTGAATCATTTTATCTTGAGATTTCTAGGGGATATATACAAATGATCAGAGAAAAAGTAAATGATGAAGAAGGGAAAAAAGTTGTTTTGTATACTGTATATAAATCTTTAATGGAATTTTTAAAAATGTTTTCTATCATATGCCCTTTTATTACAGAATTGATTTACCAAGATTTAAGAAAAAAATTCAATCTTAAAGAAGAATCAATACATCTATATAGTTGGCCAAAAGTAGATGAGAAAATGATTGATGAAAAACTTGAAAAAGAAATGAAAACATTACAGGAAATCTTAACAGTAATTCTTGCTAGAAGAGAAGAAGCAAAAATTGGATTAAGGTGGCCACTTGCTTCTGCTGAAATAATATCTAAAGAGAAAATAAGGAAAGAACTAATAGAATTACTAGAAAAGATAGCAAATATAAAAAAAATAAATCTAAGAATAGGAGATGTTTATGATGTTACATTGAATACGGAGATGACTCCTGAACTCGAAGCAGAAGGATATGGAAGAGAAATTATAAGAAAAATACAAGTACTGAGAAAAAATGCTGGCTTGAAAAAAGAAAATAAAATTAGACTTGCGATAGTGGCAGATATAGAAATTTTAAAAATGCTTAGATTACAGGAAAAAGCAATAAAAGAAAGAGTAAATGCTCAAATTATTGAGATGACAGCAGATGAATTTATATTGAATGGATATAAAAACAAAAAAGAAGAAAAAATCAAAGATAGAGAAATCAAAATAGGATTTGATGTTTTATAGAATAGTAACTTAATCCTAAAAAATGCAATAATTTAAAGGTAGTAATAAATCTAAAATAAAAATATCTGGATAATTCATCGTCGATAAACTACTATTTTCATCAGAATAAAGTTTAAATACTATAATCTGTTTAAAGATTTAGCATTTTACAGTAGATAAGCACTGAAAAAAAATGATAATAAAAGAAGAATACCTAAGCCGGCTTAGAAAGATTTTTGACTTGAATCTTTACGAAGCACGTGTTTGGACTGCATTGCTTTCTAGAGGTGTTTCTACGGCAGGAGAGTTAAGCAATATAGGTAATGTCCCAAGATCAAGAACTTATGACATCCTTGAAAGCCTTGAAAAAAAAGGCTTTGTTGTGATGAAGCTTGGAAAACCTATAAAATTTATTGCTTTGAAGCCAGAAGAAGTGATTGAGAGAGTCAAAAGAAACTTAATTGTTGAAGCGAATGAGAAAAGTAAAAGATTAGAAAAGTTAAAAGAAGATGATATTTTGCAGGAACTGAACAATTTGTTCACACAAGGCATAAAATATGTTGAACCTCACGAACTTTCAGGTTCTTTGAGAGGAAGAACAAACATATACAACCATATGGACATGCTTATAAGAAATACCCAAAAAACATTGATTATAGTGACTTCTGAAGAGGGACTTAATAGAAAAATAGAGGGTCTTAAAGGTACGTTAGAAAAAATAAGTAAAAAAGGAGTTAATATAAGAATTGCTGCTCCAATAACAAAGAGAAATATAAAAGTTGCTAAGGAACTTGGAAAAATTGCAGAAATAAGAAGCACGAATATGAAAGCAAGATTTGCAATTGTTGATGGCAAAGAAGCGATATTTATGTTGCTTAACGATGAAGATGTACATCCAAGTTATGATGTAGGGGTATGGATAAATACACCTTTTTTTGCTAACGCAATGGCACAGTTATTTGAGATTGCATGGAAAGATATGACCCCTTTGAACAAAATAAAAGCTTAAGCTTAGGATTAAAAAGAGGAGAATAAAAGGAGTTGAAAAAAGTTTGTAATGATTTTTCAATATCCCTCTTTATTTTTAAGTTTATTTAGAAAGTTCTCCAATAAGGTAATGATTGCTTGCCCCAGTTATTTTAGCATCAATAAACTTGCCAAGAATTTTTTCATCTGATTTTAGTATAACTTGCTTATAGTCTGAAGTTCTTGCAATGTAAACATCATCAAATTTGTGCTCATCAACAAGAACATTTAAAATACTACCAATTTTTCTTTTGTTTAATTCAAGAGAGATATTATTATGAAGATTTATAAGTTCTTTTGTTCGTTTCATAATAATACCTTGCTTTAATCCTGATAGCTGTGCTGCGTAAGTCTTAGGCATTGGCCAATATCTTGAAATATTTACTATATCTGGCTTTGTCTGTTTTACGATTTCAAGAGTTTTTTCAAAATCTTCATCTGTTTCAGAAGGAAAACCCACAATTATATCAGTTGAAAATGTCATATCAGGAATTTCAGCTCTAAAAGAATTAACAATTGTTCTAAAATCATCAGAAGTATATCTCCTATTCATTAATTTTAATATTCTATCAGATCCTGACTGTAAAGGGATGTGTAGAAACTTAAACATTTTTTTGTTTTTGTAAATTTCAATTAATTCTTGAAGAATCGGAATGATATGATTTGGGTTTGACATTCCAAGTCTGACAAGGAAATTGCTTTTTATTGAAAGTATTTTTTTGAGAAGTGAAACAATATTTTCTTTATTATTTAGCTTATCTAAGCCATAAGCTGCACAATCTTGAGATGTTATCCATATTTCCTTACATCCTGTCTGTAAGTCGAGTTGAATATTTTTTAAAATATCAGATTCGGGATATGAATTCAAATTTCCCTTCACAAGTTTGACGATACAATAAGAACAGTCTCCCAAGCAACCTTCTGAAATTTGAGTTATCCCAATTATTCTGTTTCTATAGTTCTTTGGTTTGCATAGGTGTATTTCTTTTTGTTTTGAAATTAAAAAAATCTGATTTCCTTCCATTACTGACTTAGCTACATTTACAATATCATTTACGTTATGGCTTCCAACTAAAGAAGCATCTGGAGCAATTTTTAATATTTGTTTTGAAAAAACATCAGGCATACATCCTGCAACAATCAATTTTTTTGATTTTAATATAGAAATTCTAGAAAACATTTTCTGTAAAGTAGGGCCTTTTACTATACAGCTATTCAAAATATAGATATCCGCAATGTTTGGATTATCTACTATAATAAATCCTGCTCTTGTAAGCAAACCGGCTATTATCTCGCTATTGTTCTGGTTTGCAGAACAACCATAGGTTTCAATATAGATATTCATAATTTTAATTTATCAATAATCCTTTTAAACTTTAATTGTCATCTATCAGCATGAATATATCTGATATTAGTAAAGATAAAAAAAGAGATTATTTTGACCAATGAGAGCACCAAAGCAAGAAATTCTTTACCAAGAAAAGATATTTGCTCCAAAAAAGTTTGTAAGATTTGCAACTCCTGCTGATGTTGCAAGATACAGAGCTGAAAGATTGAAATGTAATACTATAGTTGATTTAGGCGCAGGCATTGGTGGACAAACGATAGCCTTTGCAGAAACATGCAAGAAAGTAATTGCTGTTGAGATACATCCAGAACAAATTGAAATTTTAAAGAAAAATATAGAAATTCTTGGAATAAAAAATGTTGAAATAATAATTGGGAATGCATTAGACGAAATAGTGATTAAAAAGATAAAAGCGATGAAACCAGATATTGTATTCTGTGACACTGAGAGAGCAGAAAAAGGAAAAAGAAGCATTGACGAATTAAAACCTGATATCTGGAAACTTATTGAAGAATATTCAAAAATAACTGAAAAAATAGCTATTGAAATTCCTCCTTTTATCTCTGATTTAAATCGGCTTAAAGAAGAATACGAAAAAGAATTCATTTCATTAAATGGAAAGTTAAATAGATTAACAATTTATCTTAGAAAGTTAAAAAAGTGTGAAAAAAGTGCGGTATCTCTTCCATCAAAATCAAGAATTGAAAATAAAAATGCTAAAAAAATTGAAATAACAACTTCTGCTGTAGGATTTAATTATCTTTATACTATTGATCCATCGATATTTATGGCTGAGCTTTTAAATGAATTGGGAGAAAGATCCAAAGTAAAACTTATAGAAATGGATAAAAAAGGCTATTTCCTTTCAAAAGAAAAAATAGACTCACCATTCATGCAGCCATACAAGATTCTTGATGTGTGTGATAATAATTTTGATGAAATAATAAAGTCATTAAAAAAATTGAATGCAAAAAGCGTTGTTATCAGATATTCTGTTCTTCCAGCTGAATACTGGAAGGAAAGAAAGAAATATGAAGAAAGACTTGATGGGAATAAAAAAGTCCACCTTTTTATAAATAAAGAAGCGATTATATGTGAAAGCTTAAGATACAAGCAGAATATAAAAAATACTTAAATAATTTTGAAATTATCTAAAGATTACATTCTTTCAAGAGGAATCATACCAAGTAGAAGCATTGAATTTTTCAGAACATAAGCTGTTGCTGCTGTTAAGGCCACTCTCAAGTTTTTTTCTTTTTCTGCTCTTATTACAGGGCATTTTTCATAAAAAGAATTAAATGCATCAGAGACTTTCAAGGAATAATTTGCAATGATATGGGGTGTAAAATGCTTTGCAGCGTTTTCTACTATAAAAGGAAATTCATTAAGTAAGATAACTAAAGATTTTTCCTCTTCTGTTAAGATAATATTTGTTATATCTTTTCCTGCTAGTTTTTTAATTTTTAATTTTGATTTTTTAAGAATGCTTTTTGCTCTTGTATAAGTATATTGAATATATGGGCCTGAATCGCCTTCTAACCTTAACAATTTATCCCAATCAAATTTTATATCTTTAATTCTATCGTTGGAGAGATCAGAATAAATAAGCGCTGAAACTCCGACTGCCCGAGCAATTTTTTCTTTTTCTTTTTTAGTAAAATTTTCTTTTATCATACTTCTTGTAAGGTCAAAAATTTTTTCTAGGACATCTTCAAGAAAGATAATATTGCCTTTTCTTGTGCTTATTTTACCTTTCTCCATATAGATCATTCCAAAATTTATGTGATGACAATTCTGTGCCCAGTTTAAGCCCATTAATTCTAAAGTCTTGAATAATTGTTTAAAATAAGTATTTTGTTCAGAAGCCACAACATAAAGCATTTTGTCAAATTTATAAGTATTATAGCGTGTGATTGCTGCAGCAATATCTCTCGATGAATACATTGTTGTACTATCTGATTTCTGAATTAAAAATGGTGGGAGATTGTATCTATCAAGAGGGATTATCAAAGCTCCTTGGCTCTCAATTGCAATATTCTTTTTTTTCATATCTTTAATTATAGACAAAGCTTTATCTTTGTAAAAGGATTCTCCTGAATAAACATCAAAATCTACACCAAGAATAGAATAAAATTTTTTAAATTCCTTGATGCTTAGCTCTCTAAACTTTTTCCATAAATTAACATTTTCTTTATCTCCCTCCTCGAGTTTTTTGAATTCATTCCTCGCCTCTTCTTCAAGTTGTGGATTATTTTCCGATTCAATATGAAATTTATTATATAATTTTAACATTGTATCTATAGGGTATTTTTCCATATCAAATTTTGAGTCTTGACCCCATTTCTTATATGCCACAAGAAGCTTGCCAAATTGCGTGCCATAATCTCCAAGATAATTTATTCTTATGCATTTATATCCTAAAAAAGAGAAAATTTTTGATAGTGAATTTCCAATTACAGTACTTCTCAAATGTCCTATCGACATTGGTTTGGCTATGTTAGGCGATGAAAAGTCTATTACAATTTTTTTACCTTTAGATTTTTGAGAACCGTATTTATCTTTTTCCTTTAGTATTTTGTTTATAATTGAAACAGCCAATATTTTTTTATCAAGAAAAAAATTGATATAACCACCGAGAGCATCTACTTTTTCTATTCCCTCTGGTAGAAGTTTTAGTTTTTCTTTTAGTTCTAAAGCTAAATTATATGGATTTTTATTTTGCTGTTTTGCTAATTGAAAACAAGGAAATGAAATATCTCCTAGATTAGAGTATTTCGGTTTTTCAAGTAATGTCAAAATTTCTATTTTTTTTAGTCCTGTATGCTTCGCCAGAAGATTTGATATCAACTCTTTTTCATTCATAAATTAAAAAGAAGATTTATAGTTAAAAATCTTATTGTTATAATGTTTTGAAAATCAAATTTCAAACCAGTTTCCTTTTTTCCTTTGTTCTCTGTCAAGCACACTGCCAGGTTTATTTATTCGAGGTCTTCCTGTTTCTTCATCTCTTCTTAAAGTTATATTTAGCATTTTGAGAAGCTCATTCATTCCTTCTACTATAGGGTAAGGCTTACTCGCTTCCCCTTTTTTTGATAACTCTCCTGAGAAAACGATAAGAGAATCTGCGATATATGCAAGAAATAGTAAATCATGATCAACAACGAATGCTGCTCTTTCTTTTTCCTTTATTGTCTCTTCTATTGCTCTTGCTGCTTGAAGCCTTTCTTCAACATCTAGATAAGCTGATGGTTCGTCAAGAAGATATATGTCTGCTTCTTTTGCAAGACAAATGGCAATTGCAAGTCTTTGTAGTTCTCCTCCTGAAAGATGATTTATTTGCCTTGACATTAATTGTTCAAGACTAAGTAGAGATATTAATCTCTTATTTATTTTTTCTTTTTCGACTATTGTTGCTATAGTTTCTGTTCCTATCCCTTCTAAGTATTGAGGTTTATATGAAATTTTTAGTTTAAGATTTAGATTTTTTTCTTCTGTTTCAAGCAATCCTGCAAGACATTTAATAAAAGTTGTTTTACCTACAGCATTTCTTCCTACTATCCCCACTATACTTTTTGTATTTATTGAACCAGCATTAACTTTTAAACAAAATCCCGGGTAGTTTTTAGTAAATTCTGGCCACTCAAATAAAATAAAAGATTCTTCTTTTCTTTTTGCCCCAAAATTAAAGGTTATTGCCTTATCACGGAATCTTATATTTTCCTCCCGCAAAAAGCCTGAAAGATAAGTATTAATTGCCTTTTTAGAAGTCCTTATATCTGAAACTATACCATAACAGCCTGGTTTGCCATAAATTATATTTATATAATCAGTGACGTAATCTAAAAGAAGAAGATCGTGTTCAATTAATACAATAGACTTATTTTTTTCACTTAGTTTACTGATATGATTACTCACCCTTATCCTTTCACTTATATCTAAATAGGCAAGAGGTTCATCCAAGAAATAAATATCTGCTTTTTTCAAAGTTGCCGCAAGAATAGCTACTTTTTGTAGCTCCCCGCCTGAAAGTTCATTCAACTTTTTTTCTAAGATATTTGAAATATAAAGCTCTTCTGCAAGAATATTTATTTCTGAAATTTTAGCAAATTTTTTTAAAAATTCTATAACTTTAAATTCAGATTTTGCAAGAACAGAAATATTTTGGGGTTTAATTGCAATCTTTCTATTTGGAAGATTTTCAAAATAGCTTAGTAATTCTGAACCTTTAAAAAAAGTTTTAATATCTATCACTGATGCTTTTTCCATACCAAAATTAGGTGTTAACTTATTGCTAAGAATATCTAAAGCAGTAGATTTCCCAATTCCATTCTTTCCTAAGAAACCAAGAACAGAACCAAAACGTGGAATGGGTAATGAATAAAGTGCAAATCCATTTTTTCCATATCTGTAAACAAGTTTCTTAGTTAATTCTTCAGGCAAATTTACTATTGAAATTGCCTCAAATGGACAGCGATTTTGACAAATCCCACAACCTATACACAATTCTTCTGAAATAGATGCTTTTCCAATTATTTTTATACAATCTTCACCTTTTCTATTTATAGGACATAATCTTTTGCATAACTCTTGACATTGTTGAGGATGGCATTCTTCTTTCTTTATTATTGCAAGTCTCTTCATATTCAAAATTAAGAAATAATGTTTATAAACATAATTACATTACAATTTTAAAATCAAAAAGAGAAAGATGGTTTATAAGAGATACATTCTTAAAGATAAAAAAAAATCAGGCCCTTACTACTACAAGAGCATCAGAAAAAAAGATGGTAACGTAAAGAGTGTGTACTTAAGTAATAGAAAATATTTTGAAGATGATAATAATTCTGAAAATATAATTAGCATACCTTTCATTAAAGGCTTTACTTCTGCCATTGTAATAGGGGTCTTGATTATATTTATTTTTGCAGTTGGAGAAACAGTAAATTCATTATTAAGCGGTTTTTTTATTCAAGAGCAAACTTATGAACAAAATGTTAGTATTGCAACAGAAAGAACTGAAGAATATTTTATAACACTGCAAAAAATGCCTGAAAATGCAAATCTAAAATCATTAAAGATATCAGGAAGATTAAGTAGTATAACAAAAGCAAAAGTTTATATTGAGATAAAAGAAGAAAAAATTCTTGTTTTTGATTCATCAGAATTAAAAACAATTACTGGTTTTGTTCCAAAAGATGACGAAGAAATAGAAAAAGACAAAAGCGAAGAAGATAACAAGAATATATCTTTTCAGCCAGAGACAAATCTTATAGATAAAAGCAATGAAATCAGTTTAGAAGAAAAGCAGACAGAATATCGTGCAGAAAAAAATATAGAAATCAGGACATTTAATAATGTATGTGTCAAAAGTTGCTATATAGATAAATTAACTGAAAATAAAATAAAGATTATAATAGAAACAGATGGTTTAATTGAAATTAATAAGGTATCTTATTCATTTGTTCTTGAACCAACAGAAGTTGAAATAGACGAAGAAGTATACAAAGAATTACGGGAAAAAGATACTGCAAGAGTAATTATTGAATTAAAAGAAAAAGGACGGCAAAATATTCAAGAGATTAAAACAAGACAGGATTTGGTTATATCTTCTTTAGAATTATCCAAAAGGCAAAAGATTTCAATTGAAGATGAATTTAAATTAAACCATAAATATAAAAAAGTCAATGCATTTTCTGGGGAACTTACTGAAAAAGGACTTAAAAAATTAAGAAATAATAAGAATGTAAAAGCAATAAGAATTGATAAAATAGTCCAAATTACCCTTGATAGCTCTGTTCCTTTAATAAATGCTATAGAAGTATGGAAAAAACAAATAAATGGAATAAATATAACAGGAAGAGGAGAGACTGTATGCGTTATTGATACTGGAATAAATAATTCACATCCTGCACTTGCAGGAAAAGTCATCGCTGAGTATTGCTACTGTTCTGTTTCCGGATCTCCTGGATGTTGTCCTAATGGGAACATTATAGATTTCTCTGCTGAAGATGACAATTCGCATGGTACCCATGTTGCTGGAATAATTGCTTCAAATGATAATACATATAAAGGGATTGCTCCTGAAGTTAACTTGATTGTGATAAAAGTCTGTAATTCTGCAGGATTCTGCGCTGAAAGTGATATTATTGCTGGAATAGAATATTGTACAGCAAATGCATCTCTCTACAATATATCTGTTATAAGTATAAGCATTGGGGGAGGAGCTTACTCTAATTATTGTGATTCTGTCAGTCAAGCAATGACAGAAGCAATTAACAATGCTGTTGGACAAGGGATAATCGTTTCGATAGCTTCTGGGAATTCTGGTTATAACAATAAAATTTCATGGCCTGCATGCATTAAAAATGCAACTGCTGTTGCAGCGACAGACAAGCAAGATGTTATGGCAAGTTATTCAAATAGAAATTCTCTTGTTGATTTGGTTGCTCCTGGAAGCAGTATTATATCTACATGTTTAACAGGAGTATGCTCTAAAAGTGGAACTTCTATGGCAACACCGCATGTAGCTGGAGCAGCAGTTTTGCTAAAACAATACTACAAACTTTACAATGGAAAGTCTCCATCAGCCAGCGAAGTTGAACAAATATTAAAAATTACAGGAAAAATAATTCATGATTCTGGAAGTAATCTTAATTACTCAAGAATTGATCTCTTAAATGCAATAAATTCTATATATAAAATAAATGAAAGTGAAAAAAGCATTGAATCGAATTGGGCAAAAATAATCTTTTTTGAAACAACAGATTTATCTGGTGCTTCTGCTTTTATTATGAAAAATAATTTTATAGGGCTTGACACAGAAAAATATCCTCAATTCAATAAATCTGCAAATATAACCTTCTACAATTTAAGTTTTGAAAAAATGCCTATAGTTTTAAGAGATGGCAATTTATGCAAGGATTGTTATTCAATATCTTATAACGAAGGAAATTTCAGCTTCTATGTTCCACATTTTACTAACTATACTGCTGGCTCGAATGCTGAATTAAATATCACAGCTATCGCTGGAAAAGTAAATGAAATCTCATATTTCTATGCTAATTATACAAATAGAACTTCTGGAGAACTTATCGAAGGCGAATGTAAAATTAATATTACAGGTATAGAAGAAAATATGCTGATAAGCAACAATATATTTGTATATAATAAAACATTTACTATGGAAGGGAATTATAGTTATTTAGTGAAATGCAACCACACTTATTTCGAATCTTTAAACTTAAGTGATACTATTAAAATAACAAAAAATATTCCTATTTTAAATCTAACATTAAATGGAAGAAACTCTAACATTACTGTATTAAACAATAGTGCTGTTAATATAAGTGCATATTTAATCTCCCCTCATTCAGGAAATTTAACTTTATGGCTAAATAATTCTATAATAAATTACGGTGAGTCTCCAATTTCAAATTTTACTTATTTTTATGAATATGGAAGTTTTAATGTAACAGCAGTTTTTAATGAAACACAAGAATATAGTTATGCCTCAAAAGAATTATGGATCAATGTTATCAATGATACTATTCCTCCGCAATGGAGTAATCTACATGCTTCAACGCTAAATTACTCCACAAATCAGAGTTATTATTTTAATATAACATGGCAAGATAATGTTAATGTTAATTATGTATGGATAGAACATAATTTTGCAGGAATAATGCAGAATTATACTGCAAATTTCTCAGCAGATAACGAGTATTATTATAAGTGGAGAGATTTGAAAGCAGGTTCATATTATTATAGGTGGTATGCAAATGACTCTTCTGGTAATAAAAATTCTACTGGCTTATTGAATTACTTTGTAGGCAAGGGACAAAGCCAACTAAAATTAGAAATTAATAATGAAGAAGGTAATGTTTACTCAACGAAAAGAAATAATGAATATACAGCAACACTTATAGTTCCAACAACAGGAAAGATTACATTAAAACGTGATGAAACAATAATAAAAACAAATGACTCACCTTTGCACATATATGAAAATCTTTCTTCTGGTACTTATAGAATAAATGCAAGTTATGCAGGAAATGAAAATTATACTGCAAAAAGTGTTGTTAGTACATTGACTGTTAACATTAATTCGCTTCCAGAAGAAGAATCTCCTGGAACAGAGACGCCCATTAACATAATAATCCAATGTACTCCTAATTGGAACTGTACTAATTGGAGCAGCTGTGTAAATGGAACTCAAACAAGAAATTGTATTGATCTAAATAACTGTGGGGCGGATTTAAATAAGCCTGATTTAATAAAAAGTTGTACGATAGAAGAGAATACAACATGCTGCGCTACTGGAAACAATTATTTGTCTGTCTCTCTTGCCGGAAAACGACCAGCGATTATTTCAAAATTTTTAAATGATGTAACAAAAATTTTAACAAATGTGGATAATTTTATTCTAAATACATTAGCAACTGTAAAAGCGCGTCCTCTATTAATTGTTCTTTTTATAAGCTGTATAGGGATTATAGCTGTTTTAATTAAATTTTATCCATTTGTAATAAAATATTTGAAAAGCATAAAAATAATAATAGAATTCCCTAAAAAAGAGATAGGAAAGGTATAAAATGGAAAAATGCTCTCTTTGTAATAAAAAAATAGAAGAAACATTTCTTACAAAAATAAAAGGAACAATTGTAAAAATTAATAAAGAAGGCAAAAATAAAATTTTTTATATTTGTTCTAATTGCCAAAGACAGTTTGGGAGCAAGTTAAAAGAAGAATTAAGCAGTAAATAATTTTACTTGTCGAGTTTCTTGCAGAATTAAGAACCTGTCATAGCAATAAGTTAAGTTTGCTATTATTTTCTAGAAACATATGGATTGTTTTTAATATAAAACCTTAATTTTTGTTTCAAATCTTTTTTTACCCCAATGCGATGAGAAGAGGTGATAGTAAAAGATTTAGTTTCTAATGGCTGGATAATTATTAAATTGCTTTTTTTGTCATATACTTTTAAATCATGATGTTTTTTATCGATTCTCATTGCTTTTGTTAATTTGCCTGGACCATTGGTTAAAAGAAAACCATCTTTCTTCCTATGATTTTTCATTATGTTGATACCTTGAATCGGCTCTACCGCTCTAATAAGAACTGCAGATGGAGTTCCTTTTTTTCCTGTAACAATATTTAACAACCAGTTATTATGAACCATATAAACAAAAGTCCTTCCACCTTCATTCCACATTTGACTCGCCATTTTTGGAGTAGTAAAAGCTCGAGAAGCAGGATCATTTTTTCCATAATAAGCTTCTGTCTCTACAATTTTTCCAGTTAATTTTTTTCCATTTAATTTTCTAACAAGAAATTTCCCAAGCAGCTGTTGTGCAACTACTGCTGCATCTTTCATATAAAATGATTTTTTTAAAATCTTAAACTTCATTTAAATGATTAAACTTTCGGCTTTTTATTGCTTTTGTTATCTCAAAGAAAACAAGGCCTGCCGAAGAAAATGCTATTGTAAGTATTAATTCTCCAAATGTCAATGGCACAAATCCAAAAACTACTGAAAGAGGAGAATAAATGGCTATCAATTGGAGTATGAACGCTACAAGTACTGAATAAACAAGCAATTTATTGCTGAAAATTCCTATTTTCCAGATATTTTTGTCGGAACGACATGTAAATACTAAAAATAATTCAAAGAAAACTACTGTTGACAACGTTATTGTTCTCGCCTTTTCTAGATTGAAATTATAGTAAATAATAAAGATCGCTAATGCTGATAGACATAAAAGAATACCAGCTATAATTATAAATTCAAAAATACCATGCAAAACTGTTTCTTCTGGATTTTTTGGCTTTCTTTTCATTATATTTTCATCTTCTTTTTCGACACTAAGAGAAATACTTGGGAGACTATCTGTAATAAGATTCACCCATAATATTGCCAATGGAAGAAATGGAAGAGGCATTGCCATAATAAGCGCAATCATAACTGCAAACAACTCCCCAACATTTGCAGCCAAATGAAATTTTATTGATTTTTTCATATTATCATAAACCCTCCTTCCCTCTTTAACTGCTTTAACTATGCTTGAAAAATTATCATCAAGAAGTATAATATCAGAAACGTCTCTTGCAACGTCTGTTCCTCTTTTTCCCATCGCAATCCCTATATGAGATTCCTTAAGAGCAAGAACATCATTTATGCCATCGCCTGTAACTGCAACGATTTCTTTTTGATGCTTTAATGACTGTATGATTTTCAATTTTAATTCTGGAGTTATTCTTGCAAATATTGTTTTATCACGAACTGCAATATCAAAATCAAGTCCTGATAGTTTTTCAAGTTCTTTTGCCTCGATGCTCTCTCCATCCAAATTAATCATATCTGCAATTGCTCTTGCAGTAATCAATGAATCCCCAGTAATCATCTTAACTTTTATTCCTGCTTCTTGACATTCTTTAATCGCTTTTTTAACTTCTTTTCTAGGGGGATCAAGCATTCCTTGAAATCCGATAAAAATTAAATTACTTTCAGCATTATTTTGATTGAAGTTTTTTGGAAGAATTTTATAAGCAAATCCCAAAACTCTAAGGGCTTTTGATGCCATTTTTTCATGAATTAAATGCAATTCTAGTTTTCTTTTTTCATTCAGTGGTATTATTCTACCATTTACCAATTCTTTGCTGCAATTATAAAGAACAGTATCAGGTGCTCCTTTAACATAACTTATTAATTTTCCATTGCATTTTCTGACTATAGACATCATCTTTCTTTTTGATGAGAAAGAATATTCAACTACTCTTGGTTCTCTTTCTGTTTCAATCTTTTTATCAATTCCAACTTTTTCTGCAGAAATCAGCAAAGCTTTTTCTGTAGGGTCTCCGAAAATCTTTTTTCCTTCTATCCTAGCATTATTGCAAAGAATCCCAGTTCTTAGCAACTGAATTAATTCTTTATATTTTAAAGGATTTATTTTTTTGTTATCAAGATAAAAGTTATTATTTTTTATTTCAAAATTTTTTTCATTGCAGTATAAATTAATAACAGTCATTTCCTCTTCTGTTATTGTTCCTGTCTTGTCTGTGCATATTACTGTTGTTCTACCTAAAGTTTCAGCTGCAGGAAGTTTTCTTATTAATGAATTATATTTTTGCATTCTTTTTATTGCTAAAGCAAGAGTTATTGCAATAACAGCGGGAATTCCTTCTGGAATTACTGAAACTGCAAGAGCGATTCCGGTAAGAATCATATGGTATGTTTCTTCTCCTCTCAATAACCCTATAAGAACTGTAATAACAGTAAGGACAATCACTGCAAGGGCAATTTTTCTTGAGAAATCATCTAATTTTTTTTCCAGCGTGGTTTTTTCAATTTTCGGCCTTTGGACTAATTTTGCAATCTTACCAAATTCTGTATTCATTCCTGTAGAAATAACAACTGCTTTCGCATTTCCCTTCACTACTGTAGTTCCCATATAAAGCATATTTTCTCTATTTGCGAGCTCTGTTTCAAGTTTTAATGTTAGAGAAGATTTTTTTTGAGGAAAGCTTTCTCCTGTTAAGATAGCTTCATTTGTTTCAAGTTCATTTGAATGTATAACTCTGCAATCTGCCATAATTTTGTCGCCTTCTGAAACAAGCAAAATATCTCCAGGAACAAGTTCGGTAGATAAAATTTCCTGCATTATATTGTCTCTCAAAACCTTAACTTTTGGTACTAACAATTCTCTCATCTCTTTTATGATTTTTTCTGCTTTATACTGTTGAACAAAACCTATTGCAGAATTAAGTATTACAATAACCATTATCACAGCAAAGTCGATATAATGCTGTATCGCTAATGAAAATAACGCTGCTAAAATTAGAATAATTATAAATACAGACCTAAATTGCTGTATAAAGATCATTATCGGAGAGATTTTCACTATCTCTTTTAATTCATTTTTTCCATAATGTTTTAATCTTAAAGAAGCTTCATGTTCACTGATTCCTCTTTCATAAGAATTTAATTTTTTCAAAACCTCTTCTTTATCAAGTGCATGCCATTCCATTAATAATGAAAAGCAAAGGTATTTTAATAAACATTTCCTTTAAATGAAAATGATTTTCAAATATCCAAAATTATCGGGATTTGTTTTAGCTGTAATTATTGCATATGTAATGTTTAGTAATCCTAATGTAAGCAAGTTTATAGCAAATCTTGGCGAGCTGGGATATTTAGGGGCGTTTATTGCAGGAATATTTTATACCTTTGGATTTTCGTCGCCATTCTCAGCAGGATTTTTTATTGATTTGAATCCTTCTAATGTAGTGCTTGCAGGAATTCTAGGCGGACTTGGAGCATTTTCAGGAGACATGTTTATATTTAGATTTGCAAAAAAATATTTTAGAGAAGAATTTGAGATGCTTGGAAAAAATAAGATAATTAAAAGTATTGGAAAAAGGATGAGTAATTTTGTTTTATATATTTTCGCTGCTATTCTTATAGCATCCCCACTTCCTGATGAAGCAGGAATTACAATGTTAGCCGGAATTTCAAAAATAAAATTTTATCTAATTGCCTCGATGAGCATAATTTTTAATACGCTTGGAATATTTATTCTTTTGAATATTTAATGCTCCGGTAGCTCCATTCGCTATTGGAGCAAAGAATGAATATAAAAAATAAAATGAGATAGTTGCCCCAGTAGCTCAGCGGAAGAGCAATTGCTTCGTAAGCAATGGGTCGCAGGTTCAAATCCTGTCTGGGGCTTATCGTAAAGTTTAAAACTTTGAAGTTATTATCTCACAAATAAAAAACAAATGAAAGGGTATTTCACGCATATTGAAAAAGAAACTCTTAAAAACAATTATTTCAGAAAAGTCCTTTTTACGGGCAAGCATGAGCAACTCGTTGTAATGTGTATTAATCCCGGAGAAGAGATAGGCAATGAAGTTCATAAAAATGTTGATCAATTTTTTAGAATAGAAAAAGGTAAAGTAAAATTCATATTTGATAATGGAAAAAGTAAGATAGTCGCAAAAGACGGCGATGCAGTTATAGTTCCTGCGGGGACATGGCATAACGTAATAAATGATTCAAGAACAAAAAAAGTTAAGATTTATACTATTTATTCTCCTCCGAATCATCCCAAAGGAACGATTCATAAAACAAAAGCTGATGCTGAAAAAGCTGAATTAAAGAGGCATCATTAAAGAATTCTTAAAAAGAAATAATTATAAATTTTTTAAAGATTCACGCATAGCAATAGCATCTGACACTCTTGCAAGTTTTTCATATAATATCACTAATCTTGCCATTATTTTTTTCTTTTCATCTACTGCTATAGTATTTCTTAAAATTCTTTCATAAAGTTTTACTGCTTTAGCAATTTTTTCTTGCTTATCCAAAGATTCTGCTTCTGCCAAAAATAATTTTCTTATTTCCATAGAAAGCTTTGCCTTTTCTCCCGGAGCTGCAGCATCTATTGCTTTTCTAAAAGCATCATCAGCAAGCAAGTAATCCTGTGCTTTTATGTAAAGAATACCCACATTCATAAAAAGATTTTTTTTCTCATTAAATATTGTTGCTGCGTCAGCTGCATTTTCTAGAACTCGTGCAGCAGAGCTCCATAGCCCACGTCTTGCATAGATATCAGCTAATTCTTTTGAAGCAAAAATCTTTATTTGAGGATTGATTGCAATTCTTTTAAGCAGATTTTCCAGATATTCCTGCTGAAGTGTCGGAGTCGCAAGCTCTTTCAATCTTGTTCTAATATCATCCTCAGTAGGATTTTGTTTTTCTTCTAATGTTCTTTTTACCATCTTTTGATTAAGCTTAGCATGATTTGTTTATAAAGATTTTTATAGTTCTTTAGATAGATTTTTTCATTTGTCTGCGGGAGTACCGAAGTGGTCTAACGGGTTACGTTCAGAGCGTAATGGCTTAGTGCCTTCAAAGGTTCGAATCCTTTCTCCCGCATAAAACCCCCAAAAAGATTTATAAGTTAATTCTATTCTTATAATTGTGCGGGGATACCAAAGAGGCCAAATGGGCAGGACTTAAGATCCTGTGGGTTAGTCCCTTCGAAGGTTCGATTCCTTCTCCCCGCATCTTATGTTTTTTCTCGTCGATAGCGATAAATTTAAAAGTTAAATAAGGTTAGCAAGAATGGCGGCAATAGACCGGCATGCTAGCCCTGTGCCAAACACTAGTGGGCTTTAAGTGGGTTGAAAACCAGGACGTAAAGTACTTGTTAAAAAGTCTTTGTCTGTACGTTGATGTTTTGTCCTGCTCGATCTCGCTTTGGCGAAACAGGTCAGTTCAGGAATGAAGCAGCCTTAAATCAAAGTGGAGGTGCTTGCAGGGTTGCAAAACTGAGAAAGGACAAAGGTAGCTTTTTAATAAGTACCAGCAACCTGGAGCTTGCCGCCAGAACAAATTTTAAATAGCTATAATTCTTAAGAGTTTAATGACAAAAAGAGGACAATTTTATATTATTGCAGCGGTAGTAATTATTTTGATAATTCTTGGATTGGTTACAATTGCAAATCGTGTGATAATACAACCAAAGCCAGTAAGATTTTATGATTTAAGTAAAGACTACGAAGCTGAAACATCAAAAGTTATAGATTATGGAATTT
Organism: Candidatus Pacearchaeota archaeon; assembly: GCA_038849525.1. Lineage (GTDB taxonomy): Archaea > Nanobdellota > Nanobdellia > Pacearchaeales > JAHJTO01 > JAWCMS01. Next base: position 147,648 of record JAWCMS010000002.1, read on the forward strand.
ACAATAAATATTCTCCTGAAGTTGATATAGTTGAGAAAGTAAAAAATATTTCTGAAACATTTGCAAAATCTGCTTTTGCAAAAGATCCTAATATAAAACTTTTGTATATTTACGGAAATCGACAAGAAATTAATGTTGGAGTTTTGAATATGATAGGTGGTGAAATAAAATATTGCATCGACGGTGGTTGTTCAAGTTTGAAAACAGAAGCAGTAAGTGGGATAAAGACAGAAAAATATTCTGGTAGAGCGCAAATAAATGTAAGTCTTGCAGGCAATGAATACCAATTTTATTTAAGTCCTGAGGAAAATTTCTACTTTGTGATTCAGACAACCACGCTGAGTGGAGAGAGAAGTGTAGTTATAAAAGAATAGAAAGATGAAACTAAATAAAAAAGCAATTTCAGAGCTTGTAACCTATGTTCTTCTGATTTCTTTGGCATTTGCGATGTCTGCCGCTGTTTACTCGTGGCTTAAATTTTATGTTCAGCAGCCTTTTGCAGAAGAAAGCTGCCCTGAAGTTAGGTTGACTATTGAAGATTATTCCTGCACTGATGGAATACTAAATCTTACTGTCCAAAACAGAGGGAGATTTGATGTTGATGGATATATAATAAAAATAAATAATGGAACAAGAGATTACAATATCTATGAAATAAATAATCCAACTAAAGTTTATGTTCCATTTAAGATGGAGTCCGGAAACATCACTACAGGAATGTTTAATTTTTCATCTTTTGGTAAAATAGTAAATGTAGAAATAGAAGCAGTTAGAGGATTTAAAGAAGGAAGACCAATTTTATGTGAAAATTCTATTTTAAGGCAAAAAATAGAAAGATGTATCACATTCGGATGCGAAAAAGCTTCTGATTGTGGAATTGATGGTTATGTAGGTGAAACAAAATGCGGAAGCAATCCAAATAAAATATATAGAGATTATGTTAAATTTTACTGTACTAATGGTAAATGTTCTTCTTCTACAACAACATATGAAATAGAAACATGCTCTGGAACAACACCTTATTGTATTAATGGGAAATGTGCATGCACGCAAGATTCACAGTGCGGCACAAGTGGATTTATAGATACTATAAATAGATGCGGTCCTGACAACACAAAAATATATAGAACATACAGAAAGTTTTCTTGTATTAGCGGAATATGCAGCTCTTCTGATTATCTCGAAATTTATGCAAGCTGTCCTGTAGGTACTTCATGTGTAAATGGAGTATGCGAAGAGACATGGATTTATCAGTATAATGCAGATGCACTGCCGCAAGAAAGCATCCCTGCATGGATAAATGCATCTTCACACACTCCAAACCTTTGCACCCAAAATGCTTCTTCAGGGATTCTTTACAGCATTAGTAAGAGTGGCGGCGGAATATGTAATATTAAGTTAAATAATGCAAACATCCCAAGTTCTTATTTATTAGAAATGAATACATCTCTTGGAGGATGCAGAACTCCTTTAGATGTTTATGTGAATAATTCTTTATTGATAAAAGATGGCATGCACGTATATAAATTCGAAATTAGATGCAACCAGATAAGAATCGGCAGCAATTTCTATAATATAAATGCACAAATTCCTCATGTCTACAAGATAGTTAAATCAGGAACAAATGTAAAAATTTATGTTGATGACAGTTTAGCTATAACTACGGATGTTCTTTCAACAACAACTGAAAATTCATTAGAATACTATCTTAAATACCAACAAATAGGTTATAGCGCCAATTCAACTATTGATTATATCAAATTTAGAGCCGCCTAAAAACATTTTTAAAGAGGAGATGGATAATAATATCATAATCATTTTAAATTTTCAAAAGGAGGTAATGATGAAAAACAAAAAAGCAATCTCTGCATTGATTGAAACTGTTTTGCTTATACTTGTTGTAATAGCTGCGGCTGGAATAGTGTTCTATGCAGTAATACCTATGATTAGCGGGCCTGTAGAAAAAGCCAGAGTATGCCAAGATTTAATAGAGATAACTTCAGTAACTCCAAATGATATTACTATAATGCAAACCAAGGAAGCAAATATAGATAACATTACAATCAATGCTTTTGATGCGTCAGGCAAAGTTGGGACAAAAAGCGCAAATAAGCCTGTTGGTGTTGGCAGTGCAGCAACAACCACTCTTCCGACAATCACCGGTGGTGGGCAACCTATAAAGGTAAGCGTTGTAGCTATAGCCAATGTTACTGGAAAAAAGATAGTTTGCTCGCCTATAGAAGCACCTATAAGTTAATTTTTTAATTTATTTTTATTGGTATAAAGAAAAATGGGTACTGCATAACTATTGTAGTTATAAAAAGATTTTCTTAAAATGGGAAAAAAAGCAGTAGTTTGGATAAGCACTGTTCTATATACTTTAATAAGTCTTGCAATCATTGCTGCTTTAATGGCTGTAATACAACCCAAAGTGACTGAGCTTAAAGACAAATATACTGTAGAACAAACAGTGCAAAGTCTTAATATACTAGATGAAAGAATGATGACAGCCAAACAAGCTACAGGAATGAATTTGAATTATAGGATTAATTTGGATAAAGGAGCACTAACGATAGATGGATATAATGAAAAAATATATTGGAATTTTATTTCAAAATATCAATATAGTGAAGAGAATAAAATAATAAATGTTGGAAAAATAAAGGCAGTTACAAAACCATCTGCAGATTTATGGAATGTAACTTTAAGTTTAGAATATAAACAGCATAATATTAACATTACAACAAACGGAAAAGATGAAATAAAAACTATTACTCCCGCAGGACTTCCTTATTCATTGTGGATAACAAACAAAGGTATCAAATCTGGAATATCTGAAATTGATATTACAATTGAATGATTTTTGTTGTATAATTCTATCAATCAAGTTAACATATAATAACTAGCGTAAATTATGAATAATGACTTTACTTTTTAGCATAAATTTAAATATACAGACGGCATTTTAGTAAAAAGAAACAATTTTAAATTTTTCAAAAGAGGTAAAATGCCAAACCAGGATTTTCCGAAAATAAATCTTACGCCAAAAATTCCTTCACTGTCAAGATTTGAAGATAAAACAAAAATAGACGTAAGATACATTTTAATTTCACCTTATGTATCTGCTCATATCTACTGGAATCCTGGTATTTCTGAATTAGTTTATGAAATAGAAGAACCTTTGTTAAATGATAAGGAAAAAGAAGAGTTAAAAAAAATAGAGAGTGGAATTAAAGAATTAATAAATATAAATCTTCTTATTGAGAAAGATTTGAATGCGTTGCTTAATTATCTTGACAAAACTGCGAGACTAATTATTACAGAGCTTGGAATAAAAATAGATGAAGATACTTACAACAAGATTTTTTATTATCTTTACCGTGATTTCATAGGTCTTAATGAAATAGAACCAATATTGAAGGATTATTTTATTGAGGATATTGAATGTAATGGAGTTGACAGTCCAGTTTACGTCGTCCATAGGATATATAGAAATATGCGAACTTCTTTGGTCTATAGAGACATGGATTATCTAGCAAGATTTGTTGAAAAGCTTGCACAAAGATGTGGTAGATATGTAAGTTATGCTACTCCTCTGCTTGATGGAACATTACCTGACGGTTCAAGAGTTAATGCTACATACACTACAGAAATAACAAGTAAAGGACCTACATTTACGATAAGAAAATTCACAAAGATACCTTGGACACCGATAGAGCTTGTTTCTTTTAATACATTATCTCCTGAGATGCTTGCTTATTTTTGGATTTTAATACAGTATAAATCAAATATACTGATAACAGGAGGGACAGCTTCAGGAAAAACTTCGCTGCTTAATGCTCTTGCATTTTTTATTCCTCCTGAAGCAAGAGTAGTAAGCATTGAGGATACAAGAGAATTGAATTTGCCGAGAGAAAACTGGCTACCAAGTGTTGCAAGAACTGGAATTGGGATAGGAGGAATAGGCGAGATTGACTTGTTTACTTTACTAAAAGAAAGTTTCAGACAAAACCCTGATTATGTTATTGTTGGAGAAGTGAGGGGGAAGGAAGCGGCTGTACTTTTCCAAGGAATGGCTTCTGGACACGCTTCTTTAAGCACAATGCATGCAGAATCCGTAGAAACAGTAATAAGAAGATTACAGACACCTCCAATTTCATTATCACCAACATTAGTAAATAGTTTAGATGCTGTAGCTGTCATGGCACATGCAATTGTTAACAAGCAAGAAACAAGAAGATTGATAAAAGTTACAGAAGTTGTAGATGTCACACCAGAAGGAATTGCAAAAACAAATACTCCTTTTGTGTGGGATCCAGCTGCAGATAAATTCTTTTTCAAGACAGACAGCAAAGTTTTCGAAAAAATAATGATGAGATACGGACTAACAAAAGAACAGTTGCTTAATGAGTTCAATATAAGGACAAGAATAATATTTGAGCTTTTTAGAAAAAAAATTTTTGATTTTGATACAGTTCACAGAATAGTAAATGAATATTACAAGAATCCGGGAAATGTAATGAAACAATTAGGACTCATATAAAAATGGATACAAAAGTTCTTCTTAACCTGATAGAAGAAATGATTTCTCAAGTTGACATAGCTGAAAAAGATAAAAAAGCTGTAAAAAAAATTCTTGAATTGAATAAAGAGTTTCAAAATGAACTTGAAAAATAAAAGCGAGTTGAAAGAAAATTTAGAAAGAGCAAAAGACATTATTAAAGAGATTGAAATAGTTCAAAAATCATTAGAAAAAGCAAGCGATGAAGAAAAACAATTGATACAATCTTTTCTTGGTAATGCAAAGAATAGATTAAAAAAAATTTCTTCTGACATTTCAAAACTTCTTGAAGAAAAAAAAACAAGAGGAAAAGTAGAGTTAACTGCTGTTGAAAAGAAAAAATATCTTGAAGAAATAGGTTTAGAAAAAGAAGCTCTAAAAATTGCAAAAAAAAGAATAGAGCATGCAAAAAAAGCAGAAATAGAAAAAACAAACGTCGAGATTTATAAAAAACCTAGTTTTTTTGTCAAGGTTGCAGGAAGATTATTTTCAGGTATAACTTTAAAATTAGCTGATAAAGACATTTTCAAAAATATAAACAATTATTTAAGAAAGGCAAATATGCCGTATCTTATTTCCACTTATATTTCAATAGCAATGCTTTTCAGCCTTATTTCTTTTTTTATTTCTTTTATTGTAGCCGCATTTCTTTTTCAATATATAGGATATTATTCTATAATAATTATATTTGCATTACCTCTACTTGTTTTTTTAGCTGTGCTATTTTATCCATTGAGCGAGATATCATCAATAAAAACAAAAATTGATGATGAACTGCCTTTTGCAATAATGCATATGTCTGCAATTGCAAGCTCTGGAGTAGAACCTTCAAAAATATTTGGTATACTTGCGGCTTCTCCAGAATATCCAAATGTAAGGGAAGAAATGAGAAAAATCGTGAATATGATTAATTTTTATGGTTATGATCTAACAAGTGCACTAAAAGCAGCTGCGAAAACAACTTCTAGTGAAAGGCTTTCTGAACTGCTTAACGGGATGTCCTCAACAATTTCTGGAGGCGGAAATTTAATGGATTATCTTAACAAAATTGCGGCTGATAGTCTTCTTGAATATAAATTAAGAAGAAGAAATTTTATAACAGTTTCTGAAACTTATGCAGATATTTATACAGGACTATTAATTGCGGCGCCGTTGATGTTCATGCTAATACTTGTGCTAATGAATGTTGTTACGGGCAATATAGCTGGAATGTCAAGCACTACATTAGCAATAATAGGAATAGGGGCTATAATAGTGCTCAATATTGGATTTTTGATATTTTTAGAATTAAGTCAACCTTCGGCATAAAATGATGTTTTTTAAAAACAAGAAAAAATAGGAAGATAAGAAAATGAAAATTTTGAAAAGACACTGGATTGGAATAATAATTGGAATAGTAATATTTGCAATAGATATATTGTTTTTATATGGGCAAAAGAGCTTTTATTTTCTTTTGGGGGTGGCAGTGTTAATTACCATTTCGCCATTTGTCGCTAGTGCAATAATAGAGATAGGAAGAGAAAAAGAAAAAGAGCAGATGTTTCTTGAATTTACAAGAAATTTAGTAGAAAATGTAAAAGCAGGAACTCCGATTTCAAAAAGTATTATACAGATGAGAAACAAAGAATTCGGCTCTTTGACTCCCCATGTACAAAAACTTGCAAACCAGATTGCCTTAGGAATATCAGTAAAGCAGGCATTCAATGTTTTTGCATCCGATATAAACAATAAAGTCATTTCAAGAAGTATTGCACTAATAACAGAAGCAGAAGAATCAGGAGGAGAAATTTCACTTATTCTTGAAAGCACTGCAAAAAGCGTTTCTGAAATTGAAGACATTAAGAAAGAAAGAAGATCCTCTACATATAATCTTGTTGTTCAAGGATATATTATATTCATAATTTTTCTTGTAATAATGCTTGTCATCCAAACACAATTTATTCCATTGATGTTAGAAACACTTGCAGGAGCTGGAGTTGGAGCAGAGCTTGGCGGATTTATAAGGCCATCTGTCCCTACAGATCTTGTTGAAACATTAGGAAATCTTTTTGTTGTACTTATCATTATACAAGGATTTTTTGCAGGGCTTGTTATAGGTAAACTAAGCGAAGGAAGGATAAGAGATGGTATAAAACATAGTGCAATAATAACTGCATTTGCATACTTAGTTACATTTGGAATAAAGATTTTTATATGATGAAAACTTAATAATAAAATGTTAAAAAACAAAAGAGGGGTCAGCGGAACAGAAATGATAGTGTCTTTTGCATTATTTATTACTTCGTTGATATTTATTTTTATTTATCTTATTCCGCTTGCTACGCCCCCTTCAAATTCGCTTATGACTCTGTTAGAAACAGCAGTAAATGAAAAAGCAGGCATTGAAGTAGAAATAATGCCTTTTGCAGTCAATAAAACACTTCTTGACAATGAAAATGCAGACTGTTTCCAGATTGCAAGTCCTATTTCAGGAAATATTTTTTTAACAGATGAAAATGAAAAAGTAGTAGAGTTCAAAAAAAGTGGAGAGAATTTAGTGATAAAAAAAAGAGGAAAGTTTTATTATGTCAAAAAGGGTATCAATGGAGAGAATCCTTCTCTGATATGCTCTAAAACTATCCAGTTAGTTAAAGATGCAAGCTATAGCCTAAGCGTAAAAAGAAGTGAAATGATGTATCTTTATGAAAATCTTAGAATACTTAATAATTCGTATTATTCAAACTATAATGGCTTGAAGCAGGAGATAGGATTTCCTGTAATTTCTGATTTTTCGATAATTGTCTTTGATTCAAGAAGGAATGAAATAATAAATATGAAAAAACCATTACCTAAAGTGAATGTGTTAGCAAAAGAATTCCCAATAGAAATTTTATCTAGCGAAGACGGAATAAAGACAATAAAAGGATATATGAGATTGATGGTATGGTAAAATACAAAATGATAAATGATAAAAAAGGAATTATAAGAATAGTAGAAGCCGCTATTGCAGTTCTTATCTTACTTGGCTTTATGATTTTTATCATCTCGAAGCAAATTCAAGTACCTACAACAGAAGAAAATATTTACAAAATAGGGCATCAAGTTCTGCGAGAGATTTCTGATAATTATACTTTGCGAGATGATGTTCTTAAAGATGATTTAAATAGGATAAACAAAACAATAGAAGAAAGGATTTCACCTTTCCCACTAAAATTTTCAATAACGAGCTGTGCACCAGAAGAGTCCTGCTTATGTTCTGGTTGTCCATCGGACAAAGAGATTTACGCTGATGACATAATAATAAGTACAAATCTAAGTGATTATAAACCAAAAAAACTCGCATTATTTATGTGGATAACTTAATGCCTAATAAACTGACTGACAAAATAAAAAAAGAGGAAAAATGAATAAAAAAATTTGTTTGATTTTTATAGTTGTGCTACTAGCAACTTCTGTCCTTGCTGCTGAAATTGATTTATTAGAGTTTTATGGACCTGGAGACATAATTTCGGGCAGGATAAGTATGAGTTTAATTGAAACAAGTGCTGATTCAAATTTTACAGCAGTTATAGATTCTACCAGAAGTAGCATAAGATTGATTGATTTTCTTAACAATGCATCTGCTGATTATTTATGCACTCCCGATGATTGTTCATATACATTTACTGCAAGCTCTCCAAGTTTAGTAAAGAATATTACTAATGAGTATGTTTCATTATTAATAAATTCTGGAAAAAATGTACAGATTTCTCAGTTAATGTTCAACATAAATGGCTCTTGGACAATTAAAAGCTGTGGATTTATTCCAGTTAAAATGGATTTGCTTGATGATGGAACGATAGATTGGCAATATATGGAGCCTGACGAAGAATTCTGCAGTGAACTTGTTCCGAGTTGGACATATGATAAAAATATTGCTGAAGCATCTTATAATATAATTTCGGAGCCTTATTGCGAAAAAGTCGAATTAGAAGCTGGAAAAAGGTTCAAGCTCGGAGCTGACATTATAAAAGGCAGAATTCCTGTGAACTTGTTTATGTCAATAAGCGATGGTACAAATACAGAAGAATGCAAATTAAACAATGAAAATGGTTTACAAACTTGTATTGTCAATTTTACTGTTCCTGAAAAAGGTTTTTACTATATATGCATTCGTTCTGATTCTGATGATTCTGACACGATGATTAAAGGTGAGACTAAAACACCAAACTGCGGAATGTTTGGTTTTAGGGTATTTGATTGCAATGAAAGTTCTGTGGATTATGCATTATACAGCCAGCCAAGCTACTTCAAGCCTTTCTCTGAAAAAATAATTTTTGACACTTTTGAATTTCAGGAATTTGCATTTCAAGAACTTGAAAATTATGTCCAAGAATATATTGACAAGAAGTATAATTCTGACTGCTCATCAGGATGTATTATCCCAATAAGGTTTATTTCTGATCAAAGAATTGAACTTTCAAATCTAACATTAAAATATACTTCTAATCTTGGAGCGAGAACAGAAAGATACTTTTATTCTGCAGAAAAAAAAGCTGCAAAAATAAACATGTCGGAACAGAATTTAATATTAGATGCTGCTGGCTTTAGACTGCCTTCTGCCTATGGAATATATACATTAAAAATCATGCTGAATGATAAAGTATTGGGAGAAAAGAAAATTGAGGTTGCTAAAGTTCCTGTAATAAAATCTATTTTTCCATTAATGATTCCTGCTGCAACGTCTATTATTTTTACTGCTAAAGTAGAATCCCCAAAAGGGAATTCTATCGAAGTTTATGAATGGGATTTTGGAGATGGAATGCAAGAAACAACGTATGTCAATTATGTCTCACACATTTATGGAATAGGAAAGTATATTTTAACTCTAAAAGTGACAGATTCTGAAGGGCTTTCAAGCCAGAAAAGTTTTCCTATCATTGTGGAATCTCCAAAAGACATTGTAAATTTCACAATAGAAAGAAAAAAAGCCAATCTTGATAGCCTAAAAAATGAAATAAAAAAAATTCAAGCATGGTATATGGATTTAGTAAAAGAAACTATTGATTTGGTTAAGATAGAAGCAAAACTTGCAGAATTTCAGCTTGAAATAAAAAAACCAGATGCTGATTATGTTGCATTGAAATTGGCTCTTGATGAACTATTTGTTCCATTTAAAATTTCAGAAGAAAAAATTGAAGCATTAGTGCATTCAAAACCCGATGCCAACATACTCGCCAGACTTGAGAATGCAGAGATACAAGAAAAAGAGAAAATAAATGAAAAAATAAAGATGTGGAATGATGCCAACATAGATATGAGGGCATTTTATATAATAAAAACTGCTGTTGAAGATACTGAAAGTAAAAACTTAGCAACAGAATATAGACTAGAAGTTAAAAGCAAAAGCGATATTTCTTTTAATGACATTTATCTTGTAATTGCTTCTCCAGCAAAAATTGTTTTTAAGAAAAATTATACAGAATATAGCCAGCAGAAAGTTGATAGTGCAACTGCATTTGTCATTGATATCACAAAAGAAGCAAAGATAATAGAGTTTGCTGTTATTGGCAATCATTCTGTAGATGAATTTGGAATATTCGCATCTCCAAGTTTGAAGGAGTTGTCTGTAGAAGAAGCGATTTGTGGTGATGGCCATTGCGATAAACAAAAAGGAGAAAGTTATGAGATCTGCCCTGCTGACTGCAAGAAGCCGTATGGAAAGGCAGTCATGTGGATTGTAATAGTGACTATAATAATAGGATTAGGAATTTTTGCAATCTGGAAATATTATGCTGTGTTATATGATAAAAGGCTTAGAGAAAAACTTTTCAAGCCAATTGAAGATTTTTACAAGATTTCATTTTTCATTTCAAGCGAGATGAATCAAGGAAAAAGTGAGAAAGAGATTAGAAATGAGTTGGAAAAAGTAGGATGGAAAAAATCACAAATTGATTATGCAATAGAGAAAGTAAAAATGCAAAGAAAAGCTTTACAGAAAAAAGTTCTTATTGCATTTATTCAAAGAGAGCTTGCAGCAAAGAAATCAGAAGAAGAGATCAAGAAGAAATTAAAAGAAAGCGGTTGGTCTTCGTCCCTTATCAATTATGCATTTAAAAAAGCAATTAAAAAATAGTTAAAAGATAAAATATTTAAAGATAAATTTCCTGAAATCAATGAGAAGAAGTAAAAAAAGAGATGAAAAAAACAAAAAAAAATTCAAAGAAATTTTCTGAAATTTCAATAAAGAAACATAGTATTTTTAGTGCTTTAAATGTGGCTCTAATTCTGATGACTCTTGCATTTTTGATAGGGACTTTAGGAGGCACATCTTTACCGTTTACTGGAAATGTAGTTAGAATAAATGAAGTTGTAACTAAAGAGGGCTTATGCGGAGAAAGCTGCCCTGCTGAATGTGGCCAGAATAATGCACAATGTGTTTCTTCTCCTTGCACAGCAACAGGTACTGAAGGGACTTGTATTTGTATTAGCGCCATTGGTGGAGTCATCGGTGCGCATGAGGTAAGAAAGTCGTGCGGACTTCTTAATTGTGATCAAGTTTGTAAAAATTTAGGATTTAATGGCGGTGCGCCGAAAGACACTCTTACTTCCTGTTCTGTTTCGTCAGTAAAATATTCGTGCACTTATACTGTTTCTGAACAGAAATCAGCGCAACAGTGCGAAGCAGGACTGTGCTTAATTGATTCTTCAAGATGTTTACCTAAAGTGACTCCTGCATGCTCTGAATTGAGTGTGATAGAGAATATAAATTCCCTAACCGATAAGTGGTGCACTTACAATGAACATGATGGGTGTATAGTCAAATCGGCGATAACTAATGTGAATATAGGAACATCTGCCCCTGATTACTGGCAAGCTGAAGTAGACAGGATAGGAAATTCTACATTATATGGAAGCAAGACAATTAATATAGATGATATTTCAAAATATGTAATCAAAGCAAGCATTGTAATTGATGATGAATGCAAAGTTTATGTTAAAAATGCCTCTGATGCAGACTTTAAAGAGATAAATGAATTAAGCTTTAAATGCGGTGCTTACTCTTGTCCTTTTGTTTCTCCACAGTATGATATAACAAAATATTTTGGAAAAGGGAAGAACATAATAAAATTCGTAGCTGTTGATTATTGGGGTAATGATTCTTGGATGACTCCTGCAAATGATATTGGTGGGAGAGTATTCTTCCTTAATTTTAGCATAGAGTTAGCACCTGCATGCAGTGCTGCTGGAGGAAAAGAATACAACACAACAAAGGAAATTTGTGTAGGGGAAGAAATAACCGGAGTTCAACTTCCTACAGGGATAAGATGCTGCGATGGAACTGTTTATGAACTCTATGATTCTACAATAGAAACTTGTCCTGAAGGAAAAAGTATAATTCAGAATAGTAAGACATATTGTGAAAAAGGATTAAAGAGAATAAAAGGTGTTACAGAAATTTGTACTAATAAAGGAGGAGTTTATTATGACAAGAATATACAGAATTGTGATGAAGTAATTCAAATTGAAGGGTTTGACTGTTGTAAAGAAGGAAAAGTAAGTTGGAAATTGTGTGAGGATACTACAAGAAAGCCTATAGGAGATTTATGTGATGGGATTACAACAATCTGCAAGGGAGATATTGTTTTTAGCGGAGATGAAAAAGGAATTTGTTGCTTGCAGACATGTACATACATAGGAGAATGGAAAACTTGTGCTGAGATGGGTTATAAGAGATATGATTCTTCTGTTATGAGCTGCCGTGAAAGTGTTCCTGCAGCAGACGATACTAATGTAATGAAGTGCTGTAAAGTTGCACCGAATAGTACAACTGTAGATAAAAGCTGTGCAGAACAAATAAAATGGCTATGCGAGCCAGGAAAGGCAGTAAAATGCCCTGTTGATAAATGGATACCTTCTACTGATGATAAATCTGATGAGGCACAATGCTGTAATCAACAATGCGAACAGAAAAAATGTTCCGAATTAAGTATGTATTACAGATTATGCGATCTTTCAAAAGAAGAATGCCCTGAAGGAAAAGAAGTCGAAGGCACTTTAGACAGTGCTCCTGGAAGCAAGGTATGCTGTAAGGCAATGTGCAGACCGATTATTAGCCCGCCTGCAGCCTACTGCGGAAATGGAATAATAGACAGCGGAGAGGAATGTGATGGAAGTAATCTTGGAGGCAAAACTTGTGTTGATATAAAAGGAAGAGAATGGATCGGAAACTTAAAATGTGTTAATTGCAAATATGATATTTCTGAATGTAGGTTATCGACAATTTCTCCTGGAGCAGCCGGAGTCTGCACAATAGGAACAGTCAAAGTTCCTCTTGGATATAGAACAGTAACACAATATTGCGATATTACTGGAGTGATGAGAAATCAAAGAGAAAAAGATGAGGCATGCGGAAATGATTATGAATGTAAAAGCAATGTATGTTCAAATGGAAAATGCACTGAAGTGCGTGAAGTTCTTGCATTAATTCCGAGAATATGGTGCTGGCTTAAGTCATGGATAGCTTATCCTGCTGACAAAACTGCAAGAGAGAGTGCTATATGTGAATGTGAAGAGGATTATATTGCAAACCCTCCTGAAGATTTTTGTGATTAATTCATAAAAAATAAGTAACATAAAAGATAAGAAATATTTTTAATATTAGCAAAAAATGAAAAATGATGGCAAAGAAAGAAAAAAGTATTGAAATTATCTTTTTTACTATTCTATTTATTGTTTCTTTTTTGCTTCTGAGCAATGCTTCTGCATCATTAGAACAAAAGCAGTGTGAAATGATGGGGGAGGTTAGAGGGCAATTTTATTGCAATTCAACATTTGATTTGGTTATGCAAAAACCAGATGGGCATCCATGTCAGAATGACTTTGAATGCATAAACGGAAGTTGCTTAGAAGGATTATGCTCTGTTAGCTTGAAAAAAGAAATTATCGCCAGAAGAGGTTTGCTTGAAAAAATTTTAAGTGCTTTGCAAGGGCAAGCACCTGTAGGCTTTAAGGAGATTAACTCGACAAGTCCGACAATTTTTACTGCAGCAGAAATAGGAGCACCTGCTACATCGTCTATTAGCTTTATCAAGATTGTTGCAAAGAAAAAAACAATCGCAAGAATAAATTATGATGAAACAGAAAATCTTAAAGATATAGGAATAACTAAAAGTCCGCCTGGAATTGTCTATAAATATATAAGTCTTTCGACATATAAAGACATTTCATCAGATATAGAGAGTGTAGAAATTTATATCAAAATTCCAAAAAGTTGGTTTATTGAAAAAAAGGCAGACAAGGAAAGAGTCCGCGTATATAGATGGTATGAAAACTGGATTGAATTAGCAGTATCAAAAGAGCAGGAAACAGACACTCATGTAAGCTATAAAGTGAATTCTCCTGGATTTTCTTTTTTTGCAATAACAGCATTTGCTGCACAAGTGACAACAGATACTACTCCTATTTCTCCTCCAACTGCAACTTGCTCTGACGGAATACAGAATCAAGGCGAGACAGGGGTAGATTGCGGAGGGCCTTGCAATGAATGCCCTGCTGTATGCGGGAATAATATTATAGAAAAAGGAGAGAACTGCGAGTCGTGTCCTTTGGATATCAAATGCAGCGAAGGAGAAATATGTAAAAATAAAAGATGCATTAAAAAGCCATTTCCTTTCTGGACAGTATTCTTTATTGTAGTTATAGTAGCAGTAATAGGATTTGTAGCTTTCAAAAAAATTAATGCTATATCAATCGCAAGAAAAAAAGAAATCGAAAGAGTGGCAAGCGCAATAAATTATGTTATAAATGCTTCTAAATTGGGAGAAAAGGAAGAAAACATCAGGCAAAATCTGCTTAAAGCCGGATGGAGCCAAAGACAAGTTGATATGGCATTTAAAGAAGCTAAAAAAGTCAAGCAGTAGATGAAATTAAAAAGACATTTTTATATTTTAAATACCCTGAAATATTTATAAACTCTAGTTGCAAAATTAATTAGAAAAGAGAAAAAGATGGTTTTGAAGATTATAAAAGATTTTGTAAAACATGTTATAAATAGAATTTTCGCTAAAAAAAGCCATATTAGCCTTGGCTTTTACGGGCCTCCGAATGCAGGCAAGACAAGTTTGGCAAATAGAATATGCAAGGATTGGCTTGGTGAGGAGATAGGAAAAGTCAGCAAAATACCGCATGAAACAAGAGAAGTCAATGTCAGAGAAAAAGTAAATATAACTTACAAAGGGAAGACTTTAACTTTCAAGATAGCAGACACTCCGGGAATAGCAACAAAAATAGATTATGAAGATTTCATGAAATACATGAATGAAAAGCAGGCAAAGCAGAGGGCTAAAGAGGCGACAAAGGGAGTTGTAGAAGCTATTAAATGGCTCGATGACATGGATGTTGTCGTAGTTGTTCTTGACGCGACGAAAAATCCTTATGATCAAGTAAATATAACAATAATAGGAAATCTTGTTGCAAGAAAA
>JAWCMS010000003.1:0-40588 GCA_038849525.1 Candidatus Pacearchaeota archaeon
ATGTATTCTCCAACTGTTTCATGCAATTGGTCAATATACTCTTCTGTCAAATAGCCTTTTTGAGAGAAAACCTTTACAGGGCAATTAAACAAAAGCCCATCCATTTTCAATCCATTAATATCAAAATCTTTTGGCTCTGCCTGGAACAAATCAAGAGCAAACCTCTTGAAATTCTCTTCACCCATTTTTAAAATAAAGTTATGGTCTTCATACAAGCCAGCATTGTAGAGAACAAACGGCTTTGGTTTTAGAGGTTCGCCTTTGTTGCCAATTTCTTTCTTCAGGTTGTGTAAACGCTTTATCATAGTGTAAATTGCGAGTTTTGAACAATCAACCATAATCCAGCGCCTGCCGAGCTTCTCAGCTACTGCTCCTGTTGTGCCACTGCCAGCAAAGCAATCGAGAACAAGGTCGCCCGGATTTGAGGATGCTGAAATTACTCGTTCTAAAACTTCCTCTGCATTTTCAGTTGGATAACCTGTTGATCCAGAACCAACATGATATCCGGGTATATCCGACCAGTTGGAGGTGACTGGTAAATACTCGGTAGCAGGTAAAAGATATTCAGGCATTTTAGTTTTTGGGTTTAATCTTATTTTTCCTTCTTTTATCATTTTATCAATTTTTTCTTGACTAAATTGCCAATGATAACCCTTTGGAGGATAGATCTCTTTTCCAAAAAATTTTTTTGGTCCGCCATCTCCTCCAGAAGCCATAGTGTGCCATCTTTCTTCTAGCTTTATTTCTAATTTCTTTAAGAAATTATTAAAGGTACCTCCAAATGAATAAAAAAATAAAGAATCTGTAGCAGTATTAAATTGATTGCCACCCGTATACCCCTTTTTCACTCTATTCACGACAATCTCATTCCTAAAATTCTCCTTCCCAAAAATCTCATCCATTATGACTTTAACATAATGCCCAAAATGGTAATCTATTCTGACGTAAATGCTTCCGTCGTCTGCAAGCAGTTCTCTCAAGAAAATTAATCTCTTTCTCAGAAACTCAATAAACTCTGCTCCTTGCAGTTTTGCAGAATAAGCAGGCTCGCCTTTTGCATCATAAATATCTCCTGTTCCAAAAGGAGGATCAATGAAAACAAGCTTTATCTTTTCCAGCTTTCCTTCATCTTGTAGTTTTTTCAAATATTTCAATGCCTGTAAGTTGTCTCCAAAAATAAGCATGTTGTGCCATTCGCCTTCTTTCACATTGCCAAACTGCTTTACTGCTTGGAATGGCATAGCCATCGTATCAGCTAAAATATCTTCTTCTCTTTCCTTGATTCCATATTTTAGCTCAATCTCTTTTGGCTCTTCTTTAGGTGGAAATAACAAATTCTTGAAAGATTCAGGAATATCCTTACCTTCTTCTATTCTTTTTATAAGTTCCTGTTTTAGTTCATCATCGAGTTGCATTTTATCTCACATTTAGTTTTTATCAATGAGTCTAATTTCCTGTTTTATTGTTTCAATATCTGTCATAATAGTTATAGTAATTTTTCTCTTAATTTATCAATCTTTTTATAACCACTTCTTTATTTCTTCAACTTCTGGAATTCTGCCAGATGCTTTTAATTTTCCATCAATCACAATTGCAGGAGTAGCCGCAACTCCACGATTTATTATCTCGTTGATGTCTGTAACTTTCACAATCTCGGCTTTTTTCTTTACTTCCTCTACTGCTTTTCTTGCGTTAGCTTCCAACTGCTTGCATTTTGGACAACCAGAGCCTAAAATTTCTATTTTCATTCTCTCCCTCCACAACAAGATTTATTCTTTAATTTATCATTAAGTTGTTTCTTTGCAATTCTCAAAACACCTCTTTTCTTAATCAGATCCTTGACATATTGCTTATCAGGAAAACTGATAGCATTGAAAACGCACCAAACTTCGCAGGAAGTGCAACCAACCATGCAATTGTTCGGTCTTGCAACAATCGATTTATTCTCCTTTTTATCAAAATCAAAAACATTTCTACCACAAGAAGTTACACACATTCCACATCCTGTACATTTTGATTCGTCAATTGTTGGATGCCAATTTATCTCTTCTCTGGGAATTCCTTTCCATTCATTTATTTTAATTTCCATTTTAACATCTCTCCTTCATACAACAAGATTTTTTCAAAATCTTGCCTTTGGCATATCCTAATGCTTTGAAAATATTACAAACGCGATAATCTTTTATCATATAAAAAACCTGTTTTCCTTTTCTTCTTGATTAATTTTTCCTTCAAATTCTATATGATGAAATTCTGATAAATGTGTAGCATCTGCTCTTTCTTTCCTAAAAGAATTATAGATAGAATACACCTTATCGATATTTTTTTGAAGTAAAGCTAATTCTAAATAAATTTGAGAAGATTCTGATAAAAAAACTTTTTTTGGTAAGTCAAACCATTTTAAAGTTATTGGGCAAGTATCTGTAGTGTAATTAAGTTTATATTTCCCATAAACTGCACCTGGTGAAGAAATCATTCTCGTTGTAAGAGGTAAATTTACAAATAATGCTCCTTGTTTATCAAAAAAGTTATTGGCGGATTTATTTATAGAATGGTTTATTTTAGATAAATGAAACCACATATCATTATTTTTCAAAGACCCAACTCTGTTTTTAATTTCATCAATAGGAACATCAAATTCAAGAACATTCTTAATAGGCCTAAATATTTTATTTCCTCTGTAAGACATAGTCTTATCCTTATTAGCACAATAAGGGCCAAGCATAAGTCACAAAAGATGAGGATATTTATAAATATTGTTTCTTAGAATTAATAACTTTTTTATTTAAGCAACCATCTCAATCTCGAAGTAGATAGTCGGGGGTCGGGGGAATGCCGAATTCTGAATTACGCCTAAATGCGATTAAGAGAAGTAAATCCGAAGGAGTTATTTCCCCGTAGGTTTTGAGGCAACCCACAAAACCGAAGGGCGTAGCGGAGTGCAACGGAGCGGAGTTTTAATCGCTGTTAAGCGAGGTCGAGCGTAGCGAGAAGTGCAACGTCCCGAGCACCGCAACGAAGTGAGGAGCGCAGAGTCATCACCCGCCAACCAAAATCATTCCATTTCCTTATATTTCCAAAATCCTATTCCAATTACTATTGCTGGAATTATAAGTGCGAAAACATTCCACATACCCATGGCGATTAGCACTACTTGGTTAATGGCAACGAATATTGTATAAACAATTACGCTCCATTTTTTCATCATCCATAAACCAATCATGCAAGCTAATCCCACTACTGCACTAAACGCAAGATATGGTGGATACCATACACCTATTGATTTTGCAATTTCTGAAAATATCATTGGAACAGTAATCAATGCACCAATAAATCCAATGATACAGATTGCAGTTATAATTCCTGGTCTTTTTACAGCCATTATTTTCACCTCCTTTCTATATCGAAGTATAGCAAATTAATAAATCTTTTGAATTGTTGGCAGGTGATGATTTTGCCTAACTTATGCTATTAAGAGAAGTTTTCGCTTGCGAAAATTTGGAGAAACGCTAGAAAAGCAAAGCTTTTCTGCGCACAAAAAATCAAAGATTTTTGAGTGATTCGCAGGATTTTCCCTCTTAATCGCTGTTAGGCGTCCTGAACGAAGTGAAAGCCCGCAGGGCGTAGTCGGAGCGGACGATAGTGAGCGAAGAAGTTTTCGAGGGTGCAACATAATCATTTTTTACGCAAAAGTACAATATTATCCATACTTCCTTTCCTTAATTTTTGAAACTTGAATCGTTCAAACCAACCAAGAAACTCAAATTTATTATTCAATTTAATAAGAGCCAAAAATTCTTGAGGAAAAACATGTTTTATAATTCCTTTTTCAACAAATTTTAATTTTTTACCATTATCGTCTACTTCTAGAGTTATATTTTCTTCAGATGTTTGATAAAGAGAGTCTTTTTGTCCTAGTTTGTAAGTTGTCTTGACTTCGATTTTATCTCTTTTCATAACCCAGCTTTGAGGTTTAAAACTTAGCCAATCTAATTCCATATTTTCAATAAGATACAAACCTCCTTTCTTGAGTGAATTTGAAACACAATCAAGATGCTTTAAAAGACTTTCACTGTTTTTGAATCTAAATGAACCCATCATTATAAAAGCAAAATCAACTTTCTTTTTCAGTTTAAATTTTGTCATGTCTGTTTTGATAGTCTCTATTTTCACTCCTTCTTCGTTTGCCTTCTGTTTCAGATAATTCAACATTTGTAGGCTCAAGTCTAAACCAACTGCTTCGTAGCCTCTTTTCGCTAATTCTCTTAATTGCAGACTTGGGCCACAAGCAATATCAAGAACTCTTTTTACTTTTACTTTGCTATATTTTTCAATGAATTTCTCAAACAAATCTGCCTGTTTTTTCGCATTAACAAAGCTAAATGCAATTTCATAATAAAGTGGTTCATTATATATAGCCATAGTTATAGTAATTGTTTTGATGTTTATAAAAATTCCTAGAAAAAGTCGCGCCCCCGAAAATTACGCCTAACAACTATTAAGCGAGATAAATGTTCACTTAACATACCTATTTAGGATAAGAAGCGAGATTTTATATAGTTGATTTTCATAATAGACTATATGGCTGATAATAGCAGAAGTTATTCCCCAGAAGAAAAATATAAACTGATTGGCAAGCTGATTGAGGAAATAAAACTCAGAAGGTATTCCTATCAAACAGGAAAGTCCTATATTTCTATAGTGAAGGATTTTTTATCTTCAGGCAAAACACCAAGAGAGTTTCTTCTTTCATATTCAACCAAAAGCAAATCAACAATGAGGTCTGCTTATTTTGCTTTGAAGTTTTTTCATGAAAACGTACTAAATACCGGATTTGAAGAAAAACTTCCCCTTGCAAGAAAATCGTTGAAACTGCCTTTGGTATTGAGCAAAGAAGAAATAAACAAAATGATAGAAGCTACAAACAATTTGAAGCACAAGCTTGTTATCATGATTCTTTATTATGCTGGCTTGCGTCTGGATGAAGTAAGAAATCTCAAATGGGAAGACGTAGACTTTGACAGAGAAATAATTCATTTAAAAACAGCAAAGGGGGACAAAGAAAGGATTGTATTCCTTCATAAAAAACTGATCTATATGCTGAAAATGTATGGAACCAGGGAGGAAGGTCCAATTTTTGTTTCCCAACGTGAAGGAAAATACAACAAGCGGACAATCCAACAAATTGTCAAATCTGCTTCCCAGAAAGCAGGGATAAATAAGAATATCACGCCACATACGCTAAGGCACAGTTTTGCAACCCATCTATTAGAATCTGGCGCTGATATTAGATACATTCAGCAGTTATTAGGCCATAAAGACCTTAAAACAACACAAATCTACACTCACGTCGCAAATAAGGATATAAAGAAACTTGCAAATCTGCTTTAGGCTTTAGAGTTCTTTTAATTAGAAGATTAATTACCTACAATAAGTTAACAGAACTATATTTAGAAAACTTTTTATAGCTTTCTTTTTATCATTTTAAATATGGCACAAATCGCAAGGATAAAACTCGCATCTGTAGATATAGATAAATTAAATGAAATTTGTAATTCAATTAAAGATATTTCTATAAAGTCAGGCATAATCCCGAGAGGTCCTGTTCCATTTCCAACAAAGAAACTTAAGATAACAACAAGAAAAAGTCCTTGTGGTAATGGCAAAGCATCATTTGACCATTTTGAAATGCGAATTCATAAAAGGATCATTGACTTGCCTATGAACGAAAGAGTTCTTCATTCTATTATGCGCGTTCCAATTCCTAAGGAAGTAAACATAGAAATTCAGATGATTGACTAATTAAAAAAGTTCTGGCTGTTTTAATTTTTCTTTTATTGATTTAATATAATTATCAAGATATTCTTGAAATTTTTGTTGTCCATTCAAATAATTTTTATATGGTCTGCCATATTTATGGAGAAACTGTTGTCTTACTGAATACCAACATCCGTCCAAAGCAGCTATGTGTCTTGCCAGTTCGTCTAAACTTATCTTTTTTTCATTCATAGATTATCAAATAAGATAGAATTTATAAATTCTACGTCATTTTTTTAATTATGTCTATAGAACAGAACGCTAAAATAGAAATGAATAGAATGAAAGAAATAATGGAAAATTTAAAAATAAACAATAAGTCTAAGTTAAGCGTCCATTTTTTTGACTTTGCTAATAATTATCTTAAAGATGGTATTTATTTTTTCAATAATAAAAAGTTTATCGAAGCATTCGAAGCATTTGTTATTGCATGGGCTTATATAGATGCTGGATTAAAACTTAAGTTTTTTAAAATTCCAGACAAATACAAAAAGTATTTTACTGTATAAAATGAATATAAAAAGATATAATAAATAGTATATTAATGCAAAAATCACACAAACAAAATTAGATAAAGCTGCATCGGAGATTATGCATTTAAAAATATATTCAAAAAAGGCAAGATAGAGTATGTATTAGACTACGAAACAGGATTATATATTAAAAAAGATAATAAGTTTATGTAAACCAGCTATTATTTATAAGTTTAATAAATACGTCTACAATTTGTGAATCAAATTGGGTATCTCTTCCTTTTATTAATTCTACTAATGCTTTTTCTTTGCTGTATGCAGGTTTATAAGGTCTCCAATGTGTAATTGCATTATAAGCATCTATCACTGAAATTATTTTTGAGCCTAGCGGGATTTTATCTGACATTAAACCAAGAGGATAACCTTTTCCATCGGGTCTCTCATGATGATAAAGTATTAAATCACCTATGTATATAAAAGGACTTGTCATCTCTTTACCATATACGGGATGTAACTCTATCACTTTTCTTTCATCTGACGTAAGAGGGCCAGGCTTATCTAAAATTTCTTCTGGAATTTTTATTTTTCCAATGTCATGCAAAGAAGCGGCAAAGCAAATCATGTCAAGCTCATCATATGGAATATTTAATTTTATACCAATTGCATATACATATTTTGATATCTGTTCTCCATGTAAAAAAGGGTCGTGTCCATTTCTTATTTCAATTTTTTCAATTGTATCATATTTCAAAATACTTAATTGAACTAAAGATTCTTCTATCTCTCTTCTTGCTAATTTATTTCCTAAAGAATCTTCTTTTTCTTGGATAATCTCAACTAAATCCTTATTATGTGAAGGCTTAAAATAAGTCATAAACGATAAGATAAACTTAAATATATAAATATTTTTTTATATTAAATTATTTAAAGCCCCGATGGCCCAATGGTACGGCGCAAGCCTGGAAATTGGTAAGGAGGCAATCGAAAAAGACTTGAAATGATAGGGATGTTGAATCTTTTTATCATTTTATTTTCGATTACCCTTATCTATGCTAGCTAGCTTGTTTCCGAAAGGATTTGCAGGTTCGATTCCTGCTCGGGGCGTTTTATATTTAGATTAAAGTAAAAATCAATTCTAGATTATGAAAAAAAATAGAATTCACAGACAATTTTTATTTAAAATTATTTTTTTCTATTATTATAAAGATAATCAATAAGAGTCGAAGCAAATAGATGTGTATTAATATTATTAAATTCAGAATACTTACCTAATTCTTTTTCAAGTTCTAATTCTTCTTTAAAACAATCTTCATTAAGTACAACTTTATTAGTATATGCAATTGCTTTTTCAACAATATTTGTAAGAATATTTATTCCTTCTTTGTTTGAATATAATTTTTTTATTAGTAAAACATACTTCGCTTTTTCTATTTCTACATCATTTTCCATAAAATAAACAAGAATACATTATATTTAAACCTTGCTTTTTGTCACTACTGCTGCGTTATTCAAAGCCGAATATAAAAAGCCAGCCCAATCAGCTATAGCGTTTCTATCTCTTACTGTCTCGGGATCAAAAGAATAAATTCCTCCGACAGGAGTTTGAGTATAATTCTTAAAGAGATATCTATTCATAATTGTTAAATTTGAAATTAAACTTTCATGATAAATTCTTCTTGTTCTATCAAGATTAGTAATCGCCTCCATATATTCCTTATCTTCCATTGTATATTTCCATTGCTTTATTCGATGCTCCATGCGTGAAACATGTGATACATACTTAACAACAGAATTAACAAGAGATTCTAAAAGTTCTAATCCAGTAGAATCATTGTTATCATTAAGCATATTTAATATATTATTATATCTTCCTTTTGCATTTTTTTTTAATATATTTTTTTCCATAAAATATAAAAAAGAAAAACATTTATAAATCTTTCTATTTTTTACTACTATATAGTAAATAATTATTTAATATAATTAAACAATATAAATCTTTTTATACTACTTTATTATAAAAAAATATAGAGGTGAACGCCTCTAGGTGCATTCTAGAAAAAAATGTTTATATCAAAATCCAAGAAAGATATTCAGTACAAATTAAAAAAAATAAAAGAATTATACTATAGTAAAAATCCAAAAACGACTTATGAGATAGCAAATATTCTTGGAGTGACTCATCAAGCTGTTTCTTATTTAATGAAAAACTATGGCTATGAAACAAGAAAACCTTATGAAAGCCGTCTTTGCAGAGAAAAAAAACTTCCTAAAGAAGAGATAAAAAAGCTGTATGTTAATAAAAAAGTATCTGTTCCTACATTAGCAGATATTTATAAAGTAAGCACATTTAAGATTTATAGAGCACTCAATAAACTTGGAATAAAAAAAAGAAAAAGAGGAAAAGAAAAAATAAATCTACCAAAAGAAGAGATGATATATTTTTATAAAAAAAGAAATTTTTCTACACCAATATTAAGTAAGATATACAAAGTAAGTTTAGGAACTGTAATGAATAGATTAAAAGAATGGAATATTTCAAAAAGAGGTCTTGAAAAACACTTAGAGAATTAAAAATATTAAAAGAATTGAGCTGAAAAATAAAATTTAAAATTTATTTTTAAAATCTTGAATGTTTAGAGATAATCTTATAGAAAAGGATTGATTAAACGCATTTATTTTTTCCAGGCAGAATGCCCAAATTGAATAAACAAATCAATTTCTTTTGGCAGATTTGGAATATCACACGCTCCAAAGCATGTTCCAAACCATATAAGAATTTTAGCATTCGTCTTATTTTCTAAAAATTCTGCAATCTCAGTCGCTTTTTGTTTTAAACCATCTGGCAATTGAATACAAACTAATTTTGCCTTCTGTTTTTTAATTGTTTTGACTACCTTATCAAGTTCTAAATCATAATCGCTTTCTATAAGATTTATAGCAGTCTTCATAAGCTTTGAAATAGCCCTTCATGAATTTAAGTTTTTCTATTGTTGGGATAGTTTTATTCATTGAGACCCAACACTGATATCCGAATTTTGCAACTTGATATAAATCTTTATTAAAATTTCTTTTTATTTTTCTTATATCAGAAATAATATTTGATATTTCTTTGTTCATATATGCGCATATATTCTTGTATTTTTTAAGTTTTACGTCGATAAAATGATTTTTCTCTTAAAATCTTAAAATTAAAATTTAATGAATTAAGCCTTAATTCTTAAAAAAATTGGCAGAAAGATTTATATATCTAACTTACATTTTTTAATTAGAAATCGTGTAATTTTCACGTTATCGAGGTGATTTTACACTTTTTTAGAATTATTTTCATAATTAAAAGATAGTGGAAACGCTCAGAATGGTTCAGAACAAAGAAGAGAAAGAAAAAGCAATAAAGGAATATAGTGCAGAAGCCATCAAAGTACTATCAGGATTAGAAGGAGTAAGAAAAAGGCCTGCAATGTATATAGGCAGTACAGGTAAAGAAGGATTGCACCATTGTGTTTATGAAGTTGTTGATAATGCAATAGATGAAGCACTTGCAGGTTTTTGTAATCTTATTAGGGTAACAATAAATAAAGATGGCTCTTTAACAGTAGAAGATAATGGAAGAGGAATCCCTGTAGAAAAACATCCAACAGGTAAATCAGCACTAGAAGTAGCACTAACAATGCTGCATGCGGGAGGCAAATTTGATCATAAAGCATACATCATTTCGGGAGGTTTGCACGGCGTAGGAGTTTCTGTTGTAAATGCACTTTCTAAGAAAATGATTGCTCGAGTCAAGAGAAATGGCAATATTTATGAACAAGTGTATAAAAATGGCGGACATCCAGAGGGTCCTGTAAAAATAATTGGAAAGACAGAAGACACAGGAACAATAATTACATTTTGGCCAGATCCAGAGATATTTTCAACATTAAAATTCGATTATGATGTTTTAGTTGCTCGCTTTAGAGAGCTTGCATTTCTAAATCCTGGTGTGAAAATAATATTAGAAGACGAGATAAATGACAAAAAAATTGAATTTTACTCAACAGAAGGTATAATCGAATTTATAAAATGGCTCAATAGAAGCAAAAATGCACTACACAAACCAATTTATTTCAAAAAAGAATTTGATCACTCTGTTTTAGAAGTTGCCATCCAATATAACGATGGCTACAATGAAGGAATTTTCGGATTTGTTAACACTATAAACACAGTAGAAGGTGGAACGCATATTGTCGGCTTTAGAACAGCCCTAACAAGAGTAATAAACGACTATGCTGAAAAAAACAAGATGCTGAAAAATATAAACATAACAGGCGATGATGTAAGAGAAGGTCTTGTCGCCATAGTAAACTTAAGGATTCCAAATCCTCAGTTTGAAGGACAAACAAAAACTAAGTTAGGAAATTCAGAAATCAAAGGTCTTGTGGATAGTATAACATCAAAAGCACTGCAAGAATTTTTTGAACAAAACCCTGCTATTGCAAAAAAAATAAGTCAAAAATGTGTTTCTGCTGCTGAAGCAAGAGAAGCTGCAAGAAAAGCAAGAGAATTAGTAAGAAGAAAAACCGCGTTATCAATTTCAGGATTGCCTGGAAAATTAGCTGATTGTTCATCATCAAAACTAGAAGAGACAGAATTATTTATCGTCGAAGGTGAAAGTGCTGGAGGAAGCGCAAAACAAGCTCGCGACAAGGAATTTCAAGCAATTCTTCCATTAAAAGGAAAAATTCTAAATGTAGAAAAAGCAGCACCAACAAAAGTCTTTTCAAATGAAGAAATTACAAATCTTTTGACAGCAATAGGAACAGGAACAGGAGAAACTTTCAATATTGAAAAATTAAGATATGGAAAAATAATAATAATGACAGATGCAGATGTTGATGGGCAACATATTAAAACATTATTATTAACATTATTCTTTAGATTTGTCCCACAGCTAATTGAAGCCGGAAGAGTTTTTATCGCAGTAGCTCCGCTTTATAAAATAAAAAAAGGTAATGAAAATTATTATGTTTATTCAGATGATGAATTAAAGAAAAAAATAGAAAGACTTGGAGGAAAACTTGATGTTCAAAGATTTAAAGGATTGGGAGAAATGAACCCACAGCAATTATGGGAAACAACAATGAACCCAAAAGAAAGAACATTAAAAAAAGTTACAATAGAAGATGCAGTCGAAGCAGATAGAATATTTTCAATGTTAATGGGTGATGAAGTCCAACCAAGAAGAGAATTTATAGAAGAACATGCAAAACTTGCGGAGTTAGATATATGATGAATCACCACGATAATAGAAACGGAAATGAAATAAAATTTCAGAAAGCAAAGACATGCTCAGAGAATGGAGCTAATCTTGCAAGATTGACAGACGAAGGATATGTATGTCCTATATACGGAAGCTGTTGCATTTATAGAGGTCAAATGACAAAAAAATTCACGAATTACTTTTATTGTGATAAAAAAGGCACTGCCTTTAAGTATCAACAGAAATATGATAATATTAGAAATCAAAATAGGCCTGATGTGAGTATAGAATGATTATGGACAGTTCAGAATTCATAAAAAAAATAGAAAAACTGATAACTGAAAAATATAATCCAGTCATTCTTTTAGACAAAAAAGACCCATTTGTATTAATAAAGAAAGGCATAATTGAAAGTTGTTATGGATCTAATATAGAAATAAAAGAAGATAATGAAGTTTATCATATTCATTTTATAGGGTATCAGAAAAAATGACTGTAGAAAAGACTGATGAGATAAAAAAAGCTGAAAGTACTTATGGAATCATAGAATCAGAAATTTCTGATGAAATGAAAAAAGCGTATATAGATTATGCAATGTCAGTTATAGTCGCAAGAGCACTGCCTGCTGCTGAAGACGGTTTAAAGCCTGTACAAAGAAGAATTCTTTATGCAATGAATGAAATGGCATTGCATCACGATAAACCTACAAAAAAATGCGCTAGGATTGTAGGTGATACTATGGGAAGATATCACCCTCATGGAGATGTTTCAATTTATGATACTTTAGTCAGAATGGCACAGGATTTTTCTTTGCGCTATCCGCTAATCGACGGCCAAGGAAATTTTGGAAGCATGGATGGAGATCCACCTGCAGCTATGCGTTATACAGAAGCGCGACTGTCAAAAATTTCTTCTGAATTATTGGCAGACATAGAAAAAGAAACAGTAAAAATGATCCCTAACTTTGACAACTCAGCAGAAGAGCCGGTAGTACTTCCTGGAAAGCTTCCAAATTTGTTGCTAAATGGTAGTCAAGGAATCGCAGTTGGTATGACAACAAATATCCCCCCTCATAATTTGGTTGATACTTGTAACGCAATAATAGAATATATCGAAAATCCAGATGTAAAAATTGAAAAGCTTATTGAAATCATACAAGGCCCTGATTTCCCTACAGGTGGCCAAATAAGCAGACAAGGAATAGAAGAATTATACAGAACAGGAAAAGGTTCAATTATTATCAAAGGAAAATATACAATAGAGAAAATAAAATCAAAAGAAGCAATAATTCTTACAGAATTACCTTATCAATGCAACAAAGCTGAGTTAATAAAAGAAATTGCTGAATTAATGAAAAGCAAAAAATTACAAGACATCTCTGATATCCGTGATGAATCAGCAAAAGGCAAGATAAGAATTGTTCTTGAGCTCAGAAAAGAAGCGAATCCTCAATTTACAATAAACAATCTTCTAAAGTTTACAAAATTCCAGACAAATTTCGATGGAATAATGCTTGCTTTAGTCGAAGGACAACCAAAATTAATGAATCTGAAAGAAATCATTTCGGTTTATGTCAAACATCGTCAAGATGTTGTTCTTAAAAGAACAAAATATGACTTAAGAATTGCAACAGACAGGCAGCATATAACAGAAGGCCTCCTTACTGCATTAAAAGATATCGACTACGTTGTCAATATGATTAAAAAATCAGCAAATACTACAGAAGCTTTAGAAAACCTGCAAAACAAACTAAAATTAAGTAAGAAACAAGCAGAAGCAATTTTGGATATGAAACTTTCAAAACTTACTCATCTCGAAATAGATAAATTAAAGGAAGAAAATAATAAACTAAAAGAACTAATAAAAGAACTTCAAAAAATAATTGATTCTCCAAAAGAAATTTTGAATATAATAAGAAAAGAACTTCTTGAATTAAAGAGAATTTATGGAGACGCGAGAAGAACAACAATATTTGAAAGAATAAAAGAATTAACTGAAAAAGAATTAGTCGCAAAAAAAGATGTTATTATTACAATAACACAAAAAGGATATATTAAAAGAATGGATATAAAAGCTTACAAAGAACAAAAAAGAGGTGGAAAAGGTGTAATAGGTACTGACTTAGCAACAGGAGACTTTGTTAAACAAGTAATTACCTGCTCAACACACGACACTTTATTATTATTTACAAAAGGTGGGAGATTATATTGGTTAAAAGCATACGAAATTCCAGAAGTTGCAAGGTATGGAAAAGGTAAACCGATTGTTAATTTGTTAAATATTACAGATGAAGTTACAACAGTAATGCCTGTAAAAGAATTCGAAGGCTCTTTAGTGATGGTTACTCAAAAAGGAATAATTAAAAGAGTAAATATGAAAATGTTCAGTAATCCTAGAAAAGGAGGTATTAATGCAATTAATCTAAAAGACGACAGATTGATTGATGTAGAATTAATAAAAGGAAATGAGGAAATTATTCTTGCAACAAGAGAAGGAAACGCAATAAGATTCAAAGCTTCTGAAGTTCGTGAAATGGGAAGAAATGCTTACGGAGTAACTGGAATTAAATTAGATAAAGAAGACATTGTTGTTGGTGTAGAAGTTGTGGATCCTAACAAAATTAAAAATCTTACAATTCTTACAGTGACTGAAAATGGATTTGGAAAAAGAACAGCGGTAGAAGATTATAGACTAACTGGAAGAGCTTGTAAAGGTGTTATCAACATAGCAACATCAGAAAGAAATGGAAAGGTTGTGGGAATCGAAATGGTGAATAACAAAGATTCTGTTATTGTAACTACTGCTAAAGGCATCGTTATTAGAGTTAACATGAAAGATATAAGAGAAATGGGAAGAAATACCCAAGGAGTCAAGATAATTAAGACAGCTGGAGATAATAAGGTAACAAGCGTAGCGAAAGTTCCAAAGACAGAAGAAGGTGATGAAATTGATGAATAAGCAAGGGTCCTAAAATATAGCGAAAAAAAAGGATTAAACAAGATTATTGATTTTCTTTGTCGGTCTTAAGAATCAAGATAGTATTCCCGATATAAGAGAATTCTATAATTTAGCTCTTTATCAAAACCATTCGATAATAAGTTCAAGAGGATGTGCGTTTAATTGCAGATTCTGCTGCAATTGGCAGATTGAAGGTAGAGAATTTAGTGAAAGATCAGCTGGTAATGTTCTCAGCGAGTTGAAATATCTAGCAGAAAGATATAATCCTGAAACAATTTTCTTTGCCGAAGATAATTTTGACATGAATAAAAAAAATAAAATAGATTTATGTGACAAAATAATAAAGGATGGAATAAAAATAAAATGGACTGCCCAGCTAAGAGTTGATTCTGCTGATAAAATTCTTTTAGAAAAAATAAAAGATGCTGGATGTGAAAGAGTATATTTGGGGGTAGAATCTGGCTCGCAAAAGATTCTTTATATTTCCCCACTTGCACAAGCAATCATGGGTAAAAAGATCGGTGAAACTACAAAGCTTAAACTGCACAACCTAACAAGAAACATAAAAATAATTAAAATTGAGGCGATTAATGAAAAAATAGAAGATAAGTTATAATTAAGATTTATTACGGCAGATTCCTAATTATCATTTTTCTTTTTTAGAAGATGATACATCAAAATAGAATCTGCAATCGTTAATACACTATAAATAAGAATATTTTTTATCATTATTTTTTTTATGGAATCATAATTAAGATATACGCAATATGTAGTACGCAGAGAGCTGCTCCTGCAATTATTCTTTCGATATTTTTTCTAATCTACAGTACATTTTATTTAAGATTGAAATTTAGTCAAATTTCTTGTTACCATTGCTTTTTCTTGCAACTTTTGGTTGTTTTTTTGCAGCTTCTTTCGCAAAAAGTTTTCTTCCTTTGTTTGTTTTAAAATCATACGATTGAGAGATATTAAATACATAATTGAGCAAATAAGCATGATTCTTTAATTCATAAGCCAAGTTTCTAAGCGGTGCATTATCATTTTCATCAAAATAAAGTTTATTTCTTGAATAAAAAGAATATAGTTTGATAAGTTCTTGAGAAGTCATTTCATCGAGCATCTTTCCCTTGCAGTTTATAGTGCTGACACCTGCAGCAATTCGGTCCATACCCATGATAATATTGTTTATTGAATTTTCTATACCCTTGCCTTCAATCCAATAAGGATTTTTTATGTAGTAATTTTTATATTTTTCAAATACATAGGGCATAATTTGCATCTCTCCAATCTCACCATGTATTCCTTTACTATTGCCTTTTATATTAGACTCTATAATATCAATTAATAAAGCAAGTCTAGGGTCTATAGGAGGGATTGTTTTTCTTGAATAAAAATTCATAAAAGATGCCCTTCTTAATGCTCTTATGCATAAATCAATATCATTTTTCTTAATTTTTCCTTGTTTTGCATAGCTATGAACAATATTTGCAGCTTTTTTCCAATCGAAATAAGTGAAAGTATATAGAGAATCAAGGTAATTTAATTCTTTTAATTTAATTTTATTTATCTTATTTTTTTCATTATCTATTATTTTTTCAAGCTCATAGTTGCTTTTTCCATTTATTTTTTTCTCGTTGATAATATAACTTCCTTTACTGTTAAAATACCGTTTTTCTCCTGCATATGTGCAGTTTACAAAGGATAATATCAATATTGCGGATAAACATTCTCTTAGCATCAAAGTTTAGGAGAACAAGGATTTTTATACTTTTTCATTAAAACGAACTATAATATTAAAAGATAAATATAATTAAATATAGACAAAACTACTTAAAATGCTGATAAAAAAATTAAAAAAAATTTATTTCTTTTTCCCAAGTATTCTGAAAACTTTTGTTCCGCAAGTTGGGCAGACTCCTTGAACAGCATTTAATGTTCCTGCTTTGCCTTTTATTGTTGTTTCTTTGGCATCCTTAATCTGCACTTGCTTTTTACATTTCATGCATCTTCCTTCTGCCATTTTATTTTTTTACCTCGTTTTAATGTATAAATTGAGAATCAAGCCTTTAAAAAGATTTTCTTTAATATTCAAAGTTTATCTGGCTTTAAAGAATGTCTTTCATAAAAAAACAAAGGACTTACTTGTATTGACAAGCCTGAACTCATTATTATTCACTTTTCTGTATAATACATTTTCTGAATTATACCATATATCTTTTAAAGAAGAATGTTGTTTGAAATTATTATTTTCAATATACTCCTTATCAACAATCTTTCTTAACCCTTTAGCCATAAAATATAAACAAATCTATGATTTATAAAAACTGATGTGTTAAAGGATACAATTTTAAAAAAATCCTTGTTATAATTTTTATGATCTTTTCCTTATAGTCGAATCCTTCGATAATGCTTATCGCCCTCCCTGTCAGCCCAATCTTGCGTTCTGATATAAAATCATGCATGTATTTGTTATTGATGGTTGCTTTTGCCATCTGATATAAAACTGCTCTCCTATATTGATTACCTATAAAAGAAATAGCGGAGTCCTTAATTGGAAAATCAACAAGGTTTTGTCCTTCTGTTGAATAATTAAAAAAAGAAATTCCTGATACTAAAAGGACTGTCGGAGCAATATCAAGAAAAGATGCAGCATATTTTTCCTCTATATACTGCTTTTTATCGGGGGTTATGATGAAAATGGGAACAAACCCTATATCACAATCACAATCATTATAAATCCTTATTGACGCACCATGAAAGCTGTCATTTTGAAGATTATACAATATGCCATATTCATAATGATCTCCAAAAATGATAATGTAGAGGTTCTTAAACTTTTCAGATTTTTCAAGTTCTTCAATGAAATTTTTTAGGCTGTTGTCAACGTAAGATAATGAGATAAAATAATTTCGCGTTTTAATATCCTGGATGCCATCATAATCTGTGATATTATAGTAGGGAAGCACAAAAGTATATGGCATATGGCTCCCCATCGTTATGACATAGTAAAAAAATGGATTTGTCTCATTATTTATTTTTTCAAGAACAAATGAGAATACCTCATCATCTTTTGCCCCCCATGTAATCTCTTTCACACCAAATTTCTCAAAATCATAAAATTCATAAAAGCCCATTGCATACATCGCCTTGTTCCTATTCCAGAATTCACCCCTATTTCCATGAAATACAAGTGCAGAATAATTTGCAGCCTTGAATACCTTGACAACAGAATTTGGATAATCATAATTTCTAAGTTTTATTGCAGGATAATCCTTCAAAGGATCGACCGAATTCAATACTGAAAACTCAGAATCAGCAGTTCCTTCATAATGGTGTGATAATGCATAAGGGTAGTATACTGATTTCAGTGCCAGTTCTCTCAAAAAAGGCATTACCGGCTTTCCATTATAGTCTGCAAAAATAGCATTAGCATCCAAAGATTCAACTTGTATTAAGAGAATGCTTTTCTTTTCGGATGATTTTGTTTGACTAATAGTGTTATTACTATAAACAAGCGAATTAGCAAGGTTCATACCTACTTTATTTATCAAGTCTCTAATTTGAAGTGCAGGTACACCATACATTGTCGCAAATTTTGCATCACCATAGCTATAATAATTAGACCTGTCATAAATAGAAAAATAAGATACAAGAATGATAATAAAGCATATAAAAAGAATTAATGCAGTTATTCTAAAAGCCTTTTTAGAATCAATTTTTTTTATCTTTAGGAATACTGCTATTAATATAGGAAGATCTATGATCATAATAAGAACAATCGGATAAAAATTCATAGAGCCAGCTCTGATACTCTCAAATCCTTCGAAAATCATTAAAAAAGCCTGGTCAAGATAAAGATAATCATTGAAATGAAGAAAGTAAAGAAAATTTACAATAAGATATATCGCCTGAATAATATAAGCAACTATAAAAACAAAAGGGTTTGTTCTCTTGCTTAATTCAATGATAAGATAATAAAACAAAACTGTGAAGAATATAGTTGTTGCAATATTAAAAATGAAAATTTCAGTTGTCCCATTCGAAAAAGAAATAGTCGTGTAGAAAAATATACTTTTTAGGACATTAAGCAGTAAAAATGTTATGAACAAGAAAAGAGGATCAACTAAAAATCTTACTATCTTATTACCCTCTTTTTTCTTTATCTTTTTCATTAAAATAATATGAAAATAAATATTAAAAGCTTTATTGCTTGGTGCGGAGGGATACTTTCATAAAAAATGTTTTATTCATTCTTATTTAGATTATTTCCGTCTAAATGATTTCACCATACCCTATGAGTCTCCAATGTCCCATGTAATTTCTTGCTATTCCAGTTTTGCTTCCTTTTAGTGCAACAACAGGAATCTTTAGAGAACATTCAACCTCATCACCTTTAATTTTTGTTACATTTCCAAGAGTAACAGCCGTATTTACAGATAAAAGGAGTGGCTCGTTGACTTTTATTGCCACAACTTCTTGTTTTTTCTCTGTTCCTAAAACTTCCTTAAAGAGGTTTATTCTCAGTTTAAGATTGTAACTCGCATCCTGTAATTTCCCTACTTTTCCAACAACACAACCTGAAAGATTATCTGACTTAGTTAATAAAGGATCTAATTCTGTTTGTATTGCTAAAGAACCTGAAGGTTCTGCTACTTCAAGTTTCGTATTTCCCACTTGCAAGCCAAGAATTTTTGTTTTTAATGGTATATATTCTGTTTTTTCGTGTTTTTTTATTGACATTCCAGGTTTTATTTCAATTTCATCTCCCACTCTTAAAATACCTTGCTTTAATGTTCCTCCTAAAACCCCTCCTTTAAGCTGCTCAGGACTTGTTCCTGGCTTATTAATATCAAAACTTCTTGCAACGAAAAATATCGCTTCTGAATTTTTATCTCGAGAAGGGATAGGGATTTTAGTAATTGCCTCAAAAATAGCGTCAATATTTATAGATTGCTGTGCAGAGCATGGAATAATAGGAGCATTTTCAGCAACTGTCCCTTTGATGAATTCTTTTATTTCATTGTAATTTCTCAATGCCTGTTCTTTGCTTACTAAATCA
Organism: Candidatus Pacearchaeota archaeon; assembly: GCA_038849525.1. Classification (GTDB taxonomy): domain Archaea; phylum Nanobdellota; class Nanobdellia; order Pacearchaeales; family JAHJTO01; genus JAWCMS01. The sequence continues at coordinate 19,544 of JAWCMS010000003.1, forward strand.
ATTTTATTTTGAACAATAATAATGTTAGAAATTCCTTTCGCTTGTAATGCAATAAGATGTTCTTTTGTTTGAGGCCTTGGGCAGGGTTCATTTGCAGCTATAACAAGTAATGCGGCATCAATTATTGCTGCTCCTGAAAGCATAGTTGCCATTAACATTTCATGTCCTGGAACATCAATAAAGCTTATATACTCAAAAGGTTCAGGTTTACCACCGCAAGTACATTCTTTCTCCCTTGTAAATTTACCACATTTAGGACATTTATTTATGAAAACATCAGCATAACCAAGTTTTATTGTTATTCCTCTTTTTAGCTCTTCAGAATGAGTATCAGACCATTTTCCACTTAGTCTATATAATAAAGTAGTCTTGCCATGATCAATATGTCCTACCATTCCAATATTTAATGCAGGTTGTTTAGTGATCATTTAAAAGAAAGAAAAAGACTTCTTTTAAATTTTGCTACCATACTAATTCTTTAAATTCTTCTTTAAACTCTCTTTCTGCACTACAGGAATTACGGATTCTATTTAAAGCATTTTCAAATAACCTATCATAAGATAAAATAGAATATTTAATTCTTTTTCGCTTTTTCTCATCAGCTTCAAATTTAACAAGTCCCTCATAAAGTTGTTTATAAGAATCCAACTCATATGTTTCTATTATAGCCTTTAATGTATTTTTAAATTCCTCTGCACGTTCTTTAGACATCATATTAGTAATTTTTTCTATTTTATCATCCACCATATTTTTAAAACGCATTTCTACAGGTAAATAATCATCCATACAAGTCTATAAAAAATATCATTTATATATTTTTCCATTTATCGCCAAATAGTGACAAATAGATTTTTGTTATGTAGTTATTTCAGATTTTTGAGAAGACTCTTTTCCAAGAAGTTCTGCTATTGATTTTTCTCCTTGTTTTGTAACTTTTAAATTTATTTGAACTATGTCCTCAGTAATCGTATTTCCTCTTAATGTTCTTCGTAATCTCAACCCTTTCTTTAAAGCTCCTTTTGAAGTTTTTTTCTTTTTATGTATTTTTTTTAATCCAAACCCTTTTGTCAATAAGACTCTTTTCAAACCGGTACCTTCAATTTTCTTAAAGCCTGGAAATCCAGCTTTATCTGAGATACCTGTAATTTCTAATTCGACTCCTGTAAGTTCCTTTGCAATCTCTTCTCCAGAAATCTTTTCACCTATAACTTTTCCAATTAAAGATTCTGCTTCTGCTTCTAAATGAAATGTTTTTCCTGACTTTGGATCTCCTATCTCAAATTTAAATACCATGTTTATTTTTTTGTTTAGTTTTTATTTTATAGTTATAACCCCCATGTTGCTTTCTCTTTTCTTTTTATTCTTACTATTTCCTGTAAAATTGCTATTTCATCTTGACTTAAAAGCTTTTTGTTTTCCTTAAGTTTTCTAAACTCTTCTTCGCTTAAAGATGAAAATAATATTTCGTCTTCCTTAAGCTGCCTCCCAATAGTTACATTTGGCAATGAAATAGCTACCTCATCATTTTTTTTCGCGCTTTCTATCGTCTTATTTTTGCTTTGAATTGCCTTTATTTTATCTATGATTTCTCCATTTGAATTCATTAACTGTATTCCTGCCTTCATTATTCCTGCTTCAACTCTGACTCCAATTATAGCTGGCTTGCTCTGTCTAAAAACATATTTCAAAGTACGAATCTTGCATGGTAAAGTCAGCTCTGCAAGTTTTTCTCTTTCTAGCTCCTTTTCTTTTTCTTCCCTCCACTTTTCAAAATCCTCAATTAATCTATAAATAACATCATTTACAAGCAATTTTACTTTCTCTTCTTGTTTTACATCTTCTTCTATAGAAACATTAAATCCCAAAACAACAGCATCTATTGGTTTTGATTTTAGACTAGCAGAAGCAGAAATAACATCACTCTTATTAATATTTCCTATTCCAGCCTTTACTACATTGATTCCTGATTTTTTTAATAAAAATAGTAAAGCCTCTAAAGAACCAAGTGAATCTGCTTTAATTATTATTCCCTCTTTGTCAAGTTTTAGTGATTCAGAAACTTCTTTTTGAACTTCTTCTGCTGCCTGTGCAAGATTTTTCATTGAAACAAAAGGCATTCCAGCAAGTACTTTTTCTGATTCAAGAATTTGCATTCTTATTCCTGCAGAAGCATTTACTTGTTTTACTACTTTAAAACCTTTTGCCAAAGGCAATGCTTCAAATAAAACCCTTATTCTTGTAACAAATGCTTTATCAAGTCCTCCAACAACAATAGTGTCATTTACTTTTAGAATACCGTCATAAAGAATAGCCTCCACATAAACAACCCCCTTTTCAGTTCTTAATTCAAGTATAGTTCCCCTTGCCTCTTTTCCTACAATTAATCTTTCTTTTAAAAATTTCTGTGATAAGCCTGCAAGCATAACAAGTAATTCTGTAATGCCCTCCCCTTTTTTACCAGAGCAAGGCACTAAAGCAAGCTGTTTCGTAAAATTAGAAACCCTATAATACAAATCTGAATCAAAACCATATTCTGAAAGTGCTCTTATTATTTTATACAATTTATTTTCAAAATCTTTTCTTGTATATTCAGATTGCCTCTCAATATTTTCTCTTAAATCATCAGAAAATTTCTTCCATCCATTTATCACATCTATTTTATTAAGAGCAACAATAAAAGGAGTCTTATTGGCTTTTAAAATTTCAATGCTTTCTGCTGTCTGAGGCATTATTCCTTCATTAATATCTATAACAAGTATAGCCAAGTCAGCTAAGCTACCCCCTCTTTTTCTTAAATTAGTAAAAGCAGCATGTCCTGGAGTATCAATAAAAAGAAATCCTGGAATTTCTACTTTAATATTTAATTTCTCTAGTAATGTCCTTGCTCTTTCTTCAAGATATTTGGTAGGAAAGGTTGTAAATGATATTTTTTGTGTTATCCCCCCGGCTTCTTTTTCAGCGATTGCTGTAGAACGTATACTATCAAGAATAGTAGTTTTTCCATGATCAACATGACCCACTATTGTAATAATTGGCTGTCTAATTGTCATAACTTAATAAGAAAAAAGATGCTTAAAAAGCTAACTAAAGTAGGATATAAAAGATTTAAATAGATAATAAATTAAAAATTAATTATGAATAAATTAATAGTTCTTTTTATTAGTATAGTTATAACTGTCGGAGCAATTTACCTATATTTTCAACATATTCAAACATCATTAAAAATCCAAGATACTGTTCTCTTACCTTTGATAAAAGGATGCGCAGAAAATGGCAAAAATCAAATTAAGATGATAGTAGAAGAACAAGAACCGAGAATAGACATAAATGAGAATGAAATTATTTATTCAAGAACAATAAATCATCTTTGTTGCAGGACAGTAAGAATCGAAAAAGAAGAAAAGAATTCTATTATAAATATTTATGAAATTTGGGGTGGCGCGGAATGCAAATGTATATGTTCTTCAGAGATAGGAGCTAAACTTAAAAATGTTCCTCTCGGAGAATATACAATAAATGTATATGAAAAAGGAAAAAGACCTGAAAGTGAAGAGCAGATAGAACAAAAGCTAATTATTTCTAAGAATATTTCAGTTAATAAGAATTAAATCTTGTTTTTCTTTTTAGTAATCCACTTTAGTTTAGAGGCTTCTCTACCTAAGCTAAAATTCTTTCTACATTTTGATGAACAAAAATTTAAAACTCTTCCAGATAGTTCTACAAAAATTATTCCTCTTCCTTGAATTACCTGCTTTCCGCAGAAACTACATTTTACCATCTTTTTTTAGATAATTTTTTAGCATTTGAACGTTGTTGTATTCATAACATTTACCTTTTGATAAAAAAATAGATGATGTGATATCTGAAATTTTCTCAGTAATTAACTCAAGAATACCTTTCTCCTTAATTCTTTTATGGATTGGCCATCTCTTTATAACATTATATTCTTCCATTTTTTATGTGAATGCTCCTTTCATTACTCCACTCCTTATTTTTCTTGCTTCAATTTCAGTTTCTCTTAAAAGCAATATATCTTTTAGCCTTACGGGACCTTTAACATTTCTTCTTATGCTTTTACCCTTATCTGGACCTTGTAAGATATGGGCTTTTACCTGTGTAATCTCCCCTCTAAACCCAGTCCTACCTATGATTTCCTCTACTACAGCCGGAAAAGGTCCTCCAGCTCTGCTTGTTCTTCCAACTTTTTCTTGTTTTTGTTCTTGTTGTTGCTCTGCCATTTCAATTATAAAAATTATTTTTAAAGTTTAAAACAATTTAAATAGATAATATTTATTACTGCTTTGATTTCTTGGCTTTTGTCTTGTAAAGTTCTGCAATATCATCCTTTGCATCTCCACCATCTATTATAGCAACAGAAGCTGTAGCAACAGGAACTCCTGCAGCTAATCCCAATTTTTTCTTGCTGTCGACAAATGAAAAAGGTATCCCTTTCTCTTCGCAAAGAATAGGTAAATGTTGTATAATTTCTTTTGGTTGGACATCTTCAGCTGCTATTACTAATTTAGCTGTCCCTCTTTCTATGGCTTTAGTCACTTCATTAGTTCCTTTATCTATTTTTCCTGTTTTTTTTGCAATCTCAACTATTTTATAAAAATCCATTTCTAAACCTCCAAAAAATTGTCATTGGTTTATTGAAATAAGAAATAAGTGGTTTAAAAATATTGCCATTTTATTTTCTCCATCTTACTTCTACCATATCTGTTCTTTCATATGGATTAAAATCAATTTCTTTTTGTCTCATCCCAGCATTATACATTAAAATACCAAGCCATGAAATCATTGCAGCATTATCAACTAAATATTGATTTTCTGGACAAAAAAATTTTGATTTTCTTTCTAAACACATTTTTTTAGCCATCTCTTGCAACCTTTCATTACATGCAACTCCGCCTCCAAGAAGCAATTCATTTTTATGCAAATGAGCCATTGCTCTTTCTGCAACTTCAATAAGCATCGCAAATGCAGTTTCCTGAAGAGAATAAGAGAGTTCAGCAAGACCGTGGGTCTTTAATTTTTGCTGTAGATTTGTAAGCATTCCAGAAAAAGAAACATCCATTCCCTTTACAGAATAAGGTAATTCAATAAGTTTTTTTGATTTTTTAGCCAGCTCAGCTATTTTCGGTCCACCTGGAAATCCCAATCCCGCACTTCTCGCAAAGGTATCTATAAAATTCCCTATACCCATATCCAAAGTTTCACCAAAAATTCTATATTTGCCGGCAGCATAAGCTATAACCTGAGTATTTGCACCAGAACAATAAAGTAAAACAGGATCTTTCGCTCCGGTTATCATTCTTCCTATTTCAAGATGAGCTATACAATGATTTACCCCGATAACAGGAACATTCAGTTTCTCCCAAAGTTCCTTCGCGAAATCCTTTCCAACTCTTAAGCAAGGTGCTAATCCAGGAGACTTAGAGTAAGCTATTAAATTAATGTCAGTGAGCTTTATTCCTGCTTTTTGAAGTGCAAGTAAGATAATTTCTTCTTTAATGCTTTCATGATGTTTTGCTGCCTCAGAAGGTATTATCCCTCCTTTTTCTGTCTTATAAGCAGAAAAAACATTTGCTAAAACATTTTTATTTTTTAGAATAGCAATTCCAAATGTATGCGCTGTGCTTTCTATTCCAAGACAAATCATATATTAAAAAGAAAAACTAGTTTTAAATAGATTTCGAGAATATAAAAAATAAAAAAACAAACTATTTTGAATTTAGATTAATTTACTTTTTTTTCTTTTTTTTGCCACCCCTAGCCATCTTTGCTTCGCAGACATTTCCTTTTCCATCTACATAGTAAAGATAACCAGGTTTTCTTTTGACTGCATTTTTAATAAGAATTGTTCCCATTTTATTATGCCCTTAACCTCCTTTTCATTATATATTAATAAAATGATACCGACGAGGATATATAAACTTTTCTTTCTCGACGATAACATTAGAAAGTAGCAAAATGCTATAGTAATTTTTATAAACAAACAAACTATCTAAGAATGATATGATAAAAGAAAAGATAGAAGAATTCTATTTATCAAAGCAAGAAGATAAAGACAGAGAACATTTCTATATAACAGATGCTGGCAAATGCCCACGGGCGATTTATTTTCAATTCAAAAAAGCACCTAAAAAAGCAATGGATGCTCGCATTTTAAGAGTATTTGAACATGGAGATTATACACATCTGAGGATAATTTCAACATTATTCTCCCTTGGACTTGTAAAAGCTACAGAAATAGAAATTCCAAATAAAGAAATAGTACATGGAAGAGCTGATGCAATCATTAATATTGATAATGAGCCATATGTTGTTGAAATAAAAAGCATAAATAATACATCATTTTCGAAGCTTGAATCTCCAGATCCGGATCACTTAAAGCAGATTCAAATGTATTTGCATTTCTTTAAAATAAAAAAAGGAATAATAATATATGAAAACAAAAACACGCAAGAAATAAAAGAATTTATTGTTGAGTATAATGAGAATATTGCAAAAGAGATTCTTGAGAAATTCTATATTCTCAAAGCACAGATACAAAATAATATAATCCCAAGTGTAGATGATGTTGAAGAATGGCGATGTAATTATTGCCCTTACTCAGATGAATGTAAAAAGTATAGTTAAAGAAAATAAAAAGTAAAATGAAATATTATCCAGCATTTGATATCGAATTGAAAGCAAAACAAATAATAAAAATTCTTGAAATGAAAAATATAAAAGAAGATAGAATCGCATTTTTTAAATCGAAAGGCTCAAATGCAAGAGGAGTAATAGCGAGATGCCATGGATTATCAAAAATCCAGCAGCTTGGACTAAAAACAGAACCCTTTTACATTATTGAAATGATAAGTGAAAAGTTTGATAAACTTTCAGAAGAAGAAAAAATAAAGACAATTATCCATGAACTAATGCATATTCCAAACAACTTTGGCGGCGGCTTTAGACATCATAACTTTGTTAACAAGAAATCAGTAGAGTCGCTTTATAAAAGATTTATTGCTCTGAAAGAAAAAGAAAAGATTTAAATTAAGAGTAATATTCTAATATTTAGGAGGTAAAAAGATGGTGAAAAAGTCAAAAACTATTCCTACAACCATCGCTGAAAAGAGAATCACCGTCGCTGAAGTGCTGCTATTTGTCATAGTTGGCTACTTGATTGTGAGTATATTTCAGGCAATTTTTTGTGGAACACAATCTGTAAACGTATGTAGTAAAGGACTGTGGGTGATTCCTGTGTGGATTATCTTAGGAATAATTTATTTTGTTTATAAAAAGCAGTAAATAACAAAAAAGCTAGTGAAATCATAAATAATTTAATTATTTTATTTTAAATAATACAATTGAAAAATATACCTAAGAAATAGCAGCTAATATGAAAAAGAAAAAACAAGTAATAAAAGAAAAATCTTTGTTTGAATTTTCTGAGAGAAAGAAAAAAGAGTTTAAACCTCAAAAGCTGTTCCAAAAATCTAAATACAAATTAAGTTGCGGTGCAATAATCTATAATTTAGATAAAAATGTTCCTTATTATCTTCTTTTAAAGTATCCAACTTATTGGGGTTTTGTAAAAGGAGAAGTAGAGCCAGGAGAAACAGAAGAAAAAACAATAAACAGAGAGGCTGCAGAAGAAGCAGGGCTTTATGATCTCCAAATTATTCCAGGATTCAGAGAAACGCAGCATTATTTTTATAGATTTCAAGGCCAGCTAATAAGAAAAGATGCTGTCTATTTTATTGCAAAAACAAACTCTTGGAAAATAAAAATTTCTTATGAACATGAAAATTATAAATGGTGTACTTACGAAGAAGCTATGGAATTAATGAAATTAAGAGCTAATCGTGAATTGCTAACAAAAGCGCATATTTTCTTGCAGGAATATTATAAGCAAAAAAAGCTTTTTTGAAAACAAAAGAAATAAATTTATGTTACAATTTCAATTGCATCACGATTTTTCAGTTTATACTCCTTACTTAAAATTTTTTTTGTTCTTGCATCTATCGCCTTAATAAAATTTTTTCCTAAGTCCGTGTGAACAGTATATGCAAAGTCTAAGGCAGTAGAATTTGGAGGAAGTAAAAAACAATCAGGTAGAATGTTTCCTTCTCTATCTGCAAGTTTATGCGCTCCTGCAGGAAATACAGCAATATATTTTAACAATTCAAATACAGCTTTATTCAAAACTTCCTGAACACCTGTAGAGCCATAAACATCTAAAACATTCTTTTGTATAAATTCTAATGCTTTCTTCTGCCTTTCACTTATCTTACTTTCATTACTAATTTCAAAGTGATTTTCCCCAGGAATATAAGTTATTAAGCCATCTCTTGCTGCTTCTCTTAATGCTAATTCTGATTCTGCAGAACATGGAATAATTAACAGATCAGGAAATTTTTCTTTTAATTTCTTCAAATTTTCTTTTGCAGTTGGAGTGTCACATTTATTAGCTGCAATAAGCATAGGCTTACTTATCTTTCTCAGCAGTTTTGTAAATTTAAGCAGTTCTTCTGATGTCCATGAAACAGCAGTTTCAGGATTTAAGCCAGAAGCTAAAATAGCCTCTTTTACTTGAGAATCATTAATTTTCAATCCTGAAAATTGTTTCGCAATAGCTTCATGTAGAGGGATCTTTTCCGCTTGTGCTTTCCTTACAAAAGATTTCCATGCTTTTTCCATCAAACCAAAAAACCAAAAGTCAAGCTCATCCTCAAGAAATACGATATCTTTAGTGACGTCATAATTTTCAGCAGGCTTTCCTTCTTCATTTGTCTTTCCTGACAAATCAACAATATGGATAAATACATCTGCCTGTCTTAGATCATCAAGAAACTGATTGCCAAGACCTTTTCCTTTGTGTGCACCAGGTACAAGACCCGCTACATCAAGAAGCTTGATAGGAACAAATCTTTTGCCATTTATACAAAATCCCGTTCTCGGCATACACTTTACTTTAAATTCTTTATCAATGCAATCTACTTTAACATATCCAACTCCCTCATTAGGCTTTATTGTTGCAAATGGGTAATTTGCTATCAAAACCTCTGCTAAAGTACACGCCTTAAAAAATGTACTTTTGCCACAATTTGGTTTTCCAACCAGACCAATCAACATAAAGAAATAAGAGAAAGATAATATTAAAACTTTATGAAAATTTAAAAAACAAAAATAAATCATCTAAAAAATATCTTTTCACTTGCCCATTCATCATTTGCTTTTTCACAGAAACCTTAGAAATTGATTATTAAGCATAACCAATCATTACAAGGATGTCATATAGCGATAACGTCTTCATTCCACTATATTCTTGCATTATATTGAAAGAGAATGTATCTCTGCATAAGTTCTGGCATGATACATCAATTTTATTACAATCACTTATGCAGGTCTTCTGCTGAGCTTTAGGTAGCGCATTACATTCGTTCAAGCAGGATTTCTTGCCGTTATCGCATGCAAGCAGACACTCTGCTTCCTTGATCTTGTTTTCATAAGTTACATGTACTTTACTCTCATCTCTATTCATGTTGTAATGAGTATTCGCTCTTATCTTGCTTCCATCGCTCAAATCAAATTTCCAAATTTCTTGAAGGTTATAATTTCCATTTGTTATATTCTCTTCCTGGATTTTTATATCTTTATCTAAAGTATAGAAGTGTTTCTTCTTGCTTAATTCCTTAACTGAATCGAATTGTCTTAAATCAATTTCACATGTTGTAACAGTATTATCCCTTACTTTTATATTCATGTAGGAAGTTGCATAAACATTTGAAATATTGCTATTCATTCCATACCAAATTGTACTGCCTTTTACAAAAGTTTCACCTGTAAACACATTTATCACATTTGCCACAGGATAAATCGATGTTATTGCCTTTCCAGTGTAAATATCAACACATTTTCCCCATGCATATCCAGGAACACCAGGCTCGTCAGGGCACCCATCATGATTCTCATCAACAGAAGGTTTTATTGTAGGGCATAAATCAAGTATGTCTGGCACTAAATCTTCATCATCATCTTCATATATTATTAATGTTTCTGTCGCATAGTTATTCGCATTATCAAGCGCTTCAACAACTATTTTATAAGAATTCATTGAGGTTACAAAATTAAAGTTAATTTCTGAATTTGTTGATTCTGCAACTAACTCATTATTTTGGTCATAAATCTTTATTTTATAATTATTCAGTCCAGATATCGAAGCATCTATGTCTGCATTCACTTCGACACAACCATGCACTACAGGATATGCAACTTCTCCTCCGTCTATAAAAAATACAAGCCAGAAGAAAAATCCTCCTGCTGCACAGTTATACCATGATTTTGGAGTTACAGTTATATTTACCAAAGGAGGAGTTGCATCTAATTTTATTATCGTAGATTTTTCTGTTTCTACATTATTCGCATTATCAGTTGCATGATATTTAATGTTAAAGACACCATCAGCAAAAAAGTCCATAGCGACACTGTCAGAATATGAAGTATAAGGAGCATCATTTATTGAATAATCTATTTGTCTTATTCCTGCAAGATTATCAGAAGCTGTTAATGTAATTGTATTATTCCCTAGATTTGTCCATTCATTATTATATACGTTATCGTCAATTGTCACTGGAGTTGTTTTATCTATTTTTACATTATATGCCCCGATATTGCTTGTCAAACCTGCATTGTCTGTTGCCTGATATCTGACAATAGAATTTTGTTCTGTTGTATGTGAAAGTTTATAAGGACTTGTTAAAATAGTATCAGGCACGCATTCTTCTTCAAATGGAACAATACAGTATTTCACTTTATTTATTCCAGATATACTATCAAAAGGAGTCAATGTAACAAGCTGATCTGAATTTACCCATATTCCATCATATGTATAGTCATCGACTATTGTCGGCGCAACAGTATCTATCTTTATCATCTGTGATTTTATGCTTTCAGCATTCCCTGCAACATCAACAGAATAAAATCTTACATGATTTATTCCTTCATTGCTGACAGCTATCGTTGAAATATAAGGTATATTAGGAGTGCATGTATTGCTAGAATCTATGCAATAATATGTTGCCTTACATCCAGAACCTGTATCTGAACATATTAAATCAACAGCGATTGGCTTTGTTGTATACCATTCAGCCAAGCAAGCTTCATTATTGCAGCTTATTGCTGTTTCAGGAGGAATATTGTCAAAAATTACATTTAATGCATAATCAAATGCAACATTTCCTGCCTCATCAACACATTTTACAGTGAAGTTATGCAGTCCCCAAAGCGGTTCTCCACCATAGCCATAACCGCCGCTTCCAAAAGAATAATAAGCTGTTCCTGAAACCTGATTGTCTCCGTTCATATCAAAGAACATTCCATCATCAAGTTTTACTTGGCAGTTTACCAAATAAGTGTTAGCATAATTTGCTAAAACAGTTATAAAAGTTTCAGAAATTATCTGATTACTTAGAGGATTTATTATTTCAACATAAGGATTTATTGTATCTACAGTTGTGCTGACTGTATTGCTCTCAGCATAATTTCCTGCATTATCATAAACTACTATTTTATAAGTATAAGTCGTATCTGTTGCTAATCCGCTATCTGTAAATGTTAGTGTTTGTAGTTCTGTAATCTTTGTAAATTCACTTTGGATTCCTCCTGCCGGCTGGCTTGCTCTCCATACTTCATACCTATTAAGTCCTGATATACTTGCATCACTTGTAGTCCATTGCAGGCTAACTATTCCATTGGTATTCCATAAAGGTAATGGTTGTAATACAGGGGCGGTAGGTGGAGTTTTGTCTATTTTGACAGAAAGCGATTTGATACTTTCTATATTATTTGCATTATCAATCGAATGATATTTAACAATAAAAGAACCATCTGTTGTTATGCTTATAATATTTCCAACAGTATTTGGAATGCAATCTCCAAAGTCTACACAATATACTGTTTCTTTTACTCCTGCAAGGTTATCAGAAACTGTTAATGTAATTAGAGCATCTTTATTTGTCCATATGTTATCGTAAGCATAATTATGAGTTGTCAGAGGAGGAGTTTTGTCAATCTTAACATTATACTCCCCGATATTAGACTCTCTTCCTGCATTATCAACTGCTTTATATCTCGCAATAGTATTCTGCTCTGCTGAATAGAATACCTTATAAGGAATACTTAAAAGAATATCTGGAATGCAGTTTATACCTTCACAATAATAAACTCCTCTTAACCCAGAGCCTACATCAGATGCTGTTATAGTTACTTCAGCATCGTGATTAATCCATCCATAGCCATATGAAGCATAATAATCGTCTGAAACTATTGGATCGTCAACATCAACATTTTCTGTCACGCTAGTACAATATTTATTATCAGCATAATCTCCTGCGCATGCTTTTATCAAATAGTTATTTGTTTCTGTAATCTGTCCTGTCTGAATCATCCCGTAAGGATCTTGTGCTATGGCAATTGCACTGATTGCAACAAGTACAATTAATACAGTAATAAATATCCCTAAATTGAATTTTCCTCTTTTCATTTCTTTTTTATCCATTTTTTATTTTTTATATCTTTTGTTTTTACAAAGTGCAATATTGTTGTCCTATTCTGCTAAGCCAGTAATGATGACTTATTTCTGTTTCAGGTAATACTCTGTCATAAACAGCAACTTCATCAATTAGACCATCTATTACGGCAAAATAATTCTTATAATCTGGATGATAATATCCTCCGATTTCAACTCTTTCTGCTTCTGATCTTGTGCCAGGAAGCCTACTTATTATGCTCGATGCATCTAACACACCATTTATGTACAATTTCATTTCATAATTTTCTCCTATCATTTTTCCAGTCGCAACAATATGATACCATCTATTTGGAGTTAGAGCAGTATTGCTTATTATTCCTGGCCATGAAGGTTCATTACCATCACTTATTCTATAACGGACTTTTCCATTGCTTTCAACAAAAAGATCGTACAATCCTAATGTATGATGATATACCCCTTTATGAATAATACGATATTGCCCCAAATCATTTAAATAAACCAATGCTTCTAAAGTCATCTCTTTAAGAGGGTTTTCAGTATCACTATAAATTCCTAAATCAAGAGTTTTTCCGTCAGCAACCAAATCATTAATTCCATCAAATGAAAATGCTTGCCCTACTTTTCCATTCTCAAAAGTTACTCCGTTCAATAAGATTGCATCATTATTTCCAACGATATCTTCTGCATTTCCTTCTGCTTTCCAAAATGCTTTCATTTCTGCAGGGCATGCTAAAGGAGGTTCAACATTGCAATTAGAATCGCATCCATCTCCAGAGATTTGATTTCCATCATCGCATTCTTCTTCTATGTTAATTATACCATTTCCACACCCTCCAGAAGATATTATATCTACAGTCAGCCATTTAACTCCCGATTGATAATCGATTGCCTCAACCATCCAGTTTAATGCTGAAATAAACCAATTGTTATCTCCTCTTGTTCCCTGAACTGTTATTTCAATTTCAGGAGGGACAGTATCACAATCAGGATCAAGATTGTCAATTAAATTATTACAATTGTCATCTATACCATTATCACATATTTCTTTAACTCCAGGATTTATATCAGTATTAAAATCATTACAATCCGCCATGCAGTATTCATAACCATAACCCTCTCCAAATCCATTATTTACTTCTCCTGTTGTTCTAAAGCCAAGCGCTGCTCCAAAAAATTCTGCAATATCGAAAGAATACTTCTTGATTAAGTTCCAGAAATTTGGATGTTGAGGAGTTGCATCTATTATTCCATAACCTACTCCATAACCATACCTATAATATTCTGTATACCCATATCCATATCCATTATGATAGACGCTTTCTGTATAGTCAACACATTGATCAGGCCAATTATCCATATCCATATCATTACAAACAGGTGCAGGCGCTGAACACATTAACATTCCATCAGAACAATAATACTCTCCTCTTGTTTTGCATATTCCAATTCCTTTGTTGCATTCTTCTCCTACAGGAAACCATTCATCTATTTGACCATTGCAATTATTATCTTTGTAGTCACAAGTTTCTTCTGCTCCAGGATTTACCGAAGCATCGTTATCATCACAATCACTTCCGCCAATACACTGCTCATTATGATTAGGTCCACAGCAATTGATAGTACCATAACCATATCCATAAGGATATTCTTCAAGAGTGTAATAATCGCCATCAAAGTCAGTACATGAAGGAACAATCATTTTACATTGGGAAGTATCAAACATGCATCCTCCGCCATAACCATAATCTATTGTGCATGATAATTCTCCACCGGCATATCCTAAAGATTGGCAAGTCTGCCCTCCCAAATTCCAGCCATCGCATTGTTCTCCTTCTTCTATAATGCCATCACCGCAGACAGGCAATTGGCATATTCCTGAAATACATAACTGCGAATCGCAATCTGAATTTATTAAACACGATTGCCCTATTGTACATGGAGAACATAAAGGACCTCCACAGTCTATATCTGTTTCAAAACCATTTTTTATTCCATCGCTACATGTCGGCATATAGATACATTGATACATGCCTCCTTGGAAATAGCATTCATATCCTGCTTGACATCCACAATCTGCAGGGCAAGAATTACAGTTCTCTCCTGTTGCTGCGCTGCATATCCCATCACCACACACATGAGCAATGCATTGAGAAGTATCAAACATGCATCCTCCACCGTAACCATATTCGTATTCATGATTCAAAGTGCATGATAATTCTCCACCGGCATATCCTAAAGATTGACAAGTTTGTCCTCCTAAGTTTCCATCGTCGCATTCTTCTCCTTCCTCTATAATGCCATTACCGCATACACTTTCTTGAACTGTAACATATGCAGTAGGAGGAAACTCTCCTGTAAAAAGGTAAATTATTCTGCACAATAGATTGCAGTGTATAGTCTGTCCTGCAGCGACAATAGAAACAGAGAAGATTGATATTGCAAATAATAAAAAGATTAATATCGAAAATATTTTGAAATTACTAATCTTCATATGCCCTCTTTTTTGTCTTTCTTTTTAGAGATAATTTTTAAATTCACTTGTTTTTTTTAAGAGAAAGGTATTTATAAATATTTCTTTTTTTTTAAAAAATAAGCGATGCATACAATAATATATATAAATACTCTCTTTTATCAAAAACTATGGAAAAAGATTTTAAGGAATTTCTTATTAGACTAGCAATATTCATAATATTACTTTTGCTTATAATTCCTTTTTTTAGGCATTTGTTTGTTCAAGCAGACCATAGGATTACTGTTGTTTACTACACAGAAAGAATTTCTATAATCATAGGAATT
Organism: Candidatus Pacearchaeota archaeon; assembly: GCA_038849525.1. Lineage (GTDB taxonomy): Archaea > Nanobdellota > Nanobdellia > Pacearchaeales > JAHJTO01 > JAWCMS01. The sequence goes on from JAWCMS010000003.1 coordinate 34,884, forward strand.
TTTACAATTGTTCTTTTTTTAATGACAAAAGACAAATTAGCTGAAATAAAAATTGAAAAAGAAAATAAAAGAAAATTCATTTACTTGCTTTTTTTAATAATTGCGCTTTTACTTTTTCTTTGCACTTTTATGCTCGAAGTGAATTTTGAAAATCATCTTAATATGGACACAATAAAAATGCACAAAAATTCTGCTGATATTGGTTATGGATGGATCCTAGGAGAAAAAATTTATTTCATAGATGACTCTATGAATTCTAATATTATTGAAAATCCAATTAGAAAAGAATTTATTTTTTATGTGGATAATGATTCAATTAAAAGTGTAGACATAAAAAGAGTCTTTAGCTTTTCTAAGAGAGTTCTCAAAGAGGTTGTTATTGATGAAATTTCCGATAATCTTACAATAAGATGGAATGGTGCATGGTATGGTTCTAAAAATTTTACTGCAATTATGCTTGTCAACAATAAAAGTTACGACATAACTTCTCAATATCTTGCAGAAAAAGAAGGAAAAAGACATTGGATGGAGGTTAATATTTCTAAAAATGATTTGATTAATGGTACTAACGAATTTATTTTAATGGCTAAAGGAAATGCGAACAAGAGTAAAGCAACAATAACTACCGAAGTGGCTTATGATGACATTATTCCTACAATGACTGAAGTATCAATTAAAGGCCATCATCACGATTGGGGTTTATTTTTATATAGAGTTCATCCTTACAATAAATTTTTAAAAACGGCAATAGACTTTAAATTCTTAATTAAAATTGCTGCTGTAATTTTTTTATTTCTAGCTTGCCTTGGTCCATTTGCTAAGATTTTTATTTATAAAAGAGTAACAATTATTGCTGCGATATTTTCATTGATTATTTATTATTCTTCGACTGGATTTTCATTGATGGCTAATTATTTTTCAATAAATCTCTACTCTAACTGGGAATTTTTCTCAAGAACAGGAGCAAGTATAAGTTATTATATATTAAGAACAATATCAGAATATGCAGTATTTGATTCAAATGATATTACTCTCGGAATACATCCTTTTATCGTAAAAATTAATAAAGACTGCTCAGGAATAGAAGGGCTTTCATTTTTTGCGATGACTTTTATCATTATATCCGCATTCGAATGGAAAAAGATAAACAAAGCAAAAATGTTTTTAATATTTCCTTTTGGATTAATAGGAATGTTTTTGACAAATGTTTTGAGAATAACTTCAATTATTATAGTTGGTAGATATATAAGTCAAGAATTCGCAGTTACTACTTTCCATTCAAATATCGGCTGGATTCTCTTTATCGTTTATTTTATGATATTTTGGTATCTTTCTTATAACTGGCTAATGAAGAAATAAATTAATAAGAAATTACTGAGAATATTTCTTAATCATTTCTTCAAGTTTTCCGCCATCCGCTCCTATAAACTTGTCAACAAATTTTCCGTTTTTGAAAATTAGAGTCGTAGGATAAGCAATAATGTCATATTGCTTGCTTATCTCTCTGTTTTTTTCTGCATCCATTTTAACAAATCTAACATTTGGGTATTTTTTAGATGCTGGCTCAATTGCATTTTTAGAATAATGTTTACATGGTCCACACCATACTGCATACGCATCAACAATAACAACTCCTGTAGAATTCAGTATATCATTAAGATTATTCTCTTTCACTTCTGGAAAATTAATTTGTGGAACTTGTTCCCACTTATAGGTTTGTTTTAATTTTTGTTCATCTACTTTTCTGAAAACAGTAGGCTTCGACATTATTGGCCAGTTTATATAATTACCATGAAAAGTCAATCTCTGAATATTAGTTCCATCGACGTTCATCTGGAAGATATCTGTTTTCCATGGGCTACCTTTATCGCTACACCTATCAGAATAAAATAATATTTTATTACCATCAGGAGTAAAAGAAGGATCATTATCACTAAATTCTCCATTAGTAAGAGCTATATCTATTTTTTTCTTTAGATCATATAAGCATATTTTAAGTCTAATATGTTTAGACTCATCGTAAAAGCTTCTTACATACACTAGTTTATCCCCGTCAGGAGACCATTTTGGAGAGCAATCAAATACTCCTACGTTATTTAAAACAGTAGTTTCACATCGATTTAGCGCATTCACAATCTTTATGCTATAATTATTTGTTTTAGGATCTAAAGATGAAAAAACTATGTCAGATGAATTAGGGGACCATGAAGGGTTTATATTAATAAAATTACTTGAAGTTAATTTTACCACATTAGAACCATCTATATCCATCATATAAATTTGAAGAGATCCTCCATCCCTATCTGAATGAAAGGCTATATTTTTCCCATCAGGAGATATTGTTGGCCAATACTCAAATGCTAGACTATTCGTAAGATTTTTTTGTTCTGTTCCATCTGTGTTCATAATATAGATTTCACCATTCCCATCTCTCATCGAGCTAAAAACTATTTTTTGCCATCAGGAGTAAAGTATGGATGAGAATCGTCATGTTCATTAAAAGTTAGTCTCCTAATATCATGGCCAATCGCATTACAAGTATAAATTTCAACTTTATTAATATCAGGAATACCTATTTCATACGTATCTGTAAAAACAATTCTCTGCTCTAAATTTTGAGTTCTAGCAGTTTTTGTAGATGTATCAATCCAGCACACTCCATCCTTGCAAATAACATTATCTTGCTTGTCAGCAGCCTTCAAGCCAAGAGGACTTAAAAGTCCTGCTAAAAGAATTCCTTCTAAAACAGCCTTTTTAGCTGTATTGGGAATTATTGATTTTAATGCCTCTTTGAATTTCATGATATTTTAAGTTATTTCAAATATTTAAATCTTTCTATTTTGTTACTACCTAATAGTAAACAATTATTTTTTTTGAAAATAGAAATGCTTAAATATAGGGTTTTCTAATTTAAATCATTAAAAGGAGGTTAAAATGAAAAAGTTATTTTTACTGCCAGTGATTGCTTTATTTGTGATTCTTGGGATAAGTTTTGTATCTGCAGTAACTTACAGTTGTTTTTATTCACGAGCAGAGTGCGAAAGTGGAGGAGGACCTTTGGGTGCCTGTTACGAAAGTACAGGAAATAGTTGTACTTCAGCATGTTTTTCACAGGGTTATACCTGGTGCAAAGCAGGTAGCTGTTATGTTGATAATCCTTGTCTTGCAGCCCCAGAATTCACGACACTCGGAGCAGGAATTGCAATTGCTGGAGCAGGAGTAGGATACTGGCTTTTGAGAAGAAAAAGAAAGTAAATTTTTGTTTTTTTAAATTTTTAACTTTCTTTTAGGTTTTGTTTAATTTTAAAATAGATAGGATTAGCTATTTCTTTATGTCTTTTGGCCTGTTAAAAAATTGAAATGTTTATTAATCTTAACTGTATGAATAAAACATGAAATCAAGAATTTTTACTTATATTTTCCCTTTTGCATTATACTTACTTATACCATTTATTCTTGACAGCATTGGCTTGAAAGAATTTTCTTATTTTATTAAAATATTGTTAGTAGGAATTACACTAATTTATTTTTTCAAATCTTACGACTTAAAATTTGCTAAGGGCAACTTATTTTTATCTTTCGTTTTGGGTTTACTGATTTTTGTTCTTTGGATACTTGTTGAACAGTTCATGCCTTATAAAGGAGAATTTGAGATATCTGCTTTTAATATTATTGTCAGATTATTTGGCTCTATTCTTGTTGCTCCATTAATAGAAGAACTTTTCACAAGAAAATTTTTGCTCAGATTTTTAATTAATCCTGACAAATGGGACAAGATAGAGCCGAAATTTACATGGTTTTCTTTTATGATCACTGTTTTATTTTTTGGTTTCTCACATAACAGATGGCTGGCTGGAATTATTGTAGGAATTATTCTAAACATGCTTTACATAAAAACAAAAAGAATAGAAAACTGTATTATTGCTCATTCTGTTGCAAATGCATCATTAGCAGGTTATATTATTTTAACAAATTCCTGGCAGTTCTGGTGACTATTTCTTATTTAAATAATACTTTTTAATTCTTGCTTCTAATTCTGATTTTTCCATGCCTTTTTGATAGCCTTTAAACCTATCAATTTCTTTTCCGTTTTTAAAGAAAATTATAGTTGGAATGATTTTAACATTATATTTTTTTGCGATGACTTTTATCATTATATCCGCATTCGAATGGAAAAAGATAAACAAAGCAAAAATGTTTTTAATATTTCCTTTTGGATTAATAGGAATGTTTTTGACAAATGTTTTGAGAATAACTTCAATTATTATAGTTGGTAGATATATAAGTCAAGAATTCGCAGTTACTACTTTCCATTCAAATATCGGCTGGATTCTCTTTATCGTTTATTTTATGATATTTTGGTATCTTTCTTATAACTGGCTAATGAAGAAATAAATTAATAAGAAATTACTGAGAATATTTCTTAATCATTTCTTCAAGTTTTCCGCCATCCGCTCCTATAAACTTGTCAACAAATTTTCCGTTTTTGAAAATTAGAGTCGTAGGATAAGCAATAATGTCATATTGCTTGCTTATCTCTCTGTTTTTTTCTGCATCCATTTTAACAAATCTAACATTTGGGTATTTTTTAGATGCTGGCTCAATTGCATTTTTAGAATAATGTTTACATGGTCCACACCATACTGCATACGCATCAACAATAACAACTCCTGTAGAATTCAGTATATCATTAAGATTATTCTCTTTCACTTCTGGAAAATTACTTTCATATAAAACATCAACAGTAGATTCTTTCCTAAGTTTTATTTCATCTACAGAATCATCAAATATACTTTTGTTTGAAATAGAGGGCATATTCTTATATTTTCCACCAGAAGTCAATTTTTTTATGTTTCTTCCATTTAGATCCATAGAATACAGTTCATATTCAACACCATCTCTATCTGAATAAAAGATTATCTTTTTGTTATCTGGTGAAAAAGAAGGCTGACCATCTTCAAAACTTCCATCAGTGAGCTCATCAATATTTCCTGTTTTAAGATCATACAAACAAACTTTCATTTTTGCATAACCCTCATTATTTATCCAACCTTTATTAAATACAATCATTCTTCCATCAGAAGACCAGCGAGGATAACATCCGAAGATACTACCATCTTCTATTAATACCCTTTTCTCTTTTGTTTCAATATCTTCAATAACTACATCATTTCTGTTCCCCCCACAATAAAGATTATATACTATTTTTTTTCCATCTGGAGAATAAGAAGCATAAGTAACATTATTATTAGAATAGGTTAGTTGTCGTATATTTTTGCTTGTAAGGTCCATTTCGAATGCTTGGCTAAATCCATTTTTTTTAGCAATGAATAATATTTTTTTTCCGTCTGGATGAAAATATGGAAAAGATTCATTTAACAAAGATTTCGTTATATTTTTTTGTTTCGTTCCATTATTATTCATTAAATAAATCTCCATATTTCCATCTCTTAAAGAAGTAAAGGCTATTTTTTTTCCATCGGGAGAAAATACAGGATGATCATCGAGGCATTCATTAAAAGTTAATCTTCTTTCATTTTTCCCATCTAGGTCACAAGTATAAATTTCTGTTTTATTACGAAAATTACCCTCATAAATTGCCGTATAAACAATTCTCTGCTCTAAATTTTGAGTTCTAGCAGTTTTTGTAGATGTATCAATCCAGCACACTCCATCCTTGCAAATAACATTATCTTGCTTGTCAG
>JAWCMS010000004.1:0-16983 GCA_038849525.1 Candidatus Pacearchaeota archaeon
TGAAAAAGTGATAGAAATAGGTAACATCTTTAAACTTGGAACAAAATATTCTGTTCCTTTAAAAGCATATTATCTTGATGAAAATGGTTCTGAAAAACCTATTGTCATGGGAAGTTATGGCATAGGACCAGCAAGAATAGCTGCTGCTGTTATTGAACAGAGTCATGATAAAGACGGGATTATCTGGCCTCAAAGCATCTCACCTTTCGATGTTGAAATACTCCCATTAAATGTAAAAGAACCTAAAACTTTGGAAATAGCAGAAAAAATTTATAAGAACTTAATTGAAAATGGATTAGAAGTATTAATAGACGATAGAGATGAAAGAGCTGGAGTAAAATTTAAAGACGCTGATCTAATAGGCATACCATATCATATCATAATTGGGGAAAAAAATATAAAAGACGGTTATATTGAAATCAAGAACAGAAAAACAAAAGAAATTCAGAAAATAAGAGTAGAAGAATTAAATAAATTATTTAAATTATTTATTTTAAAATAATAAAAATAAAATAAAGATCTATGATATAATTAAATCGGAATTATTGGTTCATTAATTATTGGAGGAAATAATGAAAAATTTTACTTTACCTATTGTTATCCTTTTTTTAATTTCTTGTGCACCTACATCAAAACTTTCTGAATCCGAAATATTAAGTACTACTTTAAAACAAGAAGAAACAACTATTTTCAATATTCCTGATTCGAAAATAACACGAGAAATTAAAGATACAAAGCCAGATCTTTTAAGAGGATTCCCTTTTATCTCATATATTCCTATTAGTGATTTTAAAGGTAAATTTCCTCCAGAATTTTATTCATCAATTAAAATAAAATTTGAAGCTCAGAATATTAAAAATGTTGACTATTGGAATTTAAGAAATAACAAGCATCTGTATGACATTATATATGTCCAACCGATTTGGATAGGAGAATATATTTTTAAAGAAAACGATTACATTTATAATATTGCTCACTCTTTCAATATATCTAAAGAACAAATTAATATACTTGAAAATTGGATAAATGAAGGAGGTACTTTATGGCTTGAATCAGCACTTTTTATCTCGTCTTACGATTATAAATTTAACAATTTCAGCGACGAAAAGTTGAAAGAGTTTATTCAAAAATTAAAGTCACTAACTTTATTCGGGAATAAAATAAATGTTATACCCTTTATTGCCAAAAAGATTGATGAATTCAATACGGAAAAACTTCTAATCGAAATAACGCCAGAAAAAGACTATCTCTTAGATGACATGCGTAATGATATTAATAAACTCTTGCTTGAGCAAAATGACTATGTGGGTTTATACATTACAGTTGTAGGAAATCCGTTAATAAAATCTGAGGAGAATATCTTTGCAAGTTATGTAGAACATGGCAAAGGTAAAATAATCACCATCGCACCATTTGATTTCAAAAACGTTTATTACGATGGTGAGATTTTTAGGATAGACCTCCTGTCATGGGCTATTAATGTTAGAAAGTGAAGTATTAAAGCTTCAAGTTGTAAGCACTCTCAAACTTTTATTTTCGGGTTATTTATTATTTTTCTGGATACCAAACAAAGTTTTTCCACAAGATTACATAGAAGATAAACTCGACAGAATAGTCTTCAATATCATACATATGGTTTCAATAATAACCCTTTTATTCCCCTTCTTCATTTACATAAAAGTTTTCGGTTTTCCTTTTTTGATATTTTTCTTAATAACCCTTAAATTAGTATTCCTAAAATACTATTACAAAAATTCAATCTCAACATATTTAAGAAAATTATCGAATAAAACTATATACTCAATATTAAAATTTCTTGAGAATGCAAACTTATATATCAAAAACTACGTAAATATAAAAAAAGATAAATTCTTTATGTTTATATCAAAACTTAACTTTCAATCTACTTTATGCAGCTCACTTATTTCATTTTTATTTATTTATTCACTTTTCATCATATTATACAGGAGTTTTATTAGTCTCTCAGGTGCACTACCTGACATGTATGTATTTTATTACTGGAATAATATATTAAAACTTAATATTTTATTCGATAAAACTGCAGCAGCCCCATACATGTGGGGAGCTCCAGTCTTAATATATACAGTTAACCAATTTTCAAGACTAAACACAATAGTTCTTTATAACATATTCCCTCTTCTTTATCTTTCATTTACCCTCTTCAGCTTATACTATTTCATTAAAAAGTTTTTAAATAGCTATATAGCTATATTCATTGCCCTTTTTATGTTTGGTATTTTACTTCCAAGCCCTCTTGCACATAAATTTTTTGGCACAGTAACAATAACAAACTTACCTGAAGTTATAAATATATGGTTTTTGTCATTTTATCATAACGCAAACCCTTTAGATGAGAAATTACTAGATTCATATCCATTTCTCTTATTTTGGAGACGCACAACTACATTACCATATGAATTAGGAGCATCATTTGCCCTGATAAATCTTTATTTCCTGATAAAGTTTTTAGATACGAGAAAAAATATTTTTATATTATTATATGCTGAAACTCTCGCAATCATCTTATCAATACATATTGGTATTGCAATTGCGTTGTCTTTCCCATCCATATTAATCTTTATTTATGCTTATATAACAGATAGAATCGATGTCAAACTAACAAAAAAAGGGATATTAGTTATATTTTTATCAATAATCCTTGGTAATACCTGGATGCTGCAGTTTCTCATATATGGCATTCCACAAGATATAGGAGCTGCGGCACCGATTCTTGATAAATTTTTTAAAACAGAAAGGGCTTATAGAGATCTAAAAATTCTGGGTCTATATACAGTCCAAATTGTTAAATTTACACCTTTTTTATCTTATATAATCCTTTTGTTATTAATTATATCATTCATATTTATATTTTATGAACTATTTTCAAAGAAAAAAATTTTATATATACCTTCAATAGGAATTACATCAATAGCTATACTTTTTATTTACTTTTCACAAAACATTGGCTTACCAAGAATAATAGATCATTCGAGATTACAGTTTTTCGTTGCAATAGTTTATTCTATTATTTTTCCTACTTTTTACTCAATCTTTCTTGAAAATAAATTAAAATTAAAAAAATCTAAGTCATTTTTTAATATATACCTTACTTTTATCTCCTTAATAATTTTAATTTTAGTAATAATCACACCCAGATGGATAGATAGGAAAGAATTCTGGTCCAGCATTGATTTTATTGAATATAATGAATATCCATATCTTGTGAATGAAATTGAAGATAACTTCCAACCATTTACATATTTAATAGTTTCATATGTGCAACAATTTTCTCAGGTGATTTCAAGAGGCTATCATGAAAATACACAGGAATTCATCCAATCATATTCACCAACTGATAAATATATTCCAATAGATATAAATTATATATTTATCTTTGTTGAAAATGAACCAAAAGAATATTATGGTCTTGGTGAGTACTGGTATAGATGGAGAAGAGACATAATGATTAAGCTAAAAGACTGGATTACAATATATTCTCAAAATCACGATAACATCAAATTATGGTATAGTAGTAAAAATGTTAATGTATTTTTAATAGATAATACACATTATGTTAACACTTTAGAAAAACATCGAAAACAATTATTAGATATAAATAGATGATAAATAAACTCATTATTATATTTATACCAATATTTATATTAAATTTATTATCTTCATGCTCGTCAAACACAAAACAATCTTTTGATTATAATCCAACTATTGCTTTCATATATCATGCTATAAAAGAAGAAGACATGGACTTTCTTTCAAATTTTGATATAATTGTAACAGGAGATTTTTTGAAAGATGATAAAATTAATTTTTTAAAATCTAAAAACATCAAACTTGTTTTTTATGATTGGCTTCCTGCTACTTATTATTGTTCAAAACCAGATGATTGGCAAATGTTAGTTTATCAAAATAGATACCAATGGACACTTGACCCTGATAGTTCTTCTCCTGACCCTATGGGAACTAAATATGGATGTAAAGATTATTTCTATGACATGGCAAATGAAGATTTTATAAATTTACGGATAGAACACATTATAAACTACTTAAAAAAATATAATTATGATGGCGTTTTTTTTGATTGGGGTTCTGGCTGGAATGCTTTCTTAGAAAATAAATATGATTTTCTTATAAACGAATTCAAAAAAAGACATCCTAATATTGATTATAATGATATGGTCTTAAAATTTCTTAAAAGATTAAAAGAAAATAATATATTTGTAATGTTAAATAGAGGGTTTAATTCTGAAAAAGCGAAACTCAACTTATATGCTGATATTGATACAGCAGAAAGCGTATTTACTGGCATTGAATGTGAAAGTAAAATATATAATATTTATGTAGAATCAGAAGGTTTAATCTCCACACAAGATACTTGTTTTAAAAGCATAAAGGAATCCATCGAATTATCTCAGAATCTATCTAATAAAGCAAAAGAAACAAACCCTAAAATAAAATTTCTATTTTTGAATTATGCAAGACCTTTTTATTATGATACAGGAAATTGGATAAAAATAAATAATAAAGATTTCGCTATTTATAATAAGACAGTTGACAGACAAGCAATATTTTATTCATTGGCGTGTAGCTTGATGAGTAATTCCATAGGTTTCACCAATGGTCCAGATGTTAGTCTTGATTATGTCAAGGATAACATATATTTTAAAAAATTGGGTACACCAGTAAGTAATATAATTCAAATAGATGAAAATACATATCTTCGAAAATTTTCAAATGGTTTAATAATAATCGGAAACGATAATACTATCATTGACATTCAAGTTCCTACAAAGGTTAAAGGACTCCATGATTTTCTTAAAGATGAATTTATTAAAGCGAATAATGGTAAAGCTCCTATCACTTTAAAATCTCAAATATATCCTTCAGGCAAAACATATCCTGTAGGAAAGATTTTATTTTATGAATATTAATGAATTAAGAGAATTTCTTAGAACTGATTTGCCTGAAAAAATAACAAACAATATAAAAGAAATAGAATATTCATTATCTGAAATATCACCATTTTACTTTATATCTGCAATTATTATACTAATAATATGCCTAATATTTATTTATAAAAAGATATTGAAAACTTCGAAAAGAGAAAAAAAGAAAACCCTTTTTATTAAAAAGTTATGCGATGCCAGCTCAATTCAAGAATATACTAATATATTGATAGAATATTTTAAAGTAATTAATCCACACATTAAAAACATTGGGATTTACACAAGAAGTGATAATCTTTACAAACTCATGCATTCAGATTATTTCGACGCTGATATAAAGGAAAAATTTTATCTTCCTGAAACATTTTCTTCATCTGCTCCAGGATATGAAAAAATAGGGAATTTACATACATATACATATGTACCACCGAAGAAAAACTTTGGCATCAGGCTTGTATCCTCAGAAGAGTTTGATCTTAAAACATTCATATGTGAACTTGAATACCTTTCATCCCTAATGCAAAGCTCGATAGAAATTAATACTCTTAAATCAGAACTATTAAAAACAAAACTCCTGAATGATGTAAAAGACCTATTTTCTTCTGCTTCTTTCAACAAAGAAAACTATTTCAGATTTATCGGTAATATAATAATGAAAGCAGTAAACTTTGAGGGCATAAAGATATTATTTGGAGATAAAACAATTAGTATAGGCAATCCTGATGATAACTCGCATAATAGAAAACTGCTTAAAGTTAGAAACACTAACATAGATATAGAACTATATAAGAAAAACCATATAACTCAAGACGATATACTTAATACTGGAAGATTTTTAGATTTAATATCTGCGATGTTTTCAATTTATACAAACCAATCACTTTTACTTAATTATCTATTAGTCCTTGAAACAGCAGTAAATACATTTGAGTCTGGCGATCCTTTTTATAAAAATCACTCTCAAAAAGTAAGAATAACTTCAAAAATAATAGCAGAACATCTTAATCTTAATAAAAAACAAATTGAAATACTAGACTATGCAGCAAGATTACATGATATTGGAATGATTGGAGACATTAATGAACTGAGTTTAAAGGATATTAAATTTTCTGATAAAGAATATGGAATACTAAAATTTCATCCATTAATTGGTTCAACTATAACCGCACCAATAGATTCCCTCTTACCAATCTCAGAAATTATCTTACAACATCATGAACTTTTAGACGGTTCAGGATATCCAAATGGAATTAAATCTAATAGTATCATTAAAGAAGCAAAAATACTATCCTTCTCTGAAATATTTGTTGGTTTATTAAGCGAAAGACCTCATAGAAAAGCATTTACAACTGATGAGGCAGTCTCTCAAATTTCAAGTTTAGTACCAGAAAAAATAGATCCCTCAGTCTTTAAAGCATTCATAGAAAATAAAGAAAAGATAATTGAAGAATTTAACACTCTTACTTAATATCTGGTGATCTTAAATCCGATTTTACATGCACTTTTTCTTCTTTAATATCTAATCCACTCTCTTTAACTTGGCTTTTTGGCATTAATTTACTAATTAAGCATTTTACACCTGGCTGGAGGAGATAATCTCGATTACTTAGTGGAATATAAAGACTCATCCTTCCAGATTGTGGGTCAATTATCGGTGATATTTCGCCAATAATACCCTCGAGCTTAATAGGTGGTACTGTAATACAGCTTATATTAACTGTCATACCTGGTTTTATATATTTATATGTTCCAGGAGAAATAGCTCCTTTTAAAAAAACCTTATCAATATTAACAATGGTGCCAATTGTTTCACCTTCAGATAAATTTTGCCCTGCATAAACATTAAATTCTGTTAAAAATCCATCTATAGGCGAAAAAATATCAGAATGTAACATTTTATACTTTGCATGCTCCATTTCGTATCGTGCTTTTTCAATATCCTTGATACCTTGACTCTTCATCTTCGACCTTTCAAAATCTTCACGCATTTTCAGACGAGTAGCATTAATATCTGCCATAACAGCACTCATATAGTTATCTTCAGCAGCTTTTAATTCTGCTAATGACGCCATATTTGCTTTATATAATTCATATGTCTTTAATAATCGCTCTTTTGCATTGTTAATCAAAACTCTATTTACAATATAATCTGGCTCGTAATATCTTATAGCAATCACTGCTTTTTCATAGTCGGCCCTTGCCTTATTATAATTAAGTCTTAACTCATATTTATCGAATTCAGCTAATTTTTGATTCCTAGCTACCCTCTTACCTTTTTCTATGTAAACTTTTTGAATTTTTCCAGATATTGGCGATACAATTTTCTCTTCTTTATAAGGTATTATAATACCTTCAAAAACTACTTCAATAGTATCTTTGGCTTTTTTTATCTCTTTCTCTTCAGGCTGTTTTGCACAATTAAAGAAAAATAAAGCTGTAATTAAAATAAAAATGAATGAAAAATAATTTATTAATTTATATAACATTAAATAACTTTAACATTTAAACCAATTAATTTCAATATATATAATTTTATATTTATTTATGCTATAATTTTAAAATATATATGAACTATCCTATTTTAATTAAGAGGTTATTTAAATTTAATTTTTTTTGGAAAAAATATAAATTTATATTATTTTATTTATTAATAATCTTCACAAGCCAGAATCTATATTCCGAATCTAATCTACCATACAGATATATAACTCTCTCTGAATACATTGAAAAAGTTCTTGAAAACAATCCTGCTTCAAAGATTAATGCACAAGAATACAAGCTTATACAACTTGACTATCTAAAAGAGTTACAAAAGTATAGTTTTAATATTGACTTATCTGGTAGTGCAGAATACAACATAGAACCAGAGGGAAGAGGCGCATATATAGCCTTAGATACTAGGAAGATACTTTATGACGGCGGGAAAAAAAGAATTCTTGAAAAAGAATTAGAAATTATCAAAACACTTTCAAATACAAATCTACTTGCACAAAATGACACCCTTATCCTTACAGCAATTTTGTATTATACAGATTTTTTTTATAAACAGGAAGTTCTTGATTTTCTTAAAGAGCAATTTGAGCAACAAAAGTCATTTGTTGAGAAAATTGAAAGTTCATACCAAAAAGGTATAAAGTTTTCAACATATGATTATCTAACATCTAAAAGCGAACTTCTAAAACTTGAAAAAGATCTTGTAAATCAAAAATCAAACATAATAAAAACGGAGGTTGCATTTAGACAATTTGGACATATTTTCAACCCTGAACCTATTAAACTCTACTTATTAGATATTAATTTTAAACCAGATATAATAACACTCCAGAAATATTCATTAATTCATAACAACTCGTTAAATACTCTTAGATTAGAAGAAGAACTTCAGAAAAACAAGATTCTTGAAAAAGAAGCAGAAGGAGGTTTTCAAATATATATTAGATCTTCTCTTGGAATTCAAGGTGGGACAAATGAATATACTGATCAAACAAATCTTATAGCTTCTATAGCAATTTCTTTTGGATTACCAATATACGATGGTGGAGTAAGAAAAACCGAAATTCTCAGCGAAAGAATAAAAACTATAAAACAGAATCTTATGGTAAAAAAAGTAGAAGAAGATATTATAAAAAAACTAAATGAATTATATACTGATTATAAAGCCATAGAACAAATTATTGAAATACTTCAACAACAACTAATTATAAACGAAAAAAGACTAAAGGTTTCACTTGAAAGGCTTGAAAAAGGTCTTGAAGATTATAGAGCAGTGAGAGAATCATGGACTGATCTTATAAATACTAAAATCGAGTTAATCTATAATAAAACTATTTCTCAGAAAATACTTGCCGATATGTCTGTCCTATCTGGGATAAGAATCTTTTAGATAATGAATAAAAAACTAAATGTTGTTTTAACAACTGAAGGAACTTATCCTTATTACACAGGCGGAGTTAGCACATGGGCAGATATATTAATTAAAAAACTTGATGATATAGATTTCAGAATATTAGCTATAATGATGCACCCATATATTACAATAAAATATGATTTACCATCAAATGTAAAAGAACTAATAAATGTTCCTTTATGGGGAACAGAAGAACCAACTGAATATATTAGTGGATTAAGGCTATCAGAAATATTCCTTAGAAAACTAAAAACACATTATGATGTGATAGAATTTGTTGCAGATATTATAAAAAATATTGCACTATCTATTTATTTCAGAAAAGAAAATTTTGATGAAATTGGATTTAATCTCGTTCAACTATATGACATCTTCCAAAAATATGACTATAGGGTAGTGTTTCGTTCTAAAGTTTTATGGAATACTTTTTATGATATTTCTTTATATTATTTTAAAGATAAAAAAGAAAAACCTTCAGCATATGAAATAGTTGAAAGTCTTAGATGGTTATATAGATTTTTTATTTCTATCCTATCCCCTATTAGAGATGCCGACATTTATCATTCGACAGCTTCTGCCTTTTGTGGACTACCATGCATTATTGCTAAGTTAAAAAAAGGTGTAAAATTCGTCTTAACAGAACATGGTATATATATGAGAGAACAATACCTCTATGCATCAAGACAAAAACTTACTACCTGCACAAAAGATTTCTTTCTTGGCTTAATAAGCCTTATTTCAAAACTAAACTATTACTTTGCAGATATTATCTTACCTGTTTGTGAACATAATAAAAGATGGGAAAAACAATTTGTAAGAGATATGAAAAAAATAAAAGTAATTTATAATGGAATTGATACAGAAAGATTTAGAAAAATAATTGTAGAAAGAGAAAATAGACCAACCGCAGTTATGGTAGCAAGAATAGATCATTTAAAAGATATTGAGACATATATTAAAATTTGCTCAATTGTTAAAAATACTTTTCCAAACATATTATTTAAGCTCTATGGACCTGTCGTAGAGCAAGATTATTATGAGAGTTGTAAAAAACTCGTGAATGAGCTTAATCTCGAAAACAATTTTTCCTTCTCTGGTGTTTCATTATCTCCTGAAATAGCTAATAATGAAGGTGATGTTATAGTCTTAACAAGCATATCAGAAGCTTTCCCATTCGCAGTTCTTGAAGGGATGGCATGTGAAAAAGTAGTAATATCATCAGATGTAGGCGGGACAAAGGAAATACTCGAGGGATACGGTTTTATTGTCAAACCAAGGGATGTACAAGCATTTGCTGAAAAAATAATATATACGCTCCAAAATCCATCTAAAGCAGCAGAAATAGGAATTGAAGCAAGACAGAGAGTAGTCAATGGCTTCAGAATAGATGATATGATTAAAAATTACAGAGATACTTATTATCAAATCTTAAAATTGGAGCCTTAAATACAAATGTTTAATTCTGAGGAAAAGTTGATTCAATTACTTAAAACAATAACAAGGGGTAAAAGTAAACCATTTGATGAATGGGAAATTACTGCACTACTCGAAACAAATGGCTTAAGAGATATTGATGCTATAAACGACTGGAATGAACCTGATCTGTTTTCTTTAGCTAAAAGACTTGTTAAATATGTAGACTCCATTGAATATGAAGAAAAAGAAATAAAAAAAGAAGGATTAAAGTTTACAAGGTTATTTAAAAATTATATAAAAGGAGCTCTTTTTGCGTTTCCAATGTTTATACAAATATTAGCAATGGTAATTATAGGATTTGGTATCTGGTCAAGTATAGAATTTACTCTAAAAGATGCTACTGCTATAGGTCTTGCTACTCTTCTTGCCCTTGCCACAACAGGTGGCTTAGCACAAATAATTGGAAGAAAAGGACTATTCTATCTTAAATTTGAAGAATACCTTCTTGCAGCTCAAATTACAAAAAGACTTTACATACTTGGACTCATCTTCATTGTAATCTTATGTATTTCTTTCACCCTTATAAATTTTTATTTTAAACTCTTTCCTACATATATGTTCCAGATATTTATTATCTATTATTTTTTACTAAGTCTTCTTTTTCTCATATTTTCAGTATTTTATATGATAGAAAGCTATGGGATAATTGCAATTATGACATTTCTCGGCATTTTAATAGTCTATATCCTTTTTATAGTTCTAAAACTAAATTTAATATTATCTCAAGCAATAGGTCTAATAGCAGTAATAATAATTTCAAAAATTATTGCACTTTTTAAGATGCAAAAACTTAGAAAGAAATCAGAAACAGAAGGAGCATTACTGCCAAACTTTCCGTCTCTGTTTTACTCTCTCTACCCATATTTTATATATGGTACAGCATATTTTCTCTTCCTCATAATGGATAGAACACTTGCATGGACAACAAGCAAGACATATTTGCCATATTTCATTTGGTTTAATTATCCTTATGAAGTAGGTGTAGACTGGGCATTAATTCCTTTAATTATTACAATAGCTTTAATCGAAGTGTTTATTTACGAACTTGGTTTCTTCGCATTTAAAAAAATTAATGAAATAGAAGCAGATGTCATAAGGGATTTTAATAAATATTTCCTTAGGATCTATAAAGTTGCTGGATTAACTTTCATTATTTTCGGCATTATCTCTATAATATTATCATTTCTTCTACCCTATTTATTTAAAAACTTTTCTTACTTTTTTCAGTTTATAGATGTATTTTTCAATAATATCAATATTTTTGTGTTTTGGTTTGCATCAATCGGATATGTTCTACTAAGTTGGTCATTATTAAACTGCATAATTTTCTTTGCATATTCAAGGCATGAATTCGCACTTAAAGCAATTCTTATTGGTCTAATAACCAATTTTATTATTGGATATATTCTAAGTAGGTCTTATAATTACTATTTCTCCGTTGTAGGCTTAACCGCAGGTGCGTTAGTTTTTGCTATAATAAGTACATATTATGCATACAATTTTTTTAAAAATTACGATTATTACTACTACTCTTCTTATTAAAAATAAATAATATGGTAAACAGCAGATTTATTGGATTTATAGGTATCGGTTACTGGGGTAAGAATATATTTCGTAATCTCTTAAGCCTTAATGTATTGCATACCGCCTGTGATACAAATCCTTTAACCCTTTCTATATATAAAGAAACTTATCCATCAGTTAAATTCACAGATAAATATGATGAAATTCTGCAGAATCAAGAAATTAAAGCTATTATTATTGCTACACCAGCCTCAACACACTATGAGTTATCTAAGAAAGCTCTTGAATATGATAAAGATGTATTAGTAGAAAAACCTCTTGCTTTAAACATCAATAACGCTGAAGAACTTATTGATTTAGCGAACAGAAAAAACAAAATACTAATGGTAGGACATATACTCCTCTATCACCCTGCCATATCAAAACTTAAAGAATTGATAGATAATGGCGATATTGGTAAGATACAGTATATTTACTCCAATAGGTTAAATATTGGAAAACTTAGAACAGAAGAAAATATACTATGGAGCTTTGCACCACATGATATCTCAGTAATTTTATGGTTAATGGGAGAAGAACCTGAAAACATTAATGCATTTGGTGGTGATTATCTTAACAGAGGAATATATGATACAACAATAACAACTCTTGAGTTTAAAAATGGTGTTAAAGGACACATCTTTGTTAGTTGGCTACATCCTTACAAAGAACAAAAATTAATAATAATCGGCACAAAGGCAATGGTAGTTTTTGATGATCTATCCCAGGAAAAACTATTTCTATACCCTCATATAATACAATGGAAGGAAGGTAAAATCCCAATAGCTCAAAAGGCTAATTTTGAGAGTATACCTATTAGCTCAGAGGAACCTCTTCGTAGAGAATTGCTGCATTTTATTGAATGTGTCGAAAAAAGAAAAAAACCCTTATCAGATGGCATTGAGGGACTACGGGTCTTAAAAATAATAAATATAGCTGAAAACAAACTTTCCTCAGACTCAAAACCTTCAACAGATCTAAAGAAACATCCAACAAATTATTTCCTCCATGAGAGTTCTTACATCGACAGAAATGTCTTTATAGGTGAAGGAACAAAAATATGGCACTTTTCACACATTCTTGAAAACACAATAATAGGTAAAAATTGTATTATCGGACAGAATGTAGCAATTGGTCCTGACGTCAAAATCGGTAATAATTGCAAAATTCAAAATAATGTATCAATCTATAAAGGTGTAATATTAGAAGATGATGTCTTCTGTGGGCCTTCATGTGTTTTTACCAATGTATATAACCCAAGAGCATTCATCGAAAGAAAGCATGAATTTATGAAGACTTTAGTAAAAAAAGGAGCGACTATTGGTGCTAATGCTACAATTCTGTGTGGTATCACAATAGGTGAATATGCAATGATAGGAGCAGGGGCTGTAGTTAGACAAGATGTACCCGCATATGCAATTGTCGCTGGTGTACCTGCTAAACAAATAGGATGGGCGTGCATATGTGGAACAACACTAAAATTTCATAATAATTTTGCAGTATGTAACTATTGCAATAACCAATATAGACTTATTGATGGAATACTTATCAAAGAATAAGAAAATATACTTGCCAATGCTGAATTTAAAATTACAATACTCATATATGAAATCTGATATTGATTCTGCTATCAAAAATTGTCTCAAACATCAGAAGTGGATATTGGGAGACGAAGTCTATAAACTCGAGAAAAAAATTTCTGAATATTTGAAGGTCAAGCACTGTATTGGTGTTTCATCAGGAACAGATGCTCTTGTGCTTTCGCTTAGGGCAATTGCTATAAAATCAAAAAAGAAAGAATACTTTAATAAAAGCGATTTAATTATTACTAGTCCTTTTACTTTTACAGCTACTGGAGATTCAATCTTAAGAGCAGGTGCAAATGTTATATTTATAGATATAGAACCAACTACCTATAATATTGATATTAATAAAGTTATTAAATTTCTTAAGAAGACTAAAAATAACATCGTAGGAATAATACCTGTTCACTTATTTGGACTTTCTTGTAATATGGATTTATTAACAAATTTATCTTCTGAAAAAAACCTTTTTATAGTAGAAGACGTAGCACAAGCCTTTGGAGCAAATTGGAACGGTAAAAGATTGGGTACTTTTGGTATTACAGGTGCTTTTAGCTTCTTTCCTACTAAAATACTTGGCGCATTTGGAGATGCAGGTATGATCACAACTAATGACGATGAAATAGCTGAAATTATTAGAATGCTTATAAAGCATGGCGGGAAAGATAAATATAATGTAGAACACATAGGGTATAATGCTCGGCTCGATACATTACAAGCTGCCATTCTACACGCAAAATTCAAATATTTAGAGGAATTTAATGAAAAAAGAATTAAAATATCAAATATTTATATTGAAAAACTAAGAGAACTTGAAGAAATAATTCTACCTTATAACCCATATAAAAAAAATACTTCACACCTATATCACCAGTTTACAATCAGAGTAAAAAATAATAAAAGGGATCTATTACAGAAATTTCTAAAAGAAAAAGGAATAGATACAATGATATATTATCCAATGCCTTTACACAAGATGAAAGTTTTTAAAAATAGATGTGTAATACCTGAACCGCTCAGAATTTCTGAGAAACTAGTAAACGAAGTCCTTAGTCTTCCTGTTGAACCTTTGATGGAGGTTGAAGATGTAAACTATATTATTAATTGTATTAAAAATTTTTTTATAAAAACATATGATAAAAGATAAAAAGATAGCTGTAGTAGTCCCGTGTTATAATGAGGAAAAACAAATTTCAGGTGTAATCAACACAATGCCTGAATTTGTTGATTATATTATTGTTATTGATGACGCAAGCACTGACAAAACACCTGATATAATTAAAGAACTTTCTTTGAAGAATAAAAAAATAACATTCCACCAACACGAAAAAAATTCAGGAGTAGGCTCAGCTATATCCACTGGTTATAAAATTGCACTTAAATTCGATGCAGATGTTACTGCTGTTATGGCTGGTGATGGTCAAATGGATCCGTCAGATTTATATAATGTTGTTTATCCTATTGTTACTGAGATTGCAGACTATTGCAAAGGAAATAGATTCTTTTATTTAAAAGGGCTTGAAAAAATACCAAGACACAGATTATTAGGAAATTTCATACTTTCTGCTTTTACTAAGATTGTATCAGGTTATTGGCATATATCTGATACTCAATGTGGATATACAGCAATTAGTAAAGATGCGTTATTAAGCATTGATATAGATAAAATATATCCAAGATATGGATGTCCAAATGATATTTTAACAAAATTAAATATCTCCGATATGAGAGTAATAGAAGTGCCTGTTAATCCTCTTTACAATATAGGAGAGATATCAAAAATGAAAATCCCAAAAGTTGTTTTTCCAATTACATTACTCTTGGTAAAATTGTTTTTTTATAGAATGTTACGAAAATATATTTTTAAAACAGGGCATCCACTCGTATTAGCGTATATTCTTTCAGGATTACTATTTATAACATCTTTAATTATAAATATATACATACTCGTAAAACTTTTCATCACTGGTGAAATCCCAAAGGCTGCTCTTATAACAAGTGGTTTTACTTTAATAATTTCTCTTCAATTATTAGTCACAGCATTTATGATGGATTTTGACTATAACAAAAACCTTTTTATAAAAATGAAAACTACTTTTCAGCCTGAAAATAAAAAACTGACTCACTCTTCTTAACTCAAATGTCCACACTAACATTATTTACTCATAAGAACTATTTAAAAATATTAGAACTATTTAAAATCGCTGGTTATGAGATTTATACAATAAAAGATTTTTTTTTATCTGATAACAAAAAAGGTAAAAAATTGATTCTTCGACATGATGTTGATAGATGGGCTAAACAAGCTATACGTATGGCAAAGCTCGAATACGATAATAATATAAGAACTACTTATTATTTTCGCATTAATAATCAAGGATTTTTTGATGAACAAACTATAAGATTGATATATAATTACAATCACGAAGTTGGCTATCACTATGAAACCTTATCTCAATGTAAGGGAGATAAAAAAGAAGCCCTTAAATTATTCGAAATCAATCTTAATAAATTTAGAAAGATTGCACCGTGTTATACAGTAAGTATGCATGGTTCACCGCTGAGTAAATATAATAACCTCGAATTACTAAAGGATATAAATATTATAAAATATGATTTAATTGCAGATGCATCATTAAGCTTCAAAAGTATTAACGTCCTCTATTATACTGACACAGGCAGAAAATTAAACTCATATAATACCTTAAATTTTAGAGATAAAATTATATCAAAATTTAATTATTCAAAAAATAATTTAAAATTCGCTTCAAAAGAATTTTTTCAATATTTAAAAGATACAAATCTACCTATTTATTTGAATATTCATCCAGAAAGATGGGCATATAGTACTTTTAACTTAATTATTTGTATAACAAAAGATATTATTACTAATTTTATTAAAATGGGTATAAGATTATTAAAACCTCATTTATGAATACTTAAACTTTAATTCCTACAATTTTTCAAATATCTTTTTAATTATCTTTGGATATTCACTTTTAAAATCTGGATTAAGCCTATTTAGATATAATTTCAAAGCCTTGACTTCATTTTTCAGCTCACTTAAACTTGTGATAGCTTTTTCTAGATTCTCTATCTTCTCAGTTAAAGTAATAATCTCCTTTTCAATAATCTTTATCTTCTCTTTAAATATAAGCTCTTCCTTCAATTTATAATCCTTTCCATATCATTATATTTTAAAATATAATTATACATCAAAATTATTTCTTTTATTATAATTTTTTATTGTTTTATAATTTTTAATTTATTAAACTCTAATAAATCTTTTAGAGGTTAATATTATGCCACTTTTTGGTGAACTTTTTGTAAGTGAAATATTGAAAAAACCAGTTTTAGACCCAAAAGGTAATGAAATTGGTAGGGTCAAAGATATCATTGTAATAAAAGGTGAAACATTGCCAAAGGTATCATCTTTAATACTTGAGAAAAAGAGACAATACTTTCAGCTTAA
>JAWCMS010000005.1:0-9425 GCA_038849525.1 Candidatus Pacearchaeota archaeon
TCAATAAGCATATTTAAAGATGGAATAAGAAGGTATATAATAAGTGCAGTGGATATTAAGACAAGATTTTCCTTTAGCTATGGTTATAAATCCTTGACAAGCTTAAATGCAAAGGATTTTATGGAAAAATTGCAAAAGGTCTTTCCTTTTCCTGTGAAAAGAGTGCAAACAGATAATAGAAGTGAATTTGAAAGTTATTTGAGAAAATACTTGGAAGATCAAAATATAATCCACTACTTTAACTTTCCAAAACACCCACAACAAAATTGCTATGTGGAAAGATTTAATAGAACCCTCCAAGAACAATTCATTTTCTGGAATGAAGAATTGCTGGAAAATATCCCTCAATTTAACTCTAAATTGATGAACTATCTGCTTTGGTTTAATACCCAAAAACCCCATTACTCCCTGAATAAATTTTCACCCCTTGATTTTTTCCTCCTTTCTTCCCCTTCTCCCTTTTATCCCTCATCCCAAAAAACAAAACAATATCAGTCCAATATGTATAGATATTCTACAAAAACTTGACATTTCAAAAAAACACAACTATAATATTATGACTAATGAAGGAGGTATGCATATGAGAAAGTTTATTCTTTTATTTATTCTTTTTTCGGTTCTTTCGTGTAAAACTGGAGCGAAGATTCCTCATGGTGCCCAAGAAGCAGAACTAATATTACCGCCTCCTCCTGATATAGATTATTTCACTGGTCTGTCTGTAACTCGTGAATCAAAATTAGGTTCCGAATATGAGATTGGATATAACCAAGCCTTGGCGGCGTTGGTTAAAAATATATTAATTTATGTTAACAATGATATTGATACATATTTAAATAGGGAACAACTTGCGAATTATAATGTAAGCGAAGAAGATAAACAAAAATATCAAAGTATAGCAAAATTTTCTATTTCAGGAGCATTAGCATGTCAGATCTTTAAGGTATCAATAAGAAAGGAAAAATTTTTATATACTCGTGTGGCTGTAAGCAAAAGAGAAGCTCTTGAATTTGCAAAACTTAATACTTATCAAAATTTAATAAAGAATGGTAATTTTCTCTTCCAGGAGGCTTTAGAAAAGTTTTTGGATGAAATAAATAGTGAAGAATGGAAAGCCAAAAAAGAAGTGGAGATTCGAAAATTAAAGGAATGGGAATATAATTATATAAAAGAAGGACTCTCTCAAAAAACCAAAAAATAATTATGATAATTTTTATACTCTTAATGTTATTATCTGCACCAAATTTGCAGAATGAGGAGTTGTGTTCCTTTTCGGATGAATTTAAAGGTGAAATTGATGAAAAGGTTGAAAGAGAGTTAAAAGATAAAGCCTTAGAAAGATTAATTTATGATTATGGAGCTCGCTATATAACTACTTCTGTAATGCAAAAGCTTTATTATAAGAGGGATAAAGAAGAAGAATTCAAGCAAATATTGGAGAAAAAAATCTTTCAAGAAATGCTTTTAGTCATAAGACCTAAAAAATGGAATTTAATTAAAGGAGAAAAAAATAAATATAGATATGTAGTATGCGTAGATAAAGAGGAATTTCAAAGAGAGGCTAACTTTTTACCGGAAAGAATAAGGGAAAAAAGAGAAAAAGAACTTCAATTTATTTATTCGCTATACATTAAAGCTATCTCGCAAAAATCCGATGGAAATATTGAAGAAGCAATTCAGCTTTTTCAAAAGGCCATTGATGAAATTTACAAAATATCTGCATTTTATGATTACATTTTAGTAGATGGAAATAAAATGTATTTGAAGGCAGAAATTGAAAGCGGCTACCAGAGTTCTTTAGTTCAAAAAGAAGAAGCAATAAAGCTTTATGAAAATGCAAAAATACATTTAAATGAAAATAAATTAATAAAGGCAAGAAATGAATTTGAACAAGCAGTCAAAATGTACAAAAATTACAAAGAAAAAGAAAAAATTGCTTTAAAACTTGAAATCAAAGAAGAAGAATTTAGTAAGCAAATTCAAAAAGGCAAATCTGCAATGGAAAATAAAGAACACTTAGAAGCCATGGGACTATTTAAAAAAGCCATCGAGATGAATGTGGACTCTCAAGAAGCAAAACTTTTGCTTGAAGAGGCTGAAAAAAATTATAATTTAGCATTAAGAATGACAAACCACCAGTTCAGGCTTTCCATATATAAAGGTAATTCATCTATTAAAGATAATCTAAAGGAGCAAAGAGATTTTAATGCAAATGGATTTTCTATAGCTTATAATTTTGGTAGAAAAAGGTATAAATCAAGAGCATACTATAAAGAAATTTTTTTTGATTCGAAAGAAATAATTATTGAAGGTGATAGTTTCCCAAAAATTGAAACAAAAAGTCTTGGTTTTAGATTTGGACCAACTCATTATTCTGGAAGGGGTTTTGATTACTTTTTAGAAATTATGGCAGATATTTACGAAATATTTCCTTATGATAATTTGCACAAAATAAATAAATATGGTGGAACTCTTGGAATAGGTTTAGGTTATAATTGGAGGGTGTTAGGGATAAAAACTCTTTATAGAAGGAGTAAGATAATTGAAAATGAAGAAACATATGAAAGTTATTATCCAGCAGATCTATCTTCATATTATCTGGTTTTTGATTTTAAATTTACTCTTACTAATTAAAATTAGTATTTCTGGGAAGCAATATTTATTGAATAGGCCCTTTAAATGATTTTTAAGAAAATTAAAAAAAATTTGATTTTTAAAAATTTTTATCATATATTAGTAAAAAAGGAGCATAAGTGAAAAAAATATTAATACTTTTTTTGATTATTAATCCTTTTACTTGTAAAAAAGTTACTCCAAAACCAGAAATTGCAAAAAAAATATCAGCAGAAATTCACCAAAATGACTTTTATAGTTGCACCATATCTATTTACGAAGATGGAAAATTGGGAAAAATATATTTAGCAAATTATCCTGTCAAAATCATTTTAGGAAATAAAACCTATAGTTACACTACAGATTCGAAAGGGGAAATTTTTATAAATATTCCAGAAGATATCGCTAAAAATTTAAAGGAAATATCCATTTATGCTGGTAATAGAATAGTGAATTTAAAATATTCAGCACCAGTAATTAAAGAAGATTTAAAAGTTAGTTTAAATTTTTTAAATTACTATCATTTTATTTTAAATATTAATAAGCTTATTTTGAGATCTAAATGGCCTCCCGGAAATTCTGAATATTTAGAGGAATATATCCCACTCTCCAAAGAAATCGAGGCTAACTTCAATAGCTTTACAAAAAAAGTAATATTAAAATCAGGAAATGCCAAAATTTGTTTAACAAAAGACGAAGCAAATACTTTTTGGGAAAATCCTATTGTAAATATAGTTATAGATAATCAAAAGTATGCTTATAATTTTATAGACTTCAAACCGGATGAAAGTTTCTTTTTTCTTTATAAAGAAATTGGGACAAACTATTTTACTGCCAAAATACAAAATAGAAGCTTAGAATCCATTGAAGCAGAAATTACAGCTGGATATAAAGAGAATGATAAATGGCTATCAAATAATTATTTAAGCGTAGATTATTATAATAGCCAAGTAATTAGATTTGATCCCGGTGAGATAAAAGATGTATCCATCTACTATAAAGCTCCTAATACACTTGCACAAAAAGATGTTGCTATTAAAATAATAAGAAAAATTGATTTTCTTAATAGTTGCGAATGAAGCCAACATATAATATGATTTGGCAAATCTTTATTAATAAAAAACCAAACAATTTATTAAGATATGCTATAATTATCTGATTTAATTATGAAAAGTTTTCTGGTTAATATTTTTGTAATTAATAATTACAATAGAAATAATAAAACAAAAATTAACCTCGCTCTTTTTATAGTTTTTTTATTAATTTCATTTCCTAAAATAATTTTTACCCAGCAAACAATTGCTATAGCAACTGGTACACAGGGAAATAACTATTACTTATTGGGACAAAGCATTGCATATATTTTAGAAAAAGAATACCATGATATTTTTGAGGTAATAGTCCTAGCCACTGAAGGTTCTATCCAAAATGCAAAATTAATTGAAAATAATAGTGCTCAGTTGGCTTTGATTCAAAGTGATGTAGCATATTATTTTTATAAAGGAGAAAGAATATTTGCTTTTCCTTCAGATTCAATGAAAGGGGTAGCTTCTCTCTATACAGAAGCAATACATATTATAACTAAGAAAGAAGACTCCGTTGGTAATATTTTTGACCTAATTGAAAAGAAAATATCCATTGGAGAAAAAGGCAGTGGAACGGAGTTTCATTCAAAGCTGATACTTTCTGCTTATAATATTTCCGATGAAGATCTTTTTATAGAAAATATGCACCTTAGCGAAGGTATAAACATGTTAAAAAGTGATATTTTACAAGCAGTATTTATTACCACAGGTTTCCCAAATAATAATATTAACAATCTTGATGATCAATATTCTCTGTTATCATTGGATAAAAATGTAATGGCAAAGCTTAAGAAAAACTATCCTTTTTTTATAAACTGCACTATTGATAACAAAACTTATCCTTTTTTAAAAAAACCGGTAAATACTTTGGGCGTAAGATGTCTTCTTGTGGCAAATAAAAATATTATGAATGATGTAATTGAAAAAATAGTAGTGGCATTACTAAAAAATAGAGGTGAACTCGGAAAAATGGTTGAAGTAGCAAAACAAATAAAAAAGAAAAATATCTTATTAGGAATGAAAATTCCATTGCATCCTGGTGCTAAGAGATATTATGAAAAAGAGGGAATCTTAGAATCTTACAATAAAATCTATGATGCAATAATAATCACTGTCTTAATTTGCATAACAATTTTTTTAATATTTATATTTAACTATCATACAAAAATTGGGAGGTACTTTAAAACAAATTTATATTTAAGGCTTTTTATATTATTTGTATCAATTTATATAATATCAACTACCTTTTTATATTTTTTTGAGCGAAATTATAATAGTTGTTTCAAAACAATAGGTGAGAGTTTTTGGTCCACAGTTATTTTTGTATTGAGCGGTATGGACATAGCAAGCCCAATAACTCCCATGGGGCGTATTTTTACTGCATTAGTTCTTTGTTCTAATATGGCTATTTTTGGACTTATAGTTGGAAAAATTACGGAATTAATAATTAACAGGAAAGGAGTTCGTATGTCTAAAAATACAAAAAAACACATAATCATTTGTAATTGGAATGAAAAGGGAGAAGAAATTGTAAAAGAAATTCATTCACCAGATGGTGCTCCTGATATTGATATAATGGTTTTAAGTAAGCCAAGACCTAATAATGAAGAAGAAATAAGAAGAAATTTTTATAAGGAATTTAGAAATGTTGAATTCAGGGAAGCAGATCCTACTATTTTTGAAAATCTTGAAAGAGCTAATGTTAAAGAAGCATCCTCTGTTATTGTATTATCTAATCCAGATTGCACAGATCCAGATTCTTTATCCTTAATAACTGTAGTTATAGTGAAAAAGTTAATTGGTTCTAATAATAGTCCTCGAATAATTGTGGAAACAAGCAATCCTCAAAGAAAAAAACATTTTCTTGCTGCAGGAGCCAATGAAGTTATATGTAACTCAGCGTTTAGTATTGGACTAATTGCACAATCTGCATTGGTTGAAAATATAGTTCCCATATTTGAAGAGCTCTTGACTTATAATAATTTAAATGAAATTTATGTATTAGATGACAGTACATTAACAAAAAGGTTAAAAGGCAAAAGTTTCTCAGAAGTGGGAACATACTTTTTCCAGAATAGAAATAACAATAATCCCCTAATTCTTTTAGGGATCAGTAGAAAAGGTGAGATAAAATTAAATCCAAAAGAGGATTTAATTATTGAAGAAGATGATAAACTTATAGTTATGGCTTATGAAAAAAAAATTAAGAACTTATAAAATATTTTCAGTTATTAAAACATTTTTTAAAAAAAATTCAGTTAAAAAGGAATTGAGTTAAAATTTGTTAAATATTTTAATTTAAAAGATGGAAAAAGAAACAGGGATATTTAAAAAATTGAAATGCCACGATTTTCCGATAAGTTATCTATGTTTTGGGTCAAAATCAAAAATAATCCTTTTTGGATGCATAGATGGAACCTTTGGTATTTATGATTATGAAAAAGAAAATGTGTTATTTAAAGACAGGATTCATAAAAAAGAAATTAAATATTTATTAGTCGATCCTGAAGAAAAATATTTACTATCCAGTTCTATTGATGGGGAAACAATTTTATGGGATTTTCCATTAAATTCAAGAAAATATCATATAAGGATGGTAAAAAAAAGTATTGTTAAAGCCTTTTTTATCAATGGGGGAAGATATTTATTAACCATAAACTTTCCTGATTTTATTTACCTGTGGGATCTTGAGAACCATAAGTTGGTAAATAAAATAAGGATAAAAAATGAGCATATTTGGAATGCCTCAATTGACCCATATAATAAATTTGTAGTCGTCTTGTTATTTTCTGGCATATTGAAGGTTTTTGATATTCCATCTTTAAAGCTGACTAATGAATTAAAAGCAAAAAAATACATGAGTATTTTAGTTAATAAAGATAGAAATACTCTTATTTTTGGAAAAATATCTGGTGTTTTAGGACTACTGGATCTTGACTCGAGCTCAACATTAAGAAGTATCAAAATTTTGAAAAATGAATCGGCAGGGATTTTATCAATTAGCCCTGATTATAAATATCTTATAACAGGAAGGAGAAATATTCTTTTATTGCTAGATGCCACTTCTTTTAAGAAAATAAAAACAATTAGAACTACCGATGAATTTATAATTAGTCCTGCATTTTGTAAAGATTCTAAATATCTTGCGTTTGGAAATTCCATTTATATATTGCTTTTTGATTTAAATAAGCTAATGGAAAACCATAAAAATATAATGATTTTAGATATAAAAAATTTAAACAAGAGTGCTTTGGAAAAAAAAAGACATTTTTTAGATTTGTGCCAACATATTAGAATTATTCATAAAATTAATAAAAGTGTAGAAAAGTTAAAAAAAGTTGATCCAGAAGGTTTTAAAAATTTAAATAAACTTAGTTCATCTCATATAATTGATAATTTAATCGCTTCATATGAAAGTATGGACAAAAAAGATAAAAAGGAACTAAAGAATACATATTTAATGATTTTAAAAATATTTTTTGATAATGAAAAACAAGAAACAAATTAAAATTTGCCATAATTATTATTCTATAATAACAAATTTTTGAACAATCATAATAATTTATTTATTTAATATAATTTTTGCAATTGAGACAGCTTTATTAGGATAAAGCATCGCTAAATATCCACACATTCTATAAGCAGATTTTAAATAATAAGAGCATGGAATTAAAAGTTTTTTAAAATTATCTTTATCTTTTCTTTCAGCAATAAGTTTTATAATATCCAGAAAATGTTCATAGGAAGTATTAAGAATATCATTAACTATATCAATTGTTTGTATATCTATTCTAAGTTTTAATTGAATTTCTGTCAGGGTGCTTAATTGCCAAACACGCTCTTCATCATCCTCTATTTTTTTTATCAATTCTCTTGCCATTTTAAAGGTTTTAACGCCATCTTTTTTCAGGCCTAACTCTATTTGTAATATTGCAAAATATCTATTAATTTATCAATACGTTGGCTTTCAGTTCTAATATTATTTGCAGATCTTAAAGCTATTTTTAATGTTTTATTGGCTCTTTCAATTTTACCTGAATTTAGCTGTGCCTGCACAATGGCTATTAGTATTGAAGTAATCTTCAAACTATCTTTTATTTTTTCTGCTGTATCTAATGCATCTTTAAGAAGACCTACTTTTATTTGTCTTTCTGCAACTTCTTTTAATTCTGAAAAACATATATCCTTATCCTTAATCTTCATTATTTCTTTAATAGCCATTTTATAAATTTCACTTACTTTTTTTATCCTGCCTATTTTGGCTTGCATTTCGGCAATATCTTTTAACACAGAAATACGTTGAGTTCCGGGTTCAATATTTTTTGTCATTTCTAATATTTTTATAAGAATATCTCGTGCATCTTTTTTCATACCTGAATTTGTCTGGGCCTCTTCAATATTCATTAAAGCCCATATGCAAAATATTCTATTCTTAATATTTTGAGCTACATCTACTGCTTTTCTTAATGTTTTTTTTGCATCTTTTTCCATCCCGAAAAAGATTTGAGCTTCTGCAATAATTTTTAATGCCTCAGCAAACTCTATTTCATCATAAATTTTTTGTGCAGTGCTAAAGGCATCTTTAAATTCTCCTGCTTTTGCCTGCTCTCCTGCAATGTATTTTAATACCTGAAAATGAATCCATTTGCTCTCTATCATTTCAACTGTTTGAAGCGCATTTTTGAATTCTCCTATTTTTGTCTGTGCTTTTGCAATATCTTTTAATACTGATATTTGCTGCCATCTATCCTTAATGCTATCTGTCAGTTCCAATGCCCTTTTAATTGTGTTGATGGATTCTTTTTTATTTGTATTTGCTTGCATTTCGGCTATGTACAAAAGTACAGATATACATTCATATTTATTCTTAAGTTTTTCTACTGTTAATAGGGCATCTTTGAATTTACCTAATTTTGTCTGCTCTTCTGCTATATATTTTAATATCCAGGCGAAAAAGTTTTCTTCTTTTATTTTTTCTGCTGTCTCTAAAGCATCTTTAATTTTTCCTGCTTTTGTCTGTTTTTCTGCAATAAATCTTAATACCCAGGCAAGAAACTTCTCATTTTTTATTTTCTCTGCTGTTTCTAAACTGTCCTTGAATTTCCCTGCCTTTGCCTGTTCTTCTGCAATATTCCTTAAGATTAGTGAATATTCAAATTCATCATTAATTTTATATACTATACCTAAAGCATCTTCAAATTTTCCTTCTTTTGCCGCCACTATTGCAATATCTCCTAAAGCTAAATTAAGATATTTTTCAAAATAATCATCAATTTTTGCATCAAAAAGAGTTTTTTGCTTATAATTATTAAGCAAGTATTTAGCATGTTTCAGAGAGAATTCTACCATTTTTTCTGAATCATCTTCTCTAATTGATGCTTTTATTGCAAATTGTATTGTGTTCAAAGGCATTTGTAATTCCTTTTTCATTTCTTCATCTTGCAAATTAAGATAACTTTCTTCTCTTACCAATTCATATAATTCATCATCCATAAATTTATCAAATAAATGTTCTGCATAATTACATATTGCATATTTACTTTTGTTTCTTTCCCATTTAGAACAATATTTTATTATATTTTCTTCAGCTTTCTTTACATCATCTGGCATTATTTTTGAAAATACTTTACCTATTAATTGATGCCTGAAAGCAAAATATACCTCATTTTCTTTGTAAATTATAGAAAACCAACGAGTTAATTCTTTATCATACTTCATATGATTTATATC
>JAWCMS010000006.1:0-5162 GCA_038849525.1 Candidatus Pacearchaeota archaeon
CTAATGCAGAAGGAGAAATTTTCAATATTGGCGGAGGCTCAAGAATTTCAATAAATGAAATAATAAAAATTTTGGAAGAGATTACTAATAGAAAGGCAGATGTCTCATATATAGAAAAACAAAAGGGCGATATGGCTGATACAATTGCTGACATTTCAAAGGCAAGAAAAATTCTTGGCTACAAACCAAAAGTTAAAATTAAAGAAGGTTTAAAGAAAGAGGTTGAGTGGATTTTTGATATGCTAAAAAAAGGAATTTTGGAATAATTAGCTAAACAGAAAAATGAAAATCCTTCTCATCTCAGAATA
Organism: Candidatus Pacearchaeota archaeon; assembly: GCA_038849525.1. GTDB lineage: Archaea > Nanobdellota > Nanobdellia > Pacearchaeales > JAHJTO01 > JAWCMS01. The sequence goes on from JAWCMS010000006.1 coordinate 309, forward strand.
TTTTCCTCCAAAAATTTTTGGTGGAGGTGAAATTTCTTCTTGGCTATTAGCAAAGAATTTATCTAAGCAAGGAATTGATGTATTCATTCTAACCTCCCACTTTAATGAGCCAAAAAAATATGAAGAACATGAAGGTGTAAAAATTTATAGAAATTTGCTAACTGGAAAAAATCCCAATTCTGTTATTGAAAATTTTAAAAGAGCAGTTGTATTTCCTTTCACAACTGAGAAAGAGTTAATAAAACTTGACAAGAAGGAAAATTTTGATTTAATACATTGCATGAATATCAATTCAATAATTGGAGCAGCAAAAGCAAAAGAAAAAGTTAGAAAGCCAATGATAGCACATATTAATTCACCTCAACTTTTTTGCCCTTCGGGAACACTTGTAAGGGAAAATAAACTCTGTAATGAAACCTGTTCCTTTCTAAAATTTTTTAAATGTTTCTTAAGATCTGGAAAAATTTCAAAAGTTGAGAAAAAATTTTACCTTCAGTATAACCCTTTTTTTGCACTTTATGTTTATCATCGGTTTAAAAAAAGAAAAAAGTCTCTAAGGGAGATGGATTTTTTCATTGCAGTCAGCAACTTTATGAAAAATCTCTTATTAAGAGAAGGAATTCCAGAAGAGAGAATTGCTGTAGTGCCTAACATGGTTGAGTTAGGAAAATTCTCGAAATTGAAAGTTGAGCAACATGATCCTGCGAGAATTCTTTACATTGGTAATTATGAGAAATTTAAAGGACCTCAAATTTTGTTAGAAGCGTTAAGGGAAATAAAAATGGACTATAGAGCAAATTTCTATGGTGCAGGTTCATTAGAAAAATGGATGAAAAATTTTGTAAAGGAGAATAACTTGCAAGAGAAAATTAAAATTTGTGGTGAAGTTACCTATGAGAAAATTCCTCAAATTTATGAAGAGAATGACATAGTTGTTTTTCCTTCTCTGATAGGAGAAGCATTTGGAAGAGTTGCCTTAGAGGCAATGGCTTCTGGAAAAATTGTAATTGCATCAAAGATAGGAGGAGTTGTTGATATAATTGAGAATGGAAAGGATGGATTTTTAATTGAACCTCAGAGCTCTGAACTAAAAAATCTATTAGAAAGATTAATTGTAGACAAAAATTTAAGAGAGAAAATAAGTAAAAACGCAAGAAAGTTCTCAACGAAATATTCTGAAAGGAATGTCACTACGAAAATGATCCGGGTTTATAATGTCATAATGTCAAAATGAGGTTATTAATGTTAGGCCACTATTCTCTTGAGGAATATTCAAGAGGTAGAATTTTATATAAAGGATTAAAAAAGAATAATGTTGATGTACAAATATTTCTACCTAAAGGAAAATTCAAATACTTTAAAATAGCAAAAAGAATTTTAAAGAAGAATTATGATGTAATAATTGCAACTGGTGTGACTACTCTATTTGTTGTGAAAGTTATCACAAAAATTTTCAATATAAAAAAGCAAATAATCTTTGATGCTTTCATTTCAAATTACGACACTTTAGTTTTTGATAGAAAGTTAGTAAAAAAAGACTCTTTAAAAGCAAAATTATTATGGTTATTTGATAAATACTCCTGTGAACTTGCAGACAAGGCCATAGTTGATACTCACGAAGATAGAGAGTACTTTATAAATGAATTTTCTCTAAAAAAAGAAAAATTTTATGTTATCCCAATTGGGGCAGATGATGAACTTTTTTATCCAATGGAAAAGAACAAAAGAGAAGAAGATAAGGAGTTCAATGTTACTTTTGTTGGGAACTTTATACCACTACAAGGTGTTGAACACATAGTTAAAGCAGCAAAATTTTTGGAGAATGAAAATATCAAATTCAATTTAATTGGTTCTGGACAGACTTTTAATGAAATGCAAAAACTATCTCAAAAATTAGGAGTTAGAAATATTAAATTTCTTGGATTTAAACCAATAGAAAAAATACCATCATTTATAGCGAATGCAGATATTTGCTTGGGGATTTTTGGTATTACAGATAAGGCAAAGAGAGTTATACCTAATAAAGTCTATGAGGCAATTGCTATGAAAAAACCATTGATCACAGGCAATACACCAGCAATAAGGAGATTTTTTAGAGATAAAGAGAATTGCATTTTATGCGAAATAGGAAATCCAACAGCGATAGCCAATGCAATTTTATTATTAAAAAACAATCCAAATTTAAGAGAAAAAATAGCAGAAGAAGGTTACAAATTGTTTAAGGAAAATTTTTGTAATGATGTAATAGGTAAAAAACTAAAAATGTATATCCAAAATATTCCACAATAATCCAAATTTTTCAAATTAAATAATAAAAACAATTTAAATAAATGCAATATAATACAATAAAAAGAAATGAAAACAGAATTCAAAAGTTTTATCATAATAGCAATAATCTACTTGCTGTTAGTTTTTATAGTCCCTCCAGATGGGGAGTTCCCGATAAATGATGATTGGGCGTATGCAAGCAATGTAAAGTACTATTTAGATACTGGCAATATAAAAATTACAAATTCCATTATTGTAAATATTCTCCAGATTTTTTGGGGTAGTCTATTTTCAAAATTTTTTGGTTTCTCTTTCACTACATTAAGAATTTCAACAATAATATTGAGCTTTATAGGAACAATTACAATGTATCTAATACTTAGAGAACTAAAATTTTCAAACAAGATGTGCATTTTTGGAGCTCTTTTATTATTGTTCAATCCTTTGTATTTTCACCATACCTATACCTTCATGAGTGAAGTACCTTTTTTATCTTTGTTTCTTTTATCTATGCTCTTCTACATAAAAAGTATAAAAAAAGACAATACTTTCTATCTATTTTTTGGCTCATTATTTGCAATATTCTCCTTCTTAGTTAGACAACATGGAATTATTATTCCTATTGCAACTGCCATATACGTTTTTTTTAACAGAAGAGAATATAAGCTTACAAAAGAGAAAATATTTATCTTAATAATTTTTCCAATTTTAGCAGCGTTTATTTTTCAGTATTGGTATCTTTTTATACATGGTCAAACAATCAAAAATCAATATGCTATGAAGATGTTATTTAGTAGGAATATCCTATTAAGACCATTTTACCATTCATTTTTTAATTTACTTTTTATAGGTTTATACCTCTCACCTTTTATCTTGCTTATATTTTACATAAAAAAGTTTTTCTTAAATAAAAATTCTAAGTATCTACTTTGGATTGCCTCATTTATGCTTTCTCTCTTTTTTTTATTCCATTTTTCGATTTTAAAATCCTTGCCATCTCATTTTTTTCATAGTATGATAAATAGATATGGTTTATTAGGAATAACCCACATCATTGATAACTCCCCTGATAATCCACTACACATATTTGCTATAACTGTTTTATCTATAATCTCTGCAACTCTAATATTACTATTGGTCTATAACGAATTTTATATTCGAAAAAGGGAGAGATCACCTACAATTTTTGTTTATTTTATTGGCTTATCATATTTCATTAGTTTAGCTATTTTACCTGGGGTATTTGATAGATATATACTTCCCTTAATTCCAATTATTCTCGTGCTTTTGCTAAGTTCAATAGAGAGAGTAAGAGAACTTCCATTTTTCTCAGCTATTTTAGGAATTATTTTAGTTATTTTTGCTATTTTTTCAGTAGTTGGTACATATGACTTCTTAAATTATAATAGAACTTTATGGACTGCACTAAACAAGTTGATAGAGTCTGGAATATCACCCGAGGATATAGACGGCGGATCTGAATTTAATTGCTGGTTTTTGTATGACTATTGTCTAAAAAAGTTTGGTAATATCGATCCTATCTATCCGGGAAATAAAAATATTACTCAAAGGATGTGCGTTGTAAATAATGACTATGTAATCTCTCTTTCAGAATTACCCGGCTATTTTATTTTAGATAAACTAAAATATTTTTCCCACATGGGGAACACCTATATCGACATATATGTACTAAAGAAGGTAAACTAAAAATTTTATCACACTAAATGAAAATTAAAAAAGAAATTTTAATACTTGGTGCAGGTCCTGCAGGAATTGCAACAGCATTTGAGCTATATAAATCGGATAAACATTTCATTGTAATTGAAAAAAATGATCAAGTTGGTGGTTTAGCAAGAACTTTTCGCTATGGTGACTTTATAACAGATGTTGGTCCTCACAGGTTTTTTAGTCAAAATCAATATCTCTATAACCTTATAGAGGATTTACTCGGTAAGCATTGGATAAAAGTTGACCGTTTAACGAGATTCTATATAAATGGAAAATACTTTCTTTACCCTATCGAGATTTCAAATGCTCTCATAAATGTTGGCCCATATAAAGCATTTAAAATTATTTCTGACTATTTAAAAGAGAGAGTAAAAAAAGTCTTATCAAATAGAAAAGCAATTTCGTTTGAAGAACAAATTGTCTCAGAATTTGGTAGAAGTTTAGCGGAGCTTAATATGCTCAACTACACAGAAAAAATTTGGGGGTTGCCTTGCTCAGAGATTTCACCAGATTGGTCAAAACAAAGAATAAGAGGGCTATCTTTTATTGCAATACTCAAAAAAGCTCTTATAAAATCAAAAAAAGGTCCAAAAACTTTAGTTGACCAATTTTATTATCCTGATTTAGGCACCGGTTTGATTTATGAAAAAATTAAAGAAAGAGTTTTGAGTGATAGTGAAAATTCTATATTGTTAAAAAGTTATCCTATTAAAATACATCATAACAATAAAGAGATAATTGGCATTGACATAAACATAGGAAGAGATATAATTAATGTAAATCCAATACATGTGGTTTCTTCGATACCTATAACAGAATTTGTAAATCTTTTAGAACCAAATGCACCAGAAGATGTTC
>JAWCMS010000006.1:5172-8812 GCA_038849525.1 Candidatus Pacearchaeota archaeon
GGGAAGTTAAAATTTAGATCTCATGTTTCTCTTTTCCTAACATTAAATAAACCAAAAATATTTCCTGATCAATGGATTTACTTTCCAGATAAAGAGATCCCATTTGGCAGAGTAATGGAGCCTAAAAATTTCAGCAAGAGGCTTTCACCAAAAGATAAAACTTCTTTGCTTTTGGAATTTTTCTGTTGGGAGAATGATAAAATTTGGAATTCCGGCAGAGAGGAGTTACTTGACTTAAGTATTAAACACTTAGAGAAACTTGAATTCATTAAAAGAGAAGAAATTATTGACCTTTTTGTTCATAGGGAAAAATATGCCTACCCTGTTTATGATTTAAAATACAAAGAAAATTTAAAAAAAGTTAAAGACTATCTCAATCAATTTGAAAATTTACAGCTTATATAATTGAAGGGAGAAAATATAATATTGAAGAAATTGGCTCAGAGCAGAAATATTTTGAGAGGGGATATCTAAAATGAATATAAAATTTTCTTTATTAACTGAAAAATTAAGAAGTAAAGAAAATAAAATCATAATAGTAATTTGCATAATAAGTTTTCTCTTAAATGTTATTGGAATTTGGTGGGGGACTCCAGAAGGATGGCATCCCGATGAGGTTACGGTACCCACTCTACAAATGGCTAAGGAAATGGATCTAAAGCCTAATAGGTTTATACACGGCTCACTACATACCTACATTGTTGGATTGGTCTTATCACCATACTACATAAAGTTAAAAATAACAAACGAATTAAGTAAAACACCTACTACTAGAAAACTTATTGGAAAATCTCCATATATTGACAAATTAATGACAAATTCATTTATTATCTCAAGACTAATCTCTGTAATTATGGGTGCCTTAATTATCTTTATTGTCTATCTCATAACAAGTGAAGTTTACAATAAAAATGCTGCTTTAATTTCTTCAACTCTTTTAGCATTTACAATGAGTTTTGTAAATTTCTCTCATTTCGCAACAGTTGACATACCAATGACATTTTGGATTATCTTATCTATGTTGTTCATAATAAAACTTATCAAAAAACAGGATATGGGATACTATCTACTCTCAGGTTTATTTATAGGTTTTGCTATCTCAACTAAATACACAGCTGGTTTGATGATACTCCTCTTTTTTATCTCTCATCTGCTGTCCAAAGAAAAAATTTCGCTTAATTCTCTTATTAATAAACAATTTTCCTTAGGATTTTCAATGATATTCATAGGTTTTTTAATTGGAACTCCATTTGCAATAATCGATTTTTCAAATTTTAAAAAAGATGTAATTACCGCGATAACTGATGTTCAACTATACAAAGGAATAAGAAATCCTTATCCCGGTTATATATCTCATATAGTAAACTTGATAAATGGTATGGGATTAGCATTATTTTTAGTTTCTATTATTGCTTTAACTTATACAGCACTCAAATTAATCAGAATAGAAGATAATTCATATAAATATACTCTGTTATTTTTCTTATTTATTGTTCTATTTTACCTCATAGTAGGAAAATGGAATTTTGCACCGATGAGATTTACTGTTCCTTTACTTCCATTTATAGCAATTTTAAATGGAAAATTTTTCTATGATATGCTAAAATTTAAAAAGAAAATTACAATCTTTGTACTAGTATTCATTATACTCTACTCTTTCTGTTATACTATCTCTGCTGACATACTCTTCATTAATGACTCAAGATATCTCGCAACGAAATGGATAGAGAGAAACATTGATAAAAATTCAACGATTGAGTTATATTACTATAATCCGAATATACCAGAAAATATAACAGTATTCCAACCAAAAAACAAGGGATTTATTGAAGATTTCATAAGTGGATTGGAATCAAGAAAACCAGATTACATCATCTTAAGTAGTTTATATTATGAAAGATACCTCATTGATATTAACGCATTTCCAGAAAGAACAAAATACTTCTCAGACTTAATAAATGAAAGAAAAAATTACAGAATAGTTGCAAAATTTGGGAGAGGGATTTACAATAGTGGAGGCTCACCGGGATTTGGATCAATAGAGAAGTTAGATAGTGTTATACTTCGCTCTCTTACTCTAAAACCAAATCCTGAATTTGTTAATCCAACTATATTGATACTAAAAAGAATAGAAAATTAAATACCTGCTATTCTAACTATTCTTTCAATCCTGTGCTTCATAGTATGCTCTTTCAAAACTCTTTCATGCCCTGCTTTTGTAATTTTATTTCTTTCCTCTTCATTCTCCTTGTTTAGATAGTAATCTATTAACTCTTTTAGTTCAGAAACATTATGGTAGCAAATAACTTCCTTGCCTATTCTGAATAAATTTTTAATCTCTTCAATATAGTCAGATAACATAAAACTATTTGTTGCAGGAATTTCAAAAGTTCTTAAGTTTGCTCCTCTATAGGAATGCGCACTGTGAACATTCAAATTTATCTTTGACAAATTTAACTCCTTGCACATTTCATAACCAATATAAATTTTTTTATCTATTTTCTCTTTCAGCTTACTTTTAATTTTCTCCCATCTATAACCGCTAATTCTAAGATTATAATCTATTAACTCGCTAAAGAGTTTTTCCCTCTTTTTTTCATGAGAACCAATAAACGAGACATCATATTTATACTCCCTCTCATTTAAAGGAATTATCTCAGTATGTACATGTTTTGAAGCACAGCATGGAAGATAGTAAGAATTAGGATTGATATCTCTAAGCTCAGGTAAATAATAAGGATCAAAAACAAAGAAGTAATCATATTCCTGAATGTTGTTAATCCTATTCTCTTTATTGAAATTTCCAAAAGGATCGTCTAATGTCCAGTTAGCTGTTTTAATTCCTCTTTTGGATAGTTTTTCAATAATGCCTGGAAGAATGTTTGCACCTTTATTAACAAATAACAAATCTGGATTATAGTTTTCAGCAAAGTGAAGAAGATATTTGTTAAGTAAAAAATTTGTGAATTTTATCTTATGAAACTTGAATTTTCTATAGCTTAAAACTTTTACCTCATGGCCTAACTCCTCAAATGCTTTTTTACATTGATAAGAAAAGCTTGGAAACTTTCCTTCTTCAGCTCCAAAAATCAAAACCCTCATATTTAACTATTTAACCTAAAAAGATAAATTTTATAATTATGAGCAAAAGTATAGCTATAATTGGTTTAGGCTATGTTGGCTTGCCATTGGCATGTTTATGTGCAAAAAAAGGTTATGATGTTATTGGCATAGATAAAAATCCTGAAATTGTAAAAAAAGTTAACGAAGGAATAAGCCATATAAAAGATAAAAAATTAGAGAGAGAAGTAAAAAAGAGTAAGGGGAAAATTTTCGCAACAAGAGATTTCAGTAAGATTAAAGATGTAGATATCATTATTGTTTGTGTTCCTACTCCAGTAAATAAAAAACATAAGCCAGATTTAGAGCCTTTAAAGTCAGCAGCAAGAGAAATCTCAAAATTTTTAAAGAAAGGTCACTTAGTGATAATAGAATCAACAATTTATCCAGGAACAACTGGAGAGATAGTAAAGAAAATTCTTGAAAATTCTGGTTTAAAATCTGAAAAAGATTTCTTCTTAGCTCATTGTCCTGAGAGAATTGATCCTGGAAATAAAAAGTGGAATATAGAGAATATCCC
>JAWCMS010000007.1:0-7476 GCA_038849525.1 Candidatus Pacearchaeota archaeon
TTTTATTAGGAATGTGGACTCATTGGTATATTGTTCATATAAAATATGTCAAATTTATAAAAACCTTAAATGAACAATACCAAAAAATCCATAAAACTATTCATCCAGAACTATTTAAAGGAGGCTATTATTATTAAAAATGCTCGATGCACAGCTTAAATCGCAAATAAGGAAGTTATGGGACAGATTTTGGTCAGGCGGATTAGTTAATCCAATAACTGCAATTGAACAAATGAGTTATCTTCTTTTTATGAAAAGGCTTGAAGATGAAGATAATAGAAGAAAGCAAGAGGCAGATTTTGCTGGCTTAAAATATAAGTCCATATTTGAAGGACACGAGGATTGTAAATGGAGCTATTGGAGCAACTTGCCCGCTGAAGAAATACTAGATCATGTAAGAGACAAAGTATTTCCGTTTATGAGAAACCTTGGAGATGGAGATTCTTTATATAAAGAGTATATGAAAAATGCAAACTTCGCAATACCGACTGCTTCTTTACTCATAGAAGCTGTCAAGATAATTGATGACATGCATATCAAAGAAAGAAATAGAGACACACAAGGAGATATTTACGAGTATTTATTGAGCGAGCTACAAGTCTCTGGGAAAAACGGACAATTTAGAACACCAAGACATATAATCAAAATGATGGTAGAGCTAGCAAAACCAAAGTATGGCGAAACAATATTAGATCCTGCTTGCGGAACAGGAGGTTTTCTTATTACAGCATATGAATATATTCTTGATAAAAACAAAAAAGAAGGGGTAAGTACATTAACAGCAAAACAAAAACAAATTTTAGATGAGGAATCAATTTATGGTTATGATATAGATGAAACAATGACAAGAATAGCTATAATGAACCTAATGATGCACGGAATAAAAAAACCAAATATAAAAAGATTAAATTCTTTATCAAGAGCAGGAGATGAAGAAATACCAGAGAATAGATATGACTTAATTCTTGCTAATCCGCCATTTAAAGGAAGTATAAATGAAGCAGAGATAAGCGACAGATTTAGTGTCAAGACAAAAAAGACAGAGCTTTTATTCTTGGAGTTAATGATTTTAGCACTTGCTCCTCAAGGAAGATGTGTAGTAATTGTTCCAGATGGAGTTTTATTTGGAAATTCAAAAGCGCATAAAGCAATAAGAAAAATGATATTAGAAAAGTGCAGATTAGATGCAGTTATATCAATGCCATCTGGGGTTTTCAAACCCTACGCAGGAGTTTCAACTGCTGTTCTGTTTTTTACAAAAGGAGAACCAACAGAAAAAGTTTGGTTTTATGATATGGAGAACGATGGTTTTAGTCTAGATGATAAAAGAATAGAAATTGATAAAAATGATATTCCAGATATATTAGAAAGATTTGAAAAAAGAAAAGAAGAACCTAATGAGGATAGGAGAAAGAAGCATTTCTTTGTTCCAGTTGAAGAAATAAAAGCAAATGATTATGACTTAAGTATTTCTAAATATAGAGAAATTGAATATAAAGAAATTGAATATGAAAAGCCAGAAGTTTTGAAGAAAAAAATTTTAGAATTAGAAGAGGAGATTATTGCTGGGCTAAAAGAAATAAATCTTTAAAAGCGGAATAACAGCAAAAGATGCAAAAGAAAAAGCCGAAGCACTTCAAAAATACATAAAAGAACAAAATAAAAAAGGTAAAAAACTAGTCGGCGGAATTATTGCACAGAAGAGAAAAGGAGATGAAACTCTTTACTTGAACGATAAAGATATTTATGAATATAATCAAAATTTAGATGGTTGGAAGATATTAAATCTATAAAGTTTGATATAGAATTTACAATATGGAAAGAAAAGATTGGACTTTAATGTTTTGGATAATACTAGATGTTTGTAGAGGTTGTTAATTTTATTTGACACTTGTTACTTATTTTTAACATTGGATTAGAAAAGTTTAAATATTAACTAAAGTTAGCATATATTAACTATGGTAAACAAATATAAACAAAAGTTAACATTATTACAACAAGAAATTTTGTCTTTGTTGTTTAGAAAAATAGGATTGCCCTTAAACCAGAGGCAGATAGCTAAAGCTCTTAATGTTAGTCAGGCGGGTGTAACAAAAGCCCTTCCATTGTTAGAAAAGCTTAACTATATAAAAATAAACAAAGATAAGGAAACTGGTAGGTGGTCAATAGAAATAAACAAAAATAACAGAAGAGTTTTGCAATTAAAAAGAGTGGAGAACTTAAAAAATGTTTACGAGACAGGCCTTTTTGATTTTTTAGAAAAAGGGTTTCCTGGAACAACAATAATTTTGTTTGGTAGCTATTCACGAGGCGATGACACTATAAATTCAGATATTGATATTGCAGTTATTGGAATGAAAAGAAAAGAGATCGATTTATCAAACTATGAAAAATTGCTTGAGAGAAAAATAAATCTTAATTTCTATAGCTCTTTTTCAGAAATTCATAAAAAGCTAAAGGAAAATCTTGCAAATGGCATTATTCTTGCCGGAGGCTTTGAATTATGAGAGACTTTAAAGAATTTATCAAAGAAGGGATAGTCAAAAAACAAAAACCTGACAAATCAAGAGCAGAATATTTAGTTAATGAAGCCAATAAATCTTATAATTTACTTTTAATAAAAATTGAAAAGTTAGGCGTTAACGATGAAACCGCAAATGATCTCATCAAAACTTGCTATGATATTATAATGGAGCTAATTAGAGCAAAAATGCTTTTAGATGGTTATAATGCATCAGGGTATAGCGCACACGAAGCAGAAGTTTCCTATCTTTCTTTGCTTAATTTTAACGAGAGAGACATACAATTTCTTGATCAACTAAGATATTTTAGAAATGGAATAATTTATTATGGGACTAACTTGAACAAAGATTATGCGGAAAAGGTCATAGAGTTCGTAAAAAAGATTTACCAAAAATTGAAAAGGGTTAAATAACTTTCATACACTTTACACTATGGAAAGAAAAGATTGGACTTTAATGTTCTGGATAGTATTAGTGTTTGGAATATTTTACTTTGTTCCGCAGAATAGCGATTGGTTTAATAATTCTGTCTTGAGCGGAATAAATCTTCTTGGGGAATATGCAAAAAAGCATGTTTTAACTTGCTTAGTCCCTGCTTTGTTCATAGCCGGAGCAATTGCTGTCTTTATCAAGAAAGAAAAAGTTATGAAATATTTAGGACATGAAGCAAAAAAATATGTTTCTTATGGTGTTGCTTCTGTTTCTGGTGCAATTTTAGCTGTTTGCTCATGCACAATCTTACCCTTATTTGCCGGAATCAGAAAAAGAGGTGCAGGTTTAGGACCGGCAATAACTTTTTTATTTTCAGGACCCGCAATAAATATTGCTGCTATGTTCCTCACCCTAAGTATTTTAGGGTTTGAAATTGGGATAGCGAGGATTATTTCCGCTATTTTGCTTTCTATTCTTGTGGGCTTGACTATGCAGTTTATATTCAGGGAAAAAGTTGAAAAAGAAAAAATGGTTGTATTAGAATCAGAAGAATCTAAAATCTCAAATAAAGTTTTAATAGCTTTCTTCGGCTTAATGGTCGGAGTTTTAGTTGTAAATGGCTTACAAATTAGCAATATACTAAAATACTCAATAATGGGATTATTTACTTTTGGTGTTGTCGGATTAGTTCTTTGGAAATTCCGAGATCATGTTGCTCAAAAATGGCTGGAAGAAACTTGGAGTTTTGCTAAAACCCTTCTTCCATTATTATTTATAGGGGTTTTTGTTGCAGGATTTATCATGCCTCTTCTTCCTCAGACATTGATAGAAAGATTAGTAGGTAGTAATACAATATTGGGAAATTTAATCGCATCTATATTCGGGGCATTTATGTATTTTTCAACTTTAACAGAGATTCCAATAGTTCAGGCATTGATTGCTAAAGGCATGGCTTCAGGACCAGCACTTGCATTACTATTAGCAGGACCTTCATTGAGTCTGCCCAATATGCTCGTAATAAGAAAAGTTTTAGGTACTACTAAAACAATAACTTATGTCAGTTTAGTAATTGTTTATTCAACAATTGCTGGTTTAATTTTTGGTTTCTTTTTTTAATAGTTTGTTAGGAAATTCCACATTCGTTAACCCTTGAAATTTATCGAATAGAATATGTGGCATTAGCCAAAGTCGGCAAAACAGGATTGGGTGGAGCGAGGTGCAACCGAGCAAAACCTCGTAAATTTAGTGCAAGGTACCTAAGGCAAAAATTTCGAGTTGCGACTCAGGCAGAAAATTAATTGTCGCAGTTTTTTCTTTAGGAAGTGCCGCCATCCATCAACGAGAATAGTTTTTAATAATATTTATAAAGATGTGTAAATATTTATGAATAAAAGAGTTGAAATGACAAGTAAAAATATCACACTAAAAGTTGATGAGAAATTATACAATGCCTATAAGAAATACTGCAAAAAGAAAGGTTTAGTTATCTCAAGGCAGTTTGAGATTTTTATTGAACAACAACTTAAAAAAGAGGATAAAAATGAATAAAGATTCACAAGATTTTCAATTAAGAAAGGAAATACAGGAAGTTATGAGTGAGATTAAGACCGCAAAGGATATTTTTACTCTATTTAAGAAATTAAATTAGCCAGTTTTTGATATATCTTCAAAAAGAAAAAAATCCTCTTTTGACTTCAAAAAAGAAGATGAGCAAAGAATAAAAGAAATCTATTCTGTATTAAGCTTTGATGAAAAGCTTCATGTTTTTCTCTTGGAAGTTTCGACCTTAACACCATCTTTCATAAGATCTGTAACAAACACATTTGAAAAACAATATCTTCAATTTTTATTGATATTCTCCTTGGATTATACAGAAATTGTTTTTGTTTTACCTTCTCTTGAAAAAATTGAGACTGGAAAGTATAAATTGAAATTAATAAAACTCATAGTGAATAAGAATAAAATCCATTATACAGATATTCAAACTCTTTCAAATATATATTATGAAGGAGAGACTAATTGGAGAGAAGTCTGGAGAAAATGGAAAAAAGCTTTTAGTGTTGAAAGAGTGACAGAGGACTTTTTTGAGGATTATAAGAGTATATTTTTTACATTAAGGAATGAATTGATTAGGCAAAATGTCTCCAGAAAAGAATCTCATGAATTTACTTTACAGTTTCTTAACAGGATAATGTTTATTTATTTCATTTCAAAAAAGAAGTGGCTAGAACAGCTAAATTTTGTTGAATGGCTGTGGAGTTCTTACAAAAACCTCGGTAAATTTAACTCAAATGAATTTTATGATAAGTGGCTCAAACAAGTTTTTCTTAAAGCATTCAACAACCGCTCACATGAGATTAAAGATTTGCCAGACAGTGTTTTAAGGGTTATTTCAAGTGCTCCTTATCTTAATGGCGGATTATTCAGAAAAAATAATTTGGATGACCTCAAAATTGAGATAACTGACAGGATGTTTCAAAGAATCTTTGAATTTTTTGAAAAATACAATTTTACAATAAAAGAAGATATGCCTCTTGATCAAGAAGTTGCTGTTGACCCGCAAATGATTGGTTATGTTTACGAGTCTCTTGCTAATGTTGCGGAAGAGATTTATGATAGAAACGATTTAGGAATATTCTATACTCCAAGAATTGAAGTGGATTTCATGTGTAGGCGTTCTTTAGTTGAATATCTCTCGAAGCGTCTGCCAGAAGTTCCAAAAGAGAAATTTTATCATTTAATATTTGATTTGCCTGAAGAAAAAGAGAAAATAGAGAAGTGGTTTATTAAAGAAAATCTATGGAAAAGATTAGAAGAAATTTTAGAGGATTTATCTATAGTTGATCCTGCCTGTGGTTCTGGTGCTTTTTTAGTTGGAATGCTAAATGTTTTAGTTGAGCTTTATAGGACTATTTATAAGCACCTTGGGAGAAATCTAACAACTTTCAATTAAAAAATAGAATTATTCAGCGTTCTTTGTATGGTGTAGATGTAATCCTTGGGCAATTCACGCAGCAGAGCTAAGACTTTGGCTTCAGCTAATTGTTGAAACGGGATTCAAAAAAGAAGAATTGAGAAAGCATCCTTTATTACCTAATTTGAACCTTAACTTAAGAATTGGGGACTATTTAGTTCAGGAAATTGGCGGGATAAGTTTTAACTTAAGAACAAACAATTTGAAGTTAAGCTTATTATTATGTTTCTTCATTATGTAGGGCTTGTCTAGATGAAGCAAGAAACCTTAATTGGCAATATATCAATTTTGATAGGGAGAATAAACAAAAACAACAAAAGGAGATAAAGAAAGGATTGTATTCCTTCATAAAAAATTGATTGATATGCTAAAATGTATGGAACTAAGGGAGAAGGCCTGATTTTGTTTTTTTGCACCCAAATAGGTTCACTAACTTTACAGCTCATGTTTATAGAAAAATATATAAACACTATTTAGTTTTTTAATTCAAGATGTTAAAAATAATGAAAATTAGCGAAACTGTTAAAAAAAGAGTGTATACCGATAATGGAGAATATTTTGGGGATATAGAAGAAGCAAATATAGAAAATAACAAAATTGCTGGCTGGAGAATTAAAATAAGTAATCAAATTAGCAGTATTCTTGGTGGAGCAAGAGGAGTAATAATTCCTCACAATTTTGTTAAGGCAATCGGAGATATTATGATTATATCTAAAGCTTCTTTGCCAGAGGATTCTTTGAATAAGAGCGAAGGAAAAACAGAGAGTTTAATGTAATTTGTGTTAAAAAGATAGTTTTAAGACAATAACTAAAGCAGAATAAGTAAAAATAAATTGGATAGTAGAAAAGAAATTATTAATAAAAATTTATGAAGTATATTAAATTAAAGACCAATTAAAATTAGCTATTTTTTATCTAATTACTATTCGTAGTTTAACTAAAGTAAAACTTATTCTTAGTGGTAGTTCTAAAATAAAATCAGCATAAGATTTATTAAGGTTCGTTAATTGTCTAAGTTATGGTTGAAACAATATTTTCATGGCCGATATTTTCTGAGGTAATATTTCCGTTTGTTTTGGTCTTTACTTTGCTTTTTGCAATATTAGAAAAAACAGAAGTTATTGGGAAAAATAAACAAAACCATGCTTTAATCTCGCTTGCTGTTGCATTAATACTTGTTGCGACTCCTGCGAGAAGTGTGATAACAAGTCTTGCACCGTTTTTTGCTGTGTTGGCGGTTGTTTTGTTAATTTTTATGCTTTTATGGGGTTTTGTTTTACAAGACAAGGTTAAAATCGAAGGAAGTTTGAAAACTCTTTTTTTAATTGTTATTATTGTTTCTGTAGCAATTGCTGTTCTTTCTGCTACAGGTTATTGGGAAAAAATTATAAATTTATTTAAAACAGATTGGGGAATCGTGGCTAATATAATTATTTTAGTTGTTATAGGAGTTGCAGCTTTTGTTATTGTGAAATATTCTAAATAACCTTTGACGATATTATAGTTTTTAGTAGTTTAATCTTCTGAAATGATATGGTATGTGTGATT
>JAWCMS010000008.1:0-6946 GCA_038849525.1 Candidatus Pacearchaeota archaeon
ATTCACTTGCACTTGGTCCCTCGCATTGCTTTCCAAATCCACAAATCTTAATTGATGGTCAGAGATGCCTTGATACGGATAAAGATGGAAATATCATCCGCTATGCACCTGGTCAGCCATGGTATGAGGCATTCGAGTTTATGCGGCTAAATATGTCGAAAAACCTTTCAGTCATAACATGGTGGGATTTTGGATATTGGTATCATGAGAGGGCAGGTGTGTCAACCGTATCAGATGGTGGTTTTGGAAATAGATATGAGATTGCCAAATGGTATACTGCAGATGTAAGTGAATGGGGCAATTATACAGATTGGTTGATAGGCAAACATAAGGTTGGTTATATAATTCAAGAATACACATTACCTGGTAAGTATGGCGCGATATCAACAATTGCTTCTCAGGGGAAAAAGACGGTTGGTATAATGCAGTTTCAAAGATCAGCAATCTACACCAAAGAGAATAAAACAATTTATGAATTTGCTGCAGGGCCTTATGTAATATGGCTACCTATCGGTCCGGATGGTCAAATAGTCGATGTGCCTATGTTCATGATTGCCCAAGGAGGTCAATATATACAATCAGTTTATATCAATGATATTTGCACATCATCAGGTTTGATAAAAGTTGGGAATAAAACACAATCTCTTGGAGGTTGTGTGGCAATCACAGATATTGGCATATATTATGTGCCTGAAGAGGCAAAGAATACGATATTTGCACGACTGCAATTTATGGAAGGGGCCGGGCTGCCTGTCGAAAAGATTTTTGATAATAAATGGATAAAGATATATAAAATAAAATATCAATTAATTGAATGATTATTGTTGAAATGGGTGGTGGTTTAGGAAATCAGATGTTTATATATGCTACTGGATTATTGTTATCGAGATATCATAAAACTCAATTAAAATTAGATATTTCATGTTATGATACTTGGCCCAAAAAAGGAAAATTTGCTAGAAACTTTTATTTGGATAAATTTAACATTTCTGCAAAAATTGCAACAAAACAAGAAATAATGAAATTTATGTTGAAAACAAAGTTTAGATATATTAATTGGATTTTTAAAAGATTTCATCTTTTTGAAAAAAATGTTTATGAAGAAAATACCAAAAAATTTCCACCATCATTATTTAATTTACCTAATAATATTTTTTTAAGAATATATTTTGGAGATAAACTTTTTGCATACTTAAAAGAAGATCCCAAATTTTGTAACATACTTAAGAAAGAATTTACTTTAAAAGAAAAATACAAAAATAGAATAATGAATTTTTTAAAAGAAATAACTCAAAAAAATAGTGTTGGTATGCATGTTAGAAGAGGTGATCTGTTGACAATAAAAAATGCTTATGTTTTGCCTATTAGTTATTATCAAACGGCTATGAGTTTTTTTAAAGATGAAAAAATTCATTTATACATATTTTCTGATGATATAGAATGGTGCGAAAATAATATGCAATTTGACATTCCAACAACATATGTTAAAGGACTGGAAGTCTATGAAGACTTTGAACTCATGAGAAATTGTAAACATATTATCGTTTCGAATAGTGCTTTAAGTTGGTGGGCAGCTTTCTTAAAACAAAATTCTAATGGTAAAGTCATAGTTCCAAAATGTTTCACTCATTATCCAAAGCAAAAATCTAGGTTACCTGTTCTTGAAGAGTGGATAGAGATATAAAATTATTTAAATTCGACAAAATTTTTTAAGAAAAATAAAGCTTTAAAACTACCTTTAACTTTAGTTTTAACATATCTAAAATCTGTTACAAGTCTGTATAACCATTCTAATCCTAAATTGCACAATAGCTTTGGAGCTCTTTTTTTAACACCACTTATAAAGTCCAAGGCTGCGCCGACAAGAAATATCACTTTTATATTTATTTTTTTATAAATTTGTGTTATTAGTATTTCTTTTTTTGGATTTCCAAGACCAACCCATAGATAATCAGCTTTTGATTTGTTTATCAATTTGGAGATTCTCTCTCTCTCTTTCTTAGAAAAAATATCACTTTTTATATAAGGCGGGTTATAACAATAGAGATTCGAAGCAGGTAGTCTGAATTTTTTTGCTACAACAATAAGATTTTTTTTATCCAAACCGAGGAAAAAATGTTTTTTATTTTTTGCAAATTTTTGTTTTAAAAAAAATTCTGTGAAACTGGGGCCTGGTACTCTCTTTAGAAATTTCCTATATTTTAAAAAATATAAAATAGAAATTGATATACCATCTGGAAAATTATAATAATAATCAGTGATACTTTCTCTAAAATTTTTATTTTTTTTGAATAAAAAAACAGAATATGCATTTAAAAAATCAATAACAGGTTTTTGTTTTTTTTCAATAACTCTAAATATTTCATTTAATCCACCACATCTGATAATTATTTTTTGCATTTGCTTTCTTTTTTAACCATCATTTCAATCCATCTATAAGTTTTTGCTAATCCTTCTTCAAGACTAATTTTTGGTTCCCATTTCAAAACTTTTCTTGCAATAGTTAGATCAGCATTTCTGCCAATTACACCAACTGGTTTTGTTTTATCATAAATTTTTGTTATTTTTTTCCCTGAAATTTTTATTATAATATCAGCTAATTCATTAATTGTAACAAGCCTGTCTGAACCAATATTTACCGGTTTTGTATAATTAGATTTCATAAGAGCTATGATTCCTCGCACACAATCGTCTATATAACAAAAGGAGCGTGTCGCCGTACCATCCCCCCATATCACTATTTTACCAGGGTCTGTTGCTTCTGCAACCTTTCTACAAAGAGCAGCAGGTGCCTTTTCTTTCCCACCCTTATATGTACCTTCAGGACCGTAAATATTATGAAAGCGTGCAATCCTTATATCAAGACCATAATCTTTTTGATAAGCCTTCATCATCTCTTCTGTAAACAATTTTTCCCAACCATAAGCTTCATTTGGATCAGCAGGATAGGCATCTTCTTCTTTTAATGGGGTAATATGTGGAGTAGTTTGTTTATATACAGGATAGACACAAGCACTTGAACTAAAGAAAAATCTTTTTATTTTATTTTTTACAGCAGCCTCTAACATATAGGTATTTATAAGAACATTATCATGCATAATATCAGCTGAGACAGATGTGATAAAACCTATACCACCCATATTAGCAGCTAAATTAAAAACCCAATCAATACCTTTTGTTACCTTAAGGCAATTTTCTAATTTTCTTAAATCCACAACAAATTTTTCAGAATAATATGGCTCTTTGATAAATCCATCATATTTTATATCAGCAACTCTTACAAAATAACCCTGTTTATGCAGAAATCTAGCAAGATGACCACCAATAAATCCTCCACCACCTGTAACAAGTATTTTTTCCATAAATTATATATTATTAAAATTAAATATTAAAATATTGAAAAATACAAATGAGTATCTTAAAAAGGAATGTTGCAATTGTAGTCCCTGTTCATAAATATAAATTCAACAATGATGAAAAAATTTCAATTAATCAGCTTAAAAAACTCAAAGGATATCATTTCTATTTAGCAATACCTGTTAAATATAAGAATAAAAAATTTAAAGAATTTACCAATTTTAAAAAAATATGCTTCGGTAACAACTTTTTTGAGAGTTATAAAGGTTATAACAAATTATTAAAGAGCAAGATTTTTTACTTGGAATTTAAAAAATATAAATATATTTTAATTTATCAGACAGACTGTTTAGTTTTCAAAAATAACCTTTTAAAATTCTGTAAAAAAAATTATGATTATATAGGTGCTCCAATATTTCAATATAACAGAAAAGGGAAAATATGTGGAGTATTTGTAGGTAATGGAGGGTTGTCTTTAAGAAAAGTAGAAAGCTTTTTAAAAGTTTTGGATGAAAGAAATAAATTGTTAAAGAGATTGTTGTGGATTTTGACACATTTATTATTGCTTCCAAAAAAAACTCTTACCTATTTGCTAGCATCAAAACCAAGAGCCATATCTCATTTATTCACGATTAATGAAGATATGTTTTGGTCTTTGGAAGCTAAAAAATTTTATCCGCAATTTAAAATAGCTCCTTTTAAAGAAGCATGCAAATTTGCTATTGAAATGGAAATTGAAAAATGTTTGAAAATAAATAAAAATAAACTACCTTTTGGTTGTCATGCCTTCCAAAAATATAAAAATTTCTGGTTGAAAAAATTAAAATGAAAAAACTTAACTTTGGTTGTGGTAAGGACATCAGAAAAGGCTGGGTAAATGTTGATATTCAAAAAGGTAAAGGAATTGACAAATCCTTTGATTTTAGAAAATTTCCATATCCTTTTAAGAGCAATACATTTGATTATGTTTTGATTGACAATGTTCTTGAGCATTTACCGAATCCGCAACGAGTAATGAAAGAAATATGGAGAATATGTAAAAATGGCGCTATTGTTAAAATAGTCGTTCCATATTATAATTCGTATTATGCATATGGAGACCCAACACATGTAAATTTTTATAATGAATATACAATAAAACAAGTCATAGGTGAATCTGACTATAATGTTAAAAAAACAATTAAAAAATTTGAAATAATAAAAATACGTTTAATTCCGCAGCGATATTTAAGGTTTCTAGATCAAAAATTTCTTCATATTTTAGGAAGAATTTTTGGGAACGTGGTAATTCAAATAGAGGTAGAAATAAGAGTTTTAAAATAATTTTTTCAAAGTGGTTCTTTTCAATTCTTCTAAAATGTAGCTATTGTCAAATTTAAAGTTTGGTTTAATTTTTTTAGGATGTATCAATGGAAAAATAAGTTCATTAGTTTTGTTATGCAAAAATTTTATATCCCATTTATTTTCCTTGGTGTGAGTGGAAAGTAAATTTGAAAAACCTAGATTTTCGATAAGATTAACTTTTGGAACAATACAAAAAGCAGAATTCATTTGATGTGCAATATTCCATGGAATATCCCACGTATCAACTTTATTATTGACATAATCTTTTATTTTTTTATAAAATAAGATTCTTTCAATAAAATTAGGATAGTATTTTTTAAAATTGTTTCTAATTTCCAAATAATTAATATTTAAATTGTTTTTCTCCCATGCTCTTTTCCATGTTGCCCACCCCCAAATAAACGAATATTTTGAAAAGAGATAAGATTCCTTTTTATTTTGAGTTTGTTTGCTTAGCAGGTTTGTACCAGTTATACTCATAATTTTATCATTATTTTTATATCTCTCTAAAAGCTCTTGACAAAATCTAAAAAAACTTTGATTTGGAAGACAATCATCTTCTAAAATTATACCCTTTTCAACATTTTGAAAAAACCAATCAATTGCACTGGAAACAGCATACTTACATCCTAAATTTCTCCTTCTAAATAATGTTTTTATCTCACATGACCAGTCTATATTTTTTAAAACATAATTTCTAACTTCTTTGCATTTTTCTTTTTCTTTATTACTTCGTGGTCCATCAGCAGCAATAAATAGTTGCTTTGGTTTTATTTTTCTTATCTCTTCAAATACTTTTTGAGTAGTATATAATCTATTAAAAATCAAAAAAAGCACAGGAGTTGAAAATTTAAATCTACCCATTTGATATAATTTCTTTATAAATTTTTTTTAATTTTTCATTTCTTTTATTTATAGAAAAACGACCATTTTCAACCTCTTTTATACAATTTCTAGCCATAAACTCTCTAAGATGTTTTGATTTTATTAATAACTCAACTTTTTTTTCTACTTGTTTAATTGTATCTTTCAATGATTCTAAATTTTCAAGATCTCTTAAATCCCATTTTAAGGGCTTTTTTACTACAAACCCAGTTTTCCCATTTTTGATCAACTCTTTTCTTGATTGGCCATCTACAGAAACTACAGGCATTCCAAAAGACATCGCTTCGATAATACCAAAACCAAAAGTATCTGTATAAGATGGATATACAAAAATATCACATTTTGGATATATTTCTTTAAATAATTTTTGTTGAGGAAGTAAATTATAGATTTTTACTTTTTTATTTTTTTTATATTTTTCTAAAATTTCTTTAGGAACATCAGAAACAATTATACCATAAACATTATCGTATTTTTTAGTTAGCTTGTCAATAACATCCAAAGCATGTAACCCGCCTTTAAAATAAAATTTTCTTGCAGAAAACAGTAAAACAATTTTATTTTTATATTTCTTTCTAATTTTTTTAGTTGGAACAGCAGGGTATAGCACTTCAATTTTATTTTTTATTTCAGGAAATTCCTTTATTATCTCTTCTTTTGTCCATTTTGTCCATGCAAGAATTTTTTTACAATATTTTGATTTTAAAATTTTTCTTACAAATATTTTACTTGAACAATTTTTAGATTCACCTGAAATCCAAAATTGACCAACCCATTCAATGTCAGCAACCCAAGGAACTTTATTTAAACTTAAACAATGCGTACAATGAATTATATCATACCCTTTTTTTATAGTTAGATGAACATTAGGTAAAAAAGGCATAAAAATTTTAACAAACCATCTTATACTTTTTTTAAGGAAATCATTAAGTTTAATTTTTTTGGGTTTGTACATCACTTTAAACTCATTTGAATTTATAAATTTTATTTCTTTTGGAGAAAATTTTGTAAGGTATAAATAATAAGAATTATCGGCATATTTCCATGGTTTCTGTAAATATACTTTGATATATCTCATTCTACCTTATTTGAAATAATTTTAAAATTTTAGTAATTAAATTTTTATCTGTTTTATCAAATCCTTTTAGAAGCCATAGAGACACGAAATATATACCAACCCCCAAAATCACTATTAAAACAACTTTCTCAATTCCCATTATCGTTGATGTTCTTATCAACCATACCACAGCCGCCATAGCAAGAGTTGCTATGATAGCTTTTGGAATATATCCAAAGCTTAATTTTACAGATTTTCTGATGTAGCTTAGGGAAATCAGAAATATGACACCAAGAGAAACAG
>JAWCMS010000009.1:0-6017 GCA_038849525.1 Candidatus Pacearchaeota archaeon
AAGCATGGTCTGGAATTGTTATGTTTAACATCTTAGGCATAAGAAAATATTTCTTCCTTGGTCATATGAAGTCTTATTATTTTCAGGTGTTCATCTTCATTTTCAAAATAATACTCAATTGAATCTTTTATGTTGATTTTCAATTTTTCTATGGTATCAGCCTGAGTAAATATGGGATACCAAAAGCTGAGGCATTATATCCACCTTCCGAGTCTTCCTCCACAATAAAATTTATTTCAATCATATAGCCCTCTTGTTATGTTTTTAGAATTTTATCAAAAAATTTTTCTAATTACTCACTTTAATTGCTTAACTCTATTAAATCTCAACATTATAGCCCTTCTCAATCACTTTCTTAACTAACTATATCCCTTGATGAATAAAATTTGACAAGTCTCTGAGTGACGACTTCAGCTATTTCTCACATACTTAATATTTCTATTTTCTTACTAATTTTATATGACTATTTTATCTAACTCTAATTCTTTTATTTTAGATTCACTTGGTTTGGTAGTTTCAGTATCCCATTCTCTTTCTTTGTAATATTGTGTAAGCATATCACGGAACTTATTCCTATCAAGCACAGCACCTTTTTTCGGTCCTATGGTGAAGGCATCTTCAAAAAATCTATCAGGTAACCAGTCATCTTCACGGCGAAAGCCTTCGCGGTAATTGAACAACTTTTCAAGATTGAAAATTCTCTCCCCTGTTTTTAAAAACGCTGATTTATCATATTCAACTCCAGTTATTGAGCTGAGCAACGAAAGCATAGGTGCTTCCAGTGATTGGTCTAATGCAGCAAATAGACATATGCCAGTTGAATCAATCATTGCTCTGAAATTCTGCATTTCAACATTATCACCATTTAAATGACAGCCTCCCCTATTTGCAGTTGCATAGCAGAGAGCTCTTGGTGGATTTGCCTGAATATTATGCGCAGCAAGCTCAAGTCCTTTTACATGTATAGCAAACTTTTCGCTACCCTGTCCTATCTTCTGGGAAAGAGCTTTTACACCTTTTGAGGCAAGGTCACCTACACCATCCCGATACGCAATTTTATCTATCATTTTAAGTGTTGCATCTACGTTTCCCCACTTTAGTTCAATCCCGTTTAAAAATTTTTGATCAATCATGCCTTTCTCATAGGACTCCATAAGAAATCCTATGACAGCACCAGTAGAAATTGCATCTAAACCCAGGTCATCCACATTGTAAATTATTTTCAAAAGCCCATCCATATCCGATATCAAAAGATTCGAGCCAAGCATTGTTCCAGTTTCGTATTCTGGTCCATCATGAACAATGCCTTTATATTTACCCTTTGTGCGACCGCTTTTCTTACATGCTAAAGGGCAATATAAGCATGCAATGTTTCTTACCCATACATCTTTTTTTGCTGCTTCTGCACTGATTTTATATGCCTCAGGGAATGTTCCTTCCCTAAAATTACGGACCGTTTCTGTTCCAGCATTACTACTTAGTAGAATATAATTTGCAGTTCCATACTCTATCCAGGTCTTTGTGCGAGGAGAGTTTTTAAGGGCTAATCTCGCTTTCTCTAATGCATCAAGAAACTTTTTATGATTAGCAACAGCGGGTTGATTTGATCCCTTAACTGCTATGGCTTTCAAATTTTTAGATCCCATTATACAACCAGTACCTCCTCTACCTGCAGCACGCGCAGAAGTATGAAGTATGCTTGCATATCTAACAAGATTTTCTCCTGCTGGTCCAATATAGACAGTTTTAAATCTTTTGTCTTTAAGTTCTGTCATGATTGCCTTATCAAAGGCATCTGTTCGCATACCTTTAAATTTTTTGGCATCGCGGATTTCTACTTTATTATTATCTATTACGATATAACATAATTCATTTGCCTTTCCTGTAATAACTATTCCATCATAGCCTGCAAATTTAAGTTCAGGACCGAAGAAACCACCCACATTAGAATATGTTAATGTTGATGCAAAAGGATATGTAGAACGAAGTGGAGATGTTATTGGAGATTTTGTCACAACACACGTTCTGGATGAAGATGGCACAGGGAATCCTGAAAAAGGACCTATCATAAAAATGAGAGGGTTTTCAGGTGATAGTGGATCAACCCCTGGTTTCTTCAAGTGATTCCAGAGGACTTTTACTCCAAGACCTCGCCCACCCACAAATTTAATGAGATCATCTTCTGGAATTGAAGTCTTTTCAATCTTTCCTGTTGATAGGTCTATATTTAGTATTACTCCATGGTATCCGTAATTTTTAGTCATCTTACACCCCCTAAATCTGTTAATCCGTACCACTGTTTTGATAGCTCATTTGCTATTTTCTGAGGAGAAAGTCCATAAAATTTTCTCTTTGTGTCTACTTCAACAAAAGAAAGAGCATCAAAAGGACAGAGTTTTACACATTGGGGATCACCACCACAAAGGTTACAAATCCCTCTTGGTTTCCCTGTTTGAGGGTTAAGTTCAATTACTCCCATTCTTTGTTCGGCACAGGCTCTGACACAGTTTCCACAACCAATACACTTCTCAGGGTTATTTTTTATTGTTAAGATTTGCTCATCTCTATAAAGAGCCTTCCTTTTTGTTTTTATATCTGGTTCAACAGGGCATGCCTTTACACATGGAGTATCAGGACACATAGCACATACTTTGGGGATATCAACATCAGGATTAAAACTTTCAACCCTGATATTTGAATATGCAGGATTTCCAAGTCCTGGAAGTTTTTCTCCATTATATGTTACAGGATTATTAAATGAAGAACAAACAGCTTCACAGGTTTTGCATCCTGTGCATTTACTATAATCAACAAGAATCATCTTGAGAACATTTTTTTCTAAATCAGCCCACATAGGAGTAATCCCAAATTCTTCCAAAAACACGATCATAGCTCCTATTATTCCCATATCTTTTAGGAACTTCCGACGGGTAAGTGCATCAGATCTTTTAAAATCCTGAT
The DNA here is from genome assembly GCA_038849525.1 of Candidatus Pacearchaeota archaeon. Lineage (GTDB taxonomy): Archaea > Nanobdellota > Nanobdellia > Pacearchaeales > JAHJTO01 > JAWCMS01. Next base: position 2,962 of record JAWCMS010000009.1, read on the forward strand.
TTCTTCTCTTTCTATCTTTCATAGTGAAGCCTCCTTTCACATTAATACTTATATACAAGTATACAAGAATATTTATTATATTTATGGTATTAAATCTCCACAGGTTGCTGTAAAAAATTCTTAAAAATTATTTTTCTATATATCCTCCTAATGTTAACAATATTCTTCACTCTCATATAATACCTGTGGTGCAGCAATTTAATCTGTTTGGTTAATAAAATTGAATGTTATTTGACCAATATCCTCATCTATTTCCCACGCTTCTGCCTTAGAATATCCCTAAGAAGTTAGGCTCCTGAATCTTTTTTTATTTATTTTCCTTGCCTTTTTTCTTCTTTTTCTGTTTTTCTTTCTCCTTTTCTAAGTCTATTATCTTCTTTAGTTCTATAGCTCTCTGATACGAATATCTTCCTATCTCATTTGTCGAATCTATTTCGACTTGCCTTTTGTATGAATTATATGCAGAGTATATATCACCTATCTTTTCATAACATATGCCAATATATCCATTTATCTCTGGATGATCAGGTCTTGATTGTGCAAATTTTGTCATATGTGATAGTGCTTTTGAAAAATCTTTAATCTTATAGTATGTCATCCCAAGATAATACATTGAATTTATATCTTCAGGGAATAATCTCAATGCTCTATTTAAAATCTCAATTGTTCCATAATAATTATTTCTCTTATAATTGATTATCCCCAAACCTCTAAACGCAGGTTGATAATTGTTCTGTAAAGAAAGCGCATAATTAAAGTATTTTTCTGCCTCATAATCATTTTTATATTGAAGGTGAATAAATCCATAAAGAGCATAAAATGGCGGTTGAGTGGTATCATGTTGTAAAGCTATTTTTAGTAACCTTTCTGCCTCGTAAAGATTTTTCCTCTTAAATTCCCTGACTGCTTTATCATAATAATTCCTATAAATCTTATTTACCCTCTTTAAATCAGAAATCATGTATTGAAAATAGTCTCTTCCTACTCCATCACCAAAAATCTGATATTTTGTTGAAGTTGTTATAAGTCTTTCTATCTCATCTATCCTCACTCTTGTTCTTGGATGAGTCGAAAGGATATCTCCAAATATCACTTCATCATCAGGACTCTCCCCAATTGATAACTTATACTCATATACTGCCTTTTGAAGTGTCTTGTGTGCTTCAACAGCATAGCTTGGATCATAACCAACCTTATTCATATAAAGAACTCCTAAACGGTCAGCTTCAAGCTCATCATCTCTACTATATTTAAGTAGTAAAAGTGCACTACTAATAACTCCAACTCCAAGAATAAGGTCACTATATTCTTTCCCTTCAAGCGACAGACCAAGTACAGCTAAACCAGCCTGCATAAGAATATTGTGTGAAACATGGCTTGCAGAATGGCGTGCAGAAACATGTCCAATCTCATGACCTATTATAAAAGCAAACTCCGCTTCATTGTTAAGTTCAGCAAGAAGACCTCTTGTTATTGCTACATGACCTGGCAACGCCCATGCGTTAGGGATTGAACTATTTTGAATATAAAATCTGCACGGGATATAAGGTCTATGTGATATTTGATGTATCCTATTCACAATACTCTCAAGATATCCTCTAAGTTTCTCATCCTTATACTCACCGCCTCCACCCTCTGATCCCCATATAGCATTTGGAAATACACTATTGCCAAGATTAAGCTCATCTTGCTCGCTTAAAAGCATCAACTGTTTCTTTCCAGTAACAGGATTTACTGCACAAGAAAGACTTGTTACAAAAAAACAGACAATAATATAAAATGTGACAAGTCTAAATATAAATTTTTTCATTCTTTTTATCTTCTGATTTATATAAAAAATAGAGGGAGGATCACATCTATCCTCCCTCTATTAGAAAGTTCTAATAGAAAATTTATTTCTATCTAATTATAAAAACCTTATATTTTTCACAAATCTTCCGAAATTCAGGATGTCTTCTGACATTATTAAGATCTGGATCATTCCTTAAAGCATCATAATTATTAAAACCTAACTCCAATGCCCTATCAAGTGAGTCAAGAGACCTATCAAGCTGGTTTTGTATTGAATACAAAGCAACAAAGTTGTAATGAACTGTTGGATTATTTGGATTAATCTCTTCAGCTTTCTTTAAGTCATCTAATGCTTTATTAAATTTTCTCTGATGCATATATGCTACTGCTCGATTAGAATAGGCAACATCATATTGTGGATATTTCTCAATTGCAAGAGTAAACTCTTTAATTGCATTATCATAATCTTTACTTCTAAGATAATTTAAGCCCTGCTGTAAGTTGAGCTTTGCTTCTGTTGGAATATTCGCCTGAGCTGAAGGTGCTGTCGAACCTCTACCAAGCTGTGCAGGTGGTTGAGCAGGTTGAGGTTGTTGAGTGGGTTGTGCTGGTTGTGCTTGTTCAGTTTGTTGTGCTGGTTGTTCTGTTTTAACAGACTCAAACTTTTTTTGCTCACATGCAAATAAAACAAAAGAAAAGATTAAAAAAGAAATTAAAGCTATACTTAAGATTCTTTTATCCATATGTAACCTCCCTTACCTTATTATTTTAATATCCCATTTTTCATTTGTTACATATACATGCGGTGACTGCTCTATATCAAAACCTTTCTCTCTTTTAACTCTTTCTTTTACTCTTGGTTTCGCATAAAAAAAAGCATTTTTTACAGAACCTTCAGACCTGTTAAGTCCCTCAAGAAAATAATATGTAAAAATACTTTGTTTTAATTCATCTGATTCCCATGATTTCTCATTAGGACCACTTGCGCTTATCATTACAGTTCCCCATGCATCTTCACCAAATGTAGCTGATTTATCTTCCCTATTTTTGGAAATAGTTGCTTCCTCTAATACAATATCTTTTGCACCTATAAGTTTTTTAACATATTCCTTTGATATTCCATAACCTTCTTCCTCTTCAACTCCGAGTGATTTACCACCTGGTGGCAAAAACCCTGGAATTCCAGAATATGCACCGTTACTATAACAAGTATCAAGAATGAATACTACTCTTTTAGCTTTTAATTTTTCGAGAAAATCCTTTAA